>NZ_CP034044.1 GCF_003855455.1 Mycoplasma struthionis
ATAGATTTATATTCATCTAATTTAGTTCTTATTTCATCTATATTATCTAAATTTCAATCTTTATTTTTTCATCATCTAAAATCTTGCTTTTAAATCATTGTATTTGTTTTTAATAGCTAAACTAAAGCTATTAAATCTTTACCTTGAAAAGCATCATTATAGTTCTTTAAATGTTAAAAATTCTTTACTATTAATAAATATCATTATATTTGTTAGCTAAAGCTTGAAGTGAAGTTAAAACATTTTCAGCATTAGGATCAGCATAGAATTTAAGGTTCTAACAAATAAGCCTTTTAAATTGTTCTTAAATGCTTCATTTATTTTTTGATTTATTGGTAAAGAGATTTGATCAAAAATTTGACTTTTTAAACTATTAAAAGCATCTTCAGTATTTTTTGAAGCTTTTGCAAGTTCTATTTTTAAATCATCTATTGCTTTGTTTAATTTACTTAAAGAATCAAAAATAAATCAAAAGCTGATTGATCTGAAATATGTTGATTGTTTACTATTGCATCATATTTAATTTATTATCAGCAATTTGCATTATAATCAGCAATGATTGAATCAATATTCTTTTTAAGTGGAGATGAAGCTATTTCACTATCTGAACTAATTGAAAGTAAAGAATTATGACTTTCTTTTATTTTTTTAGCTAATAAATAGGTTGTTTTAATATTAATTATTTTCTTTTCAGCATCAGCATTTGAAGTAGAAGAATTTAAGTAATTATCAACTAATGAATTTGAAAATAAAGCAGTTATTTCAGGATAAGTATCTTCTGCTTTAAATTCTTCAATAGCTGAAAAAGAAGAACCTAAATTTACTTTTTTAAGTTCGGGTTTTGGTTGGTTTTTATTGCAAGCTAGAGTTAAAAAACCAGTAGCTGTCATTAAAAATAATGTAGATGATTTTAATAATAATTTTTTAGACTTTTTCATATAGACTCCTTATATTTTTAAAAATTATATTAAAAAAATAACTATTGTATATTAAATCTTAAAGATTTAATACTATTTTTCAATAGTTATTTTTCAAATTGATTTATTTTTTCATTAAGAGTAAAATCTCTTGAAAAGTTTTTAAAAAATATTTAAAATAGTGTTTAAATGTTCTAAATAAATTACCTTGTGTTTCAAAACTTTCTTGACATATTATTATTACTTTTTGAAGATCATAGCTATATTTTATTACTAAATTTTCATTTTCTTGAAAGTAATATTTAGCTATATATTGTTCTTTTTCACTTTGATAATTTTCAAGATTTTCAAGCGCACTAAAAGGTAAAGCGGCAATATCTTTTTGAGCTGATAATTTAGTTAAAAAGTTACTTAAATTATCTAATGTGCAATCAAAAGAAGCATAATTAATTAAGTTTTTGTATAAACTGAAATGTTTTGTTCATACAATCTATTAAAGTCCATTGATTGAGTTTGATAGTAATTAAACATATCAATTATTTTTATTAAGTTTGAAATAAATCAAAGTCAGCAAACTTTTCTTCATAAAAACTTATATTAAAGTTTTCATCATAATATAAATAATTGTTTAAATTACTTAAATCTAAATTTTCATAAAATTCATTTTTATATAATAAATTGAATTTTGTTGAAATATTATATATAGCCTCTTTTTTAGTTGCTAGTGTTCCTATAACACTATTTAATTTTTATTTTCATAATTAATTGAAGAAATATGATTTGAAAATAAATGTATAATAAAATCAAGTCATTTATATCTATTAATTTATATGTAATATTAAAGCGATTTTTTTAAGTTTATAGTAAATAAAAAATCTCTTAGAATCAAATGAAAATTTAACAAAATAATTGATTTTTGCTAATTTTTTAGTAAAAATCAATGAAAAAGTGATTTTTTCAGGCTTATCTTCTTTTATTTTTTTATTGAAAATTTGATATTCAATATCACTTCTTCCAATGATTTTTTAATAAAACTCATGTTGTATTGTGAAGATACAAAGCCTATTGAAAGTTGTTTATTTGCCTTTTTTAAAAAAGTATTTTCTAAACAATCATCAGTATATTCATTTATTAATTTTTCAAAATCTATTTTGTCATTATCATTTTGAAATTCTTTTATATCCCCATAGTTTAAATTTTCTAAATTATTTAAAACATTTTTTATAAATTCGTTTTCTATATTTTTTCCTTTTGAATTAAAAATATTTAAAGCAAAATGCCTTCAAATGAATATTGATTTAAATAAATAGCTAAATCAAAGTTTTTAATTTTTTTAACAGTGTAAATTAAAAAAGATTCATTAACTGCTTCATATTCTGAATAATTAATAACTTTTATATCATTAGCTGCTAAAACGTTTTCAATTATTTTTATTGCTTTTAATAAAAATGGATGGCTTTTATCTGTTGCTATTAGAATAGTTTTATAATTTTTTAAAAATGCTTCTTTAGCAATTGCCTGGCTTAAAAAAAGGACACTAAGTTCATTAAATGAGTGATTATCAAAAGCAATAGGGGCTAAAAATTTATTATTTATGTAATTAAAAGATTGCATAAATTTTTTTATTTCTAAGCTTTCTAGATTTTTTAAATAACTTAGTTTTTTAGCATCTAAATGATAATATCTTTTATAATCTTCAAAATCAAGCATTATATACCTCTTTTTATTGTGTTAATAAATGTTTCAAAATCTATTGGGTTTCCTAAATCAATACCTCTTTTTAAAGTTTGAATAGATAACAATAAACCTCTTCTAAATCTTTCACTTTCAAAATCTACTGGTTCTAAGAATTTCACATTTTGTGAATCAAATAAGTTTTTAATATTTTTAAAGTTACATTTTCTTGTGAATTTTCTATTATAGAATCAAAATTATCAGAAGGGTAATAATAACCTAAAGATAGATTTAAATATTCTACAGGTGTTAAAAAATATTGTTTATTATTAATTGTATATTTAGAAAAGTTATCTTTATTATACATTCATTTAACAAAATCTAATAAAGCTTGGTTTTCTTTTGTTGATTTTTTTATTCCAATTAAGTTAAGACCTTGTAAAAAATAAGATCCATTTTCTTTGCTATTTGCATTTTTAATAGGTGCATTTAAGAAAAGAAAATCGTCTAAATTAGGCAGCCTTCTTTTAATTGTGTCATATATTCTATTAGACACAAGTGAAAAAAACTTAGAGTTTATTTCACTTGTGTTTTCATTTCCAAAGGCTATATTTAATTCTTTATCTTCAAACATCGTTTTATATAAAAAGTAAATTTTTTTCAGTTCGTTTTGTCTATCTGGATTTTCTAAAATATTTCTTATATCTAATGTTTGTGAAGAATTATATTTTAAAAATAATGATTATAATCTTGATTTGCATCATTAAACATAATTGAATAAGTTGTGTTAACAACTGACTGTGAATATAGATAATCTACATTTCCTTTTTCAGTTGAAGCGTGAATTACCGAAGTAAAACGGAACAAGTTTTCATAGCTATTTAAGTCAAGATCTTCAAAAAGATTTTTATTATCTAAAATTAAAGTTTTATTAAAATTAAATTTAAGTTTTCAAAGTTCAAGATCTTCAACTTTTGTCAATGTTTTTAGATTTGTAAAGTAATCTTTTGCAAGTTTAAAAATTGGAACACGTTCCAAGTTTAAACTGATACCATTTTTAGTTGCATATTTTTCAAGCTCTAAAAGAAAGTAGCCTAATAAAGGTTTATTTATAACTAACGCTTCAGAACTTATGGCTAATGGTAAATTGGTTATTTTATCTGAATTAAAACGATTATATTGTTTTAAAAAATCAGATGATAATGAAGATAATGTTAAAGCTGAAGAAAAATCTAAAGCTTTATTTTGTGAAGCTGCGTAATATGCTAGGCTAGGATAATGAATTACTAAGTTAGGTAAATCTTTATTTTTAGCTTCAATGCCCAATGTAATATGATTATATAATTCTCTACGACTTTGTGCAGGAATAAGTTCAATTTTAGTTTTTTTGTTTTCACGGTTAAATTTATCAATAACCGTCGAAACTCTTTTAAATGTAGAAGAGTTTACTGCATATGGTATTTGAAATTTAAGCAATACTTTTTTATTGAAAATTTCACATGATGTAAATACAAAAGGAATAAAACCAAACATAAACAATGCTGCCAAAGCTGCTTTTTTAAGTTTAAATTTATGTTCTACCATATGTTAAAATTATATCAAAAAATTTCCTGCCTAAAGGCAAGAAATTTTCACTAACACAGAATATATTAAATGTTTTATAGTCCACCGATTCTGTGGATTTGAATAGGCACATTTATTAGCCCGAATAAACACAATGCTACGAATACTATACCAATGATAATTGCTAAGAAAATGAATATTAAGCCTATAGATCTAAGAATCATTTTCTTTTTTTGTTGTTTACGTAGTTTTATAACTGAAATTGATAAATTGTGATCCATATTCTATCCTTTTGTTGCATTTCCATTTCTTGAAATAGCATTCATAATTCTTTTTCTTAATACAAAGTAAATAATGAACATAGGTAGAATTGCTAGAATTGTACCAGCCATACGTATAGAACCGTAAACTCTAGGTACTTCTTCATTTAAATCTTTGCCTGTGTCAAATACTCACAAGTTCATTGGTTTTCATACTTCTTTAGCAGAACCAGACATCAATAATGCTGGTCATGTATATGAGTTTCATGAAGCAAAAGCAGTTAGAATTGCAACTGTTCATGTTGTTGAACTTACCATTGGTAAAGCAATTTTAACAAAATATTTAAATCCATTTGCTCCATCTAACATTGATGATTCTTTAACTGAATTTGGAATTGCTTCAAATGCATTTTTATACATATATGCAAAGAAAATTGAAGCGGTGAATGGTGCTATTAAAGCAAATCATAACCATTCTTTTTGTTGTCATCCCATACGAACAACAACGATATATTGACCTACCAATAAAGCAATTTCTGGAAGGATCATTAATGATAAGAAGAAAGCAAAGAATCCAGCTTTTCCTTTTCAATTATTTAATGATAAAGCGTAACCTAATGTTAAAGAGAAAAATAATCTGACTAGAATTGATAATGAGGTTACACCAATTGTAAATACTACAGATTGTAGATATCCACTAACTAAGGCAGCTCTATAGTTATCAAAGTGAAATACTGTAGGATCAGTTGCAGTAGCTCTTGGGAATAATACAGCAGGAGTGTTTGAAGCTAAAATAGTTAGCTCACGGTTTGTTAATGATTGACTAATCATGAAATAGAATGGAAAAATAATTATTAATGCGAAAAATACTAAAACAAATATTTTAAATGCTCAACCAGCTAATTTTGCAGCCGCACTTGTTGAAGAGTATGGCTTGCTCATTACTTCTTGCTTAGCTTTTAAAAACTGTTGTTCCTTTCAATGTCGCGCTTTCAATTTTTCTAAAGACACGTCTTTCTCCTAAATTATTTGATAGTTTAAATGTTAAGAATACTAATCTTCTTAAACCAAATGAAATGATTAGTCCGATTAAGAATAGAACAATAGATGCCGCTGCTGCACGACCATATTGTGCTGAAACTGTTCAGTGGTAAACATAAAGCATTAATGAAGCCCCGTTAAATGTAATTGCATTTTGAGAACTGTTATCAAACAATGCTAATGGGAAAGTTTTAATTCCACCGATAATACCCATTGTGAATAAGAATGAGATTGTTTTATTAATTGATGGTAATGTAATTTTGAAAAATTGTTTTGTACTTGAAGCACCATCAATTGAGGCTGATTTGTATAAGTCTGGGTTTACTGATAACATGGCTGTTGTTAAGATAAGAATTTGGAAAGCTAAACTTCCTCAAATACCTCTAACTAAAATAACCATGAAAGGTGCAAATTGATTATTAGAACTGTCTAAAAATTGGATAGGCTTTTGAATTAAATTTAGTTTTTGTAATATTATGTTAATCAAACCACCATCTGATTTAAAGATGTAGGCAAATGCTAGAGAAACAGCAATACCTGATGTTACATATGGTAAGAAAAACACAGTTTGTCAAAAGCTTCTAGCTCAGGTTTTAATAACTTGAGAAATAGCAGCTGATATTAAAAGAGAAATCATTAAACTAATAGGCAATGATAATATTGAGTATAGTAATGATGTTCTAACAGCTACATCAAATACAGCTTTGTTTGTTGAAAAAATAAACTTAAAGTTTCCTAATCCAATTGCTGTGTCAGCAGTCGTAAAACCAACTTGTGTTTTAAGTGCTGTAATAATTACTATTATAAATGGGAAAATTGTAAATAAACCCATTGTAATTAAAGAAGGCAACATAAGCATAAAAGGTTTTCAGAAAGGTACCTTTGTGTTTAAAACGCTTAATGCTAAACCAGGATTTTTAACCCTGTATTTTTTTCAAAAATAAGTACGCATTTTTTATACATGTTCCTTAGTATTTACATCAAATAAGTGGAACAATGACTCATGTTTAATATTTAATTTAACAAGTTCGCCAACTTCATAACGGTCTTTAGCACCTAAAAATACGTTAGCAATTTTGTCTAATTTTTCAATATAAATTTGAGCTTGAATTTCTTTTCCAAGATATTCAACAACTTTAATTTTGCCTTCAATTACACCATTTTGATCTTCTATTAAGTTTTCTCCTCTAAATCCTAAATCAATTCTTGATTTTGCATAGTTAGCAGGAGCTTTAGCAACTTTTTTGCCTTCGTATAAAACGTTTCCAGATTTGACATCTGTTTCAACGATTGTCATTTCAGGCATACCTAAGAATCTGGCAACAAATTCATTTTTAGGTTTTAAATATAATTCCATTGGTGAACCAATTTGTTGAACTTGAGCAGTTGACATACATACAATCTTGTCACTAATTGACATAGCTTCTTCTTGATCGTGAGTAACGAAAACTGTTGTGATACCTAATTCTTGTTGAATTGAACGTATTCATTTTCTTGTTGAAATACGTAATTTAGCATCTAAGTTAGATAAAGGTTCATCTAATAATAGAATTTTAGGTTTTTTAACAATAGCACGTGCAATAGCAACACGTTGTTGTTGACCACCTGATAATTGAGTTGGACGTTTTGCTAAGTTTTTAGTAATGTCAACTCTTTTTGCTACTTCTAGAACATCTTTAACTTTAGCTTCTTCTACTGTTAAAACATCTTTTGATAATATTTCAACTTCTTTTTGTAGTTCTTCAGGTAATAAAGCGATACTTCCAGAAATATTATTATCAAAGCTTTTAATTTTAATTCCTAATTTTTCTAAAACAGGACCTAAAGCTTGATAAACAGCTTCTTTATATTCTAATTCTGTAGATTTTGAAACTGCTATATATCTTTGTTTAATTTCTTGAATTTTTTCTTTTAATTCTGATTGTTTTTGAACTAATTTTTTGTCATCTAATTCTTTTTTAGCTAATTTAATAGCAAGTTTATTATTTTGTTTTGCTTCTTTATTTATCATTTTTAGGTTTACCTTCAAAAAAGCCTTGTAATAAAATATTATAACGTTTAAAAGGATCTATATTAAAATCACGTACAGCATATTGAAAAGCACGATCTTCAGCTCAACCTACTAAATCTTCTTTTAGCTCAGGTTTTTGAGTCATTTGTAAACAATAATCAGGTTTTTTTGTTTTTATAAATGGAATATCAAAATTGTCATAATGACTTTTAAAATTAATTGATGGATTAAAATCTTTAATTAAGTTATGAAACGTTCTATAATAAAACAAACTATTTAAATTGTTTTTTCTTCCAAATTGACATACTACTGCATAATATTCATTTTTTTCAGCTAAGCTAAACATTGCGCAAGGTTCATGAATAATTTGTTTTGATTTATGATCTTCTATTATCATTGAAAAATATGGATGAGTTATATTTTGCATGCTGTCATGTTCTTCTTTTGTAATTTTATATAAAAATAAAAAATCTGAAATAGGAAAATGACTTGTTGCTTTTTCAATTTCAATAAAAGCTTTTAAATTTTCTTCAGTTGCTGAAGGATTTTTAGAAAAAGGCATATCTTCTGGTGCTAAAAAAACACGACCAACTTCTAATTTAGTATATACATAAACATTCTCAACAATTTCATTTGTTTCTTCATTTAAAACATTAACAAAAAAACGTTGATATTCAGGGAATAACTCTCATCTATCTACTAAAAATAGCTCTTCTTTTGTTATTTCAAAAACTGTTCCTTTAACTTGAGATGCTTTATCTTTTTTTAATAAAAAATATAATGTATCGTCTACACATTTAGCATATCCATTTAAAGAAGCTTTAAATTTTTTTGTATTTTCATTAAATAAATTTTTATAAAATAATTCATCTTGTATTGTTCCATAACTAAACAATAATATTTTGTTTTCTTCTTTTACCATATTAATATTATAATTGTTTTTATTTTTGTTGTATAATAATTATGCCACGGGAATGATAACCTTGTAATCTGGTCAGGATAGAAATATAGCAGCCACGTCGAGAAGTATTGTGTTCTGTGGTCTTTTTTTTATTATCTTAATAACTAGTAAATTTAGTTGCTTTTATATATAATTAAAATAGGAGAAAAAATGTATTATTCAAAATCTTTAATTCCTTTAAATCAAGATGATTTTAAAGGTTATATATTATTTAAAACAATTGAGTTTACTGTTTATATAAAACTTTCAGAAAAACCTATTTTAAATTCACAGTTAATATTAAATCAAATTACAAATCCAAGTCAATATGATTTAGAAACTTTTAAAAATTTATATGGTGATCTAAAAGAAATATTTATAATTCCAAATACCTTAACTTTTTCTTTAGAAACTATAAATATTTGAGATGATAGAAATCCAGATAATAATTTTGTAAATAGCAATGTTTTAAAAGAAGCTTTAAATAATTTAGTTTTATTTTTAAATCGCAAATCCGAAGACATTGTTTTTATTTTGATAGCTGAAATGGAAAATGCACCAAAAGGCTTTCAGTTATTTGTTCAACCATATTATATTTTTGCAAATCCAAGTTTTGTTGATAAAGAAATCACTGAGATGACTAAAGATATTGAAATGGCCCCAAAAGATTTAATTATAGTTGAAGCATATGAAAACTACAGCAAGCTTTTACCTAAAGCTAATCAAATCTTTTTAGATAGACAAAATCCTATAGCTGAATATCTAAGTTCTAAAATGGCTGTAATGGTTGAATCAGCACTTGAAAAAATTGAACAAAAAACCGTTTTAAATTAAAAGTAAAGAGTTTAATCTCTTTACTTTTTTTATTCTTTATTTGGAATTTCAGGTTCTGAAAATAAAATAGAATTTAAATCTTCAACTGGTTTTTTATCTTCTATTTTTGCTTTTTCTTTTTTGACTTTTATTTCACTTGTAATTGTTTGAGTTGGGCTTATACTTACATTATTATTTTTATTTTCGTTATTATCGCTATTTTTTTCTTCAAAAAGAGCTTCTTCTTTTTCCATATTCATTATGTCTATTAAATCTTGTTTTTGTTCAGCTGTTAAATCAAGATTATAGTTTATATATTTTTGCATTTGCTTTTCTTTAGTTAGTTTTCTAAAAATGAATTTGCTGTCTTCTAAAACATATGGAGTTCAAAAATAGTAGTGAATATGAGGATAGAAAATACGATCCATTTCGATCGAAATTAAACATAATTTATTTTTTCTAATATATTTTTTAAATAATTTATATCTTCAATTAATAAGTCTTTTTTTACTCATATTCATCTTCTTTTTATTACTATAAAATTAAAACATATTTTTTAATTTACTTTAAATAAAAATAATTATTTTTATTATTTAACCTAGTTAATTCTCAAATTTGCAAAAAAGTGTGTATTTTTTTTTTTTTTCAAAATAAAAAGCCACATCTTGCGATGTAACTTGTTTTAATTAAACTAAACGGTTGTAGTATTCAACGATTAAAGCTTCGTTTATTTCGTGTGCAAATTCATTTCTTTCAGGAACTCTTGTAAATGTTAATTTAAAGTTTTCTTTTGTTAATCATGGAGAAACAGTCATAACTTCCATTGCAGCTTTCATTTCAGCATTATTTTGAAGTGAAGCTTTCATTTCAATAACTGATCCAGGTTTAATTAACATTGAAGGAATGTTTACTTTGTGACCGTCAACTGTGAAGTGACCGTGGTTTACGAATTGTCTTGCTTGAGCTCTTGTTCTTGCTCAACCAGCTCTGAATACTAAGTTGTCTAATCTTGATTCAACCATTTGTAATAAGTTAACCCCAGTAACACCGTGTTTTTTAGATGCTGCTAAGAATAGGGTTTTGAATTGACGTTCATTTAAACCGTACATGTATCTAACTTTTTGTTTTTCGTACATGTGTAATTGGTAATCTGATGGTTTAGCTCTTTTAGCACCGTGTTGTCCAGGTGCTGTTGTACGTTTTTTACCTTTAGAAAATTCTTTGTTATTTTCTAATAAAGAAGTTCCATATCTTCTTGATCTTTTAAACATTGAGCCTGTAAATCTTGACATAATATTTCCTTTCTAAAAAGCAAAGGAAAATAATTCTTTTTAAAGTTTTTTATTCTAATGATTTCAGAATACAGCTTACCTACTATCAAATTTATAACAAAATAAAAAACAATTTAAAAATATTATTTTGCTGTTCCAATGCATATACTATTTTACACTAAAAAAGTTAAAAACTTTTATAAAGTTTATAAATAAACTAAAAGTTTTTTTAAAAGTATAAAAAAATAGGTTATAAACCTATTTCTTTAAAAATCATGGAATGTCATAATTATGTGGATCTTTTATATTTAGATTATATAAAATTGAAGCAAATGAATTTGTGTTTTTTAATGAAAGTGGGTCTTCATTTTGATTATTTATTCCCATAAAGTTGTGACTTTTTGAAGCATAATTTCAAGAGTTTAAAACTTTTAAAGGAGTTCCTGAGTTAACTACAGTATTCAATCCTTCTTCACCAAAAACACCACTTCCTGAGTTACCTTGATTAAAGAATGCAGGAACATATCCATTTTGATAATCTAATCTAATTCCAGCTGAAGAAATTTTAGCTCTATTTATAATATATCCTGCTTGTTTTGCAAAAGGAAAACCGTTATTTCCGCCATGATATGCATAAGGTATATTATCAATATCATTTACTTTATCACCAACATAATTTAAATTGAAATCTGTAATATTTTTTCAATTTTCAAATCATAAAGCGGTTTCATATCGTCCATCGCTTTTAGCTTGTTTAATTATGTCTTTAATGTCAACTTCAATAATAGTTAAATCTGTTCTAACAGGATTTAAACCTTGATTATTTAATTGATCTTTTCCAGTTCAAACAACTTTTGGATATACACCAACAGTATATAAACCACCTCAATAACTATGACCCGCATTTATATTGTTGCTAAAGTATTTACCATAACGAGTTAAATATCTTCAAGCAACTTGATGACTGTTTTCTTTTAATGCTTGAATATTTTCATATTTTTCAACGTGGTTATTAGTTAATAAAAAGAATTTTGTATTATCTTCAGAATTTGAAGCTTTTCCAATTACAGTAGCTGAACCATAATTATAAGCCATTGTTCTTTCTCTTAAGTTTTTAAATAATGGAGTATTATTTTGATCAAAGTTTAAATATTCATTACTTAATAAATAACCTTCGTGGAATTTATATGAAACATTTTGATTTGGTGAATATTCAGTTCATAATTTTGAATAATCATTACTGAATAAAATTGGCATATTTTCTTGAGTATAGCTTAGTTTTTTATAATCAAATTTATTAGTTTCAAAACCAAAATCTTCTTTTTGTTTATTGTTTTCGTATCTAATAGTTATTTTAGCAGCTGCTTTTCTTAATAAAAATGCTTTATCAGATTTAAATTCTCCGCCTCTTGGACCAGTTAAATCTAAGGATCTAATAACTTCATCTTCAGGGTGTGAAATAAAAATTTTATATTCAACTTTTTCTGGTTTTAAACTAAAGACAATTCCTTCGCCATTTAATTCTGCTTTTAAAATTAATTTAATTCCTGGAGCATTTTTTCTTGTCAAACCATTAACATAATCTAAAGCATTAGTTGAAAATTCTTTAGTAATAGCGTGATTTTGCAATTCTTTTACATTAAAAGTGAATTTAAAAGGATCCCCAAAACGTAAGAAACGTCTTTCATCTTGGAATAATACATTACCAAATAAACTCATATCTAACTCAGCTGATGTATTTGTTGAATCTAATAGTGTTTTTTCAATATATTTACGTTTTAAAGTTCATGAAGCAGTATTTGTTGTTTCATCATAGCTTCAATATAAATCTTTATAATAAGCTTCAATTTCTCTTTGTCTTTTTACTGAGCTGCTTGAATATATTTCATGCAATGCATTGTTTTTTCATGTTAAATTATTTTCGCTTGCTGTTTCAGTAGAACTTGAAGCTTTTAAACCCTCAATTAAATATCATCTATTACCTAGAATTGCAGGTCCATTATTTGCTGGCTGATATTTCAATCTAATGTATGCTTTGCCTTGTCTTGCGTCTTTTATTTTAACATCAGCTATTTTTATAGTGTTTAAGTTTAAAGTAAAGTTATTATATTCAATTTCTTGAGGATTTGACTTGCCAGTTTCTTTATATTTAATATTTGCAGATTGTAACAAACTTTGTCCTATTTGACTTTTTAAATTTTCAGCAGTTATTTGGCTAAGGCTAACTAAATTTAAGTTTTCAAAAGTTATATTATTTAAAATAACTTCTGGATATAAATTATTTTTATAGTCATTTTGTAGATTATCTAAGGTTATATCTTTATTCAATAAGTATCTTTTATTGACATCATTTTTATCAATAAAACCTAATTTAAATGTCATTGTTTTAGCGTTTTTGTTATTCTTACCTTTTGAAGCTCTAACATCAATAAAGTAAATAAAATACTTATTTGATAATTCATTTAAATTAGTTTGATTTGTTAAATCTCCATTATGCTTGATTTCATCAGTTGAAATTGTAATTGTAGAATTTTGAACAACTGTATTTTTTGGCGTCGCCTCTTTTGAATCTGGTAAATTATCAAATTTACTTGCATTTTCTGCATCTTTATTTTCATCTTCACTTCTAGCGACTTGTCCTTTAAAACCAATTAAATAATTTAATTTAGTATAGGCTTTTTGTTGAACAATATCTTCAGGATCTACTAAAGCATAGCCTAGTTTTTGATTTTTAGAATTAATGTATGCTTTTGTTCTTCTATATGTAAAGTTCGTTGAGTTAATATTTTGAATTTTCGTAATATCGCTAGAATCTATATTTTGATATCCATTTCCAGTAAAATCTTGAGAACTAAATACGCTATTATTTCTTGGGTTAATATCTTCGAACATTAAAGGCTTAAAGTATTTTAAATGAACTTTTCTCATAGAATCTTCTGTTAAACCTCTTGGTATTTCTACTTCTTGTCCATTATGTTTATATCAAAGAACTAAATCTACTGCCCCATTTTTTGTATCTACATTTTTAACAGATTTTATGTAAACTTGATATTGACCAAAAGAAGGAAATGTATACAATCTTTCAAGATCGCTCTTTACTCTAGCAGCGTCTCATGCTACTAATTGAGAATGAGTTTCAAGTTTATTTTTTACTTCTACTTTTTCTAAAACATGATCGCTATATTTTTTATTTGCTTCGTCAACAGTTTTAAATTCAGTATATCCTAATAATCTTAAAATTCTTTTTTCATCTTCTCTATTTGTAGCAGTAGCGGCATCTCCTAAATTTTTAACTTGTAAATATGCGTTTTTAGTAGTACCATCCTTATTAATTTTAAATTTAATAATGTTTTCGTTAGTATCAACATCTATTAATAAATCATCTGAATATGGGATTAGTTGTTCTTCAGTAATATTTTTTGTTATATTGGAAATTATACTTTTAAATCCTGCTATTCTTTCTTGTTCATTTAACTGATATTGGCTTTCACTCGATAGACGTCTAGCTGTAGGATTAACTACAAACTTGCTAATGCCAGTTGCATATAGAGTCATTTGTTGTGCAAAATAATTATCTAAACGAAATCCAAACTTAGTAGGATTAGTGTAATACTCTGTTGTTTTAAAATCATCTTTAAAATCTAATCTTACAGCCACATCACTATTTGCAATAAAATGTAATTTAGGCATAGGAACATCAACTGTTTTTAAAATGCCGTTATTAAATAAATAATCAACTTTTAATTTTGTTGCAGTTCCATCTTTTACTAAAAATCCATCTTTATGAATTTGATATTTAAAATATCCATTTATATAATCATTATTTTTTGATACATAATCATTAAATAAAGAATAGTCATTTGCTTGATCATAAGATAAAGTATTTAAATAATCATAATCAACTGTAAATAGATTTTCAATTGAAACTGAGTCAAGCGCATTTAATAAAGCATTAACATCTTTTGTAAATGTTAATTCTTTTTTAACTGTTGTACTAAAACTTGGATTATCTAAAGCTCTAACAGTATATGAAACTTTTAATTTTTGAGGTTCATGAATATCTACTGAATATGAAGTTCTTGTAACTTCTGTTCCTCTAGGTTTTATTAAAGAAGTATATAAATCAAAATTATTATCTGTAAATGACAAAGGAGTTAATTTATTTGTTAAGCCATATCTTTCTAAATTATCATTTAATTTTAAAGTTAGTTCTTGATTTACTCTAGTGCTAAATGCTGCTAAATCTCTTTCATGTGGAGCTATTATATAAGTTTGCTCAAATTGATTTAAAGCATTTTGTTTTTGAGTTAATACATCATTAAATAAACTTAAAGTTTGATTAGAATATAGAATTTTATTTAAATCATAAAAGTTATTTAAAATCTCATCTAATTTTTGTTGTTTATCTGAATCTAATTTTTTAGCTTGTAGGCTTTTAATTTTTTCAGTTATAGCTTGTAATTTAGTTTTTAAATTATTAATATCTAAAGTAGCTTGATCAGCTAAAGCTAAAGAGTTTATATTTGCTAAAACAGTTTGTTTTAAGGCTCCTAAATTTCTTAAATAACTATCTAATGAATCAATTAAAGAACTTAAAGCATCTATTTTTTTAGTTAATTCTGGATCTCTTTCACTATGTCTTGGACTAAATGCTGAAAGATTATTTTTAATTTGATCTAATTTTGAAATAAGTGTATCAGGTTCATTATTTAAAGAAAAATCAAGTTTATTATCAGAAGTAAATAAAGTAGATAATAAAGCTTTTAAATCATTTTTATTAGCTTCATTAATTAAAGCGTCATTTTTTTCATTATATAAATTTAAAACTTTATGAACTTTATTTTTTAAAGTACTTAATTTTTGTGCATAAGCATTAATTGCATCTTGAGTTTTTAAAGTTGTTTTTTTAGCATCAAATAAAATTTTATTTATAAATATATCATCTTCAAAAGAGTTTAAAATACTGTCAAAATTGCTAAAGTCTAAATTAGGATTTAATGATTCTTGATTAAATAAATTGAAAATAGATTTATATTCATCTAATTTAGTTCTTATTTCATCTATATTATCTAAATTTCAATCTTTAATTTTTTCATCATCTAAAAATCTTGCTTTTAAATCATTGTATTTGTTTTTAATAGCTAAACTAAAGCTATTAAAATCTTTACCTTGAAAAAGCATCATATATAGTTCTTTAAAAGTTAAAAATTCTTTAACTATTAATAAATAATCATTATATTTGTTAGCTAAAGCTTGAAGTGAAGTTAAAACATTTTCAGCATTAGGATCAGCATAAGAATTTAAGGTTCTAACAAATAAGCCTTTTAAATTGTTCTTAAATGCTTCATTTATTTTTTGATTTATTGGTAAAGAGATTTGATCAAAAATTTGACTTTTTAAACTATTAAAAGCATCTTCAGTATTTTTTGAAGCTTTTGCAAGTTCTATTTTTAAATCATCTATTGCTTTGTTTAATTTACTTAAAGAATCAAAAATAAAATCAAAAGCTGATTGATCTGAAATATGTTGATTGTTTACTATTGCATCAATATTTAATTTATTATCAGCAAATTTTGCATTATAATCAGCAATGATTGAATCAATATTCTTTTTAAGTGGAGATGAAGCTATTTCACTATCTGAACTAATTGAAAGTAAAGAATTATGACTTTCTTTTATTTTTTTAGCTAATAAATAGGTTGTTTTAATATTAATTATTTTCTTTTCAGCATCAGCATTTGAAGTAGAAGAATTTAAGTAATTATCAACTAATGAATTTGAAAATAAAGCAGTTATTTCAGGATAAGTATCTTCTGCTTTAAATTCTTCAATAGCTGAAAAAGAAGAACCTAAATTTACTTTTTTAAGTTCGGGTTTTGGTTGGTTTTTATTGCAAGCTAGAGTTAAAAAACCAGTAGCTGTCATTAAAAATAATGTAGATGATTTTAATAATAATTTTTTAGACTTTTTCATATAGACTCCTTATATTTTTAAAAATTATATTAAAAAAAATAACTATTGTATATTAAATCTTAAAGATTTAATACTATTTTTCAATAGTTATTTTTCAAATTGATTTATTTTTTCATTAAGAGTAAAATCTCTTGAAAAGTTTTTTAAAAAATATTTAAAATAGTGTTTAAATGTTCTAAATAAATTACCTTGTGTTTCAAAACTTTCTTGACATATTATTATTACTTTTTGAAGATCATAGCTATATTTTATTACTAAATTTTCATTTTCTTGAAAGTAATATTTAGCTATATATTGTTCTTTTTCACTTTGATAATTTTCAAGATTTTCAAGCGCACTAAAAGGTAAAGCGGCAATATCTTTTTGAGCTGATAATTTAGTTAAAAAGTTACTTAAATTATCTAATGTGCAATCAAAAGAAGCATAATTAATTAAGTTTTTTGTATAAACTGAAATGTTTTGTTCATACAATCTATTAAAGTCCATTGATTGAGTTTGATAGTAATTAAACATATCAATTATTTTTATTAAGTTTGAAAATAAATCAAAGTCAGCAAACTTTTCTTCATAAAAACTTATATTAAAGTTTTCATCATAATATAAATAATTGTTTAAATTACTTAAATCTAAATTTTCATAAAATTCATTTTTATATAATAAATTGAATTTTGTTGAAATATTATATATAGCCTCTTTTTTAGTTGCTAGTGTTCCTATAACACTATTTAATTTTTTATTTTCATAATTAATTGAAGAAATATGATTTGAAAATAAAATGTATAATAAAATCAAGTCATTTATATCTATTAATTTATATGTAATATTAAAGCGATTTTTTTTAAGTTTATAGTAAATAAAAAATCTCTTAGAATCAAATGAAAATTTAACAAAATAATTGATTTTTGCTAATTTTTTAGTAAAAATCAATGAAAAAGTGATTTTTTCAGGCTTATCTTCTTTTATTTTTTTATTGAAAATTTGATATTCAATATCACTTCTTCCAATGATTTTTTTAATAAAACTCATGTTGTATTGTGAAGATACAAAGCCTATTGAAAGTTGTTTATTTGCCTTTTTTAAAAAAGTATTTTCTAAACAATCATCAGTATATTCATTTATTAATTTTTCAAAATCTATTTTGTCATTATCATTTTGAAATTCTTTTATATCCCCATAGTTTAAATTTTCTAAATTATTTAAAACATTTTTTATAAATTCGTTTTCTATATTTTTTCCTTTTGAATTAAAAATATTTAAAGCAAAAATGCCTTCAAATGAATATTGATTTAAATAAATAGCTAAATCAAAGTTTTTAATTTTTTTAACAGTGTAAATTAAAAAAGATTCATTAACTGCTTCATATTCTGAATAATTAATAACTTTTATATCATTAGCTGCTAAAACGTTTTCAATTATTTTTATTGCTTTTAATAAAAATGGATGGCTTTTATCTGTTGCTATTAGAATAGTTTTATAATTTTTTAAAAATGCTTCTTTAGCAATTGCCTGGCTTAAAAAAAGGACACTAAGTTCATTAAATGAGTGATTATCAAAAGCAATAGGGGCTAAAAATTTATTATTTATGTAATTAAAAGATTGCATAAATTTTTTTATTTCTAAGCTTTCTAGATTTTTTAAATAACTTAGTTTTTTAGCATCTAAATGATAATATCTTTTATAATCTTCAAAATCAAGCATTATATACCTCTTTTTATTGTGTTAATAAATGTTTCAAAATCTATTGGGTTTCCTAAATCAATACCTCTTTTTAAAGTTTGAATAGATAACAATAAACCTCTTCTAAATCTTTCACTTTCAAAATCTACTGGTTCTAAGAATTTCACATTTTGTGAATCAAATAAGTTTTTAATATTTTTTAAAGTTACATTTTCTTGTGAATTTTCTATTATAGAATCAAAATTATCAGAAGGGTAATAATAACCTAAAGATAGATTTAAATATTCTACAGGTGTTAAAAAATATTGTTTATTATTAATTGTATATTTAGAAAAGTTATCTTTATTATACATTCATTTAACAAAATCTAATAAAGCTTGGTTTTCTTTTGTTGATTTTTTTATTCCAATTAAGTTAAGACCTTGTAAAAAATAAGATCCATTTTCTTTGCTATTTGCATTTTTAATAGGTGCATTTAAGAAAAGAAAATCGTCTAAATTAGGCAGCCTTCTTTTAATTGTGTCATATATTCTATTAGACACAAGTGAAAAAAACTTAGAGTTTATTTCACTTGTGTTTTCATTTCCAAAGGCTATATTTAATTCTTTATCTTCAAACATCGTTTTATATAAAAAGTAAATTTTTTTCAGTTCGTTTTGTCTATCTGGATTTTCTAAAATATTTCTTATATCTAATGTTTGTGAAGAATTATATTTTAAAAAATAATGATTATAATCTTGATTTGCATCATTAAACATAATTGAATAAGTTGTGTTAACAACTGACTGTGAATATAGATAATCTACATTTCCTTTTTCAGTTGAAGCGTGAATTACCGAAGTAAAACGGAACAAGTTTTCATAGCTATTTAAGTCAAGATCTTCAAAAAGATTTTTATTATCTAAAATTAAAGTTTTATTAAAATTAAATTTAAGTTTTCAAAGTTCAAGATCTTCAACTTTTGTCGATGTTTTTAGATTTGTAAAGTAATCTTTTGCAAGTTTAAAAATTGGAACACGTTCCAAGTTTAAACTGATACCATTTTTAGTTGCATATTTTTCAAGCTCTAAAAGAAAGTAGCCTAATAAAGGTTTATTTATAACTAACGCTTCAGAACTTATGGCTAATGGTAAATTGGTTATTTTATCTGAATTAAAACGATTATATTGTTTTAAAAAATCAGATGATAATGAAGATAATGTTAAAGCTGAAGAAAAATCTAAAGCTTTATTTTGTGAAGCTGCGTAATATGCTAGGCTAGGATAATGAATTACTAAGTTAGGTAAATCTTTATTTTTAGCTTCAATGCCCAATGTAATATGATTATATAATTCTCTACGACTTTGTGCAGGAATAAGTTCAATTTTAGTTTTTTTGTTTTCACGGTTAAATTTATCAATAACCGTCGAAACTCTTTTAAATGTAGAAGAGTTTACTGCATATGGTATTTGAAATTTAAGCAATACTTTTTTATTGAAAATTTCACATGATGTAAATACAAAAGGAATAAAACCAAACATAAACAATGCTGCCAAAGCTGCTTTTTTAAGTTTAAATTTATGTTCTACCATATGTTAAAATTATATCAAAAAATTTCCTGCCTAAAGGCAAGAAATTTTCACTAACACAGAATATATTAAATGTTTTATAGTCCACCGATTCTGTGGATTTGAATAGGCACATTTATTAGCCCGAATAAACACAATGCTACGAATACTATACCAATGATAATTGCTAAGAAAATGAATATTAAGCCTATAGATCTAAGAATCATTTTCTTTTTTTGTTGTTTACGTAGTTTTATAACTGAAATTGATAAATTGTGATCCATATTCTATCCTTTTGTTGCATTTCCATTTCTTGAAATAGCATTCATAATTCTTTTTCTTAATACAAAGTAAATAATGAACATAGGTAGAATTGCTAGAATTGTACCAGCCATACGTATAGAACCGTAAACTCTAGGTACTTCTTCATTTAAATCTTTGCCTGTGTCAAATACTCACAAGTTCATTGGTTTTCATACTTCTTTAGCAGAACCAGACATCAATAATGCTGGTCATGTATATGAGTTTCATGAAGCAAAAGCAGTTAGAATTGCAACTGTTCATGTTGTTGAACTTACCATTGGTAAAGCAATTTTAACAAAATATTTAAATCCATTTGCTCCATCTAACATTGATGATTCTTTAACTGAATTTGGAATTGCTTCAAATGCATTTTTATACATATATGCAAAGAAAATTGAAGCGGTGAATGGTGCTATTAAAGCAAATCATAACCATTCTTTTTGTTGTCATCCCATACGAACAACAACGATATATTGACCTACCAATAAAGCAATTTCTGGAAGGATCATTAATGATAAGAAGAAAGCAAAGAATCCAGCTTTTCCTTTTCAATTATTTAATGATAAAGCGTAACCTAATGTTAAAGAGAAAAATAATCTGACTAGAATTGATAATGAGGTTACACCAATTGTAAATACTACAGATTGTAGATATCCACTAACTAAGGCAGCTCTATAGTTATCAAAGTGAAATACTGTAGGATCAGTTGCAGTAGCTCTTGGGAATAATACAGCAGGAGTGTTTGAAGCTAAAATAGTTAGCTCACGGTTTGTTAATGATTGACTAATCATGAAATAGAATGGAAAAATAATTATTAATGCGAAAAATACTAAAACAAATATTTTAAATGCTCAACCAGCTAATTTTGCAGCCGCACTTGTTGAAGAGTATGGCTTGCTCATTACTTCTTGCTTAGCTTTTAAAAACTGTTGTTCCTTTCAATGTCGCGCTTTCAATTTTTCTAAAGACACGTCTTTCTCCTAAATTATTTGATAGTTTAAATGTTAAGAATACTAATCTTCTTAAACCAAATGAAATGATTAGTCCGATTAAGAATAGAACAATAGATGCCGCTGCTGCACGACCATATTGTGCTGAAACTGTTCAGTGGTAAACATAAAGCATTAATGAAGCCCCGTTAAATGTAATTGCATTTTGAGAACTGTTATCAAACAATGCTAATGGGAAAGTTTTAATTCCACCGATAATACCCATTGTGAATAAGAATGAGATTGTTTTATTAATTGATGGTAATGTAATTTTGAAAAATTGTTTTGTACTTGAAGCACCATCAATTGAGGCTGATTTGTATAAGTCTGGGTTTACTGATAACATGGCTGTTGTTAAGATAAGAATTTGGAAAGCTAAACTTCCTCAAATACCTCTAACTAAAATAACCATGAAAGGTGCAAATTGATTATTAGAACTGTCTAAAAATTGGATAGGCTTTTGAATTAAATTTAGTTTTTGTAATATTATGTTAATCAAACCACCATCTGATTTAAAGATGTAGGCAAATGCTAGAGAAACAGCAATACCTGATGTTACATATGGTAAGAAAAACACAGTTTGTCAAAAGCTTCTAGCTCAGGTTTTAATAACTTGAGAAATAGCAGCTGATATTAAAAGAGAAATCATTAAACTAATAGGCAATGATAATATTGAGTATAGTAATGATGTTCTAACAGCTACATCAAATACAGCTTTGTTTGTTGAAAAAATAAACTTAAAGTTTCCTAATCCAATTGCTGTGTCAGCAGTCGTAAAACCAACTTGTGTTTTAAGTGCTGTAATAATTACTATTATAAATGGGAAAATTGTAAATAAACCCATTGTAATTAAAGAAGGCAACATAAGCATAAAAGGTTTTCAGAAAGGTACCTTTGTGTTTAAAACGCTTAATGCTAAACCAGGATTTTTAACCCTGTATTTTTTTCAAAAATAAGTACGCATTTTTTATACATGTTCCTTAGTATTTACATCAAATAAGTGGAACAATGACTCATGTTTAATATTTAATTTAACAAGTTCGCCAACTTCATAACGGTCTTTAGCACCTAAAAATACGTTAGCAATTTTGTCTAATTTTTCAATATAAATTTGAGCTTGAATTTCTTTTCCAAGATATTCAACAACTTTAATTTTGCCTTCAATTACACCATTTTGATCTTCTATTAAGTTTTCTCCTCTAAATCCTAAATCAATTCTTGATTTTGCATAGTTAGCAGGAGCTTTAGCAACTTTTTTGCCTTCGTATAAAACGTTTCCAGATTTGACATCTGTTTCAACGATTGTCATTTCAGGCATACCTAAGAATCTGGCAACAAATTCATTTTTAGGTTTTAAATATAATTCCATTGGTGAACCAATTTGTTGAACTTGAGCAGTTGACATACATACAATCTTGTCACTAATTGACATAGCTTCTTCTTGATCGTGAGTAACGAAAACTGTTGTGATACCTAATTCTTGTTGAATTGAACGTATTCATTTTCTTGTTGAAATACGTAATTTAGCATCTAAGTTAGATAAAGGTTCATCTAATAATAGAATTTTAGGTTTTTTAACAATAGCACGTGCAATAGCAACACGTTGTTGTTGACCACCTGATAATTGAGTTGGACGTTTTGCTAAGTTTTTAGTAATGTCAACTCTTTTTGCTACTTCTAGAACATCTTTAACTTTAGCTTCTTCTACTGTTAAAACATCTTTTGATAATATTTCAACTTCTTTTTGTAGTTCTTCAGGTAATAAAGCGATACTTCCAGAAATATTATTATCAAAGCTTTTAATTTTAATTCCTAATTTTTCTAAAACAGGACCTAAAGCTTGATAAACAGCTTCTTTATATTCTAATTCTGTAGATTTTGAAACTGCTATATATCTTTGTTTAATTTCTTGAATTTTTTCTTTTAATTCTGATTGTTTTTGAACTAATTTTTTGTCATCTAATTCTTTTTTAGCTAATTTAATAGCAAGTTTATTATTTTGTTTTGCTTCTTTATTTATCATTTTTAGGTTTACCTTCAAAAAAGCCTTGTAATAAAATATTATAACGTTTAAAAGGATCTATATTAAAATCACGTACAGCATATTGAAAAGCACGATCTTCAGCTCAACCTACTAAATCTTCTTTTAGCTCAGGTTTTTGAGTCATTTGTAAACAATAATCAGGTTTTTTTGTTTTTATAAATGGAATATCAAAATTGTCATAATGACTTTTAAAATTAATTGATGGATTAAAATCTTTAATTAAGTTATGAAACGTTCTATAATAAAACAAACTATTTAAATTGTTTTTTCTTCCAAATTGACATACTACTGCATAATATTCATTTTTTTCAGCTAAGCTAAACATTGCGCAAGGTTCATGAATAATTTGTTTTGATTTATGATCTTCTATTATCATTGAAAAATATGGATGAGTTATATTTTGCATGCTGTCATGTTCTTCTTTTGTAATTTTATATAAAAATAAAAAATCTGAAATAGGAAAATGACTTGTTGCTTTTTCAATTTCAATAAAAGCTTTTAAATTTTCTTCAGTTGCTGAAGGATTTTTAGAAAAAGGCATATCTTCTGGTGCTAAAAAAACACGACCAACTTCTAATTTAGTATATACATAAACATTCTCAACAATTTCATTTGTTTCTTCATTTAAAACATTAACAAAAAAACGTTGATATTCAGGGAATAACTCTCATCTATCTACTAAAAATAGCTCTTCTTTTGTTATTTCAAAAACTGTTCCTTTAACTTGAGATGCTTTATCTTTTTTTAATAAAAAATATAATGTATCGTCTACACATTTAGCATATCCATTTAAAGAAGCTTTAAATTTTTTTGTATTTTCATTAAATAAATTTTTATAAAATAATTCATCTTGTATTGTTCCATAACTAAACAATAATATTTTGTTTTCTTCTTTTACCATATTAATATTATAATTGTTTTTATTTTTGTTGTATAATAATTATGCCACGGGAATGATAACCTTGTAATCTGGTCAGGATAGAAATATAGCAGCCACGTCGAGAAGTATTGTGTTCTGTGGTCTTTTTTTTATTATCTTAATAACTAGTAAATTTAGTTGCTTTTATATATAATTAAAATAGGAGAAAAAATGTATTATTCAAAATCTTTAATTCCTTTAAATCAAGATGATTTTAAAGGTTATATATTATTTAAAACAATTGAGTTTACTGTTTATATAAAACTTTCAGAAAAACCTATTTTAAATTCACAGTTAATATTAAATCAAATTACAAATCCAAGTCAATATGATTTAGAAACTTTTAAAAATTTATATGGTGATCTAAAAGAAATATTTATAATTCCAAATACCTTAACTTTTTCTTTAGAAACTATAAATATTTGAGATGATAGAAATCCAGATAATAATTTTGTAAATAGCAATGTTTTAAAAGAAGCTTTAAATAATTTAGTTTTATTTTTAAATCGCAAATCCGAAGACATTGTTTTTATTTTGATAGCTGAAATGGAAAATGCACCAAAAGGCTTTCAGTTATTTGTTCAACCATATTATATTTTTGCAAATCCAAGTTTTGTTGATAAAGAAATCACTGAGATGACTAAAGATATTGAAATGGCCCCAAAAGATTTAATTATAGTTGAAGCATATGAAAACTACAGCAAGCTTTTACCTAAAGCTAATCAAATCTTTTTAGATAGACAAAATCCTATAGCTGAATATCTAAGTTCTAAAATGGCTGTAATGGTTGAATCAGCACTTGAAAAAATTGAACAAAAAACCGTTTTAAATTAAAAGTAAAGAGTTTAATCTCTTTACTTTTTTTATTCTTTATTTGGAATTTCAGGTTCTGAAAATAAAATAGAATTTAAATCTTCAACTGGTTTTTTATCTTCTATTTTTGCTTTTTCTTTTTTGACTTTTATTTCACTTGTAATTGTTTGAGTTGGGCTTATACTTACATTATTATTTTTATTTTCGTTATTATCGCTATTTTTTTCTTCAAAAAGAGCTTCTTCTTTTTCCATATTCATTATGTCTATTAAATCTTGTTTTTGTTCAGCTGTTAAATCAAGATTATAGTTTATATATTTTTGCATTTGCTTTTCTTTAGTTAGTTTTCTAAAAATGAATTTGCTGTCTTCTAAAACATATGGAGTTCAAAAATAGTAGTGAATATGAGGATAGAAAATACGATCCATTTCGATCGAAATTAAACATAATTTATTTTTTCTAATATATTTTTTAAATAATTTATATCTTCAATTAATAAGTCTTTTTTTACTCATATTCATCTTCTTTTTTATTACTATAAAATTAAAACATATTTTTTAATTTACTTTAAATAAAAATAATTATTTTTATTATTTAACCTAGTTAATTCTCAAATTTGCAAAAAAGTGTGTATTTTTTTTTTTTCAAAATAAAAAGCCACATCTTGCGATGTAACTTGTTTTAATTAAACTAAACGGTTGTAGTATTCAACGATTAAAGCTTCGTTTATTTCGTGTGCAAATTCATTTCTTTCAGGAACTCTTGTAAATGTTAATTTAAAGTTTTCTTTTGTTAATCATGGAGAAACAGTCATAACTTCCATTGCAGCTTTCATTTCAGCATTATTTTGAAGTGAAGCTTTCATTTCAATAACTGATCCAGGTTTAATTAACATTGAAGGAATGTTTGCTTTGTGACCGTCAACTGTGAAGTGACCGTGGTTTACGAATTGTCTTGCTTGAGCTCTTGTTCTTGCTCAACCAGCTCTGAATACTAAGTTGTCTAATCTTGATTCAACCATTTGTAATAAGTTAACCCCAGTAACACCGTGTTTTTTAGATGCTGCTAAGAATAGGGTTTTGAATTGACGTTCATTTAAACCGTACATGTATCTAACTTTTTGTTTTTCGTACATGTGTAATTGGTAATCTGATGGTTTAGCTCTTTTAGCACCGTGTTGTCCAGGTGCTGTTGTACGTTTTTTACCTTTAGAAAATTCTTTGTTATTTTCTAATAAAGAAGTTCCATATCTTCTTGATCTTTTAAACATTGAGCCTGTAAATCTTGACATAATATTTCCTTTCTAAAAAGCAAAGGAAAATAATTCTTTTTAAAGTTTTTTATTCTAATGATTTCAGAATACAGCTTACCTACTATCAAATTTATAACAAAATAAAAAACAATTTAAAAATATTATTTTGCTGTTCCAATGCATATACTATTTTACACTAAAAAAGTTAAAAACTTTTATAAAGTTTATAAATAAACTAAAAGTTTTTTTAAAAGTATAAAAAAATAGGTTATAAACCTATTTCTTTAAAAATCATGGAATGTCATAATTATGTGGATCTTTTATATTTAGATTATATAAAATTGAAGCAAATGAATTTGTGTTTTTTAATGAAAGTGGGTCTTCATTTTGATTATTTATTCCCATAAAGTTGTGACCTTTTGAAGCATAATTTCAAGAGTTTAAAACTTTTAAAGGAGTTCCTGAGTTAACTACAGTATTCAATCCTTCTTCACCAAAAACACCACTTCCTGAGTTACCTTGATTAAAGAATGCAGGAACATATCCATTTTGATAATCTAATCTAATTCCAGCTGAAGAAATTTTAGCTCTATTTATAATATATCCTGCTTGTTTTGCAAAAGGAAAACCGTTATTTCCGCCATGATATGCATAAGGTATATTATCAATATCATTTACTTTATCACCAACATAATTTAAATTGAAATCTGTAATATTTTTTCAATTTTCAAATCATAAAGCGGTTTCATATCGTCCATCGCTTTTAGCTTGTTTAATTATGTCTTTAATGTCAACTTCAATAATAGTTAAATCTGTTCTAACAGGATTTAAACCTTGATTATTTAATTGATCTTTTCCAGTTCAAACAACTTTTGGATATACACCAACAGTATATAAACCACCTCAATAACTATGACCCGCATTTATATTGTTGCTAAAGTATTTACCATAACGAGTTAAATATCTTCAAGCAACTTGATGACTGTTTTCTTTTAATGCTTTAATATTTTCATATTTTTCAACGTGGTTATTAGTTAATAAAAAGAATTTTGTATTATCTTCAGAATTTGAAGCTTTTCCAATTACAGTAGCTGAACCATAATTATAAGCCATTGTTCTTTCTCTTAAGTTTTTAAATAATGGAGTATTATTTTGATCAAAGTTTAAATATTCATTACTTAATAAATAACCTTCGTGGAATTTATATGAAACATTTTGATTTGGTGAATATTCAGTTCATAATTTTGAATAATCATTACTGAATAAAATTGGCATATTTTCTTGAGTATAGCTTAGTTTTTTATAATCAAATTTATTAGTTTCAAAACCAAAATCTTCTTTTTGTTTATTGTTTTCGTATCTAATAGTTATTTTAGCAGCTGCTTTTCTTAATAAAAATGCTTTATCAGATTTAAATTCTCCGCCTCTTGGACCAGTTAAATCTAAGGATCTAATAACTTCATCTTCAGGGTGTGAAATAAAAATTTTATATTCAACTTTTTCTGGTTTTAAACTAAAGACAATTCCTTCGCCATTTAATTCTGCTTTTAAAATTAATTTAATTGCTGGAGCATTTTTTCTTGTCAAACCATTAACATAATCTAAAGCATTAGTTGAAAATTCTTTAGTAATAGCGTGATTTTGCAATTCTTTTACATTAAAAGTGAATTTAAAAGGATCCCCAAAACGTAAGAAACGTCTTTCATCTTGGAATAATACATTACCAAATAAACTCATATCTAACTCAGCTGATGTATTTGTTGAATCTAATAGTGTTTTTTCAATATATTTACGTTTTAAAGTTCATGAAGCAGTATTTGTTGTTTCATCATAGCTTCAATATAAATCTTTATAATAAGCTTCAATTTCTCTTTGTCTTTTTACTGAGCTGCTTGAATATATTTCATGCAATGCATTGTTTTTTCATGTTAAATTATTTTCGCTTGCTGTTTCAGTAGAACTTGAAGCTTTTAAACCCTCAATTAAATATCATCTATTACCTAGAATTGCAGGTCCATTATTTGCTGGCTGATATTTCAATCTAATGTATGCTTTGCCTTGTCTTGCGTCTTTTATTTTAACATCAGCTATTTTTATAGTGTTTAAGTTTAAAGTAAAGTTATTATATTCAATTTCTTGAGGATTTGACTTGCCAGTTTCTTTATATTTAATATTTGCAGATTGTAACAAACTTTGTCCTATTTGACTTTTTAAATTTTCAGCAGTTATTTGGCTAAGGCTAACTAAATTTAAGTTTTCAAAAGTTATATTATTTAAAATAACTTCTGGATATAAATTATTTTTATAGTCATTTTGTAGATTATCTAAGGTTATATCTTTATTCAATAAGTATCTTTTATTGACATCATTTTTATCAATAAAACCTAATTTAAATGTCATTGTTTTAGCGTTTTTGTTATTCTTACCTTTTGAAGCTCTAACATCAATAAAGTAAATAAAATACTTATTTGATAATTCATTTAAATTAGTTTGATTTGTTAAATCTCCATTATGCTTGATTTCATCAGTTGAAATTGTAATTGTAGAATTTTGAACAACTGTATTTTTTGGCGTCGCCTCTTTTGAATCTGGTAAATTATCAAATTTACTTGCATTTTCTGCATCTTTATTTTCATCTTCACTTCTAGCGACTTGTCCTTTAAAACCAATTAAATAATTTAATTTAGTATAGGCTTTTTGTTGAACAATATCTTCAGGATCTACTAAAGCATAGCCTAGTTTTTGATTTTTAGAATTAATGTATGCTTTTGTTCTTCTATATGTAAAGTTCGTTGAGTTAATATTTTGAATTTTCGTAATATCGCTAGAATCTATATTTTGATATCCATTTCCAGTAAAATCTTGAGAACTAAATACGCTATTATTTCTTGGGTTAATATCTTCGAACATTAAAGGCTTAAAGTATTTTAAATGAACTTTTCTCATAGAATCTTCTGTTAAACCTCTTGGTATTTCTACTTCTTGTCCATTATGTTTATATCAAAGAACTAAATCTACTGCCCCATTTTTTGTATCTACATTTTTAACAGATTTTATGTAAACTTGATATTGACCAAAAGAAGGAAATGTATACAATCTTTCAAGATCGCTCTTTACTCTAGCAGCGTCTCATGCTACTAATTGAGAATGAGTTTCAAGTTTATTTTTTACTTCTACTTTTTCTAAAACATGATCGCTATATTTTTTATTTGCTTCGTCAACAGTTTTAAATTCAGTATATCCTAATAATCTTAAAATTCTTTTTTCATCTTCTCTATTTGTAGCAGTAGCGGCATCTCCTAAATTTTTAACTTGTAAATATGCGTTTTTAGTAGTACCATCCTTATTAATTTTAAATTTAATAATGTTTTCGTTAGTATCAACATCTATTAATAAATCATCTGAATATGGGATTAGTTGTTCTTCAGTAATATTTTTTGTTATATTGGAAATTATACTTTTAAATCCTGCTATTCTTTCTTGTTCATTTAACTGATATTGGCTTTCACTCGATAGACGTCTAGCTGTAGGATTAACTACAAACTTGCTAATGCCAGTTGCATATAGAGTCATTTGTTGTGCAAAATAATTATCTAAACGAAATCCAAACTTAGTAGGATTAGTGTAATACTCTGTTGTTTTAAAATCATCTTTAAAATCTAATCTTACAGCCACATCACTATTTGCAATAAAATGTAATTTAGGCATAGGAACATCAACTGTTTTTAAAATGCCGTTATTAAATAAATAATCAACTTTTAATTTTGTTGCAGTTCCATCTTTTACTAAAAATCCATCTTTATGAATTTGATATTTAAAATATCCATTTATATAATCATTATTTTTTGATACATAATCATTAAATAAAGAATAGTCATTTGCTTGATCATAAGATAAAGTATTTAAATAATCATAATCAACTGTAAATAGATTTTCAATTGAAACTGAGTCAAGCGCATTTAATAAAGCATTAACATCTTTTGTAAATGTTAATTCTTTTTTAACTGTTGTACTAAAACTTGGATTATCTAAAGCTCTAACAGTATATGAAACTTTTAATTTTTGAGGTTCATGAATATCTACTGAATATGAAGTTCTTGTAACTTCTGTTCCTCTAGGTTTTATTAAAGAAGTATATAAATCAAAATTATTATCTGTAAATGACAAAGGAGTTAATTTATTTGTTAAGCCATATCTTTCTAAATTATCATTTAATTTTAAAGTTAGTTCTTGATTTACTCTAGTGCTAAATGCTGCTAAATCTCTTTCATGTGGAGCTATTATATAAGTTTGCTCAAATTGATTTAAAGCATTTTGTTTTTGAGTTAATACATCATTAAATAAACTTAAAGTTTGATTAGAATATAGAATTTTATTTAAATCATAAAAGTTATTTAAAATCTCATCTAATTTTTGTTGTTTACCTGAATCTAATTTTTTAGCTTGTAGGCTTTTAATTTTTTCAGTTATAGCTTGTAATTTAGTTTTTAAATTATTAATATCTAAAGTAGCTTGATCAGCTAAAGCTAAAGAGTTTATATTTGCTAAAACAGTTTGTTTTAAGGCTCCTAAATTTCTTAAATAACTATCTAATGAATCAATTAAAGAACTTAAAGCATCTATTTTTTTAGTTAATTCTGGATCTCTTTCACTATGTCTTGGACTAAATGCTGAAAGATTATTTTTAATTTGATCTAATTTTGAAATAAGTGTATCAGGTTCATTATTTAAAGAAAAATCAAGTTTATTATCAGAAGTAAATAAAGTAGATAATAAAGCTTTTAAATCATTTTTATTAGCTTCATTAATTAAAGCGTCATTTTTTTCATTATATAAATTTAAAACTTTATGAACTTTATTTTTTAAAGTACTTAATTTTTGTGCATAAGCATTAATTGCATCTTGAGTTTTTAAAGTTGTTTTTTTAGCATCAAATAAAATTTTATTTATAAATATATCATCTTCAAAAGAGTTTAAAATACTGTCAAAATTGCTAAAGTCTAAATTAGGATTTAATGATTCTTGATTAAATAAATTGAAAATAGATTTATATTCATCTAATTTAGTTCTTATTTCATCTATATTATCTAAATTTCAATCTTTAATTTTTTCATCATCTAAAAATCTTGCTTTTAAATCATTGTATTTGTTTTTAATAGCTAAACTAAAGCTATTAAAATCTTTACCTTGAAAAAGCATCATATATAGTTCTTTAAAAGTTAAAAATTCTTTAACTATTAATAAATAATCATTATATTTGTTAGCTAAAGCTTGAAGTGAAGTTAAAACATTTTCAGCATTAGGATCAGCATAAGAATTTAAGGTTCTAACAAATAAGCCTTTTAAATTGTTCTTAAATGCTTCATTTATTTTTTGATTTATTGGTAAAGAGATTTGATCAAAAATTTGACTTTTTAAACTATTAAAAGCATCTTCAGTATTTTTTGAAGCTTTTGCAAGTTCTATTTTTAAATCATCTATTGCTTTGTTTAATTTACTTAAAGAATCAAAAATAAAATCAAAAGCTGATTGATCTGAAATATGTTGATTGTTTACTATTGCATCAATATTTAATTTATTATCAGCAAATTTTGCATTATAATCAGCAATGATTGAATCAATATTCTTTTTAAGTGGAGATGAAGCTATTTCACTATCTGAACTAATTGAAAGTAAAGAATTATGACTTTCTTTTATTTTTTTAGCTAATAAATAGGTTGTTTTAATATTAATTATTTTCTTTTCAGCATCAGCATTTGAAGTAGAAGAATTTAAGTAATTATCAACTAATGAATTTGAAAATAAAGCAGTTATTTCAGGATAAGTATCTTCTGCTTTAAATTCTTCAATAGCTGAAAAAGAAGAACCTAAATTTACTTTTTTAAGTTCGGGTTTTGGTTGGTTTTTATTGCAAGCTAGAGTTAAAAAACCAGTAGCTGTCATTAAAAATAATGTAGATGATTTTAATAATAATTTTTTAGACTTTTTCATATAGACTCCTTATATTTTTAAAAATTATATTAAAAAAAATAACTATTGTATATTAAATCTTAAAGATTTAATACTATTTTTCAATAGTTATTTTTCAAATTGATTTATTTTTTCATTAAGAGTAAAATCTCTTGAAAAGTTTTTTAAAAAATATTTAAAATAGTGTTTAAATGTTCTAAATAAATTACCTTGTGTTTCAAAACTTTCTTGACATATTATTATTACTTTTTGAAGATCATAGCTATATTTTATTACTAAATTTTCATTTTCTTGAAAGTAATATTTAGCTATATATTGTTCTTTTTCACTTTGATAATTTTCAAGATTTTCAAGCGCACTAAAAGGTAAAGCGGCAATATCTTTTTGAGCTGATAATTTAGTTAAAAAGTTACTTAAATTATCTAATGTGCAATCAAAAGAAGCATAATTAATTAAGTTTTTTGTATAAACTGAAATGTTTTGTTCATACAATCTATTAAAGTCCATTGATTGAGTTTGATAGTAATTAAACATATCAATTATTTTTATTAAGTTTGAAAATAAATCAAAGTCAGCAAACTTTTCTTCATAAAAACTTATATTAAAGTTTTCATCATAATATAAATAATTGTTTAAATTACTTAAATCTAAATTTTCATAAAATTCATTTTTATATAATAAATTGAATTTTGTTGAAATATTATATATAGCCTCTTTTTTAGTTGCTAGTGTTCCTATAACACTATTTAATTTTTTATTTTCATAATTAATTGAAGAAATATGATTTGAAAATAAAATGTATAATAAAATCAAGTCATTTATATCTATTAATTTATATGTAATATTAAAGCGATTTTTTTTAAGTTTATAGTAAATAAAAAATCTCTTAGAATCAAATGAAAATTTAACAAAATAATTGATTTTTGCTAATTTTTTAGTAAAAATCAATGAAAAAGTGATTTTTTCAGGCTTATCTTCTTTTATTTTTTTATTGAAAATTTGATATTCAATATCACTTCTTCCAATGATTTTTTTAATAAAACTCATGTTGTATTGTGAAGATACAAAGCCTATTGAAAGTTGTTTATTTGCCTTTTTTAAAAAAGTATTTTCTAAACAATCATCAGTATATTCATTTATTAATTTTTCAAAATCTATTTTGTCATTATCATTTTGAAATTCTTTTATATCCCCATAGTTTAAATTTTCTAAATTATTTAAAACATTTTTTATAAATTCGTTTTCTATATTTTTTCCTTTTGAATTAAAAATATTTAAAGCAAAAATGCCTTCAAATGAATATTGATTTAAATAAATAGCTAAATCAAAGTTTTTAATTTTTTTAACAGTGTAAATTAAAAAAGATTCATTAACTGCTTCATATTCTGAATAATTAATAACTTTTATATCATTAGCTGCTAAAACGTTTTCAATTATTTTTATTGCTTTTAATAAAAATGGATGGCTTTTATCTGTTGCTATTAGAATAGTTTTATAATTTTTTAAAAATGCTTCTTTAGCAATTGCCTGGCTTAAAAAAAGGACACTAAGTTCATTAAATGAGTGATTATCAAAAGCAATAGGGGCTAAAAATTTATTATTTATGTAATTAAAAGATTGCATAAATTTTTTTATTTCTAAGCTTTCTAGATTTTTTAAATAACTTAGTTTTTTAGCATCTAAATGATAATATCTTTTATAATCTTCAAAATCAAGCATTATATACCTCTTTTTATTGTGTTAATAAATGTTTCAAAATCTATTGGGTTTCCTAAATCAATACCTCTTTTTAAAGTTTGAATAGATAACAATAAACCTCTTCTAAATCTTTCACTTTCAAAATCTACTGGTTCTAAGAATTTCACATTTTGTGAATCAAATAAGTTTTTAATATTTTTTAAAGTTACATTTTCTTGTGAATTTTCTATTATAGAATCAAAATTATCAGAAGGGTAATAATAACCTAAAGATAGATTTAAATATTCTACAGGTGTTAAAAAATATTGTTTATTATTAATTGTATATTTAGAAAAGTTATCTTTATTATACATTCATTTAACAAAATCTAATAAAGCTTGGTTTTCTTTTGTTGATTTTTTTATTCCAATTAAGTTAAGACCTTGTAAAAAATAAGATCCATTTTCTTTGCTATTTGCATTTTTAATAGGTGCATTTAAGAAAAGAAAATCGTCTAAATTAGGCAGCCTTCTTTTAATTGTGTCATATATTCTATTAGACACAAGTGAAAAAAACTTAGAGTTTATTTCACTTGTGTTTTCATTTCCAAAGGCTATATTTAATTCTTTATCTTCAAACATCGTTTTATATAAAAAGTAAATTTTTTTCAGTTCGTTTTGTCTATCTGGATTTTCTAAAATATTTCTTATATCTAATGTTTGTGAAGAATTATATTTTAAAAAATAATGATTATAATCTTGATTTGCATCATTAAACATAATTGAATAAGTTGTGTTAACAACTGACTGTGAATATAGATAATCTACATTTCCTTTTTCAGTTGAAGCGTGAATTACCGAAGTAAAACGGAACAAGTTTTCATAGCTATTTAAGTCAAGATCTTCAAAAAGATTTTTATTATCTAAAATTAAAGTTTTATTAAAATTAAATTTAAGTTTTCAAAGTTCAAGATCTTCAACTTTTGTCGATGTTTTTAGATTTGTAAAGTAATCTTTTGCAAGTTTAAAAATTGGAACACGTTCCAAGTTTAAACTGATACCATTTTTAGTTGCATATTTTTCAAGCTCTAAAAGAAAGTAGCCTAATAAAGGTTTATTTATAACTAACGCTTCAGAACTTATGGCTAATGGTAAATTGGTTATTTTATCTGAATTAAAACGATTATATTGTTTTAAAAAATCAGATGATAATGAAGATAATGTTAAAGCTGAAGAAAAATCTAAAGCTTTATTTTGTGAAGCTGCGTAATATGCTAGGCTAGGATAATGAATTACTAAGTTAGGTAAATCTTTATTTTTAGCTTCAATGCCCAATGTAATATGATTATATAATTCTCTACGACTTTGTGCAGGAATAAGTTCAATTTTAGTTTTTTTGTTTTCACGGTTAAATTTATCAATAACCGTCGAAACTCTTTTAAATGTAGAAGAGTTTACTGCATATGGTATTTGAAATTTAAGCAATACTTTTTTATTGAAAATTTCACATGATGTAAATACAAAAGGAATAAAACCAAACATAAACAATGCTGCCAAAGCTGCTTTTTTAAGTTTAAATTTATGTTCTACCATATGTTAAAATTATATCAAAAAATTTCCTGCCTAAAGGCAAGAAATTTTCACTAACACAGAATATATTAAATGTTTTATAGTCCACCGATTCTGTGGATTTGAATAGGCACATTTATTAGCCCGAATAAACACAATGCTACGAATACTATACCAATGATAATTGCTAAGAAAATGAATATTAAGCCTATAGATCTAAGAATCATTTTCTTTTTTTGTTGTTTACGTAGTTTTATAACTGAAATTGATAAATTGTGATCCATATTCTATCCTTTTGTTGCATTTCCATTTCTTGAAATAGCATTCATAATTCTTTTTCTTAATACAAAGTAAATAATGAACATAGGTAGAATTGCTAGAATTGTACCAGCCATACGTATAGAACCGTAAACTCTAGGTACTTCTTCATTTAAATCTTTACCTGTGTCAAATACTCACAAGTTCATTGGTTTTCATACTTCTTTAGCAGAACCAGACATCAATAATGCTGGTCATGTATATGAGTTTCATGAAGCAAAAGCAGTTAGAATTGCAACTGTTCATGTTGTTGAACTTACCATTGGTAAAGCAATTTTAACAAAATATTTAAATCCATTTGCTCCATCTAACATTGATGATTCTTTAACTGAATTTCGAATTGCTTCAAATGCATTTTTATACATATATGCAAAGAAAATTGAAGCGGTGAATGGTGCTATTAAAGCAAATCATAACCATTCTTTTTGTTGTCATCCCATACGAACAACAACGATATATTGACCTACCAATAAAGCAATTTCTGGAAGGATCATTAATGATAAGAAGAAAGCAAAGAATCCAGCTTTTCCTTTTCAATTATTTAATGATAAAGCGTAACCTAATGTTAAAGAGAAAAATAATCTGACTAGAATTGATAATGAGGTTACACCAATTGTAAATACTACAGATTGTAGATATCCACTAACTAAGGCAGCTCTATAGTTATCAAAGTGAAATACTGTAGGATCAGTTGCAGTAGCTCTTGGGAATAATACAGCAGGAGTGTTTGAAGCTAAAATAGTTAGCTCACGGTTTGTTAATGATTGACTAATCATGAAATAGAATGGAAAAATAATTATTAATGCGAAAAATACTAAAACAAATATTTTAAATGCTCAACCAGCTAATTTTGCAGCCGCACTTGTTGAAGAGTATGGCTTGCTCATTACTTCTTGCTTAGCTTTTAAAAACTGTTGTTCCTTTCAATGTCGCGCTTTCAATTTTTCTAAAGACACGTCTTTCTCCTAAATTATTTGATAGTTTAAATGTTAAGAATACTAATCTTCTTAAACCAAATGAAATGATTAGTCCGATTAAGAATAGAACAATAGATGCCGCTGCTGCACGACCATATTGTGCTGAAACTGTTCAGTGGTAAACATAAAGCATTAATGAAGCCCCGTTAAATGTAATTGCATTTTGAGAACTGTTATCAAACAATGCTAATGGGAAAGTTTTAATTCCACCGATAATACCCATTGTGAATAAGAATGAGATTGTTTTATTAATTGATGGTAATGTAATTTTGAAAAATTGTTTTGTACTTGAAGCACCATCAATTGAGGCTGATTTGTATAAGTCTGGGTTTACTGATAACATGGCTGTTGTTAAGATAAGAATTTGGAAAGCTAAACTTCCTCAAATACCTCTAACTAAAATAACCATGAAAGGTGCAAATTGATTATTAGAACTGTCTAAAAATTGGATAGGCTTTTGAATTAAATTTAGTTTTTGTAATATTATGTTAATCAAACCACCATCTGATTTAAAGATGTAGGCAAATGCTAGAGAAACAGCAATACCTGATGTTACATATGGTAAGAAAAACACAGTTTGTCAAAAGCTTCTAGCTCAGGTTTTAATAACTTGAGAAATAGCAGCTGATATTAAAAGAGAAATCATTAAACTAATAGGCAATGATAATATTGAGTATAGTAATGATGTTCTAACAGCTACATCAAATACAGCTTTGTTTGTTGAAAAAATAAACTTAAAGTTTCCTAATCCAATTGCTGTGTCAGCAGTCGTAAAACCAACTTGTGTTTTAAGTGCTGTAATAATTACTATTATAAATGGGAAAATTGTAAATAAACCCATTGTAATTAAAGAAGGCAACATAAGCATAAAAGGTTTTCAGAAAGGTACCTTTGTGTTTAAAACGCTTAATGCTAAACCAGGATTTTTAACCCTGTATTTTTTTCAAAAATAAGTACGCATTTTTTATACACGTTCCTTAGTATTTACATCAAATAAGTGGAACAATGACTCATGTTTAATATTTAATTTAACAAGTTCGCCAACTTCATAACGGTCTTTAGCACCTAAAAATACGTTAGCAATTTTGTCTAATTTTTCAATATAAATTTGAGCTTGAATTTCTTTTCCAAGATATTCAACAACTTTAATTTTGCCTTCAATTACACCATTTTGATCTTCTATTAAGTTTTCTCCTCTAAATCCTAAATCAATTCTTGATTTTGCATAGTTAGCAGGAGCTTTAGCAACTTTTTTGCCTTCGTATAAAACGTTTCCAGATTTGACATCTGTTTCAACGATTGTCATTTCAGGCATACCTAAGAATCTGGCAACAAATTCATTTTTAGGTTTTAAATATAATTCCATTGGTGAACCAATTTGTTGAACTTGAGCAGTTGACATACATACAATCTTGTCACTAATTGACATAGCTTCTTCTTGATCGTGAGTAACGAAAACTGTTGTGATACCTAATTCTTGTTGAATTGAACGTATTCATTTTCTTGTTGAAATACGTAATTTAGCATCTAAGTTAGATAAAGGTTCATCTAATAATAGAATTTTAGGTTTTTTAACAATAGCACGTGCAATAGCAACACGTTGTTGTTGACCACCTGATAATTGAGTTGGACGTTTTGCTAAGTTTTTAGTAATGTCAACTCTTTTTGCTACTTCTAGAACATCTTTAACTTTAGCTTCTTCTACTGTTAAAACATCTTTTGATAATATTTCAACTTCTTTTTGTAGTTCTTCAGGTAATAAAGCGATACTTCCAGAAATATTATTATCAAAGCTTTTAATTTTAATTCCTAATTTTTCTAAAACAGGACCTAAAGCTTGATAAACAGCTTCTTTATATTCTAATTCTGTAGATTTTGAAACTGCTATATATCTTTGTTTAATTTCTTGAATTTTTTCTTTTAATTCTGATTGTTTTTGAACTAATTTTTTGTCATCTAATTCTTTTTTAGCTAATTTAATAGCAAGTTTATTATTTTGTTTTGCTTCTTTATATTTGGTTGAATATTCTAATTTTAGTGAAGCTTCTTTTTGTTTTCTTTCTTTGATTAATCCTGAACGTTTATTTGAAAATGCAGATGATAATTCTTTTAACTCATCTTTGTATTGTTTAACCAATTCGTCATTGTTTTTTAATTGAGCTTGTTCAATTAATTTTTTAAGTTCAAAAGATTTAACGTTGTATTCAGATCTTTCAGTTTGTATTTGTGATTCTGTTTCTAAACGATTGTTTTTAATATCTTTTAAAACTTTTTTAGTCAAATTAGTTAATTCAGCAACGTTTTTTGTTTCTAAGAAATTTACTTTGTTTACTTCGTCATCAATTATGTCATTAAATTCTGATTCAAGTTCCGTCAAGTATTTTCTAGTTTCTTTTGGATTATCAATTGAGTAGTAGCATTTTGTTTCAATATCTTTAATAATATCTTCTGAAACGCCTGCATTTCTTAAAATTAATTCAAAAATTTTGTTTTTAGCTAATTTTGTTTTTTCAATTGTTTCTTCTCTTCAGTGTTTATCGTTTGATAGAGGAAAAGCAATATTTTCATAAACCGACATATGAGGATATAAAGCATAGTTTTGGAAAACTAAACCTAACTCTCTTTGTTGTGGTGAATATTTAGTAACGTCAATTCCTGAGAAAAAGATTTTACCACTTGTTGGTCTTAGTAGACCTGCAATAGCATTAAGAGTTGTAGTTTTACCAGAACCTGAAGGCCCAAGTAATGTAACTAACTCTCCTCTTTCTATTGAAAATGAAGCGTTATCTACTGCTAGAGATTCTCCGAAATCTATAACTAGATTACGAATTTCGATAGCAGGAATATTTTTTTTCATTTCATAACGTTGTTTAGAGAAACTATGAATATCTTTTTGAGTTAATTCTTCTGTACTTTTTACTTTTTTCATAGTTATTCCTTAAATAATGTATAAATCTATTTTTTTAATTCTAATACTTTATAAATATTGTTTTTTTCATTTGCTAATGAAGGTTTTTCTCATAGTTTTGGATGCAATATAGGTAATGAACTATTTACAATTGATACACCATGATCTTTGTATTCTTTAGAAAACACATATGGATTTGCAAATGATGTTGGAGCACCATAAAATCCTCTTTTTTCTAAAATACCTTCATTAAATGCATAAGCTGCATATGGTAATAAATAACTTCTAATTGGTTTAGCGTTTTCTTGTGGTAAATCTAAATCATTTGAAAATGCAAATGCTTCATTACCATCTAATCTTGCTAGTGTATAACCTGCGGCCAACATTTCTATTCCAAAGTTTCTTTCAAAGTTATCTCCAAAGAAAACGTAAGCAACAAAACGATTGTATGATTTTGAAGCTCAATTTTCAGCAACTACTCTTACTCTTGTGCCTAATGGAAGCATGCTTTTTGCATAATCACTATCCATTTTTGCCAAGCCTCTTTCTCTTGGAGTTGCTGAAGGAGTATTTTCTTCAAGTGTATCTATCATTGGAATTCTTATTGAAATTTCATCTGGAATTTCTATTCTGCCTGAAGCTACTGCTTTAGGTTGTTTTGTAATTCTAACCCTCACAGTGTCACCATCTGCTATTCTAGTGATTTCACCTTCTGCATAATTAAATAAATCTCATAATTTTATTTGTCTTGAAACAATTTCACCACTGTCGTTTCTAATTCTTTGTTTTACTTCTTGGTCAAAAACTTTTCCAACGTGTTTGTAATCACTGAAATCAACAGGGTATGATGCTTTAATTAAATTTTTGACATTTTCGCTTTTTGCTTCTAATTTAATGTCATTTTTTGTTAAAGCTGATGTTCCTTCGTCTTTTTTAGCACATGAAATTGCTGCTATAGGAACTAATGTAGTTGCGGATAGCAAAGAAGAAGAAACTAAAAATTTAGTTATTTTTTTCATCTTTGTCCTTTGTATTTCATAAAAACAATAACCAAAATGAATTGGTTAATTGTTAATATTATTTTTATTATAAATTAAGCGGTAAATACACGTTTAATTGCAGCTAAGAAATCGTTAAATGATTTAACAGTTCCAGCAGCAGCATCAGACATAGCTGATTTACCAGCAGATGTAATAGCTTGTCTTAAAGGATCTGAGTTTGTTGAGGCAACGTCAGAAGCTACTATTCATTCTGGATTTTCAACGGTTTTCTTAAATGCTTTATAAGCCACTTGATTACCTAAAGTTAATTTTGTAATTTCAGGATCTGTTACTTGATGTTTAAAGAATGCTTCTGTAGGTGAAATATAACCACCATATAAGTTAAATGCGTCTAATGGAGTAACGTTTGTAAATTCCTTACCTGAAATGTTAATTGAAGGTAATTGTTCTTTCATAATTCAACCAATGAATAATTTTGTTGCTTTATCTTCTTGTTCGTTAGCGTGAATACCGATTAGTGATGGTCCTTGTTCAAAAACTGCGTGTTTTGGATCTTCACTACTGTATTGACTTGGAACACCAATTCAGTCTGCATCAGAGAAGTTAACACTTCCTGGTTGTGCACCTAAAGTTTTTTTGGTAATTAAATTTGTAGATTTTAAAATGTAAAACTTAATGTCATCTTGTGCACCTCTAACTGATTTTTTAAATGCGCCGTTTAATTCAACACTTTCAATTTCCACTTTTTGTTTGGTTGCACCATTGTTGCCAGTTTTTAAATTAACATGAGTTGCATCTCCAGGTATAGTTTCAGCCACTAAACTAGAAACTACATAGTGATCTTTAAAACCTTTTATTTGATTTGCTAATGTTGGATCAATTTCATATGTATATTTTCTATTGTTTACTTGACCAGGAGCAACATAATTGTCAGTTTTATCTACTGATGCTTTTCATAAACCAAATAGTTTTGATGTATCTCCATCTTTAACTGTAATTTTGAAAATTCCATTTTTGTCTATTACATCATTAGTGTTATTATATGTATATGAAACTTCACCATCTTTGATGTAGGTATGTGAGAAACCTGCTGTTGAACCCATACTCATTGCTAATTGGTAGTTAACTAAATTACTTGAACCATATGCTCCAGCTCCACCAATTCAAACAGCTTTATTTTCAATTCCTTTTAGAACTAATTCAGTAATTTTCTTAAATGTTTTGTATTCGTTAGATGATGGATCATTTAAGAATTTGCTGTAATCTCATCCACCTGTTGTTAATTTTTCAGGGTTAGGTGTAATATAACCTTTTGTTACATCGCCGCCTGAAATAGATGCAGACATAATGTTGATTGCATTAGGTAATGAGTCAAAACCAATTACGTAATTATTTGAATCAGTTGGGAATAACATTTTTGCTGCAATAGCAAAGTTAATTAATTTTTCATATGAATCAAAAATTGAGTCATCAATTGGGAATGTTATGTATTTAGAAAGTTGTTCTTTTGTAACAGTTTGACTTTCATTTCCCCATTTAGCATCAATAGCTTTCTTTTCTGCTGCATTTTCTGTAGCATTATAAAAGCCAACGTATTTTGTAACTAGAGTGTTATTTTGGTCTGCTTTTGGAAAACCTTTTTTAATAACTGCATCTAATAATTTACCTAATAAAGGTTTTGCCACTGCGATCATTTCTGATGAACGTGACATAGGAACAACGATTTTTTGTTTTGCTGTGTTTCCGGCAATTGTGTCGTTAACACCTCCAAAAGATTTTGCAATACCAAATTGTGAATATTCTTCATCACTAACTGGTAATCCCATACGGTTTTGTAAAATTGCAGATGCTGCTGCTGGGTAGTTAGTAATTAAGTTTCAGAAAGTAGCATTGTCTTTTGATGTTAATTTTGTTGTTAATGTATTTGTGTTATAACCACCAGCTAATCATTCAATGTCAACTGGTAAATATCCTTCAGCTGCTTTATTGTTAGCTTGGATTCAATCATTATATTTTTCAACGATAGCATTTAAAGCTGTACCTTGAGGTCCGTTTGCAGAGAATCCTGCTGCTAATTTTATTTTGCCATCATATTTTTGATCAAAACCAAATTGGCTTTTTGTACCACCACATGATGCTGCAACGGCACTAATTGAAGCGGTTGCTGCTAATGATGAAACAGCTAAAATTATTTTGTGTAATTTTTTCATACTTTTTAAAAATTTCCCTTTCAAGTTTAGAAAAAATAAAACAACCAAAAATAGGCCAAAGCTATTTTTTGGTTGCATGCAATGTGAAAGTTTTTAAATATTCTGTGTTTTTCACAATTGAAATTATAAAATAAAAATGTAAATTTTGTACAAATTTACTAAAAAAATGCGTCTATTTTTTTTTGTTAAATAAACAAACCATATTATTATACCACAAAACTAAAATGTTATAATATTTATATGCTAAATTTTGAAAAAAAGTTGAAAAACTATAAAAATCTTGAATACATTTGCGGCTGTGATGAAGCTGGCAGAGGACCTTCTGCAGGCCCATTATATGCCGCTTGTGTTATTATGTCTAAAGATTATATTAATCATGATATTAATGATTCAAAAAAACTTTCTATTAAAAAAAGAGAACATTTATATAATGAAATTATTAAAAATGCTTTAGATTATTTTATTATAAAAAAAGATGCTTTATTTGTTGATAAATATAATCCTAAAGCAAGTTCTAAAATAGCAATGAAAGAAGCTATTTTAGCTTTAAAAATAAAACCTGATTTAGTTATTAGTGATTATGAAAAAATAGATTTAGATATTAATCAAATTAATTTAATAAAAGGTGATGAACAAGCTTTTTCAGTAGCATGTGCATCTATTTTAGCTAAAGTTTCAAGAGATAAAGAAATGCTTGAAATAGCTAAAAAATATCCAGGGTATGATTTTGAAAATAATAAAGGTTATTTTACTAAAAAACATAAATTAGGAATAGAAAAATTAGGTTTGTGTAAAGAACATAGATTATCTTATAAAAATATTAAAGCATATATAAAAAAATAAGAGAGTTGATGACTCTCTTACATTTTTTCAGGGCTTTCAATTCCCATTAATCCTAGACCGTTTGCTAAAACAATTTTTGTTGCTTTAACTAAAGCAGCATAATTTTTTTCTTTATCTGTATTTAAAATTCTTGTGTTTGAATAAAATGAGTTAAATGAACGGGCTAATTTTAATAAATAAGGTGCCAATAAATTAACTTTATATGTTTTAGCCATTGTTGCAATTAAATCAGGATATTCTTTTAAATCGTTAACAAGTTTTTGAGCAAATTCATCAGTGTATTCTTCTGCTAATAAATTTTCCTCATTTACTTTTTTAAGTAGTTGTGCACAACGCGCATGAGCATATTTAATAATGTACATTGGGTTAGATTCATCTGCAGATAAAACTTTTTTAACGTCAAAATCAATTTTTGAATTATAAGAACGATCAATTAAGAAAAATCTCATTGCATCTTTTCCTACTAAATCTAGCATTTCACGCATTGTTAATGAAGTTCCTAAACGTTTAGACATTTTCATTTCTTTACCATCTTTTATTACTCTAATTAATTGTAAAGCAATGATTTCAAGTTGATCACGTCTTCAACCTAAGTCAACAAATGAGTATTTAACTCTTTCAATATATCCAGAGTGATCAGCTCCTCAAACGTCAATAATTTTCCCATTAACTGGATCATTTAAATTAGCCATTTTTTGATCATGATATGCAATGTCTGCACAGAAATAAGTTGAGTCACCATTTGATTTAATGATTACACGATCTTTATCATCATATCCACCTTCAGTGGTTTTTAATCAAGTTGCTACATCTTGAACATAAACATTTTTTAATCTTCTTATTGCAGGTCAAACTAAATCTTTTTGGTATTGTTCAGTTTCTGAAGTATATAAATCAAAAGAAATACCAAAACGTGCTAAATCTTTATTAATGTTTTTTAAAGCAATGTCACGACCTTTTTGTCTAAAGATTTGTCTTATTTCATCTGTATATTCGACATCTTTATATTTGTCTTTTATTTCTTCATAATATTCTTGGGCAAATTCTACAATATCTCCACCATTATAACCATCTTCTGGCATAGGGAAGTCTTTGTTTCAAATTTGTTGATATCTAGCAAATAAAGATGCTGCTAGATTATTCATTTGATTTCCATAATCGTTTACTAAGTATTCACGCACAACTCGGTGTCCAGCTTTTTCTAAAATAGAACATAATGTTGCTCCAACAGCAGCATTTCTTGCATGTCCTATGTGTAAATATCCAGTAGGATTAGCTGACACTCATTCAACGTTAATTGCTCCTTTTCCTTCTTTAGATAAATCACCATAGTGATCACCTAATTTTATAATTGTATTTACAATATCAGCTAACACAGAGTTTGAAATTCAGAAATTAATAAATCCAGGCGCTGCCACTTCTATATTTGAAATTTCTGAATATTTTTTTAAATCAATATTTTTAACAATTTCATTTGCTATATCCATTGGTTTTTTGTTTAAATCTTTAGCTAAAGTTAAAGCTAGATTAGTTGCATAATCACCATGGGTTTTAGATTCTGTTAAAATAATTAATTTACTTACATTCATTTTGTCAAGTGCTTCTTGTAGAGAAGCAATAATAATATCTTTTGTTGCGTTCATATTAGTAATTATACAACTTTTTTTAAAAATCCAGTTTAATGGTTATAATCTTTAATATGAAAAGATATTATTTATGTGGCCCAACTGTTTATAATTATCCTCATATTGGTAATATGCGCCCTATTGTAACTTTTGATTTAATGATTAGATCACAAAGATACTTAGGCGAAGAGGTTTATTTTTTACATAACATTACTGATATTGATGACAAGATAATTTTAAAAGCCAAACAAGAAAACAAAACTGAAAAAGAAATTTCAAGTTATTATGAAGCTTATTATTTAAATTTATTTAAAACTTTTAATTTAGAAATGCCAACTAAAATAATAAGAGTTACTGATTCATTAAATGACATGTATGAATATATTAATGAACTTATAAAAGTAGAGGCAGCTTATAGAATAGGAGGCAACATCTTTTTTGATGTTGCTAAATATAAAGACATTTATGGAACTATAAGCAATCAGAAATTAGAAGCATTAAAACATGTTGAAGATGATGGAGCTTTAGGCAAAAAAAATAGTTTTGATTTTACATTATGAAAAGATACAACTGATGGAATTAAATTTTCAAGTCCATGAGGTTTAGGACGTCCTGGTTGACATACTGAATGTAGTTGTTTTATTTATAAATATTTTAATAAAGAACAATTAGATATTCATGGTGGAGGAATAGATTTAATTTTTCCTCATCATGAAAATGAAAATATTCAACATTATGCTTTAACAGAACAAAATATAGCTAAAGACTGAATTCATTTTGGAACTTTAAATTATAAAAACGAAAAGATGTCTAAATCAATTGGTAATATTATTTATCCTCATAACTTTTTAGAAGATTATGACGCTGATAGCTATAAACTTTTAATGCTGACAACTAATTATTCAAAACCAATTAATGTAACAGAAGAACTTTTAGAAGTAAATCAAAATCAAATTAATAAGCTAAAAACTATAGTTAAAAAAATCCAATTATTAAATTTAAATTTAGATATTGATAAAAATTTAGTTAATGAATTAATAAACAAATTTGCAAAATTAGATTTTGCAAATGGTTATAGAGACTTAATTGCTTTAATAAAAAAACAAGATAACTGAGGAACTTTAAAAGAAGTATTTAGAATCTTAGGTTTTAATTTTGTTTATGAAGTTGTAAGTGAAGAAGATATTAATTTATATAAAAACTGAAATGAATTAATAGCTAAAAAAGATTATTCAGAAGCTGATAAATTAAGAGAAATGTTAATTAAAAAAGGACTTTTATAATGAAAAACTATATTTTTGGAAAAAATTCAGTCCTTGAAGCTTTAGAAGCTAATTATCCAATTAAAAAAATATATTTATTAAATGGATTAAAAAATACAAATTTAAAATTTAAAAACATTGAATATTTACCTTTAGAAAAATTAAATAAATTAGTTAAAGGAAATCATCAAGGTTATGTTGCTGAAATTGATGAATTTAAATATGATGATTTAGGCGTTATTTTAAAAGATAAAGCTCAAAATGTTTTAATGTTAGATCATATTCAAGATCCACAAAATTTTGGTGCAATCATGCGTTCATGTTCTGTTTTTAATATTAAGCATATTATTATTCCAAAAGATAGAGCATGTGATGTAACTGCAACTGTTTTAAAAACTTCGTCAGGTGGATTTAGAGATATTAAAGTTATTAAAGTTGCTAGTTTATTTGATGCTTTAAAAAAACTTAAAGAAAATGGTTTTTGAGTTTATGCAACTGCTTTAAATAAAAATGCATCAAAATTACATAAAACAACATTTAATAATCCTTGTTTATTAATAATGGGAAATGAAGCAAATGGTGTTTCAAACACTTTATTAAAACATAGTGATCAAATTGTTTATATTGAACAAGATGAAAACAGTGTTCAATCATTAAATGTATCTGTTGCAACAGGAATTTTATTATATGAATTAACAAAAAAATAGTCAGGGAGTAAATCCTTGACTATTTTTTAGCTTTAATTATATATTAGTCCAAAGTAACTTTTGTACCAATTTTTTCTGCAATGATGTCTTCTAGGTCTTTTAGATCACCGATAAAGGCAGCTTTTCCACCTTCTTCAACGAATTTGATTGCAGCTTGTACTTTTGGTAACATACTTCCTGGCGCAAATTGGTTTTCATCGATGTATTTTAATAGATCAGATTTTGTAACATGTTTTAGATCTTTTTGATCTGGTTTTCCGTAGTTTACTTTAACAAAGTCAACTGCTGTTAAAACAATGAAATAATCAGCTTTTGCTAAAACAGCCATTTTTGCTAATGCAAAGTCTTTATCAATAACTCCGTCAACTCCGTGAATAAAGCCATTTTCATCTTTAATAGTAGGGATACCTCCACCACCACCAACGATAACAGTAGCTCCTGATTTAATAGCATTTTTAATTTGGTTAATTCCAACGAAGTTAATTGGTTTAGGTGAAGCAACAACTTTTCTGTAGCCACGACCTGCATCTTCTACAATAACACTGTTTGGGTTTGCAGCTTCAGCTTCTTCACGTGAAGCAAAGAAAGGACCAATAGGTTTAGTTGGTTTTTGGAAAGCTGGGTCTTTTTCATCTACTAATGTTTGTGTTAAGATGTATAGAACTTCTTTTTCGCTTAAACCTTCTGTTGTAAACGCATTTGTAATAGCGTTAACCATGTGATATCCAATGTATCCTTGGCTCATTGCTCCTGCTTCTGGTAAAGGAACTAAAGGAGATTTTTCATTTACTGAATGTGCACTAACAAAGCCGTTGAAAATCATTCCAACTTGAGGTCCATTTCCGTGACCAACAATAACTTCGTGTCCTGCTTTAACTAATTCAGCGATTTTTTTTGCTGGTAATTTTACTAATTCTTTTTGTTCTTCAGGATTGTTTCCTAAAGCATTACCACCTAGGGCAATAACAATTCTACTCATAATTAGTATCCTAATGTAGCTAAAATAATAGCTTTAATTGTGTGCATACGGTTTCCAGCTTGTTGAATTGATTTGTTGTATTTTGATTGGAATACTTCGTCAGTAACTTCCATAGCACCTGTTGCTACAACTGGGTATTTAGCTCCAAATTTTTCTTTAATTTCTGATGAGAATAAAGTATGGTCATCGTGGAATGCTGGTAAACAGTGTAAGAAAATAACACTTTCTTTAGCAGCTTTAATCATAGCCATATCAACTTGGAAAGCACCTAATTCTTGAATACGAGGTTCAAATAATGAGAAGTCTTCTCCTAATGATACTCAAACGTCTGTGTAAATTGCATCTGCGTTTTTAGCAGCTTCTAATTTATTGTCAGAAAATTCTACTGAACCACCATTACGTTTAAATAATTCTTGACATTTTTGGAATACTTCTTTGTGGTCTGGTCCATTTTTAACGATTTCTCATTGTGCTTTAGGTCCACATAAAACAATGTTAACACCAAAGAATGCAGCACCAATTAATAATGAACGAGCAACGTTGTTTTTGATATCTCCAGCAAAAACTAATTTTTTACCTTTTAAATCTCCAACAAATTCTTTCATTGTTAAATAGTCAGCAAACATTTGTGTTGGGTGTTCTGCGTCTGTTAAACCGTTTCATACTGCAACACCTGAGTATTTTGCTAATGCTTCAACATCTGATTGTTTAAATCCACGGAATTCAATACCATCGTACATTTGTCCTAAAACCATAGCTGTATCTTCGATTGATTCTTTTTTACCAAAGTTTGATCCGGCTGGGCCAATGTATGTACAGCTTGCTCCTAAATCAGCTGCTGCTACTTCAAAAGCACAACGTGTTCTTGTTGAGTCTTTTTGAAACATGATAACAATGTTTTTTCCTACTAAAGGACGGTTGTTTGTGTGTAGTCCCATTGCTTTAGCTCTTTTTAAATCTAAAGATAAGTCTAAAACATAGTTAATTTCATCTGTGGTGAAGTTTAGAGCTGAATCTAAACTACGACCTTTAAGATTCATAGGCATATTTTTCTCCTTAACTAAAATCTGTAATATTAAATTATTTATATTTATAGTGTTTCTAAAATAAACACATATCTAAATTATACATTTTTTATTAATATTTTTAACTTAGAGAAAAAATTTGACTTATAAAAATCATCTATTTTTTTAAAAAAGATTTTTCTTTTAGTTTTTATAAAAAAATAAAATAAATAAAAACTTTTGTATATAATTACGCACTTTTAAATTGAAAAATTATTCTTAATTTAAGTTTTATTTTCATTTTTTTAAAATAAAAAACTAGATTTTTGAAAATCTAGTTCATTTTGTTATTTTTTAGGTTGATTTTGGTTTAAATTTTCATTTAGTTTTTTTAATTCTGCTAGAATTAGTTCTTCAGTTGTTAAAGTTGGTTGTTCTACTTTTTCTTCTTCAATTGGTTCACTTTTTGCTTTAAAGTAAAGTGAAGCATTTCTAATTAAATAAACAGTAAATAAACCAACAAAAATAAATGCTGAAACAATACTAAATTGAATTAAAGCAGCTAAAAACTTACCTATATAAATTCCACCAACTACTTTTCCACTTGCGTCGAATTTAGGTCAAACAACAAAATCGTCTACTTTTAAATTCATCGCTCTTGTAATAGCTGACATAATAACGTCGTTTGCTAATGAAGAAACTAAAGCTCCAAATGAAGCTCCTAATAATAGCCCAATAGCTAACATAAACATGTTTCCTCTTGCAACTACTTTTTTAGCTTCATCAAAAGCATTTCTAACATACTTTCTTTTTTTGTCTAATTCTTTTTGTGTCATACCTTAATTATAAAATAAAAATTAAGTTTGTTGATTATTTAAAAATTTAATTATTTTTATGTAAAATAATAATAATTAAAACCTGAAATTTATTTTATTAATAATTATATATAAGGAGAAAAACTAAATGAAACCAACGAAAATCTTTGGCTTAGGTGGAATGCAAGAAATTGGTAAAAGTACTTTAATAATTCATTATGACAAAAGTATTTTTATTATAGATACAGGTATTAAATTTGCTGATACATTTGTTACTGGAATTAATGGATCTATTCCAGATTTTAGTTATTTACAAGAACATCAAGATGAAATAGAAGGTCTTTTTATAACACATGGACATGAAGATCATATTGGTGGTGTTACATATTTAGTAAGTCAAGTTAATGTTAAAAAAATTATTGCTCCTAAAATTGCTATTCAATATTTAAAGCTTAAATTTAATGATTTAAAAATTAAAAGAAAAGTAGAATTTATAGAAATTGATAAAGACATGCTTTTAGAATTTGGAGAATGTCAAGTTGATTGTTGAACTGCACAACATTCAATACCTGATGCTTTTGGAATTAGAATTAAGACTCCAAATGGTTCATTAATGATGACTGGAGATTTTAGATTTGATTATACTCCTATTGGAAATTTAACTGATTTTAATAAACTTAAAAAAATAGGTGATGAAGGCCTTGATGTTCTTTTTTCAGATTCAACTAATGCAATGCGTCCAAACCATTCACCATCTGAAAGTGATATTTTAAAAGATATTAGAAAATATATGGAACAAGCTGAGAAAAAAATTATAGTAACAGCTTTTGCATCTAATTTAACTAGAATTAAAGCCATTATTGAACTTGCTGCTGAAATGAATAAAAAAGTTGTAGCATTTGGTAGATCAATGGTTGATAATATTGATATAGGTCGTCGTTTAGGCTATATTCAAGTACCTGATGAAGTCTTTATTGATAAAAAAAGTGTTTCAAAATTTAATGATAATGAATTATTAATTTTAACAACAGGATCTCAAGGAGAAGAATTAGCAGGTCTTGCTAAAATGTCTTATGGAAAACATCCTCAAATCACAATTAAACACAAAGACACAATAATCTTTTCTTCAAGTCCAATTCCTGGAAATAGATCTAAAATTGAACTTTTAGTTAATAGACTTTATAAACTAGGGGCTATAATAAGAGAAAATGGAGTAGATGGATATTTACATACTTCAGGTCATGCTTATAAAGATGAACATTTAAAGATTTTTGAATTAACTAAACCTAAATATTTTATGCCATATCATGGTGAATATAGAATGAGTGTTGTTCATGGTTGAACAGCAACTGAAGCAGGTGTTAAAAAAGAAAATGTTGTAATTGCTAAATTAGGTGAAGTTTATTATTTAGAAAATCATGAGCTTAGATTATCTGATGAAAGAGTTTATTTTGGACCTGTATTTATTGATGGAACTGTTTTATCAAAATCAAATACAGAAGTTTTAAAACAAAGAATGGAATTAGCTCAAAACGGATTTATGCACGTTATTGTTGCAATTAATAGAGCAAAAAACTTAATTTTAGGAAAACCTAGAATTGTTTCACGTGGAGCTTTTTATGTTAAAAACTCTTTAAAATTAATTGAAGAAGCTAAAAGATTAGTTCACGGAGCAATTTTATATACAATTAAAAATAATAATGATTGATCAGTTCCTCAATTAAAACAATTAATTATTGATAGATTAGAATCATTTTTTTATAAATCAAAAAGAAGAAATGTAGTTATTTTACCAACTGTTTTATTTTCAGATTCTAAACCAAAAGAAAAAGATAATATCACATTTATTAATGACGTTTTATTAGACGATTAAATTAGGTTTATGCCTAATTTTTTTGTTTTTTAAAATTCATTTTATTTTTAAATATCAATGTTTTTATTATAATTACTAATATGAGTACAACAAATAATTATGATGCAAGTGACTTAAAAGTCTTAAAAGGTTTAGATGCAGTTAGAAAAAGACCTGGAATGTATATTGGTTCAACTGATAGTAATGGACTACATCACTTAATTTGAGAAATAGTAGATAATTCAATCGATGAAGCTTTAGCTGGCTTTGCAACTCAAATTAAAGTAGTTTTAAAAGTTGATGGTTCAGTAGTAATTGAAGATAACGGAAGAGGAATTCCAGTTAATAAACATGAATCAGGAAAAAGTGGAGTTGAGCTTGTTTTTACAGAACTTCATGCTGGAGGTAAGTTTTCAGAAGGTGTTTATAAAACAAGTGGTGGGCTTCACGGTGTTGGATCTTCTGTAGTAAATGCTTTATCTGAAAAACTAGAAGTAACAATATGAAGAGATAATAAAGAATACTTCACTGCTTTTAAACAAGATGAAATAATTCAAAAAACAAAAATAATAGGACCTTCAACAAAAAAAGGAACAAGAGTTCAATTTTGACCTGACTATGAACTTTTTAAAAAAGCAAAATTTTCAGGTGAAATTGTTAAAGAAAAATTACGTGAATCAAGTTTTTTAATTCCTAATTTAAAAATTCATTTTATTAATGAAAATAATAATGACAATGTAGTTTTTGAAACTCAAGAAGGAATTAAAGAATATATTAAATTTGTTTCTGAAAATAAAAAATTGTTAAGTAATATTTTTTATGTAAGCGGATCAGGCGGATATGATATAGATATTGATATAGCACTAGTTTACACTGATAACTATAGTGAAACAATTTACAGTTTTGTTAATAATGTTAAAACAAGAGATGGTGGAACTCATGAAACTGCTTTTAAAACAGCTTTAACAAAAACTATTAATGAATATGTTACTAAAAATAATTTATTAAAAAAAATAACTTTTGAAGGATCTGATGTAAGAGAAGGAATAATAGCAGTTATTTCTTTAAAAGTGCCTGAAAAAATTCTTGAGTTTGTGGGACAAACAAAAGATAAATTAGGGACTCCTGAAGCAAGAGAAGTAGTTGAAAATTTCTTTTCTGAAAAGTTTAATTTTTATTTAAATGAAAATAAACAAGAAGCTGAAAAAATAATTTCAAAAATTAAAAAAGCGTATGATGCAAAAATAGCTGCAAGAAATGCAAAAAGTGAAATAAGAAAAGCTAAAAGTAAATTAGAAAATAAAAAGATTTTATCAGGTAAATTAACACCTGCACAGTCAAAAAATCCAGCAGTTAAAGAATTATTTTTAGTCGAAGGTGATTCTGCTGGTGGTTCTGCTAAGTTAGGAAGAAATAGAGTTACTCAAGCAATCTTGCCTTTAAGAGGTAAAGTTATAAATACTGATAAAGCTAAACTAACTGATGTTTTAAATAATGAAGAAATTGCAACCATAATTAATACAATAGGTGCTGGAATCGGTGAAGATTTTAATATAAAAAATGCTCAATATAACAAAATTATAATTATGACCGATGCCGATACTGATGGAGCTCATATTCAAGTTTTACTATTAACATTTTTCTGAAGATATATGAAAAAACTTATTGAAGCAGGTATGGTTTATATTGCTTTACCTCCTTTATATAAAATTTCAATTAAAGGTTCTAATTCAAAACAATTTTATGCATGAGATGAAGGTGAATTAAAAGACATAACTTCAAAATACACAAATTATGAAATTCAAAGATATAAAGGACTTGGAGAAATGAATGCAGATCAGCTTTGAGAAACAACAATGAATCCAGAGACTAGATCAATTATTCAAGTTCACAGTGAAGATGATGGATTAACTGAAAGAAATGTTTCTACATTAATGAGTGATGATGTTAATGCTAGAAAAGTATGAATAAATAGCCATGTTGACTTTTCAAATGAAGATGATTTTAAAATAGATAATAAAAAGTAGGTATACATGAAAAAAAGTAGAAGAGATGAAATTGATATAGTTACTGAAAATATTATTGAAAAAAACATGGTTGAAATAATGTCAGATCGTTTTGGACGTTATTCAAAATACATTATTCAACAAAGAGCAATTCCTGATTCAAGAGATGGTTTAAAACCTGTTCAAAGAAGAATTTTATATTCAATGTGAAATTTGAAACTTAAAAATAAAGAACCTTTTAAAAAATCTGCAAGAATAGTTGGAGATGTTATAGGTAGATACCATCCACATGGTGATTCTTCTATTTATGAAGCTTTAATTAGAATGTGTCAAGAATGAAAAAGTAATTTTCCATTAATTGAAATGCATGGAAATAAAGGGTCAATTGATGATGACCCTGCTGCTGCTATGCGTTATACTGAATCAAGATTAGAAAAAATAACAGAGTTAATGCTAAAAGACCTTGATAGAAGAGTTGTTAAAATGGCACCTAACTTTGACGATTCAGAATATGAACCAATTGTTTTACCTGCTTTATTTCCTAATTTATTAGTAAATGGATCTAAAGGTATCGCTGCTGGTTTTGCAACTGAAATTCCACCACATAATTTAGGTGAAATAATTGATGCAACTGTTGCTTTTATAGATAATCCAGCAATATCTTTTGAAGAACTTTTAAAAATAGTAAAAGGACCAGATTTTCCAACAGGTGGAATAGTTTATGGTTTAAGCGGAATAAAAGATGCTTTAGAAACTGGTCAAGGAAAAATTTCAATTGCTTCAAAATATGAATTTATTTATAGTCCTAAAGATTCAAATAAAATTATTGCAATAGAAATAAAAGAAATTCCTTTTGGAGTTATAAAATCAAAATTAGTAGCCGACATTGACACAATTTGCATTGATAAAGAAATAAGTGGTATTAAAGAAGTAAGAGATGAATCAGATAGAAACGGGATTTCTATTTATATTGAATTAGAAGAAAATGCTAATGCTGAAGCAATTATTACTTATTTAATGAATAAAACTGATTTAAGAATTTCATATAACTATAATATGGTAGCAATTGATAATAATGCGCCAACACTTTTAAATTTACAAACAGCTTTATATTCATATATTAAACATTTAAAAGAAGTTAATAGAAATGGTATTGAATATGATTTAAAAAAATATGAACTTAGATTAGAAATAGTTAAAGGTTTTATTAAAGTAGCTGAAATATCAGATGAAGTTATTAGAATAATTAAAAACTCAGATAATTCTAAAAAAGGTGTTGTTTTAGCCTTAATGCAACATTTTGGTTTTTCAGAAATTCAAGCAACTGCTATAGCCGAACTTAGATTATATAAACTTTCAAGAATGGATCAAATTGAATTCCAAGCAGAAAAAGTTGAATTAGAAAAAAATATTGCACAATGCAATAAACTTTTAAACAATGCTTATGAATTTGATAATTACTTAATTAAACAACTTTTAGAAATTAAAAAAGAGTATGACGTAGCTAGAAAAACTGTTATTTCAGATGAAAAACTAGTAACTGAAGTAAATCAAAAATTATTAGCTAAAAATGAAGATTTTTATTTCATTGTTTCAAAACAAGGTTACACAAAAAAATTTCTTCAAAAATCTTTTTGTCAAATGAATGAAACAGTTACAAAATCAAAGAGGATGATGGGCTTTTATATTTTGATAAAATAAACTCTTTATCTAAATTAGTGTTCTTTACTAATTTAGGAAATTTCTTTGTTTTAGATGCTCATAATTTAAAAGATAGTCAATGAAAAGATTTAGGAATTCATATTTCTTCTTATACATCTTTAGAAACAAATGAAAGAGTTATAAGAGTAATGGAAGTTATTTCATTTAATAGTTATGTAGATGTAATTTTATTAACTAAAATGGGATATGCTAAAAAAGTAAAAATTTCTGAATTTGATTCAAAAACATTAGCTAAAACAAGAATTTGTATTTCATTTAAAAATGATGACGATGAATTAATTGATGCAAGAATAGGAAACAATGAAAAAGACATGTTTATTATTTTAAATAATGGAATGTATTATTTAATTAATGAAAATGTATTTTCAACTCCATTAGCTTTAAAAGCACAAGGTATAAAATTATTACCAAAATTGCAAGTGAATGAAAAAATATTTGTTAAAGCATTTTGTATGACTAACAAATTAAATATTGCAATTATGATAACAGAAGGCGGATATGCTAAAGCTTGAAAAATGCAAAATATTTCATCAACTTCAAGAACAAATAGAGGCTCTAAATTATTTATTAGTTTAAAAAATCAAAATCACCAAGCTCAAAGCTTAGAAATAAAAACACAAAGTCTTGAAATGTTTTATACTGATCAAAATAATACTATTCAAAAATTTGATTTAGCAGAAATTTTAAAAGATAAAAGTAGTATTGATAAATTAATTAAATTAAACTATCAATTTTTAAATGCTTCATCATTAATTGAACATTTAAAAATAGATGAATTAGTTGATCCTTCTATTGAAAAACAAAATGAAATTAAAGATGAATATGAAAAGAAATTAGCTAATGAACAAAATCTTGATTTAACAATGGAAACAACTTTAATGAAAAGATATTATCAAACTCCAATTAAGTTTGATAATGCAGAAGAAAATAATTATAATAAAGGTGAACAAGGTCAACTATTTGATGAAGATTTTGTTGATTTAGAAGCTAAAGAAAAAGACGTTAAAAAGCAATTAGAGGCTTTAGATAATTTAGATATTGATGGTCTTTTAACAAAAGTTAAACAAATTAGAAAAAAATAGATATAATATAATAAATATTGCTAGATTTGGAAATTCAAGGAGAATATAATGAGAAAAGACGTAAGATTAGCTAACAAAGTTAAAGCGGAAAAAAGAGCTCACAAGTTAGCTTTAGAAAAAGCTCGTGCTCAAAGAAGAGCAGCGAGATTAGCAGCTAGCGAAGCAAAATAATTCAAAGAAGCATAGGCTTCTTTTTATTTTTCTAAAATAAAAGTGTGCTACAATTTAAAGTATGAAAAAAATAAGCTATGAATAACATCATTATTTTTATCAGCCTCAGCAGTTATAGCACCAGCTGCAATTGCAATGTCATGCAATAAAAATAATGACTCAACAAAAACAAATAATAATTCAAATAATACACAAGGAACAAACCCTGGTTCTACAAATACAACCGATGCAAACAATAGTGAAGCAACTAATTTATTACCTAAAGCAAGCTCTTCAGAAAATTTAGTTTACAATAATCAAGATTCTTATTATGCATCTTTAGAAGGTCTAAAAGGAGATCAATTAAGAAATCAATTATTTACTTTACAAAAAAATTCTACAGGTAGTATTCCTGATTACAATTATTTATATACTACTTATAGAGATGCATTTGTTGATAAATATTATGAAAAAGATGGTTCAGTTTTAGATATTTATTCTGAAAAAATAGGAAAAGACCCTCAAACTTATACTTGAAAAAGTAGAGGAAGTAGTGCAAAAGGCGAAGGCGATGGAATAAACCGTGAACATATTATTCCTCAATCATGATTTGATAGACAATCTCCAATGATAGACGACGCTCATCATGTTTGACCAACAGATATTTTTGTAAATAAAGAACACAGCAATTATCCTTATGGAATTGTAAAGGCTGATAACTTTGTTTCAAAAAATGGAACTAAAGTGGGTAATGGTGAAGAAGATAATGGTTTAGTAACAGAACCAGCTGATTTATTTAAAGGTGATGTTGCTAGAGCAATTTTATATTTTACAGACACATATCAAGATAAAAACTTAGAAGCAACAAACGAAAGTAGAAGACTTTATAAAAGAGTAAATAATAGAGAAACTATAAAAGACAGTTTTAAACAAACTTATTTAAAATGAAATAAAGAAGATCCTGTTGATCAATTTGATTTAGATAGAAATAATGGAATTTACAAACATCAAAGAAATAGAAATCCATTTATTGACTATCCTGAATTAGTAGATGTTGTATTTAACAACAATAATGATTATGTATTTCACAACAAAGGAATTGCAATAAGTGTTAAAAAATAAACTCCTACAAGAGTTTATTTTTCTTTTTAAATGTATAATTAAAAAGAAAGGATTGATATGAAACAATTTATACAATATAAACAAGATCAAAAAGAATTTAACAAAATGGTAAAAGACATAGCTAATTTATGTGCTATACCCTCAATTTCAGTTGAATCAAAAGATAAAAAATACCCTTTTGGAAAAGAAGTAAATGATGCTTTAGATTATGTATTAAATCTAGCTAAATCATTTGGTTTTGATACATTTAAAGATAAAAATAATCAATATCGTTATGCTCAAATTGGAAAAGGTAAAAAATCAATTGGGATTTTAGCTCATTTAGATGTTGTGCCAGAAGGTGATAAAAGTCAATGAAAAACCGAAGCTTTTAAACCAGTTATTGAAGAAGATAAAATAATAGCAAGAGGTTCATTAGATGATAAAGGACCTACAATAATTAATTTATATGCTATGAAATATATTTATGACAATAAATTATTAAGCGATGAATGAAATATTAGAATCATTTTTGGTTTATCAGAAGAAACAACAATGAACTCAATGAAAGCTTATTTAAAAGAAAATGAATCACCTTATCTTTCATATACTCCAGATGGAGAATGACCTTTAATATTTGCAGAAAAAACTATTTATCATACTGAAATTAGTTTTCCTAAAATTGATAATTTAGAAATTGAAGGTGGTTTAGTAGCAAATCAAATTCCTGATATAGTTAACTTAGTTTATAAAAATAAAAAAGAAACTATAAAAGGCATTGGAGGACATGGTTCAACTCCTGAAAAAGGAGAAAATGCTATTATAAAAGCAATTAAAAAATTAGTAAATGATGATCCAACTTTAATAACAAAAGATTTATTTAAATTTGTTTTAACTAACTTCATGACAAATAATTATGAGCTTAAAAACATATTTTCAGGTTTTGAAGATTTTTCAGGTAAACTTTCAGCAAATTTAGGAATTATAAAAACTTTAAAAGATAGATACGTTACTTCTTTTGATTTAAGAGTTCCTGTTTCATTAAAAAAAGAAGATATACAAAAATATTTGAATGATTATTTACAAAAAACATTTAAAGGAAGAGTAACTGAAAATTTAGTAGGTTATAAAAACTCAAAATACATGCCTAAAGATAATGAAATGCTAAGAGTATTAATGTTAACTTATAATGAGGCTATGAAAACAAATGAAGAACCTTTAGCAATCGGTGGTGGAACTTATGCTAGATTGCTTGAAAACTGTGTTGCTTTTGGTTCAACTAAATATATGCATTTAATGCATGGACCTAATGAATATTTTAGTTATCAAGAAATAAAAGATTCATTAGAAATATATATCAATGCTTTAGTTAGATTACAAGATATTAAATAATGAAAATAAGAATAGAAAAAGTAATTGCTTCATTATATCCTTATACAAGAGCTGAAATAAAAGACTTAATTAAAAAAGGACTAATAAAAGTAAATAATGAAATTATTAAAAAACCTATAAATATAGACACTGAAAAAGATTTAGTTTATTTTGATAATGAATTAATAAAATATAAAGAATTTTATTATTATATGTTTAATAAACCTGCTGGCTATATTTGTGCTAATTATGATAAATATGAAAGTACTATATTTGACATTTTAGATTTAGATAATCGCCAATATTTTGCATACGGGCGGTTAGATAAAGATACAGAAGGTTTATTAATTATTTCAAATGATGGAAAATTAGGTCATTATTTATTAAGTCCTAAACACAAAGTTGCTAAAAAATATTATTTAAAAGTAAATAAAGAATTTACTGAAAACATAAAAACTTATACTAAACCTATTAAAATAGGAGAAGATGAATTTATAAAAGATTATCAGTTTGAATTTATTGATGATTTTAGTGCTTATTTAACTATTTATGAAGGTAAGTTTCATCAAGTTAAAAGAATGTTAGAATTTTTTAACTATGAGGTTATTTATTTAAAAAGATTAAGTTTTGGAAATCTTGTTTTAGATAAAAAACTTAAATTAGGTGAAATAAGAGAATTAAATCAAGATGAAATTGAGATATTAAAAAGTAGGGAAAATTAAACCCTACTTTTTTTGAAAACTTTTTTATCTCTTGGATCTTGAATTAGTTCAAATGATACTATTTTATGATCATGTTGATTCTTTTTATCTATAGCCATTAAAATAAGTTTGTGAATTGAATATATAGGAATTAAAACTAAAGGAAGTCCTAAACCTATTGCTATTAGTTTAGAGTGAGCAACGATGTTTTCATAACCATTGAATACTAAAGCAATTTTATTTACAAATACAACTAAAAATAAAAAGCCTAATGACATAAATACAGAAGCATATACTTTTCAATAGAAAATTGGATTAGACATAAAAAATGGTTTTTTAGACATTAAATTAATTGAGTTAAATGTTGCTGTAATACCTAAGACTAAAAAAGCCATTGTTGATGCCGCTCTTAAAACGCTATCAGCTGTAGCATTTGCTTGATTTACAGCATATAAAGCACCTAAATAATAAGCAACTAGTGAAAGTATACCAACTAAAATACCTTGTCAAAGAGTATTAATTCCCATACCTTTTGCAAATATTGATTCATATTTTGAAATAGGTCTTTTATTCATATAATTTTCTTTAGAATCTTGAAGACCTAATGCAATAGCTGGAAAACCGTGAGTAAATAAGTTAATTCATAATAATTGAGTAGCTGAAAGTATGTATATTTCTTCACCTTTTAAAATTTCAGCAAATTTTTGAGTTGAAAAAATTCCTTTAAAAATTAATAAGCCAAAGAATACTAAAATAATTTCAGCTATAGAAGTAATTAGTAAATTTTGAATTACATTTTTAATTTTTTGATAAATAGAACGACCGTTTTTAACTGCTTCAACAATAGTTGAGAAATTGTCATCAGCTAAGATCATATTAGCTGCTTGTTTTGATGCTTCTGTTCCAGTTATACCCATAGCACAACCTATATCAGAGGCTTTTAAAGCAGGCGCATCGTTAACACCGTCACCTGTCATAGCAACGACTTGTTTTCTTTTTTGTCAAGCGTTAACAATTCTTAATTTATCTTCCGGTTTAACTCTTGCATAAACTGAATATTCAGTTATGTGTTCAGTTAAATATTCATCAGATAAAGCATCTAATTCTAAACCTGTTATAGCTTTATCATTTTCATTATAAATTCCTAAACTAGTTGCAATTGCTTTTGCTGTGTTAATATTGTCTCCAGTAATCATTATTGGTTTAATACCAGAAGAACGACATATTTCAATAGCAGCTTTTGCTTCTTCTCTAGGAGGGTCTATCATTGCTACTAAACCTAGAAAAGTTAAATTATTTTCTAACATTTCTTCTTGTTTTTTAGCATCAAGTTTTTGGAATTCAGCATATTCTTTATCAGTTATTTCTTTGAATGCAACTGCTAAAACCCGATATGCTTTGCTTGCTCATTTTTCATTAATATTGTGTATTGATTCTAAATTAGTATTTATAAAATTTGTACATCTATTTACTAAAATATCAGGTGCACCTTTTACTAAAACTAATTTTTTATTGTTAACTTCATTAATTGTAGACATCAGTTTTCTATCTGAATCAAAAGGAATAACGTGAAGTCTTGGATTAGATTTTATTAAATCACTTTTAAAAACAAATGAAGAGTGTTTTTCTAAAGCATATAAGAATGCTAATTCAGTAGGATCTCCTGCTTCTTTATATTCATTATTTTGTAAAACTAAATTTGCTTCTGAACATAAAGAACCATATTCTACTAATTTAAGATGAGAATCATTATTAAAACCATTTTCAGAACTTATTTCATTGTTTGCAAATAAATCAACAATGGTCATTTTATTTTGAGTTAATGTACCTGTTTTATCAGAACATATTACAGCACAGCTACCTAAAGCTTCTACAGCCATTAGATCTTTTACAATAGCTTTTTATTGGCCATTCTTTGAACACCAATTGCTAAAATTATAGATGAGAATGCTATTAAACCTTCTGGAATAGCAGCAACTGCTAAAGAGATAGCATTTACTATTGTAGTTGATCAAAAAGCAGTATCAGCAAAACTTAAATGACCAGCTGCTTGGAAAATAATTTGTAATAATAAACTTGCTAAAAATAATCCTAAACCAGCATATCCAAATATTTTTCCTAATTTATTAATTTTTAATTGTAATGGACTTAATACTTCTTCTTGTTTTGAAACTAGTGTTGATATTTTTCCAAGTTCTGTGTTTTTACCAATTGCAGTGACTACAAAATAACCTGTTCCAGTGGCTGCAATTGAAGAAGAATAAACCATAAATTTTCTATCAGCCATCGGTTTAGATAAATCGCGAGCTTCTAAATAATTTTTTTCTGCTGGTTCACTTTCACCAGTTAATGAACTTTCAATTGCTGATAAATTCGATGAAAAAAGTAAATACCCATCTGCGGCAATAACATCTCCAGCTTCAATTAATACAACATCTCCAATTGTTAGTTCTGAAGAATTAATAGTAATAAGATTACCGTTTCTAACAACCTTGGCTTGCTGAGGACTAAGTTTTTTTAATGCATCAATTGCTTGTGCACTTTTTATTTCTTGAACAGCGCCGACTAAGGAGTTAGTCATAACAACAAACATAATAATAGAAGGTTCAATAAATTCTATTAATAAACGGTGATTATTTTCACTTCAATTTCAATTATGTTTGATTCCACTTATAATAGCAAAAATATAAGATAATAAAGAAGCAAAAAGTAAAATGATAACTAATAAATCTTTGAATTGTGCTAAATAAACTAAAAAAGGATTTATTTTTTTACTTTGCTCTAGTTCATTTAAACCATATTTATTTTGCCTTTCATTTACCTCATTATCATTTAAACCAGTTTTTAAATCTGTAGCTATATCAGATTCTAAAACTTGTATTTCTTTAATATCCTCTAATTTGTTTTTTTTCATTTTTTCTCCTATTTATATCTTTAAAAATTGTACTATATTTTTAAATAAAAAAATAAGAAAAGCCAACGCATAGCGTTGACTTTGAAAGTTGAAAACTTTTACAATTATAGTCCGTATGTTGCTAAAACTAAATTGTTTAATTCTGCTCTTTCTTTGTAATCTTGCATTACACATGGGCAGTAGTATTCTCTTTCGTGAGGACAAATGTTTCCGCTTAGAATTCTATCAAATCTTTTCTTGTTTCAAATAGCAATTTGTTTTTCAATTGGAGTTGATAAGAATGTTACAACTAAGAAGAATAAGAATAGTCCTGAAGTAGCAACATTACTAATTAAAGCGTTTCTTACTTCGCCGTCTTTTGTAGTAATGTATTTAACTGAGTTAATTCCCATTGAAATAAATGGATCTAAAACGTTAAATAACATTGTTAAAGTAATAATAACTACTGATGAAATACCTGCTCAGTATAGGTGAGGAGTTTTTTCTACAGCTACTCTGTTAGATTTTCTATTTAAAATAGCTCCAACGATAGCAGCACAAATAAACATAAATGCAAAGATTGCCATTCAGTTAGACATTAAGTCTGAGAATGATAATAATTGTCCAATTTTGTATCCGTAACCATCACCGTATCCACTAGCATCGATGTAAGCGAATGCACCAATAGCCGTGAATAAAATCATAATTGGTAATGATAATGCTAAACAGAAGAATGCTCCAACTCATGGAGTTTTTGAGTTCTTTAAGTATCTGTAAGCTGATACAGGAACAAAAATTTCTCCTTCTTTAATTAAGTCTTCTACGAATCTTGTAGCTCACATTGTGAAACCGTTTAGAATTCCTAGAACACCGATAGCAATTAATACGTTAACAACACCAAATACTCATCCAGCTTTTTTAACTGTTAGTAAGTCTTGGAATCCGTAGAAACCACCTGTTCCAGCTCCTAATGTCATTGCTGTAGCAATAACAATATATAGAACGGTCATTGATAATAAACCAATTGTTAATGCTAAAGGAGTTTTCTTAGGTTCTTTCATTTCTGATTGAATACCAGCTGTTACATAGAAACCATCAAATGCAAAGAAAATTGCACCTAGTGATGAGAATGTAGCAAAGAATGGTGATAGACCAAAGAATGATCCAGCATTTTTATCAAACAAGTCTTTAGCAGTTACATTTTTTCAGAATGTTGAAGGTAGTAATGCTGTTTTTTCTTCGTTTGCGTGGTTTCCTAAAATAGCAAATGCAATACCGATTGCAACAACAGCTACTAAAGGAATAAATTTAACTGAAGTAATAATTCAGTTTTGAACGTTTCCAGCACGTCCGCTAATACCTGCTGAGAAAATCATTCATAAGGTTAATACTAAACCAATTGCAAAATAAATTCATGGTGCACTTGATGTGCTTCCAATACTTGGGTTGCCTCCAAATCCAGAAATACCATCTTGGAATTGTAAAATAACGTAGTATGGCATGAAGAAATATGTAAATGGTAGGTATAGATAAGTCATAAAGAATTTTGTACCTTTATAAATGTAAAGGGTTGTGAAAACTTTAGCTCAACCTATCATACCAAGGTTGTCATTACGACCTGAAGCAACTTCAACTAGTGCTAAGGCCATAGTTACAACTGCGAAACCTGCGATCAATCAAACGATAGCAGCTCAAGCAATGTTACCAGCTGAATTTTCCAAAACAGCTTTAGATCTTAGAAAGATCCCGACACCGATTGAAGAACCAAGCACTACTAAAATAGCTGAAAAGAAGCCAATTTTTTTAGAAGGACTTGAAGTAACAACTAATTGTTCTTCGTTCATAGTTTTCCTTTCTTAAATATATATTTAAAAATTTAATAGATACAAATCGCAAATTAAACGCTGTATCCATTTATAATTATAAAAGTTAATATTATTTTGATACTAAAAAAAGCAAAAAAAGACATAAAAAAGGAACAATATGAAAAAAAATGCAATTTTTGTGGTTGATATGGTAAATGGTTTTTGCACTTCAGGAAGTCTTGCTAGTCAATATATTGCAAAATTAATACCTGCTCAAAAAGATTTTTTAGAAAAAAAAGTAGCTGAAAATAAAAGTAAAATTATATTTTTATGTGACGCTCATAGCGAAAATGATATTGAAATGCTTAGCTATCCAATTCATTGTTTAAAAGGTTCTTTTGAAAGTGACATAGTTAAAGAATTAAAACCTTTTGCTGATCAAATAATTTATAAAAACACAACTAATTCATTTTTTGCAATAGATAAAAAATTGTATGAAGAATTTAACAGTTATGAAATAATTGGTTGTTGTAGTGATATATGTATTTTACAGTTTGCTTTAAGTTTAAAAATGTATTTAAATTCAAAACAAATTAATAAAAACGTTATTGTTTATGAAAATTTAGTTTCAACTTTTGATTCAGAAAATCATAATAAAGATGAATTTCATAATATGGCTATTAAATTATTAAAAAACGCTGGTATATTAATTAAATAAATTTAAAAGCTAACATCATTTGATGCTAGCTTTTTTTAATTATTATTAATATGCAAAGAAGTTTAATGTTAATGGTTTGTCTTCTTTATTTACTATTTTTACAATGTGTTCTTTGTTAGGATCTAATTCTGAATCAGCAAATGTATATAGTCAGGCTTTTTCTTCAGTTCTGTTTGAAGCTGTAGAGATATTTTCAGCCACTCTTTGATTGTTGATATAAACGTCAAATGAAGAAGCGTTAACATCTTTTTTACCTATTAATCTAAATTGATTTGATTTTAATTTAAATTCTAAATATTCAAATTCTTTATTAGATTGTACGGCATGACCATTAAATGAAGCGCTAATTCCTGGATCATTGTTGTCTAGTAAATTTCACTTACCAAAATATTGAATATCCATATTATTTACTGGTAATACTTTAGTTACTTCTTTAGTTTCCAAACCTAATCTAATATCACCAATAATAATTGCCGTTGTTTCACCAACTGCTTTTTTTCTATATACATCCATAACTACTTTTTTAGCCTTGTATACTTTGCCTAATTGAATTCTTCATGCAGAATATCCAGCAGGTTTGTCATTAGATCTTCCATTTGTTGGTTCTAAGAAAAATGGATCTAAATTTATTACTTCGCCTTTTTCGTCTGAATTTGAAGATTATATTGTTTTGGAACAAATTTTCATTGATCTCAATGTTTTTTAGGAAACACGTCAAAATATGAAATTGAAGTAGGTTTTTCAAATGTTCAAACAAATTGAGACTCATCAGCTTGTCAATTTTCATATTGAGTGTCTTGATTATTATCTGCTACTCTAGTAATCCCTTTATTTTGTGCGCCGTTTGGCCCACTAGCGCTAAATTGATAACCACTTCTAATATAATCAGTTTTTGGTGTTTGTCTGAATGCTAATTTAGGATCTATTGAATGTTGATCTTTTAATCTTAAATGATATTTGTATTTATCATCATTTAATATCTCATTAATCTTACCTCTGTAAACTTCTTCTGGTAATTGATCACTTAATGAATAATCTTCAAAGTAATATTTTTGATTATCTTTTTGTAAATAATAGTTTGCTCTACCTTCCCCACTTCAATTGTAGGTAATTATTTCAATATTGTAAATTTCACCCTTTCTAAATTCATATGAACCTATCTTTTTATAATCGTTTGTTCTTTTCTTAACATCTAAAACTTTTTTATCGTTAATTAATATTCTACCAAAATCATCAACATTACCGATTATATCAAATTGACCATTATCAGGGGCAACAAATTTTAATTTTTCTATTATTAATTTTCTAGCAAATTTTTCAGGTTGTTTTGAATTAAATCTAAAGTAATTTATATCGCCTGTTTTATAATCCATTACTGCTATTTTTGGAACAGATTTCATGGCTTTATGTTTGTCTAAAGCTGAATCTAGAGAACCAAATGACAATCCATTTTCAGGCTGTATTGTATCGTAAATATAAAGTGTAGGTTTATTTAAAACATGTCTAATTTTTATTTTAAATTTGTATCCCGGAACATATTTAGTAGGTTTACCATCTCAATTATCAGAAGGTATTATAGTTACATCAAACTCATCATTTCTATCTAAATATAAATTATTTGGAGTATATAAAACTCTCTTTTTAGAAGTGTCTCCATCTACATATTTTAAGGTACCACCTCATTTTGTAGTTGGTTCAAATTGTACTTCTTTAAATCTAAAGTTTTTATTTACAGAATTAATCGCTTTTTCAAAATCAAATGTGTAAGGTGTACCACCTGGTATTTCAAAAGGTGCTTGTGTGTCGGATGTATATTCAAATTCTTTTGTTTGTGAATTGTAAAAATATTGACCAGCAGCATAAATATTACCTAAGAAATCCATTGCTGGATATTTTTCCATTTCAGCAAATTTAGCAATTTTGTCTTGATTTGGATATTTTTCTAATAATTTATCTAAAGCTGCTTTAGCCACAAAATAATCTATACGAGTATCATCTAATTTTGAATTTATGCTTTCTCTTTCTGCTTGTAAACGTTTTTTTTCTTCTCCAGTAGATCTTGAATAATTTTGACGTCAAACATCCAAGGCCTGAATAGCCTCATCATTAGCTGCTTTAGCTTTATCAGCTTTCTCTTTAGCTGCATTGATTTCTTCTGAATGATCTTCAATATTAGGGCGATACGGTAAACTATAAGCCATAGTTTTACCTGTTTTAACTAATGTTTTATAAGGTAGTAAGGCATAATATAAGTTTAGTTTGAAAAACTTAGATAAATAATTCACAGTGTCGATAGGATTACCACCTTTTTTATCATCAATTCATGATTTTCCATTAGCTGCTGAAGATTTAACTCAATTTGCAAAATTATCAGGACCTAAATTATAAATCATGTTTGAATACATAGCATATCAAGAAGCCCCTACCCAAGATAATGCTGTAGAATAACCACTTGCTAAAATTGATCAGTCTCTTGCAAATGAACCGTCAACATTTTCTAAGTTTCTTAGTCTGCTTCCATCATTTAAATAAGATAAGTTATAAACAGAAGGAATATTAGTTCAGCCATGGTCATTTACACTAAATGGGTCTTGATTTGCTTGGAAATTATGGTTAATTTCATGATAGTTACCTCAACCACCAAAATTAAACTCATTATTTTTAGTAAAGTAATTAGTTGACCATCCAATAGGGGCTCAAAGGTTTCCACCACCACCTCATGCACCAGCACCACCCCAAACGTCATTACAGTAATTTAAGGCGATTTTTGGTCCACCGTAATCATTTCATACTTGTGATCCACGGTAGAAACTTTCTCATTTCCTCATAGCTTCTTCAGGGAAAGTTAAATCATCAAATTTAACTCCAGCTACTCTATCAATATCAGTAAATGGTGTAATTATAGAATAGAAATAACCATTTAAAGATGCAACTGAAGCATTTATTTTGTTTTGTTTTAACATTAACACTTGACGATCTCAATCTTCTTTTGTAGTTAAACCATAAACATAATGTAAGTTTTCTACTACATTATGAACTATAAAATCTAACGACATTTTTCCTCTATCATCGCCAAAATTACCAATTTCAGCAGTTATTGAACCACCAAAAGGAGAACCAATTTTTATTCTTCTTGTTGCAGGATCAATTTCTGAAAACTTGTATGTAAAATTGGTTTGAACAAAAGGATATCTGTTTGAAATTCTACCAGAGTCATTAAATGCTCTATTATCTCAGTAATTTTTATTTAATGTAAAACTAATAGGTAAATTATCTTTAGTATTATTACCATATTTAGATTTTAAATACGCATAAGTTTCTGGTGTAAATTCAATCTCAGCCACTTCTCCAGCTGGAATATATACACCTAATGCATTAGGACCTGAGATTTGAGTACTAATAAAGAATTCTTTTTCAATGGCTTGAGTGTCTTCTGTTATTTGTCTCTTATATCATAAATCAGCAGCTGGGTGTTTTTTCAAAATATTGTTTGCAATTTGTTTTTTAATTCAAGCGGCATTATTATATTTAACTGGTTGTCCATTTTCATCCAATTCTTGTGGAACTCTTTCATTAAATACTAGATCTGAAATATTTAAACTATTGTTTGTTGATCTTGTAGGTATTGTAATAAATGAATTTGAATTATTTTTCCCACCTTCGTAGTTATATTGTCAACCAGGGTATTTAAAACCATATTGTGCATATGTTTTTAACAATTCAGTTTCATAAGTTTTATTATTAGGAGTTCTATTCTTATAACCTAGAATCTTTTCACTATATGTTGTAGGATGAATAGTATCTGTCATTTTAGAAGCAAAAACTGGGTTTAAATTTCTGTGTTCTAATTCTGAAATAAAAACATTATTTGTTTTTCATTTTATACCGTCTATTGTACTTAAAAGTGCATGATACTCACCTTTTTCAGTTACAGGTGTTTTGTTAATTACATCTCCTTTGTGCACTTCGGTATCATATAAAAATCACTGAGTTTTAAAATTATTAGTGTGACCTTTTAAATTTAATGCTATTTCTCCCTGGCCTTCTAATAAAAGCCCTCTATCTTTAGCTACTAAATCAATTTCTTGTAATGGGTTCTTTTTATAAACAATAATATTGTCAAAAGTTTTGTTAGCTGTATATGAATCTTTTTGCGCCACAACTTCTAATTTATAGGTTGCATTAGCATTTAAATCAGAATTCAATATAAATAGGTTTGGAACATTTGATTCATAAACTAAAATATTGTCTTTGTATCATTTATATGATTTTATTTTTAAATCTTTTGAAGAAGGAATAAATGTAAGACTTAATCTATCGTCATTTGATAAGAAATATCCATTATTTGAAACAACGACAGTTGAAGCATCTAATTTTTGTTGTAATAGCGTTTGTTCATTAGTTGATGCTGTAAAACCGTCTATTTTTAATTCTTTTGTAACAGTTGATGCTACTTCTGAATTCTTTTGTTTAATTTTAAAAGTTACATTCAATACACTACCGTTTGGTTTTAATTGAAGATCTTTAACTTCATATTTGTTTTCATCTAAATTTGTAAATTGTAAGTTTTCTTTGCGAATAGCGGTAGGATCACTTTTTTGAATACCAGTTTTCAAAGCAACGCCTACAGAATCAATTGAAGTATTTAGATTATCTTGAATTGAAAAGTTTTGCAATCTTCTAATTTCAGGCTGAGCTACGATTGCATCTTCTGCACTTTGTATTGTTACACTATTTGTGATAAAACTGATACCTTCTAAATTTGTAACTTTTGCTTTATAAGTTCCTGATGATGAAACACTTGCCACATTAAATGATTCAGCTCTAAACGCTTCATCGTTAAAATATCAAGTAGTACTTAATGATTCAGTGTGAGAGCCTAAATTTAATGTTAATTGAGCTTTGTTGTCAATTAATTTGCCTCCATTAGAAGCTGATAAAGTAATGTTTGATAATGGGTTTTGATAATGAACTGTTTGAGTAAATTTTTTAGTAAAACTTTGATTTTCAATTGAAGCTGTAACTTCTAAAGCTACTTCTGCGTCTGCTGTTATAGATGAACGAGATAAGCTAAAAGTGTTTTCAGTTGAAGCTTGTTTTTGACCATTTAAATATCAAGTGTATTTAGTTGGTTGGATTTGATCACTAAATGGTGCAAATGATAAAGTCATTGGACTGTCATTGCTTTCAAAATATCCATTGTTAGTCATTGCAATAGAAGATTTTTCTAATGCTTTTTCAAAAGAAGAAATTCTTACTGCGCTGTCTTGTTTAAAACCTGATATTTCTAATTTTATTTTGTCTGAAATTAAAGAATTGTCTGAAGTCATTAAATTAAAACTAATAATTATTGAATCTTCTTGAGCTAATAGTTCTGGTTGAGCAATTTTAAATTTTTCTTTATCAAAATTGTCAAAAACTATTTGATCAATTGTTACGCTTTTAGTAGTAGTTTGTGCTTTGTCTCCTTTAAATGTAACACTAACTTTTCTAGCAGCTTTATTTAATTCATCTAGTCTTTCAAATGCTTCATTATTATTTGTTGAAATTATCTCTACTTTTTTATGAGGTTTTATACATGATAATGCTAAAAAACCTGTAGTAGCCATTAATGGTGTGATTGAAAATAATATTTTTTTCATTTTCTTTGTCTTTTTCATAATTTAGCCTGCTTTATTTATGATATTTAATATTCTTTATTATACTAAAACCTCGGTAGATTTGTTCAACTAACATTACTCTAAATAGTTGATGTGGAAAAGTTAGATCCGAAAAGCATATTTTATTTGTAAAACTTTCTTCATTAACTCCGTTTGAGCCACCGATTATAAAAGTTATATTATCTTCTATTAATAGATTTGAAAATTCTTCGCTATTCATTTTCTTACCTCTTAAAGATAAATAATATACTTTTGAGTTTTTAGGAATTTTTTCTAAAATATTTTTCGTTTCTTTATCAATTTTTTGATTTATATTTTCTAATTGTTGTTCTTTAATTTCAATTAAATTTATAGTTGCAAAAAAGTTTATTTTTTTAAGGTATTGATCATATAAAACCTTATATTCTTTGCTAAGTGATCCAACTGCAATAATATTAATTTTCATTATTTTCTTCTATTATTTAAATAAAACATTAACATTTGAATATCAGCTGGATTAATGCCACTTATTCTTGATGCTTGTCCTATTGTTGTAGGTCTAATTTGTGATAATTTTTGTTTAGCTTCTGTTGCTAAATTTTCGACTTGATAATAATCAATATCTAAAGGCAATTTTAGTTTTTCAAGTCTAATCATTTTTTCTGCTGTGGATTCTTGTTTTTTTAAATAACCAAACAATCTAACTTGAATAGTTATTTCATTTTTATATAAACAATCTTCTCCAAGTACATCAACTGGGTCAGTTTCTGGATTAGCTAATAATTTTAAATATGAAGATCCGTTTGTGACGTTATATTTAAGTCCTAAATCACTTTTTGAAGACACATATTTGTCTTTAAGTTCTTCTATTTTTTTCTGAATGTATTCATATTTGTTGGCTATTTTTTTATACTCTTGCTCTGAAATCATATTATTTTCATAAGCATATTTATAAAGTCTTTCGTCAACATTATCATTTCTTAATAATAAACGATATTCAGCTCTTGAAGTTAACATACGATAAGGTTCATTAGTTCCTTTTGTAACTATGTCATCGATTAAAACGCCGATGTATGCATCACTTCTTGCTATTTCTAAAGCTTCTTTATTATCTAATTTATTAGCTGCGTTTATACCTGCAATCAAACCTTGAGCAGCAGCTTCTTCATATCCACTTGTTCCATTTGGTTGACCTGCTGAAAAGAAGTTAGATAAATGTTTTGATTCTAAGGATTTAAATAAATCTAAAGGATTAATTGCATCATATTCAATAGCATAGCCAAATTTTTGAATTCTAGCATTTTCTAAACCTGGAACTGAAGCTATCATTTCTTTTTGAACTTCAACTGGCATTGACGTTGAAAGTCCATTTATATACATAATGTCACCTTTAGCTGTTTCTGGTTCAAAAAAGATGTGGTGAGTATCTTTTTCTTTAAAACGAACTATTTTATCTTCAATTGAAGGACAATATCTAGGACCTACTCCAATTATTATTCCTGAATATAATGAACTTTTATCTAAGTTATTTAAAACGATTTCTTTTGTTTTTAAAGTTGTATGAGTTAGATAACAACAGGTTTGTTTATCTAGTTTAATATTTGATCTACTTGAAAAAAATAAATCGTTTTCTTCTAATTCTTCTTTTTCTACTTTTGAAAAATCGATACTATCTGTATAAATTCTGCAAGGTGTTCCAGTTTTTAATCTAATAATTTCAAAACCATATTTTTTTAAATTATTTGAAAGAGTTTCACTTCTTTTTTGACCATCAGGTCCATCATATTTAATGTCTGTTCCTCTTAAAATTCTAGAGTTCATATAAACTCCAGTTGTCATAACAGTAACATCTGATAATAATTCATTGTGGTTTTTTGTTATAACACCTTTACATTGTTTATTTTCAACAATTAAATCTAAAACTTCGTCTTCAATAAGTGTTATATTTGGCTGTTTTTTTATATCTTCTAAAATTAATTCTGAATATTTATCTTTATCAATTTGAGCACGTAAAGATCAAACGGCCGGTCCTTTTGAGGAATTTAACATTTTGATCTGAATCATTGCCTTATCAGCAAAAAAGCCCTGCATACCACCAAGAGCATCAATTTCTCTAGTGATAATACCCTTTGCAGAACCTCCTATTGAAGGGTTGCAAGGTAGCATGGCTATTTTGTTTTGATCTAATGTTATTAAGGCCACTTTAAAATTTCTATGTGCTAAAGCATAAGTTGCTTCAACACCAGCATGGCCACCGCCGATGACAATTGCATCGAATTTTTGCATTCTATTCTTCAGATTCTTTTATTTTATTTAAAATATCTTCAATTTTAGCTGCGTTACGTTCTACTTCGTCAAGAATAAATACAAGTTCAGGTAATTTTTTATATTTTCAGCTTTTAGCAACAACTGATCTAATAAATGGAGTCATTGCTTCTAATTTTTCTAAATAACGTTTTATATCTTTAAATAAAGTTACATATACTTTTGCATGAGATTCGTCATTTGACAAAATAACTTCATTAATTGAAATGTTAGTTACGTCAAAATCTTGTAATTCATAAAAACTATTTCCGATTAATTCTAATAATAATTGAGTTTTTCTTTCGTGATTAATTTGGTTCATAATTATACTAATACATCCTCATAAAATTTAATTTCATCATCTACTTCTATTTTATCAAAGTCTTTGATGTGTGTTCCAAAATCGAAACCTTTTTCTACAACTTTTACATCATTTTTTTCTCTTTTTAAAGAATCTATTTGTCCTTTAAAAATTATTTTGTTTCTTCTAACTACTTCTACTTTAGAAAATTCTTTTGCTTGGCCAGTTACCATCATACATCCAGCAATTGTTCCAACCTTAGAATAGAAGAATAATTGAATAACTTGAGCAGAACCGATTAATTTTTCTTCATAAACAGGTTCTTTTAATGTTGTAATTAAAGCTTCTAGTTCTTCTACTATTTTATATATAACGTTATGTTTAATTATTTTGATTTGTTTGCTTTCTGCTAATTTTTTAATTTCTGTATTTAAATTATTGTTAAATACATAAATACGAGCATTAGAAGTTTCAGCTAATAAAATATCAGCTTTTGTAACTTCTCCAGCATTTGCAGCTATAACATTAACTGCTGCTTCATCATTTCTTATTTTTGATAAAGTTTGTCTAATTGCTTCTGCTGTTCCTTGAACATCAGTTTTAATAATTACATTAACAGTTTTTGAGTTATTTGTAACAGAGAAAACATTTTTTTCATTCAATGCTTTTTGTTTATCTAAATGAGATTTTTGTTCTGCTAATTTTTTAGCAAATTTTTCATCACTTATAACAACAAATTTATCTCCTGATTGAGGATTTGTTTTTAATCCTGTAATGATACATGGCATACCTGGAGTTGCTTTTAATAAAGGTTTACCTTCTATAGTACTTAAGCTTCTAATGTTTCCATATTGTGAACCAGCCACTATAAAGTCTCTAGGTAATAAAGTTCCATTTTGAACTATAACAGTAGAAACTACACCTCTACCTTTATCAATTTTTGATTCAACAATTGTTCCAATAGGATCACGATTTAAATTAGCTTTTAAATCTAGCATGTCAGCTTGTAAAAATATTGCTTCTAATAATTTATCAATATTTTTATTTTTCATAGCTGAACCTTCAATTAATTGAACGTCTCCACCTCATTTTTCAACAATAATGTCATGTTCAGATAATTGAGCAATAATTTTTTCAATGTCAGCTCCTTCTTTATCTATTTTATTAGCAAAGATAATAATAGGAACTTTTGCTGCTTTAGCATGGTCAATTGCTTCCACTGTTTGTGGTTTTACACCATCATCAGCCGCAATAACAATAACAACAATATCAGTAACTTTAGCTCCTCTTGAACGCATTTCGGTAAATGCTTCATGTCCAGGAGTGTCTAAAAAAGTTATTTTTTTACCATTATGTTCAACTTGATAGGCACCTGTATGCTGGGTTATGCCTCCAAATTCAGTTTGTAAAATATTTGATTTTCTAATTTGATCAATTAATGTAGTTTTTCCATGATCAACATGTCCCATAATTGTTACAATTGGTGGCCTGGTTACTAAATCCTTAGGATCATCAATAATTTCAAATTTGTCAAATAAATTTTGAGCATCAATGTTTTCTTCTCTTTTAAAATCCAAATTATAATGCAAACAAAGTTCAGCAATTTCTTCTTCATTTAAAGTAGTGTTAATAGTTTTCATAACACCATTTTTAAAATACATAGTTAAAATTTCTGCTGGATTTTTCTTAATTTTTGTTGCAAATTCTGAAACTGTTAAAGGTCCACTAAAAGTAAAAATCCCATCTTCTAATTTAGTTTCTACTGTGTTTAGCTGATCTTTTAATGTTTCAACGTTTGATTTTCTGTGGTTTTTTTGTTTAGCCATAATTCCACCTCGTTTCTTAACTTTTCATAAACTTCAGGAGCAATATTTTGTCTAAAAGCTTTATGTAATAATTTTTTATTAAATAAGATATCTAATTGATCTTGAGATGCTAAACAGTATGCACCTCTACCTGGTTTATTTTTGTTTTCATCAAAACTAATTTCACCTTGTTTATTTTTTACAAATCTAACTAGTTTTGATATTTCATAAATTTTATTATCGCTAATAGATTTACGACTATAGTTTTTATCAGTCTTCATCTTCTAAATCACTTAAGTCAAGATCTTCTAAACCAGCACTTAAATCATCGTCTCTTTTAAAATCTTTCATTTTTGTTGAAGTAATTTTTTCATAATCTTCTTCAACAACTTTTTCTTTTTCAGCTAATTCTGAAATTGATTCTGAATATGGATCTGTATCTTGGTCTTCTTCTTGTTCTAAATCATTTGACATTTGTGATAATGCATTTTCAAGTTCATCGTCTAATTCTAAAGGATTTGAAGAATAAACATTTTTAGAGAATACATCATTGGTTTCTTGTGCTTTTTTTCTTAATTCAGCTAAATCTTCATCAAACTCATCGATGTTAAATGAATTTTCAAAAGTTGAAAATGATGGTTTTGATGAAACAATATTTTTCTTTTTGAAATTTGATTGTAATTTTTTTCCTTCTTCAAGAATTTGAATTTGTTCTAAAGTTATATTACCATTAGAGAAATTGTATTGAATGCTTTGTTCATCTGCTTGTTTTTGAGATAAGATATTTAATCTTGCTTTAACAAGTTCAGATACTAAACTAACATTTTGTCCTTTTTTACCAATTGCTAAAGTGTGCTGTGAATTTGGAACAATAACGGTAAACGCTTGATGTGAACTATCTTCTGATTTTTCTTGAATAATATCAATAACTTTAGCTGGGCTAATTGCATTAATAATAAAATCTTTTATGTCATCTGAATATAAAATAACATCGATTTTTTCACCTTTAAGTTGATGAGAAATTGCATCAATTCTTTCTGAACCATTTCCCATGATTGCACCAACTTCTTCTAAACCTTCTGGAGCTAGATCTGTTTTTTTAATTGCAACTTTAGATCTTTCTCCTGGAATTCTAGCAATTTTAACAATCTCTACTAAACCTTGTTCAATTTCTGGAATTTCTTTTTCAAATAAACGGTTTAAAAGTTTTGAATCTACTGATGAAACAATAACTTGTGCATTTTTTGAATCAGGTTTTACTTCTTCTATATATACATCGATATTGTCTCCAGGTTTTCAAATTTTTGTCAATCTTTGGTTAATTGATGAAGGAGGCATATAAGCAGTTGAACCATCTTGTAATTGTAAAAGAATACCAGATCTTTCAATGCTTATAATTTTAGCTTTTTCAACATCTCCAATTTTTTCTTGATATTTTAAAAAAGTACTTTGTTTTTCAAGTTCTCTAATATATTGACCGAATACATTTAAGATTTTTGAATAGTCTCTTTTATTAAATAACTCAAAATCAATTTCTTCTGAAATACTGTCATTAACTTCTGCATTTTTATTTATTTTTTTAGCTTCAGATAATGGAACTTCGATACAACGACTTAAATCATCTTTTTCGTCATCTGTTTTTGGATCAGGAATAACTGTTTTATTGTGATTAATAATTTTAAAAAAGTTTTCTTCTTCATTAAAAATAAATTCTAAATCAGCTTCATCATCATACTGCTCACAAATCAGTTTTCTAATTGCCTGTTCTAAAAAATTTAAAACGACTGATTGATCAAGCTTTTTAATTTGGGCTAGGTTATAAATAGCAACAAAAATTTCTTTTGCTTTGCTAGATGAACCATTTTCTGTCATATTAAATCTCCTTTTATACACTTCTAGGATAAAAAGAGTCGGCTAACGCCAACTCTTTTGAATCAAATTAAATCTTACTTATACATATATTATAACATAAAAATTAATTTCAAATTATTTTACCTTGAATTCTGCCCCGTTTTTTATCTATGTCAATTATTTTTATATTAACATTATCACCAACTTTTAGAACTTCTAAAGGATGTTTAATATATTGGTTTTCAGTTTTTTTCATATTTCTTATATGAATTAAAACAGCTTGTTTAAGTCCTATAAATGCAAAAGCACCAAAATCTGTAACATTTTGAATTTCACCTTTTAATTCTTGACCTATTGCTAAATCATCAATTTCTAAAATCTTATCTGAAAATTCAAAACCTTTTTTATCTTCTCTAATGTCTTTTCCAGGTTTTAAAAGCGAATCTAAAATTAAATCTAAATCATATTCACTAATTTTTAATTTATCAATTATTACTTCTTTATCGGCATTTAAAATTTTATCTTTATCGATATTTGATAAATCTAATTTTAAAAGTTTAACAATGCTATCAGCTAATTTATAACTTTCTGGGTGAATATTAGTTTTATCATAGAAATTATTTGAATTATGTATTCTTAAAAACCAACTGATTGTTCATAGGCTTTAGGACCTAATCCTTTAACTTTTTTAAGTTGTTCTCTATTTATAAAAGGACCGTTTTCTTCACGATAAGCGACAATATTTTCTGCTATAGTATTGCTTAAGCCTGAAATATATGACAAAATAACTTTTGTTGCACTATTTAAGTCAACACCTACCATATTAACAGCTTTATTAACTTTTAGTTTTAATTGTTCTGATAATTCTTTTTGATTAACGTCATGTTGATATTGACCAACACCTATTGATTTTGGATCAATTTTAATTAATTCATTTAATGGATCTTGAAATCTTCTACCTATATTAATTGCTGAACGATATTCTACTGCTAAATCTGGAAATTCTTCAATAGCTATTTTAGATGCTGAATAAACTGAAGCACCTACTTCACTTACTACACCAAATTTAACATTGTCATTTGGAATTTTTTTCTTTCTTGCTTCTAGCAATTTTGATATAAATCTTTCAGTTTCTCTACTTGCTGTTCCATTACCAATTACTATTAAATTTATAGTATATTTGTCAATAAAAATATTTACTAATTTAACTGCTTCAATAAATTGTTTTTCATCGTGATTATGAGGAAAAATAATTCCTTTTTCTAAAAATTTTCCATCTTCTGCAAGAGCGGCCATTTTACATCCGTTTACATAAGCCGGATCAATTGCTAAAATTCTTTTATTTTTAATAGCAGGTCCTAAAAGCATTTGTTCTAAATTTTCTGCAAAAACTGTTATAGCTTCTTTTTCTGCTCTTTCAAATAAATCTGTTTTTATTTCTCTAATAATAGAAGGAATTAAAAGTCTATCTAAAGCATCTTGAATACATTCATTAATATATTTAGCTGTTCTTTTGTTTTTAAAAAACATTTCATTTAGATCATAAGTAATCTTTTTTAAATTAAAGTCAACTATTGTATAACTTAGAATTTTCTTTTCTTCTCCTCTTGTAATAGCTAGAACACGGTGGTTTGGTATTTTTGAAACTTTTTCATTAAAATCATAGTATTGTTCAAATACACCATTTGTATCTTCAGCACCTTTTTTATATTTAGTTTCAATAACTCCATAATTATAAATTTGATGTTTAATATATTCTCTAACTTTAATATCTTGAGAAACTATTTGAGCTATTATAAATTTAGTTTGTTCTAATGCAAATTCTACTGTTTGAACTTTATCATTTAAATATTTTTTAGCTTCTGAAAACATATTAAATGATTCAGAACTTGAAGCCATTATGTCTTCTGCTAATTTTGAAAGTCCTAAAGCAATTGCTTCAGTTGCTTTTGTTTTTTTACCTATTTTAAAAGGTTCATAAATATTTTCAACAGCTTTTTTGTTTCAGCTAAAAATAATTTTTTAGAAAGTTCTTCTGTTAATAAACCTTTTTCTTTTAAAATTTCTGAAACATATTCTTTTCTTTTATTTAATTCAACATCATAAACATAAAATTCATTAATTTTAGCAATTTGATCTTCATCAAGACCACCAGTAGCAGCTTTTCTATAACGGGCTATAAAAGGAATTGTAGCCCCTTCTTGTAATAAAGCAAGTGTATCAGCAACTTGTTTTTCTGATAAATTTAATTTTTTAGCAACATTTAATATTGAGTTCATAATTTTCCTTATAGATAGTTTTTAAATTCTTCAGTAGCTAAAACTAAAGCTTCAGCAATTTTTATATCTCTAGTAGAATGTCCTGAAGCTTCAATAAATCTTAGTGAAGAATTTTTTAATTTTTGATGAAGTAAATAAGCTCCAACAGGTCTACAATCCATGTCATATTGTCCATGAATTATAATAGTTTTTATATTTTCTATTTTATTAGCATTATTTAAAATGTAGTTATCATCATCTAAAAAAATGTGATTAACAAAATAATGATTTTCTAATCTAGCTAAAGCCAAATTAGCTTTTTTATCACTTAAAATTTCTTCTAAAATGGGACTTTTAATTAAAGTTATTAAGCTAAGTTCTCATTTTGCTCAATGATATGCAGCTTGCTCTGCTATTTTAGGATCTTCGTGATTTAGATATTTATGATAAGCTAAAATTAGATCATCTCTTTCTTCTGGTTTTACAAAAGAAGAATATTCTTCATATTCATAAGGAAAATAATCAGATGCACCTTTATTATATAATCAGTTATCATCTTCTTTTCTTCCTAAAAATATTCCTCTTAATATCATTCCATTAACTTTACTTGGATATTTAATTGCATAAAGTAATGAAAGAGTAGAACCTCAAGATCCCCCAAATAATGTTCATTTATCTATTTTTAAAAATTCTCTAAGTTTTTCAATATCTTCTATTAGATCATGTGTTGTATTTTCTTTTATTTCAGCGGCTGGTAAACTTTTCCCTGCTCCTCTTTGATCAAATAAAATGACTCTATAATATTTAGAATCGAAATACTGTCTTGATGATTCAGAAATTCCACCACCAGGTCCACCATGAACAAATAAAATTGGTTTTCCATTAGGATTTCCTATTTCTTCATAATAAATAGAATGTAAATCACTAACTTTTAAATAACCATAATTATAAGGTTCTATTACATCATATAAGCCCATAAAAACTCCTTTAACTTTTTTTAGTTTTACGTACCATTATTTTACCAACTTTAAGTAGTTTTTTTAATAAGTTTTTTCGCTAATTTTTCTTAAATTTTTCACAAAAAAAAGTGCTTTTAGGCACTTTGTGATATAGGCTCTGAATCGCTTTTATGATTAATTGTTATATTTCTTTTTCAATCAGTTTTTCAGGCCACTATTTCAAAAATTGCTAACCTTATAAAATCAATTGAGTAAAATAAAAAGTAAGTTAAAGCAATTGAAATATTAGTTCCATTAGCTCTTAAAGGTAAAACTATAGCAAAAGTTAAAATAACAAGTCATATAAATGAAAGTCATTGAGCAACTCACATAGTTATTGAAGCTATTATTGTTCTACCACCTGCTCTTGGTAAAGCAGCTGAAGTATAAAATCAACATCATACTGGATTAAAAGCTAAAAAAGTAAATGAGCAAAATAAAAATGCTTTTCTATATTCTTGTCTTCCTAAATTAGCAGCTTTTTTAACTCATAAATCATAATCAGGATTTTGATTTAAAAATGGAAGTGAATTATTTTGATCAATATAATTTAATAGATCTAAACGATTTTGAGTTTTTAGAATTTCTAAAACATATTGTTTTTGATTTGCTAAAGAACTTTGTTTATTTTCATAAAAGATTTTATTAATTCCTTCAGATATACCTTTTGTTGTAGTAGGTGAATATGCAATAGCAAATACTACTGCTAATAATAAAATTGAAACAATAAAACCTAATAGAGCATGAAAACCTTTTAAAGCATGTGAATGTTTTTCTGCTTCATCAAATTCATTATGTCCTAATTTAGCGGCCACAAAAAATGAAACGTTACTTGAACAAGCTCCCGTAACTGCTGAAGCTATTGTTGAAAGACTTTCAACTAAACCAAAAACATTAGCTGAATTAATTCCCATTCATTTTAAACCAACACCTGAGCCATGAAGCAAATCATCTGGATAAGCTCTTGTTCAAATAATTAATCTTAAAGGAATTGTAATCATTGCTGAAATAGTAATTAGCATTGCTGGAATTTTAGAAAGTATTTGTTTTGCAATAGGTTTAGTTATATAAAATACTTTTAAAGGATTAATAAATATTTTTCTATCTTTAAAATAAGTTCATAATTCATCACTAATAGCACAAACTAAAGCACCTATAATTGAACCTATAGCTGCATAGTATGCAGGTTTTTTTAGAATATATAAAAATAGAACATTAATTAAAGCATTTGAAGTCATAGTAGCACATGCTGAAAAAAAAGCATATTTAGAATGACCTGTTTCATTTAAAAGCATGTTAGTATTAATATTATAAGTTGTTAAAAGTCATGAAATACAAATTAAAGATAAATATCTAACAGATTGAATTTTAACTGATTCTTTAATATTAGGTCCACCTATTAATTCAATCATTTGTTTGCCGACAACTCAAGTTGGAATAGCAAAACAAATGACAACTACAAAATTTAATCAAAACCTTAAATTAATAATTTGTTTTACTTTATCATAGTCTTTTTTTCCATAATACTGTCCCACAAACATTGCAGCTATACCTTGAATTGAAAAAAAGACAGTATAAATAATTCCAGTATAACTATTGGCATAACTTAATGCATCAACTCCACCACTTATATGGCTAACCATAAAGTTATCTAAAAATCCATTTAAACAAAAAAGAATTTCACCAATAATAATAGGAAGTGTTTTAATAAAATATGATTTTAAATCGCTTTTATTTTGCGGAAGTAAACGTCTAAAAACGTGTTTATTTTTATTTATTTGCACTTTTAAACTCCTATAAACTTCATATTTTTTCTTTAATTTCTTTTATTGTTAATTTATCATTTAAATCTAAATTATTAATTGCTTTAAGTAAGTCTTTTTTATAACTTAATTCTTTTAAAAGTTTTTCTAAAAGTTCCGGCTTGCTTGCTAAATATAACATTTTATCAACATCATCATTTGAATATGATCTTAATTCTCTTAAAGTGACTCTTCTGTCCATTGGACAAAAGAATCTTATTCTTCTATCTTTTTCTTTAAAAGCCATTATAAAAGCATCAACATATAATCAATAGCCAATATATGAAGCTATTGCTCCATTTCTATCGCCTAAGGCTTTAATAAAAAATGATTTATGATTATTTTTATCTGAAAAAATTACTTCTTTTACTTTTGAAAAATAGTTTTTATTATATTCTTTTCCAACTAGTTTTGATAATGAAACAGTTGAGTTATTAATTAATGGTTCAACTGAATTATCAGGAAACATTTTTTTAAGACATTCGATTTCTAAATAAGGGTTGTGTCCTACAAAAACAACATTTTTAATGTTTACTTTTTTATTTATTTTATTTATATCAAGAATTATTTGTTTTTTTAATTTAGCTCAAATTGAAGTAACGCTATTATGTTTTCTAAAATCAATTATAAAAGTAGATATCTGAAATTTATTTTTATCATTTAATAAGCCTAGAGAATAGCAATAAGGCGTTGAATTAGGGATATTTATTAATTTAGCAAATGGGTTTGCTATTGCTTCAAAATCGATATATACTTTAATTTGTTCCATATTAAATTAAATTATAGCAATATTTTTATTTTTTTAATATAATTAAAGATATGAGTTTGCCATTAAAGTTGAAAAAAATTATTATTAGAGATATATTAGCAAACGATTTGCTATTTGAAATATTATTTGACTCAATATATGAAAGGGATTGAGGCTTTTTTAGAATCTCTCACTTATATGAAAACTTTTTAGCTAAATCAAAAAGAGTTAGAGTGGGAGACATTTACTTTTTAGCTTTTGAAAATCAAGAGCTATTAGACAATATAGAAAGATTAAAAAAATTAGGTGATTTAAAATCTATTAAACCATTATTTGATGATTTTAAAGAAGTTTATTTCTTAATGAAAACAATTTTAAAATCAAAAAGTAATAAATATCTTCCAATACAAAAGAAATTAAAAGAATTAGATCTTAAAGACTATATTTATAATGAAAAAACTTTTAATAAACTATTAGAACTTTCTTTTGTTTATTTAAAAAATAAAGCAAAGAAATTCAAAAGAGATGTAGATAACGATTATATGAGATATTTTAGAGAACTCATTGTTGATTTTGAAGCTTTAATAAATAGTGAAGCCAAAACAATAAAAATTATCGATTCAAAAATCGTTTTCGAAGAATTTATGCAAGTAGCTATGACTAAACGTATGCTGTTGACTGATGATTATATATTTTTAGCTTGATTTTTACACAATAAATTAGGCGATGCATGTAATAAAGAAATTGCAGAATTAGCAAAAGCATATGTAGACCAATTTAGTTTTTTAGATAATCAAGAAGACGAAAAAATAGACGAAATCACAATAATAAATTAAGAAAATTAGTGTTTTTTAAATTTTTATAATAAAAATTATGAAAATTTTTTCAAAAAACATTAATTTTTTGTGCTATATTTTTATGTATGAAAAAAGAACAGATTAAAAATATAGCAAATGATTTTAGAATGCTATATAAAAGCTGAGATAAAATAACAAAGACAATATTTTATCTTGGCTTAATTACTTTAATTAGTAATGTAATTATTATTATTATTAATTTTAATAACTCAATTATTTCTTCTAAAGCAGAATATCAAAATCAATTTAAAGCTTTAGTTGATCATAGTAAAGTTGTATTACCTAATTCATTAAGAATAATATGAGGTAATACTATTACTTTTACAGAGATAAGTAATTTTATGCTTTCAATTACTTTAATTATTTTTGCTTTTAAAAAAGAACATCAAAAAGTACAAGCGTGATTTTTTGCTACTATTACATATATTACTATTACTTTTGTTGTATACTGAAGTTTAGTTTTACCAAGTTCACTTGACACATGAAAAGCATTACATTTAGCATTACCTAGCTTTTTTGTTCACGCAATTCATCCAATTTTAGGTTTTATTGCTTTATTTTTAGTAAGAAAAACTATATTTGTTAAAAATACACAAATCTGAATGTCTAATTTATTTGTTTTAGTATATTTTGCATTTGCTTTAGTTGTATTTTTAATAGGAAGCCAATTACTAGATTTAAAAAACTTTAATGGAAATGAAGAAAAATATCAAGCTTATAGAGATTTTAATGTTGTAATATATCCATTTTTAAACTTTAGATTCCCTTTATTTTATAAAGGCGATAATCCTGGTATTATATTTATTTTAGACTTAATTTTAGTTATACTAGCTGTGTTTTTAACTCCTGCTTTAGGTTTTATGTGAAAAGGTATAATGAGAGTTAAACAACCTGAAGGAATTCAAAAAGCAAAAAAAGACAAACTTGAAAAAGCAGTATAAAAAAGATCGCGGTTGCGATCTTTTATTTTAATTAATCATATTTGTATTAAATTGTCCGTATAAGTATTCTAGTATATCTTGGTTTACCAATCTTTTATCTTTTCTTGTATTTATTGGTGAAAAGTAAGCTTCGTAAATATTTTTTCATTTTCTTTTTACTTCAGCATTTATATAACCGTAAGAAGAAATATTGTGTTTATTAGTTTCATTCACACTATTTGTACCATCACGAATTAATCTTAATGAAGGAACTAATACTCTTAACATTTGTTTAACAATATATGAATAACCATCATAATATCAAACTTCTGCTACTTGATATGCACTTGCATCAACGCTATAGTAGTATGGATATCCAGCAGGGTCATATTTAGTTCAATTATTTTCTTTAAATCTATTAGCCCTAACCGGTCCAGCAGCATAGTAATTTCTTGCTTCGTCATTTCTTCATGCTATATTGTTTTCTGTATTATTATAAATATTTTGTAAATAATTGATAAATCTTGTTTTTTGTGGGTTTTGAACATTTTGTGCAAAAACTTTTCTCATATATTCACCATTTCAGTTATAACCGAATGCTTTTCAATCATCTCCGTAATCTTGAATAAATCTTTTCATTTCATAAGCTAATCTTAAAGAAAATAAAGAATCTCTTTCTTTTGCAAAATTCTTAATTAATGGCAATAACTGAGTTTTTATTCTATCCATAGTATCTTTCATAGTATCAGGATATTTATCTAAAGTACTATTTCTTTTAGCTTCAGGATATCAATTATCAAAGTCTGTTCTAAAGTCTCTATAATACTTGTCAAAATCAGAACTATTAGGATCGCCTAAGTAGTTAATGTATTTTTGTCTTTCATTTTCTGTAGCAATTTCTCTAAGTTCTATTTTTCTAGTAGCTGCTTCTAGGTCTCTTCTTGCCTGCAATAGTCTAGAATCTTGTTCTTTGTCCGATAAGTTGCTTAATCTTTTTAGTGTGTTGTATGTTTCTTTTTCTAAACTGAAGAATTCAGGATCGGCATCATTTCTATGATTGTATAGTTTATCATATAAAGCATTTCTTGCGTTTACATAACCACCAAATGTTGAAGCTCGATCAAAGTTCGCGTCAAGAATTTCTTTTTTTCTTCTATCGTATGTGGCTAGAGTTTGTTGTTTGGAAATTATTAAATCGGCTAACTCTTTAGTTTTTAATTTTTGTTTACCATACAATCTATCAGCGTCTGCTCTATTAGTATTTGCTTTAAAATCATTACTTAATCTTCTAAAATCTCCTTGTGCAAGGTTGTCAATAGGCACAGGTCTCCCATTAGGAAGATGATGAGTAGAATCGGTTGCCCCAGGATTTGTGTAACTATTAGCTTCTGAGCTCTTTGGTGCAAATTTTGCTAATTCTTTTTCCAGTCCTGTTTTTTGAACATTAATTAATTCTGTATATTTTGCTTCAGCTTTTTTATAGATATCTATAGAAGCTTGCAATTTAGTAGGATCGTTATCTCTCTTAAATTCTTCATATTTATTATTTGCCGGAGTTCTTATTTCATTTTCATATGGTAATCTAGAACTATCTAATTCTCTTATTAAATCATAATATTCATCTGCTTTTCTTTTTACATCATTATATGTTTTAATTAATGCTTTAATTTGTTTAGCTTTTTTATCAACTGCATCTTTTCTTCTAGTAATTGAATCTTTTTTGCTTTTTAAGGCTTCTAAATTCATTGTATTTATATCACCTGTTAAAACACTTTGTAGATCTGCTTTTAAAGCTGAGTAGAATTTATCATCGTTTAAATTTGAGTTAATATAAGCTTCAGTTGAGGTTTTTAAAGCTTTCACTTCTTTTTTCACTCTATTATATTCGTCAAAAGTGCTTTGATTTGTTGCTGTATCTTGTTTTACAGAGGCTGTTAATGATTTAACATTTGCATCGTTAGTTTCTGAAATTAATTTTGCTTTAGCGGCATCTATTTTTTTGCCAAATGCTTGTGTTTCAGAATTTAAACCAGCCGAAGGTTGCATTTTAGCTTTTAGAGCTTCAGCTTTTTTAATTTCTTCATTTAAAGCCTTTTTAGAATTTGCTAACTCTATTGCATTATTTAGAAGACTTTGTTTATTTTTTAGTCCGTTATAATCAAGATTTTGGTTTCTTTTAGCATCATTAATAACAGAATTTAAATTGTCTTTTAATTTTGTATTAATTAATGCTAATTCATTTATTAAGACTGTTTGATTTCCAGCTAATGTATTAATATCATTTCTAACTTTAGTTAAAAGTTTATTTTCAGCATCTGCAAATGCTTGTTTTAATTTTGCTTCTTCTGCTACTAAATTATCTATATCATTATTTCCATTAACGTGATTATTAGCATCAATTACACTTTGTAAAGTAGCTAAATCAGTATCTAATTTTTCTGTTTTTAGATTTGCCTTTATTCTCTTATTATCATTTAATAGATTTTGAATTTTTTCTCTATAGTTTGCTCTAGCATCATTTTCTGCTGAATTAGTTGCAGCTAATAATCTATCTCTAATAGCAGTTAATTCAGTTGATGATTTAGAATTTAAATCAGCTACTGAATTTTTTGCACCAGTTAATTCATTTCCTATTTGAGTAGTTTTTGTTTTACCTTCAACTTTTTTAGCCCTTGCTAAAAGTCTGGTAATTTCGTCTCTTAGATCTCTAACACGATCTCCTTCTTGTTTAGAAGAACCAATAATGTCTGAAACTTTTTTAATATTGTCATCTAATTGACTGCTGTTTTGTGATGAAACTGCTGGGTTTTTAGCTGAATTAATTACTCTTTCTATTTCTGCTGTATCTATATGATTTGCTTTTAATGAATTTTTTAGTTCGTCCGCTCTTCTTAATAATTCAGTTAATTGTTTTCTTTTAGCATCTAAAATAGCATTTTTTATTCTATCTCTAGAATCAATTAATTCAGTTATGCTTTTCTTGTCTAAAGCTTCTTCAGATGGTGCTTTTTGTTTTACAACTGTATCTAAAGCAACTTTTTCATTATTCATATTTAAATCATCAAATTTACTGTCTACTTTTTCAACTTCTGCTAATAATTCATTAATTTCACGTTTGTGTTGATCTTTTTCCGCTTTTTCAATTTCATTTCTTTTGTCTACTAATTGTTTATATTTATCTTTAATTTGATCTGTGCTGTCAGTATCTAAGATATTAGCAGTTGATAAAAATGTATTTAAAGCGTCTTTATTTTCTTTATGATGATTTTCTGTTTCATTTGAAATCATTGAAGCTATATTTTTAGCGTTTTGCTTTTGAACTTCATAATCATTTTTTCATTCTTGTTTTTCTTTCGCTAAAACATCTGCTTTTTTAGTTTTAATTTCTTCTAATCTAGTTTTTAAGGCTTCATTAGATAAACCTGAAATATTTTCTTTTTCATTGACAAAGGTTTGTAGACCGCTTTGAATTGTTCCTAAATTAGAAACAATTTTTTTATCGTTTTCTAAAGTTTGAATTTTTTCTTTAAATAAAGAAATTTCATTATTAATACCTTTTGTTAAAATATCTTTCTCAGCTTCATCTTCTTTTTGTTTCAATGAGTCAGCTAATTCATTCAATTGTGCTGAAGCTAATCCATTTAAATTACTTGTTAGATCATATATATTTTTTAATTCTCTTTTTAGATTTTCATCTAATAATTCATTATTTAATAATTCGTTTTCAGCCTTAGTTCTTAATGCTTTAATTCTTTCTAAAGCTTTTGCTTTTCTACTTGTTTCTAATTTTTCTCTATATTTATTTATAGAAACTCTTAAAGTATCAAAATCATTTTCTAAAGTTTCAGTAGATTTTGAGCCAATGCCGTTGTTTGCGGCGTCAATAGCTTTTTTAAATTCCGCTGCATCAACTTTTTCTTTTTCACCTTCTGCTTTTAATGCATTTGCTTCTTTAATTAATTCTTCTAATTCTTTTTTAGCATTGTATTTATCTAATTTAGCTAGAATTTCATCATAAGCTTCTTTTAATTTTCTAGTTTTCTCTAAAACAGTAGCATCTGGATCACTATCATTAAAAGGATTTTCACTTATTATTTTATTTAATCTAGTTAAGTCGTTAGCTAATTCAGGTATTTTAGAAATATCATTTTTTAATCTATTAGCTCTAAAAATTGCTCTCTTTAAATCTTCTTTATGGTTTTCACTAAAGAATGTTTCAATTGACTTCTTAGATTCGTCTAAGACATCTTTTAATGCTTTTGTTGCAACAGCAAAGTCATTTGCATCTATAATATTATTTTTTAAATTCTCTTCTGTACTTTCTATTGCGGCTAATAATCTATTTCTAGCATCTTGTAATTCATCAATACCTACTATTTCATCAGCATTATTTTTGGCATCCTTTAAAAGTTTGTTTATATCTCTAAGTTGTTTTGAAAGAGCATTTTTTTGATTTAATAAAATTGCTTTTTGTATATCACTTATTAATTGAACATTGGCATTTTTTAATTCTTCTGCTGTCGCATCTTCATTATCATTTACTTGACGACCTTTATTTATACCTAATGTTAAAATACTTTTAGCTTCGAAATCTACAAGTCTTGGTAAAATACCTTCTGCTCTTAGAATTGTTGCTGTTAAATTATCTCTTGCTTCTTTAATTTTGGCTTTATTAATTGCATCTTTTGCTTTTTCAATAGCAAAGTTTATTTCTTCTATTTGGTCTTTTAAATTTGTAATTTCTGGTTTATTTTCTTTTAATAAAGTGTCAGAATCAGTTTTTTCTGTTGTTAATTCTTCTTTAATTTCTCCATCACTTAAATAATCATCAGTTAATATAACACCTGCACTTGATGATAATTCAGTTAAACGAGCTCTTAAAGCTTCTCTATCATTTTCATCTACTATTTTTTTGTTTTTTTCAAAAGTTAATGACAAAGTTTTAATTATGTCTAAATAATTACCTTTATTAATATCATTTGGCACATTATTTAAAACTTCTACTATTTCTTTTTTAGAAGCTACTAATTCTTCATTATCTCCGATTCTTTCTATTAAATTATTTAATTCATTTTTAAGATCAGAGATCGTTTGCCCCCCCCCTGTCGAATGCTATTTGGTTATTTAAAATAAAATCGTTTAGCATTTTGGCTAATTTTGGAGTGCTATTGTCAAATAAAGAATTAAAACTATCATATTCTTTTAATAGATTGTTTAAATCTTCTTTTATTTCATTATCTAAATATGGATTATCAACTATACTTCTACTATAATCTGTTTCTTTATAAAGCGCTTCTGCTATACTTGATCTAACTGATGTAATTTCATCTGCAAGTTCACGCATAGCTTTAAAAGATTTAGAATTAGAATGTAAATACTCTTTTTCTTTTGAAGAGTATTTATTTACTAATTCGTTTATATTATGTCTTAGATCTTTATAATCTGAAAACTCTATAGCATTGTCTATATTTTGATCTTCATTTATTTGTCTAGCTTCTTTTAAAACATCTTTAAATCTTGTAACATTTCTTGATTCTATTAATATGTAAGTTAATGTAGTACCAGCAACTGCTACACCAGTTGCAAAAAGCGCTGCCATCTTCTTATTCTTATTTCTTCTTTCTCTTTCGGACATAAAATTACCTTTTTTAAAATAAAATAAAATTTCTTATTAGTTTTTATAAATAAATTATAGCAAAAAGCAAAAAAAGTGCTTAATTTAAGAACTTTTTTTGCTTTTTTAGATTTTTAAAAAAGATATTTATTTTAAGAACGATTTAAAGAAAAATATTAATATTTAAAAATTTATTTTTTTAGAGTTTTATAATTTTAGTGCATAAAAGTAAAATTGATATGTTAAAAAATTTAAGGAGAATTTTTAAAATAATGAAAAAAAATAAATTTTTAATTAGCTTAGGAATTATGTCAGCTGCTTTAGCTCCTATTGCTCCTTTGGCTATTTCATGTGCTAAAAATGATACAAAAAAACAAGAAGGAGCGAAAAGTGAAAGTTCAGCTTTAAATAAAGATGATTTCACTTTAGCTAAAGAATCATTTGCTAAATTAACAGATGATCAAAAACTACAAGTGTTAAATGAAGCAAATTTAAATCAAGCATTGAGTCAAGATCAATTACATGAACTAATTGCTAAATTCAATAAAGATGCTGGTTCATTTGGTGGAATTGTTTGATACATCAAATCTGCAGAATCACTAATTGCAAAAGAAGCTGCTTATAAAAATGGTATTGAAGCTTACAAAAAATTAATGGAAAATGAAAAAAATAAAAATTTATTTGACTTTAGTGAAGCACGGAACTACAATACAACAAAACACGTAACAAATGCAGCAACAGATAAATTTGTACCTGTTGTATTTATGGATATAGATGAAACTGTTTTACAAAATGATTTAACAGAAGCTGGCGCTATGATTAATGGTGGTTTTAGCAACGCAAATAAAGAAAAAGAAGATTTAATGTCTAGAAGATTTGCTGTACCAGGAGCTGTAGAATTTATTAACTATGTTCAATCACATGGTGGTTTGGTAATTTATAACTCAGATATGAATCAATCTGAAGCTATGAGAGATGCTGTTAAAGAAAACCTAAAAAGAATAGGTGTAGAATTTATAGCAAATTATCAATTCTGAATGAGAGGTACTTTACCATATCAAACTAACATAGATAGCGAAATTACAAAAGAAAAAACAGAAAACATGACTAAAGAACAGTTAAGTGCTTTAGCTAAAAAATTAGAATTTACTGACTCATTTAGAGATAAACCTTGAGAACCTTGAAAAAACACTTTATCAGCTGAAATAATTGGTAAAAAAGCTCTAAAAACTTTAAGAATGAATGGTTTAGATGCTAAAACAGACGGTTGAAATCTTTCAGTAGAAGACAGTGGTTCTGGAAATGCTGTTAAATTAAAAACAATAATGAGAGTGGGAGATAACTTCGATGACTTCTTTGATGGATATTCAAGAGGTAAAGATAACGATTTAAGAGTTAAATTCTATAAAGATAATGCTTGAATGAAAGATATTTTTTCAGTTAATGGTGCAAAAGCACATACTTGAAATTTAAAAACCAATAAATTTGATGAAAATGATTTCCAACAAGCTTACATCATGGTTCCAGGTAATGCTGAATATGGTGGATGAAACAGAGAATATGGATACGGAAATGTTCAAAAATTCTATGAAGCAATTAAGAAAATAGTAAGTAATCCAAGATATCAATCAGGACCTTCAGCAACTGACAACATAGTTAGAAGATAATTAAAAATAATATTTTAAAAATCAAGTAGCTTTAACTACTTGATTTTTTTGTGTTAATTTTATTTATTTTCTTTATCAATTGCTCTGTGTCTTCTTCTTATTTTTTTCTTTGCTAAAACAATAATTCCTAAGAATATTAAAGCTGATGTTATAGACATTAGAATAATTCATATTCAGAAGTCTTTTGCTTTTTTAGCTGCGCTTGCTTTTTCATATTTATCTTGAATCACGTATTTTTTAACAAATAGATCTCTTTGAATTTTGGTATCTAATTTTTAAATTCTTTAAAGAATTCTTTTAATTTAGCATTTGATAAATTATTAATATTTAATTTTGTTAGATTATTTAGATATTCGGCAATAGCTACATCTTTATCAGAACCACCTAATTCATCTAATATTGTTTTAGGAACATTATTAAATACTTCATGTTCTAAGTTGAATTTTCAGCTAATTGATTCTAAATAAGCTTTAGCTTCTTCTAAATTAGCTTTTGATAAAATTTCATTAGAGATTTCAACTTTTTTAGCTTTTGGTAAAGTTAAATTATTTACTTCTTTAATTAAATCTGAAAAATCATTAATTAATGTTTTTAAGTTTTCATTATTAGCTTTATTTTCAGATATTTTTTTCATTAATAAATCTCTAGATTCTTCAGGAATAAATACTGAATCATTAATGAAGTTTTCTAAATCTTTTGCTGAAAGAACGTGTTCTTTAGCTTTTGCTAAACTGTCTTCATCAAATGATGAAAGATTTGAAATTAATTTATCTTTAACGTCATTTGGAATATTTAAGTTTTCTAAATTAGATTTTGCTTCTTTAATATTATTATCTATAGATTTTGCAAAATTAATTAAAGCTTTTTGTTTTGCGTTATCTGAATAATTATCAATTAAATTGTTAGCTAATCTTTCTTTATCTTGATCTAGTAAAGCTGTATTTTTAACTTCTTTTATATTATTAATAATTTGATTTAATAATATTTCACTATTAGCTAATTCAGCTAAACCAGGAGCATTTTGTGGTTTGATTTTGTCTAATAGACGTTCTTTTAAAGGCGCTGATAAACCACTTTCATTATTAATTAATGCTTTTAATTTATCTCTTACTAATTTAATAGCAGACGCCATTTTAGCATTATTTAATGCTTCAATTAATTTTTCTTTTTGTGCCTTTAAATCTTTAGCAGGTCTGATTGGTGTTTCTAGTGATGCTTGTTTTGATTCTGCTAAAACAGATTTTAATGTTTTAATTTCTGGAATTTCAGCAAAATTACTGTCAAATTCACCATCAGCTAAAAATTCATCTGCTTCTTTAATTACTTTATCTAAACGAACTTTTTCATTTTCTGAATCTAGAAGTTTTGCAAAGTCTTCTACATCTTTTTCATTATTTGCATTTAATAAAATTGCTTTAAGTTCTAGATTTTTTTCTGGTGAAACTATTGAGTTATTTAAATCTACTATTTTATCATCAACTGATGTTACTAAGTTTTCTAATAAATTATTATTTAGTAAATTAGTTGAAATTCTATCATAGAAACGTTTTCTGTTTTCTTCTGGGATTAATGAATCGCTAATTTTATCTGCAGATCTTTTAATAGATAAAGCATCTGTGTTAACTTGATCAACATCTTGATTAACTGTTTTTGCAACTAATGTTAAGGCTTTTAGTTGTGTTTTAACATCTTCAGGAACGTTGTCATAGCTTTCTATATTATCAATAGTTGTATTTTGTTTATTAGCTAAAGTTACTAAAGCATCTTGTTTATTAGGTAAGTCATAGCTTTCTAACAATGCTTTTTCTAATTTATCTTCAGCTACACCAGTTATATTTTCTAAATTATTAACAAATTTAATTTTTTCAGAAATTCCACGGATTTTACCATGTTCTTCAATTAGATTTTCTAAAGCAGGAGAGTTTGTATCATTTATCTTTTCTTTTAATGCTTCTGTAACGGTTTCATCAAAATTGTGGCTCGCTATTTCTTCATTGTATTTTGTTCTTACATATTCAGTAACAGCTTCTCTTTCAACACCTGCAAATGCTTTTGTTAATTTGTCTTTAGCTGCTTTTAAAGCTTCTATTGAAGCAACTGGTTCTGTGGCAGTTAGAGCCATTGCAGCTTCTAATTCTTTTGTAAAGCAGCTTTTGCTTCAGGTGCAGCATTAGCATAAACAATAGGTTCATCTTGAGGATAAGCTTTTACTAAAGCAATTAATTCATTTAATAGAACTCTTTCATTTTCTGCATCTATTTTCTTAGATAAAGCTTCTGCTTGTTCGTGGTTGTCTAATGCTAAAGCTTCTTCTTTTAATGCATTTTTCTTTTCTTCATTTACTAAAGAAACTCAAGCTTTTTGATATTGTGCTTCAATATCTTTTACTAAATTAGATAATTCTGTGTTTTTAGCTTCATCTACACTTAGTTTAGCAGCTAATCTAGGTTTTTTATCATCAGGAATAGTTGAAGTTGCAATTTGATCAGCTACTGCTTTTACTTTTTCAATTTGTTGAGAAACCTTATTATTTAAATTATTAATATCATTTTCATCATTAATAATTTTCTTTAATTCATTTGCTATAGGTTCTGGTATAGTTGAATATCTTTTTACTTTTTCATTTAATTGATTTTTAGCTCTAGCAAGATCTAAAATTCTTTGTTGTTCGGTTGTATTGCCATAAGCCTCAATTAATTGTTTTTTAAAGTCTTCAACTTGAGCAGGATCTAAATGTCTGAATTTATCTAATTCATTAATATTATTAAATACTTCGTCTTTTTTAGCTATATCTTGAACTAATTTGTCTAAATTATTTTCAGCAATTGTTGTAATTTTTGATTTTAATAAAGCATTTTGTTCAGGAGATAGTTTTTGATTTTGATCAATTTCTGATTCTATTTTTGCATGTAGATGTTTTATTGTAGCTTCAGGTTTAACATTAGTATATTTATCATTTAAATCATTAAATGATCTCAATAAATCAGCAGCTGAAGGTAAAGGTGTCTTTTTAATCTTTTCTTTAGCAACTGCTAATTCAGCTAAAAGTTGATCTTTAGCCTCTTGTGGAGCATATTTATATCCATTTGGATTAGTTTGAATATAACTTTCAACTTCTTTTATTAATTGATCTAATAATACTTTTTGTTTTTCTGATTCTAATTTTGTTTCTACATTAGTTATGTCAGCAAAATCACTTAAATTAAATAATTCCTTTTTCAAGTTTTCTTTAACATCTACTGGAATTTTAGCATCTTTTATTTTATCTAATAAGTCATTTACTTTAGGTATATGAGCAGTTAATGCATCATTTTGCGCTTTATCTTCTCCTATTTTATCTAAGAATAATTGTTGACTTGATGGATCTATTTTAGAAGCTAAAATTGCTTCTGCAGCTTTTTTAGCTGCTTCAGTTTGCTCTTTATAAGCTTCTAAGTTTGCTATAGTGTCTTTATCAGAAATGTTTGCTGTGAAGTTTTGAATTGCTGTAGTTGGAACTCTTAGACCATTTAACTCACTTAAATTATTAATTGCCTCATCTTTTGCTTTAGCTAAATTAACTATTTCAGTTTGTTTATCGTCATTGCCAAATGCATTAACTAAACCAGTAATTGCTTCATTTACTTTATTTGTATTTAAATGTTGTAAACCTTTTAATTCTTTAGCTTTTTCTACAATTTTTTGATTTTCTTTTTGTTTTTGTAATAAATCTTCTAAGTTAGGAGCAGAAGCTTCTGTGACTTGGTTTTTAAGAGCATTTTGATCTTGTGAACTTAAATCACTATATGCTTCAATTTCTTTGTTTATTTTTTCTCTTAAAGAGTTTGTTACATAGTCACGTTTGATTTTATTATATGCTTCTTTTAAATTTGAAATTTTTTGAGCTATTTCTTCTTTTGAAGGTAAATTATTTGGGTTACTTGTATCTGCTTTTGCTTTTGCTATTAAATTATCTAAAGTAGTTTTATCTAATTCATTTGCATTTCCTAAAACAGTAGGGTTAGCTTTTTTATAATCTTCAATTTCTTTAATTAATTCATCTAATAAAGCTTTTTCATTATCTTTATCCAATTGAGTTCTATAATTTTCAACTTCTTCTTTAGTGTTTAAAGACTCAATTTGTGTTTGATATTGTGCTTTAGTTAATTTAGGTCAGTTAGAATTATTTAAATCTTTTAATAATTTATTTTTTGCTTTTGCTAAATCAACTGTTGTTTGTTGTTCTGTTGGATTAGTTAAATTATTTACTAATTGTGTTTTTAATTTTGTTTTTTCTGCTGGAGTTAATTGTTCAAGATCTTCAATTTCTTGAGCTTTTGCTTTTAAGGCTTGAATTTCTGCAAATTTATTGTTTGCTTTTTCAACAGTATTTACATCTATATCATTAATTGCAGATACTAAATTATTTATATCACCTTGAGTTAATAAGTTATTGTATCCATTTACTTCTGTTGTTTGTCTTTGTTTTAATTCTTTTAAAACTTTATCTGCACTTACTTTTGCTAAAGCTTCATTTAATTTTCTTATATCTTCTTCAAATGTATCTTTTCCAACTTGTTGACCTGTTGTTATATCTTGTTGTGATTTATTTAAAATTGCTTCTAATTCTTGAACATCAGCTGGATTGGCAGCCTTTATAACTTCCGGATTTTGTGCTTTGTAATCTTCTGCTTGTTTCTTTTTAGCTTTTAATTCTTCTCATTTATTAGTGTTTTCAATTTCTTTAACAATATTATTTACAAGATTATCTAAGGAATCTGCTTTTTTAACTTTTTCTGTTAATTGGTTTATTTCTTCATCAGTTAAAAATGGATAAGTTGTTTTATTTAATTTGCCTAAAACTTCTGAAATTTTTTGTGCTAGTTTTAAATCATTAGCTTGTTCGGCGTTGTCACCAAAATGATCTATTAATTTGTCTACTAAACGTTTTTGTGTTTCACCATCCAAATTAGGTAATGATTTTATCTGATTAGCTAATTGTTTTGTGTCATTTACTTTTTGTGCAACTTCATTTACTTTTGATAAAGTTGTAACGTCTTGTGCATCGTATTTAGCTTTTAATTCTTCTTGTTGATCATGATCAAATTCATTTGTACTGTTTTGAATGTCTTGTTTCTTTTGACCTTTTTGATAAGTAACAGCAGCAGCTTCTTGAACACCTACTAATTTTTGATCTAAAGCATCTTTTAAATTTTTATATTCTTCTTTAGTTTTTAAATTTGGGTTTGCTAAAGCAGCTCTTGCATCAGCTAATGCTTTATCGAAAGCTGTTTTGTTTTGAGGATCTGAAGCATCATATACATCTTTACTTTTTGCTAAATATGCTTCCATTTTTTTAACTTTTTTATCTAAATCGTTTTTAGCATCTTCTTTTTCTAATTCATTTTTATATTGATTTACAGCAGTAACATCAACCAAACCTTCAATATGTTGTTTTTTATCTGCTTTTACTAAATTTGGATACGTTTTATCAAATGAAGACAATAAATCTTGTTTAGCTTTTGCAGTATCTAAAATGTTTTTTTGATTATTTTCAACACCATAATTAGAAACCAAGGCATTTTTTGCTTTTTCAATTGTTGATGGGCTTAATTCATTATTAGCATCTAATTGTTTAGCATTTTCGTGTACTTTTTCGGCTTTTTCGAATTCAGCTTTTATTAAAGCTATAGTATTATGAGTTTTGTCATTAACTTTCGCATTTAGATCATTAATATTGGTACCTGATAATGCATCTTTAAACGTAGAAATTTCTTTAACTTTTTTATCTCTAAATTTTTGCAAGTATTTGTTTACTTGAACTGCATCTAGAGCATTTTGCAATTCAGTAATTTTTCTTTCAACATCAGTTATTTGATTAGATTCACCTTTTGCTATAATAGCTTCTGCTTCTTTTATTTGTTTTTCTAGTTCGCTTTTACCATCAGGATCAGCTTCATCTAAATCGCTTGAATGTTGTGTTTTATAATCACTAGATTTTTCTTTCAATTTTTTTAGTTCTTCTATTTTATTTCTAACAGCATATTTTTGTTTTAAAGCATCTAAAGCATTTGCATCTTTAGCAGATTCAATTTCACTAGTTATTGTAGAATCTAAAGTTAAATTGTTATAAGGACTTTTTTTAGCTCCTATTTGTTTTAATAAAGCATCTTTTTGTTTTGCTAAGTCAGTATCTAAATCTTGTTTAGAAGGGTCCTCTATATGTTCAATTAGTTTATTATAAGTCTCTTGTTTAGCAGCAGTAGATAATTTTGTTAATGTGTTAATTTCATCAGCTTTTTCTTTAACCTTTTTAATTTTATTTAACTCAGCTTCTAATTGTTGAAGGTCTTGAATTTTAGCATCTTTTACTTTCGCCTTTAAACTGTTTATTTGTGGTTGAGTCATCATTGGTGAATAACTACTAATTAATTGTTCAGCCACGGATTGTTGGTGTTTTAATACAGCAGGTAATTTAACATCTTCAGTTTTATTAGATAAATCAACAGCTAATTTGTCATAAACACTAGCTTCTTGTAAATTTCCTTGTAACGCTTGTTCAGCTTCTCTTAATTTTTGATCAAATTCTAATTTTTTATTTGGTTCTGCCTTTGAATAAACGTCATTGTTTCTTTGCGCTTCTCTTGCTTTTTCAACTATTTCTTGAAGTTTACGTTTAGCATTTTCATTTTTTAATTCTTTTTCTTTGTTTTCAACTGCCTCTGCACTATCAAGAGCTTCTATATTTGGTTGTTCTGTTTGCTTACTTAATTTAGGGAATGCACTATTTCCATCAAATTTAGCTAACAATTCATTTTGTTTTGTAGCTACATCTTTAATGGTGCTTATTAATTGATCATTTCCGGTAGCATTTACTATTTTATTTTCTATATTAGTTTGTGCTTGAGAACTTAATTGTCCTAGTTTTTGTACTTCTAAAATTGCGTCTTTTGCTTTTTTAGCATTATTAAAGGCGCTATTTATTTCTTGTTCGGTACTTAATCTCGGATCTTGTATTTTGTCAACTAATTTTTGTAAATTGCTTGAAGAAATATTTGTAGGTTGAGCATCAGTTATTTCTTTTATTTTTTGCTCTCTTAACTTTTTAATTAAATTATCATGTGAAACTGCTTCCATTTTTTGATCTAATAATTTAATCTTGTCTAATATTTCTTTTTTAGTTGGAGTAGGCTTCTGTGCTTTTAAAGTATTAGCATTATTAATTTCTGTTTCTAATTCTTGTTTTCCTGTTGGGTTGATTCTACCAATTTGCTCACCATTTTGAGTTATAACATTTTGAGCAGCTTGTATTTTTTTCTCTAAATTTTTTAACTCATTTTTAGTTGCTAATTTTTCCAATAAAGCAGGTGCATCTGAAATAGAAGCAAGTTTTTCAACTTCAGCTTGTTCTTCAGCTTTATTTAGATTTGGATATGTTGTTTGATTATTTAATGTAGTTAAAATTTCGTTCTTTTTCTCAGCTAAAGTAACGTTAGTTAATTGAGCTGCTTGATCATCAATGTTTGTAATTAAATTATTTATTGTATCAGTAGAAGCAGTAGGTGATAATTGACTTAAAGCTTTTACTGTAACAGCATTATTTTTTACATTTTCAATTTTCTCAAATTCTTTATTTAATAAATCAGGAGTATTTAATGTTTGATTATCTAATTTATTTACTAATGTTTGAATTTGAGTTGAATCAAATGGAGGAGTCATTTGTCTAACTTTTTCTTTTAAAGCATCTCTTAAATCTTTTAAAACATTTGCTTCAGAGATTGCATCCAAAGCGTTTTGCAATTCTTGTTTTAGTTGATTATATTCAGGAACTTCTTTTAAAGTTGCACTAGAATTTGTAGCATTTTTCGCATTTTGCAATGCTAAATCAAAAGCATTTTGTTTGTCAGTTGTAGCAGCTTTATAAATAGGTTGGTGTTGATCAAAATATTCTTGAGCTTCTTTAACTTTATTAGCTAAATCTTGTTGAGAATTTAATTTTTCTAAATCTTGTTTCTTTTGTTCAACTTGGCCCGAATCAGCTAGTGCTTCAATTGCATTTTTATGATTTGCTTTATCTTTAACTAGGTTTGGATAATTATTGTCAAAATTAGATAATAATTCGTTTTTCTTTTTAGCTAAATCTAAAATATTAGTTTGATTTGCATTATCGCCTACAGCAGTTGCTAGATCATTTTGAGCGTTTAATAATGCTTGTGGTGATAATTCACTTAATTTATTTAATTCTTTAACATTATTTTTTACAGCTTTAGCTTTTTCAAAAGCTTGTCTTATTGCAGACTCATCTTGAGCATTTTTTATATAATTATTCAATTTTGCATCATTTGATGGGTCCAATTGAGGATCAATAGCCTTAAGATCTTTTATTAATTTTTCTTTTAATGCATTTAGTAGTTTATCTTTTGTTACTAAGTTTAATGCTTCATCTATTTTACTAATATGATCATCATATACTTGTTTATTATGAGAATCTACGCCAGCATCGACATCAGCCTGACCTAATCTAATTTTTTCTTCTAAATTTTGTTTTGATTCTGGTGTGGCTTCATCTAATAAATTTCTATTTTCATTAATATAATTATTTGCATAAGAAATTTTTTCTTTTAACAATTCAAAACTATTATCTCTTGGAAAATTATTTTCAATTTCATTTAATTGAGAAAGAGTAGTTGCATTGTTTATTTTTTTAATATAATTAACTTTTTCTAATTTAGGAAACTGTTGTTTATTTTCTAATATTTCAATTAATTGTAATTTTTTATTAGCAAGATCTACATTTGCGGCTTGATCAACACGGCTATCTTTTGCTTCTATAATAGCTGAAATTGCTTTATTTTTTTCTTCATCACTCAATAAACTACTTAAATTTCTAACTTTTTCTGCTTCACTTTTAACATGTTCTAATTTAGCTTTTTCTTCATTTAATTTATCAATTGATGTGATAGAAGAATCTTTAATTTTTTCTTTAAGTTTTTTTATTTGTTCTGGATTAAAAACAGATGACCAATTATCAATTATTTTTGTATACTCATTTTTTTGATATTCTGTTACGGCAGGTTCTTGTATGTTATCAAAACCAAGTTTTAACTTATCTTCTATAGCTTTATATACTGATGCGTCTTTAATATTTAAGGCTGTTGTGTTTCTTCTTGGATTTACTACAACTCTTTCAGCAATTTCACTTTTTGCAGAAGCAATATTTTTTTGCAATTCTGCAGTTATAGTTGGATCTGCTAAACTATATAAATTTGCATTTGACGCAATATATTTAGAAATTTCTTTTTCTTTTTCATCTAAGTGGTGTCTAGCTTCAGCATTTGGAATTTTGTTTATTACTGAAGGCCAATCTATTGGATATTTTTTATCTGCTAATTCTTTTGACAACTGAACTCTTGCTTCTTGAGATATATCAGCATCTGAAATTTTTTTAAGTTCATTTATGCTGCTATCAATGTTTTTTTCAAATTCTTTTAACTGATTTAAAACTCTAGTAACGTGATTATGGTAATTTGGTCTTGCATAACTAGGTATATTTGGATCTGTATTAATGCGCTTAGAAAGTTTATTTGCTAATTCTAATACTTCAAAATGTCTATTTATTTCATCTTGTGTAGAAATAAAACCTTTTTCTGATTTATTAACATCATTTATAAAAGCTTCCCTTTTTCTAACGGGTATATCTAAGTATGTATTTACTTTATTAATAAATTTAACTCTATCATCTGCAAATTTAAAGGCTGCATCTCTTTCTGATTCATTAAAAACGTTTTCTGTTACTCTATTTCTAGATTCATTAAGACGAGTTCTGTTAAGAACAGTCATTTTGGACATTTTTTCTATTTGATCTTTTACTTTTTTAAAAGTATCTATCATTAATATTAATTGATCTATATTACTTTGAACATCAAAATCTCTTACTGCATTTAATAGGTTATTTATTTGATTTTGTTCTAAACTCGGCCATTTCGGTATTTCTGCTCTTAAAATGTCTTTTTGATTTTGAATTACTCAATTTGATTGAACTTTATCTCAAGGTCCGTTTGTTGCATTTAGAGAGTTTAGAATAGTATTATATTCGTTTGCTTGGTGCACTGCAGAATCTTTTAATAAAACATTGGCTTTTTGCAACAAACCATCTAGTTTTTGCTTTTCTGTTTCATAGGCCAAAGCATACCATCTAGAGTTTGTAGCATCGGTTTTATATCTTTCAATTTCATTTACTTTATTTTGTAATTGTGTTTTGGCTTGTTCATTAGCATTAGCAGCAAACTCAGCAACCACTGTAAAATTACTTGCTTTTGAAAGTAAACTATCTCTATCTGCATTACTTTCGATAGTTTTATTGTATTCATTTCTTGCGTTTAATAAATTGTTTTCTGATTTAGTAATTAATTCATTTAATTTAATTAAATTTGTTTTTATAGCATTTTTTAAATTATTAACGTTGTCTTTAAATTCATTAATTCCGTTATTTTGAATTGAAAAATTAAATGATAAAACTGAAGATAGTTTTCTATCTGTATTTTTAATAAAGTCTAGGATATCAAAAACTTGGTTTTGACTGTTTTTATCTAATAAGTTTAAAAATGTTGGTGATTTTTTTATTTCTTTTGCACTAAATGCTAAAAAAGCTTCAGCAAATGTAAAAATTAATTCTTTATTTAGGTTATTTAAAGAAGTTATGTTTTCTAAAACACTTGCATTTAAATTTTCTTTAAGAGTGTTAGAATCTAAAGAACCTAAATAAACTAATAAAATTTGGTTTAAAGTGTTGTTTTGGTTTTTTTCTTCATTTTCTAAAATTGAATTATATAAATCTTTAATTTCAGAATTTTCTAAGCTATTTTTAAATTCATTTTTAAAAGCTTCCATAGATAAGGCTAATGAAGCTTTTAAATTATTTGTGTCTAAAGAATAACCATTTTTAAAAACACTTAAAACAAAATCATTTGCTAATTGTTTTTGTATTGCATTTTTTTCATTTCTAAATGCAATTTCATTTTTTCAAAAACCATCACCAAAACTGTAATTTAAAAATGAGCTATATGCTTGAGTCATTAAACCAAAAGTTTTATCAATTTCATTTTTAATTAATCTTAATTTGTTTTCTAAATCTTCTTTTGATAAACTTAGTCTTTGTAAATCGTTAATTTTTTTAACAAATTCTGAAACTTGTTTTTCAGTTAACCCACCTAAATTTCCTTCTCTATCATAACTGAATTTTTGTTTGTTTAAATAGTCCAATAACGCATTTGGACTATTAACTAATTTGTCTTGATTATTATTAACTCAAGACAAAGTTAAAGCAGAAGCTATTGTTGCAGAAAAAATAGCTCCTGAGCTTAATAATAATTTTTTAGTATTATTCATAAAAATGCTTTCCTTTTTTTGTATGTATAAAAATGCTTTTATATATACATTTCTCAATATATATATATATACTACAATAAAAAAAGTAACAGCCATTAGAAAAATAAAAAAATTTTTTTCTTTTTTAACTTTTAAACTAAAAAAACAACAAAAATGCTCTTTTTTGCGTTTTTTTGTGCAAGAAAGAGTTTTTTTGTTGTTTTGCCTTATTTTTTTAAAACAACGAAAATCAAGTAGTAGAAACTACTTGAATTTTCCGTATAATTTTATTTATTTTCTTTATCTTTATCGATTGCTCTGTGTTTTCTTCTTATTTTTTTCTTTGCTAAAACAATAATTCCTAAGAATATTAAAGCTGATGTTATAGACATTAGAATAATTCATATTCAAAAGTCTTTTGCTTTTTTAGCTGTGCTTGCTTTTTCATATTCATCTTGAATTACGTATTTTTTAATAAATAGATCTCTTTGAATTTTGGTATCTAATTTTTTAAATTCGTTAAAGAAGTCTTTTAATTTAGCATTTGATAAATTATTAATATTTAATTTTGTTAGATTATTTAGATATTCGGCAATAGCTACATCTTTATCAGAACCACCTAATTCATCTAATATTGTTTTAGGAACATTATTAAATACTTCATGTTCTAAGTTGAATTTTCAGCTAATTGATTCTAAATAAGCTTTAGCTTCTTCTAAATTAGCTTTTGATAAAATTTCATTAGCGATTTCAACTTTTTTAGCTTTTGGTAAAGTTAAATTATTTACCTCTTTAATTAAACCTGAAAAATCATTAATTAATGTTTTTAAGTTTTCATTATTAGTTTTATTTTAAGATATTTTTCTCATTAATAAATCTCTAGATTCTTCAGGAATAAATACTGAATCATTAATGAAGTTTTCTAAATCTTTTGCTGAAAGAATGTGTTCTTTAGCTTTTGCTAAACTATCTTCATCAAATGATGATGAAAGATTTGAAATTAATTTATCTTTAACATCATTTGGAATATTTAAGTTTTCTAAATTAGATTTTGCTTCTTTAATATTATTATCTATAGATTTTGCAAAATTAATTAAAGCTTTTTGTTTTGCGTTATCTGAATAATTATCAATTAAATTGTTAGCTAATCTTTCTTTATCTTGATCTAGTAAAGCTGTATTTTTAACTTCTTTTATATTATTAATAATTTGATTTAATAATATTTCACTATTAGCTAATTCAGCTAAACCAGGAGCATTTTGTGGTTTGATTTTGTCTAATAGACGTTCTTTTAAAGGCGCTGATAAACTACTTTCATTATTAATTAATGCTTTTAATTTATCTCTTACTAATTTAATAGCAGATGCCATTTTAGCATTATTTATTGCTTCAATTAATTTTTCTTTTTGTGCTTTTAAATCTTTAGCAGATTTAATTGGATTTTCAAAAGTTGCTTGTTTTGATTCTGTTAAAACAGATTTTAAATTTTGTATTTGTGGAATATTTGCAAAATTAATGTCAAATTCACCATCAGCTAAAAATTCATCTGCTTCTTTAATTATTTTATCTAAACGAACTTTTTCATTTTCTGAATCTAGAAGTTTTGCAAATTCCTCTACATCTTTTTCATTATTTACGTTTAATAGAATAGCTTTAAGTTCTAGATTTTTTTCTGGTGAAACTATTGAGTTATTTAAATCTACTATTTTATCATCAACTGATGCTACTAAGTTTTCCAATGAATTATTATTTAATAAATTAGTTGAAATTCTATCATAGAAACGTTTTCTATTTTCTTCTGGAATTAATGAATCACTAATTTTATCTGCCGATCTTTTAATAGATAAAGCATCAGCATTAACTTTATCAACATCAGGGTTTACTGATTTAGCTACAAGAGTTAAACCTTTTAATTGTGTTTTAACGTCTTCTGGAATATTTTTGTAACTTTCTATATTATCAATAGTTGTATTTTGTTTATTAGCTAAGGTTATTAAATCATTTTGTTTAGTAGGTAAATTATAGTTATCTAATAAAGCTCTTTCTACTTTATCCTCAGCCGCTCCAGTAATATTTTCTAAATTATTAACAAATTTAATTTTTTCAGAAATACCACGAATTTTACCATGTTATTCAATTAAATTTTCTAAAGCAGGTGAGTTTGTATTATTAATTTTTTCTTTTAATGCCTCAGTAACAGTTTCGTCAAAGTTATGACTAGCAATTTCTTCATTATATTTATTTCTTACATATTCTGTAACTGCAGCTCTTTCTACACCTGCAAATGCTTTTGTTAATTTGTCTTTAGCTGCTTTTAAATCTTCTATTTTTACTACTGGTTCTGTAGCGGTCAAAGCCATTGCAGCTTCTAATTCTTTTTGTAAAGCGGCTTTGGCTTCAGGTGCAGCATTAGCATAAACAATAGGTTCATCTTGAGGATAAGCTTTTACTAAAGCAATTAACTCATTTAATAGAACTCTTTCATTTTCTGCATCTATTTTCTTAGATAAAGTTTCTGCTTGTTCGTGGTTGTCTAATGCTAAAGCCTCTTCTTTTAATGCATTTTTCTTTTCTTCATTTACTAAAGAAACTCAAGCTTTTTGATATTGTGCTTCAATATCTTTTACTAAATTAGATAATTTTGTGTTTTTAGTTTCATTTACACTTAGTTTAGCAGCTAATCTAGGTTTTTTATCATCAGGAATAGTTGAAGTTGCAATTTGATCAGCTACTGCTTTTACTTTTTCAATTTGTTGAGCTACATCATTTTTTAGTTTATTAATATCATTTTCATCATTAATAATTTTCTTTAATTCATTTGCTATAGGTTCTGGTATAGTTGAATATCTTTTTACTTTTTCATTTAATTGATTTTTTAGTTTTGCTAATTCTAAAATTTCTAGCTGTTTATTCGTATTACCATAAGCATCAATTAATTGTTTTTTAAAGTCTTCAACCTGAGTAGGATCTAAGTGTCTAAATTTATCTAATTTATTAATATTGTTAAATACTTCGTCTTTTTTATCTATATCTTGAACCAATTTATCTAAATTATTATCAGAAATAGGAGTAATTTTTGATTTTAATAAAGTATTTTGTTCAGGAGAAAGTTTTTGATTTTGATCAATTTCTGATTCTATTTTTGCATGTAGATGTTTTATTGTAGCTTCAGGTTTAACATTAGTATATTTGTTATTTAAATCATTAAATGATCTCAATAAATCAGCAGCTGAAGGTAAAGGCGTCTTTTTAATCTTTTCTTTTGCAACTGCTAATTCAGCTAAAAGTTCATCTTTAGCCTCTTGCGGAGCATATTTATATCCATTTGGATTAGTTTGAATATAATTATCTACTTCTTTTATTAATTGATCTAATAATACTTTTTGTTTTTCTGATTCCAATTTTGCTTCTACATTTGTTATGTCTGCAAAATTATTTAAATGGAATAATTCATCTTTTAATGAATCTTTAACAGTTTCAGAAATTCCTGCTGCTTTTATTTTATCTAATAAGTCATTTACTTTAGGTATATGAGCAGTTAATGCATCATTTTGCGCTTTATCTTCTCCTATTTTATCTAAGAATAATTGTTGACTTGATGGATCTATTTTAGAAGCTAAAATTGCTTCTGCAGCTTTTTTAGCTGCTTCAGTTTGCTCTTTATAAGCTTCTAAGTTTGCTATAGTGTCTTTATCAGAAATGTTTGCTGTGAAGTTTTGAATTGCTGTAGTTGGAACTCTTAGCCCATTTAATTCACTTAAATTATTTATAGCTGCATCTTTAGCTTTTGCTAATGAAACTATATTATTTTGATTTTGTTCATTGCCAAATGCATTTGCTAAATTAGTAATTGCTTCATTTATTTTATTTGAACTTAAATGTTGTAAGTTTTTTAATTCTTTAGCTTTTGCTACAATCTTTTGATTTTCTTTTTGTTTTTCTAACAAGTCTTCTAATTTAGGAGCAAAAGTTGGAGTTATTTGATTTTTAAGAGCATTTTGATCTTGTGAACTTAAATCACCATATGATTCAATTTCTTTGTTTATTTTTTCTCTTAAAGAGTTTGTTACATAGTCACGTTTAATTTTATTATATGCTTCTTTTAAATCTGCAATTTTTTGAGCTATTTCTTCTTTTGAAGGTAAATTGTTTGGGTTACTTGTATCTGCTTTTGCTTTTGCTATTAAATTATCTAAAGTAGTTTTATCTAATTCATTTGCATTTCCTAAAACAGTAGGGTTAGATTTTTTATAATCTTCAATTTCTTTAATTAATTCATCTAATAAAGCTTTTTCATTATCTTTATCCAATTGAGTTCTATAATTTTCAACTTCTTCTTTAGTGTTTAAAGACTCAATTTGTGTTTGATATTGTGCTTTAGTTAATTTAGGTCAGTTAGAATTATTTAAATCTTTTAATAATTTATTTTTTGAATTTCCTAAGTCTAATAATCTTTGTTGTTCTGTTGGGTTAGCCAAATTATTTACTAGTTGTGTTTTTAATTTTGTTTTTTCTGTTGGAGTTAATTGATCTAAGCTTTCAATTTCTTGAGCTTTTTGTTTTACTGTTTGAATCTTTGCAAATTTGTCATTAGCTTTTTCAACAGTATCGATATTTAAATCATTAATTGCAGAAGCTAGATTATTTATATCGCTCGGAGTTAATAAATTATCATAACTATTAATTTCAGCTGTTTGTCTTTGTTTTAATTCTTTTAAAACTTTATCAGCACTTACTTTTGCTAAAGCTTCATTAATTTTTCTTATATCTTCTTCAAAAGTATCTTTTCCAATTTGTTGACCAGCTGCTATATCTTTTTGCGATTTAGCTAAAATTTTATCCAATTCTTTAACATCTTCTGGATTTGCTGCTCTTAAAACATTTGGATTTTGAGTTTTATAATTTTCGGCTTGTTGTTTTTTAATTTTTAATTCTTCTAATTTATTGGTATTTTCAATTTCTTTTACAACTACGTTAACTAATTTATCTAAAGAATCTGCACTCTTAACTTTATTTGTTAAATCTTTTATTTCTTCAGAAGTTAAAAATGGATAATTGTTTGTATTTAGTGTACCTAATACTTCAGAGATTTTTTGTGCTAATGTAAAATCATTTGTTTGTGCTGAATTATCTCCAAAATGACTAATTAAATTATCTATAGCTTTCTTTTGATCTTCTGGGCTTAAATTAGGTAATTGTTTAATTTGATTTGAAAGAGATTTTGTCGCTTCAACTTTTGCAAACACTTCATTAATTTTTTGAAGAGTATTTAGATTTGTATCATCATATTTTGCTTCTAAAAGATCTTTTTGATTATTTTCGAATTCAGACATTGAAGAAATTAAGTTTTTCTTTTGATCTTTTTGATAAGTAACAACTGCTGGCTCTTGAACAGAAACTAAATTATCTACTAATGCTTTTTTTAGATTTTCATAATCTTCTTTATTTTTAAAAGTAGTTTCTTTTAAAGCATTTTTGGCAGCTTCTAAAGCTTTGTTAAATTCTTCTCTTTTTTGTGGGTCAGCTGAATTGTAAATCTCTTGATTTTGTGCTAAATATGTATCAATTTCTTTTACTTTATTCTCTAAATCTACTTTTGCATTTTCTTTTTCTAATTCTTGTTTGTATTTATTAACAGCGTCTTCTGAATCTAAATTCTCAATTTGTTTTTTTTTATCAGCTTTTAATAAGTTTGGATATTTTGAATTAAAACTTGCTAATAAATCTTGTTTTGCGTTAATTGTCTTAACAATTTCAATTTGTTTTGGTTGATTATCGTAATTAGATACAAGATTATTTTTTGCCGCTTCTATAATTGATGAACTTAATTCATTTTTATTATTTAATTGTTGTGCATTTTCATGAACTTTTTTAGCTTTTTCAAATTCCGCTTTTATTAAAGCTACTGTGTTATGACCTTGATCAGTAACTTTTGCATTTAAATCTCTTATATTATTGCCAGATAAAACATCGTTAAACTTAGAAATTTCTTGGACTTTTTTATCTCTAAATTTCTTTAAATATTTTTCTTTTTGTACTGCATCGTAAGCATTTTTTAATTCTGAAATTTTATTTTCTACTTCTGCTAATTTATTTAAGTCACCTTTATTTATTATATTTTGAGCTTCAGTTATTTGTTTTTCTAATTCTGTTTTACCTTCTGGATCTGCTTCGGTTAATTCATTAGAATTAGTATTTTTGTATTGTTCAGATTCATCTTTTAATTTTTTTAGATCTTCAATTCTATTTTTTATTGCATATTTTTGTTTTAATTCATCTAATTTGTTAGAATCAGTTGCATTTTCTATTTCTGTTCTAATACTTTGATCTAAATTTAAATTATTATAAGGATTTTGTTTATCTTGTATTTGTTTTAATAATTCATCTTTTTGTTTTGCTAATTGTAAATCTAAAGCTTGGTTAGAAGTATCACCATAATGATCGATTAATTTGCCATAAGCTTTTTGTTTTGCATCATTAGATAATGTTTGTAATAAGTTAATTTCATCAATCTTTTCTTTTACATCTTTGACTTTATTTAATTCATTGTCTAATTGATTTAAATCTTTTATTGTATCTGATTTTACTTTTTCTTTTAATTTTTGAGCTTGATCTGATGTTAGAACTGGTTGGTATGTATTAATAAGCGCTTCTGCCTGTTGTTTTTGATAATTTAAAACTGTAGGCAGTTTAACATCGTCAATTTTTGGTTTTAAGCCATTAGCTAAATCATCATAAACCTTTGAATCTTTTAGATCCCCTTGCAATGCTTGTTCTGCTTCTTGAAGCTTTTGATCAAATGATGTTCGTTTTGTGTCCTCAGCTTTTGAATAAATTCCAGTATCTTGTTTTGCTGCATTCGCTTGATCAACAATTTCTTGAAGTTTTATTTTTGAATTTTTAGATTTTAATTCTTTTTCTTTATTTGTTGATTCTTGCAATGAATTTAAGCTTTCAATATCTGATCTTTCATTTTGCTTATTCAATTTGTCATATGTTGAATCAAAATTTTGCAATAAAGTATTTTGTTTAATAGCTACATTTTTTATTTCATCTACCAAACTGTTATTTCCAGCTGCATTTATAATTTTTTCTTCTAAATTATTTTGTGCATCTGGGCTTAAAGAACTAAGTTGTTTTATTTCTTGTAATTTATCTTTTGCATATTTTGCTTTTGAAAACGCATCATTAATTTCATCTTCTGTACTTAATCTTGGGTTTTCAATTTTGTCTATTAATTTTTGTAGATTGCTTTGAGATATATTATTTGGCTGTGCATTAGTAATTTCTTGGATTTTTTGTTCTCTTAATTTTCTAATTAATTTTTCTTGTGAAACTGCATCCATTTTTTGATCAAGCAACTTAATTTTGTCCAAAATTTCTTGTTTTGTTGCAGATGGAGTTTTTGTTTTTAAATTAGTTGCATTTGTTATTTCATTTTCTAAATCTTGTTTACCTGCAGGATTTATTCTCTGTATTTGTGCACCGTTTTTAGATAATACATCTTGCGCAGCTTGTATTTTTTTATCAAGATTCAATAATTCATTTTTGGTTGCTAGTTTTTCAAGTAATGCAGGCGCGTTAGAAAGTGAATTTAAAGCTTCCACTTGATCTTTTTCTTCATTAGTTTTTAGATTAGGATAAACTACACCATTATCTAAAGTTGTTAATATTTCGTTTTTCTTTTTAGCTAAAGCTATATCATCTAACTGAGCTACATTATTGTTTATATTTGAAATTAAATTATTTATTGAATCTGTTTTTGCTTTTTCACTTAATTTTGATAAGGATTGCACAGTATTTGCATTATTTTTAACTTCTTCAATTTTGCTAAACTCTTGATTTAATAAGTCTAATGTGTTAAGTGCAGGCTCATCTAATTTTTTTACCAATTTATCGATTTGCTCTTGAATAAAAGGAGGAATAAACTTTTTAACCTTTTCTTTTAAAGCTTCTCTTAAATCATTTAAAACATTATTAGCTGATATATTATTTAAAGCGTCAGTTAATTGTTTTTTTAATTCTTCATATTTTTGTACTTCTTGTAAAGTTGCTGTAGGAGAAACAACATCTTTTGCATTTTGAAGTGCTGTAGAAAATGCAGTTTGTTTTGACAAGGTTGCTGCATTAAAAATGTTTTGATTATTATCAAAGTAATCTTGAGCTTCTTTAACTTTTTTTGCTAATTCTTCCTTAGCATTTAATTTTTGCAATTCGACTGTTTTTTCTTGAACTTTTTTAACTGAGTCAAGTACTTCTATTGCATCTTGATGATTTTTTTTGTTTGCTTGTAAATTAGGATAATTAGAATCAAAATTTTTAATAGCATCATTTTTTGCTTTCGCTAAGTTCAATAAATCTTGTTTTTTTGTACCATTATCTAAAACTAAATTAGTCATTTCGTTTTTTGCTTGTTGTAAAGCATTTGGAGATAAATCATTTAAATTATTTAATTCACCTATTTTATTTTTTACTTCTTTTGTTTTTTCAAATGCTGCGTTTATATCTTAAGAAGTTTTTAATAAAGGATTTTTAATAACATTTTCTAATTTAATTCTATTAGCATCTGTTAAAGCCGGTTGCATGTTATTCAAATCTTGAATTAATTTATTTCTTAAAGCATCTAACAAGTTATTATTACTTACTGAATTTAAAGCAACATTTAACTCATCAATTCTTTGTTGATAAATTTCTTTTGTTCCAGCATCAATACCTTGTTTTACAACACCGTCTGCTAAATTTATTTTTTCTTTAAGTGTTGCTTTACCCTTAGGATCTATAAGATCTAAATCATTTAAATTTTTAGCTAAATATTCTTTGGCTTCTTTTAATTTTTGTTCAAGCTCCTTGAATTTATTATGTTTTTCAAGTTTATCAACTAATGAAGATACTTCACTTAAACTATTTAAACCTTCAACATCGTTTTTATAACCATCTTTAGTTAAAAAAGGATAATCTTGTTTTGCATTTAATTTTTGTAATAGATCAACTTCTTTATTTCCTAAAGAAACAATATTATCTTGCTCAGAACTATTATCTTTTAAAGAAATAATTTTATCTATTAAGTCATCTTTCTCATTATTTTCTAAAATAGGATCTAGGTTTTTAATAGTTTCGGCTTTAGGCTTTAAGGCATTTATATTTGCGTATTCTTGTTTGAATTGTTCTATTGTTGAAACTTTATTAATAATTTCTTTTAATTTACTAATGTGATTTTGTGAAAAAGGAGGATTTCAACTATCAATTAATTTATTAAATTTTTCTTTTTGATAAGCAACAATAGCTGGTTCTTTAATGGCTTCATATTGTGTATTAATAGTACTCTCTAAAGTTTTATAATTAGAAAGACTATCTAAATTAGTACTTAATTTTTTTGATTTAATGCTTGCGATATTAGAATTAAGATTATTCAAAATATCTTGATTTGCATAACTTAATAAATCATCTTTCCCTTGCTTATAATTTTCAATTTCGTCAGCTTTTCTTTCTAATACAGTTTTTAACTCAGCTGCTGGCAATTTTTCGTCCATAATGCTAGGTCATTGAGTTTCACTTGAAAAACTAATTAATTCTGTTGAAAGAATTTTTTTAATTTCTAAAGTTGTGTCAGCATCTTTAATTCTTTTTAAATTTACAATACTGTTAGGTATATAGCCTTCATCCAATTGTTTAAGAGCTGTTCTATTATTTATTTGTATATAATTTTCATAAATACGTTTTAGGTCAGAAGTAATCTCAGGAGTGTTATTAAGTTTTTGATAAATTCTTTTAATAATATTAAATCTATTATTTAAACCATTCATTTGACCCGAGCTAGTAACTTGATCTTTTACACCATTTATTTCTTCTTCTAAAGCATGTCTTGTTTGTTCTGGAATTTCTATAGCTTTATCTAAATTTTTTAAAAAACTATCTCTTCTTGTAGCCAGAGTAAAAGCACCATTTCTGCGCCCTGGGTTTATAGGATAATTTACTATTATATCTACTGCTTCTTTTTTTCTGGTTTGACTCAATCTAGTTAAGTCAGCTATTGTTGTTATTTGACTTTTAACAGTTGCATAACCTTCTACCATTTCTTTAATTATGCTTGCTTTGTCTTGAATATCTTTAACTTCAACAGTCCTTTTTAATTCTTTAATTTGTTCAGGTGTAGCTGGTCAATTTGTCATATCATTCATTATTTTATTTTTTTGATATTCTTCAATTTTATTATGACTAACATTACCAAAAGCAGTATTTAAAGAGTTATATTTTTGATTATAATCTTGTTCAGAATTAGAATTATTATTTTGTAATATTTGTTGTGCGTTTGTTAGGGCTGCTCTTAACTCATTTTTTTTGGTTTCCTCAGCATACTTATATCAAATAGCGTCATCGCCTAATGTAGTATATCTAACTACTTCATCAACTTTTTTTTGCAATTTATCTCTTGCTGCGGCCGCACTTGCTTGAGCATTAGCCACCGCAAAATCTGCAATTACTGAAAAATTAGCTGTATTAGCTAATAATGGTGTATTTGGTAAGATATTACTAATTTTACTTTCAAAATCTGCTTTAGCTTCTGTAAAATGCTTGTCAGAAACTAAAATTAAATTATCTAAAAGTTGTAAGTTATTTTTTAAATTATTTTTTAAAGTTTGAACTACACTAGAAAAATCTTCAATTGAATTAATAGCGTTTTTGGTTTTAAATGATAATACAGATGATAGTTCTTGATTTGTTGCTTTAATAAAATCTAATATTGCAAAAACTTCATTTTGTTCATTTTCAGTTATTAAATTTTTATATAGTGTTGAACTTTTAATGTCTTTTTTCGAAAATGAAGAAAATTTTTCTAAAAATTTGTTTACTAAAGTTTCATTTAATTTTGCAACTTCTTTTATGTTATTTAGTAATTCATTATTTATATTTTCATGTAAAGTATTAATATTTTCTATACCTAAAAAAATCAATAAGAATTGATTTAAAGTATTTAAATTTTGTTGGTTATCTTTAACTAAAGAAAATAAATTTTTAAGTTCTTGATTTGTAATTAAATTGTAGAAATTAATATTAAATTGTTTTTGATTTTGGCTTAATATTTTTTCTAAATTTTCATTAGAATTGTCAAAGCCAATTTGAAAGTTTTTAGTTACATATTCACTTGCTAATTGTTTTAAATTTGCTAACCCAGAGTTTTTATAATAACCCCCCCCGCAAACAGCGGGTCGCCAAAACTGTTGTTTAAAAAGTCATTATATGCTGAAGTGGTAATATTGTATTCATAATCAATTCTATTTTTTATTTCTTTTAATTTTTTTTCTAAATCTAATTTATTTAGATTTTTAGCTTTTAAAGCGTTTATTTGTTTTAAAAATTTTAATACTTGATTATTTGATAGACCACCTAATTTTTCAAGTTTTTCATAACTAAATTTGTGTTTATGTAAATATTTTGTTAATGCACTAGGACTGTCAGTTGCTTTTTTATTGTTAAGATTACTTAAAGATAAAGACAAAACAGAACCTAAAGCTACAGGCAACATTACACCTGTAGATATTAATAATTTCTTACTATTATTCATAAAATTTCCTTTGTAAAATAATAAATTTATATTTCTATATACATACTAAAAAAATATATATATATACATATATATTACAACAAAAGTTTTATTGCATACTTAAAATTAAATAAAAATACAAAAAAATAAGGCATTTTTTCAAATTTTTGCCTTATTTTTTTCTTTTTTTGCTTTTTTTATTGTTTAATTAGAATTTAAATTTATTTTTTTAACAAAGAATTTCCAGTCATTTCTACTGGTTTATTTATACCTAAATATTCTAAAATTGTTGGTGCAACGTCAGCTAATTTTCCATTATTTAAATTGATATTTTTATCTGTTGAAATAAACATTACAGGACTAGTAGTGTGTTTTGTTGCTGGCTTATTATTTTCGTCTTCTGTTATTTCAGCATTACCGTGATCTGCTGTTATAAATCAGGTAACATTTTCATTATTTTTTATATAATCTAAAATTCTTTTGAACTGTGAATCTAGTATTTCAATTGCTTTAATAGTTGCTTTTAAATTACCAGTGTGTCCTACCATATCAGGATTTGCATAGTTCATAATTACAAAGTCATTATTTTCAATATTTTCAAGTAATTTATTAGTTATTTCTTTTGCGCTCATTTGAGGATAATCGGCAAAAGAATCAACTTTTAATGAATCAACTAATATTCTATTTTCATTTTTATAAACAGTATCAATTCCACCATCCATAAAAAATGTAACATGAGCATATTTTTGAGTTTCAGCTAATCTTAGTTGAGTTAAATTATTTTTTTCTAAAACTTCTCCTAATGGATTAATAACTTTCATTTCTTCAAAAGCTATTAAAGAATTAATCCCTTCATATTTCATTAATGAAACAAAGTTTTTAATATTTCTTTTATTTTTTGGTTCAAATGAGTATAAATTTGAACCTATAAACATGTGGCTTAGTTGTCTGGCTCTATCTGGTCTAAAATTAAAGAAAATAATTGAATCATTATCATTTACAAATAAACCATTTTTTAGTTGAGCTGGTTTAAAGAACTCATCATAAATTCCTTCGCTATATTGTTTTTCAATATATTCATTTACATCATCAATTTGATTTTCTGATAAACCTAAAATTGCGTCATAGCTTTGAGCATTTCTTTCAAACATACTATCACGGTCCATTGCATAAAAACGACCAGCAATTGATGAAATTGTGTAATTATATTTTTTAACTAAATCATTTAAAGTTTCTAAACTATTTTTAATTGATTGAGGTTTAACATCTCTTCCATCACCAAAAATATGAATACTTGCTTTTTTTAAACCTTTAGTATTTGCTAATTTAATGATTTCAAATAAATGTTTATCAAGTGAATGAACACCACCATCACTTAATAAACCCATTAGATGTAATGTTGTATTTGTTTTTAAAACATCATCTAAAACTTTGTTTAATACTTCATTATCTTTAAAAGTATCATCTTCTATAGCTTTATTAATTAAAGACAAACCAGTATAAACGATTCTTCCAGCTCCTATATTTAGATGTCCAACTTCACTATTTCCAATTTGACCTTTAGGAAGTCCAACATATTCTCCCGATGCTTCTAATACAGAATTTGGATAATATTTGAATAGTTCATCAAAAGTAGGATGATTTGCTTGTAAATAAGCATTACCTTGTTTTTCATTTCTTAAACCAAGTCCATCAATAACTGTTAAAATTATTTTTTTATTCATAAAATTCTCTTTTCTTTAAATATATTAAAATGATTATTTATTATTATTTTCATTTATATTAAATTATATTAAAGACATAAAAAAGTTGCTTAAAATTATTTACTTTGAAAAAGTCGAAAGTTTTAAATTTACACAATTTTTTTAACTTCTTCTATTTATTTTTAGCTTTTATGTGTTTTTTTGTTGCTTTATTGAAAAAATTTAGAATTTTTTTTGTAAAATTAAGACTCCTATATCATTAATAGCAGGTGGCTTTAATTTTATAGGCTAGATTCAATTTTTGTTTCGGAGGGAACACTTTGAATAAAAGACAAGTGAAAATTTTAACAGTGTCTCTACTTGCAACTTCATTAGTAGCAGCACCTGTTATCGCAGCTGGTGTAACATACAGCTATACTAAATCTCAAAATTATTGAGTACAAAATTTTAATTTAGACACATTAAACCAAATTAAAGAAATAAAATCTAAAAATCAACAATTATCAGAAGATTTAAAACAAGAAAAAGCAAAATTATCTTCATTAGATAAAAACTCAGCTGAATATCGTAAGCAACAACAAGTTGTTAGTGATAAAGAAGCTGAATTAAAAAATTCAAGTGATGAATATAATGAATTAATTAATAAGAATATTAAATCTATTGAGACTATTGCAAAATCAAAAGGAAATTCAGAAGATGCTAAAATTATTACTGCTGAATATGTATTTATTTTGCAAAGTCTAATATCTGCAGCACAAGATGCTGAACTAGCAGATGTAGATTTAGACATTCCTAATGCTGAAGAAGCTAAAAAAATATCTGACTTTTATGGAAAATGAGTAGATAAATTTGCAAGCATTGATTTAAGTAATTTAAACGAAGTTACAGTTGCTTGAGTTAAAGGATTACAATTTGAATACAGCGTTTTAAGAGATAATTATAAATATGGAGCTCCATTTTTACTAAGTTCATTCTCTTGAGGAGCAGCAAGTTCATATCCTGCAAATAGCTTTTATGATTCATTTAAAAATCTAGATGGTAACTTACCTAAAGCTCTAGAAGTTTTAAAAGAAGCAAAAGACAATAATATTGTTTTATCAAAAGTATTAATTAAAAATAATATTAAATACTTATTGGAAACATTTTTCCAAACAGAATTAGTTGCTTTCTATAAAGATAGTACAAAACAAGAGATTTCAGTAAATGATTTATTAAGTTCAGCATCAGATAATCCTTGAGTTGAATTTACTAAATATTACGCTAATGATTACTATAATACAACTACACAAGGACTTGGAGAAAATATTCAAGACCTGAAGTTAACAAAAGAAAATGCTGGAGATAAAGAAAAAGAAAACAGCATTGAAATATCTGTAAATGGACAGTCCCAAAAAATTTACGGATTAGGATTTACTGAAGCTGATTTAAACGCTAATAATGTAGGTTTAATCGGAGTTGTGGGAAATGAAGAAATTAATGGTAAAACATTATATGATCAATATTTAAAAATGGCTACAACCGAATCTTTAACAGCACAAGAAGTTAATGATTCAGGTTATACAACCACAACCACTGCTTCAGGAAATATGAAAAAAGTGGCTACTGAAGTAGCAAAATTAATTGCTGGTGAATCTGGCGCTTGAAAACCTCAAATTAAATATGACGTTGACGGTAGAGGACCAAAACCAGTAGAAACAATAACTGTAAATATAAGAGATGAAAACGGTAACATTGACTTAAAAGAGTTTAATAAATGATTAAACCAAGAACAATTCTTCTTTGGTCGTGAAGACAAATCTTATTACACAGAAGAATTAAAAAACAGTTTAGTATCAGATCCTAAATTAGCTAGATATGTAAAAGAGCTAAAAGATAAAGGCTATGAAAATCTAAAAAATTCAGATAGACCTTATGGTTCAATTACAGACAAACAATTTTACTATGGTGCTTTAGAAGCCTTCAAAGGATATCAACAATTTAAAGAACAAACAGTTAACTTCGGTAAAGGTTTCTTTGCTAACGAAGTTCCAGAATTTGAAATGTATACATATAGATATCCAAGAAGAGCAATAGAAGGTGTTGGAGCATACAACAGCGGTGTTAAAGCATTTATCTTTAACACCGACCCTTACTTTTCATTACCTAAGTGATCACTAACTTCTTTTGCTGATCACGAATCAATGATGGGACACCATAATCAAATTTATTATGCAAAGCAATATTTAGCAAAATATAATGATCAACAATTAGGAAACATTTTTGACTATACAGCATATGTTGAAGGTTGAGCATTATTTATGGAATGATTTGCTATTGAAGCTGGATATTATGGAACCCCAGACTATGATAGCGATGATAATTATGCAATGCCTGTAGACTTCCAAGTTTCAAAAGGTATTACAAGCTTTTCACAAGCTAGAACAGCTTCTGAAGTAACAGATGAAATAGTTAACAAAATTAAATCATTACACGGCGGTGTTTATTGAACATTAACAGCTAAAGATGGCGAAAATAATAACAAAGAACACGCGTTAAGAGCAATTAAATTAACAAATATGCTACAATATTTTGGTGCTTTAAATGAAGCACAATTAAGAAATATGCGTAGAGCAGTTGATACAGCATATCATGGAGACATCGAAGGGCACACAGATCTACCAAGAGGTGCATCTATAAACCAAGTAAGAGAATTCATGAAATCTAATTCTGCTTTAGGTATTGGAGACATTACTTCAGAATCATTGCGTTACTTAGTGTTGCCAGCACAAGCCACATCTTACAATGCGGGTAAAGAATCAATGTTAGGGTTATATACAAAAGTAAGAAAACATTTTGGCTTGACAAGAAAAGAATTTGTTGAACAAACAAAATCATTTACTTCAATTGGCGAAGAACACGAAAATGCAGAACACGGATATATCAAAGAATTTTTAGATAAATTGTTAATGAATGGTGCCTTACCACTTGATGCATTAAAAGCGGTTATCGAAAAAGGATACAATTTAAACTAAAAATTCATAAGTCGAGAGGAAACTTTATTAAGAAAACCACAGCTTAGCGCTGTGGTTTTCGGTTTTCTGTTTTTAAAACTATTTCATTTTCAAATTTTAAATCTTCTATTTTATGAGACTCTGGATTTATTTTAACTTTAGCTTTTAAAGATGCTTTATTTATTTTAATAATTGCATCTGGATTTGAATCTATAAAAGCAGATAATCAAATTCTTATGTTTTTAAAAAATTCGACAATTGAGTAACCTATATATTCATTTATATGATCATAATAAAATATTTTATTGTCTTTTTTAAAAAAGTAAGTCATTGAAAAATTAATACTACTAATTGATCTTAAAAATAAAGCTTGATCAAATTCTTTTTTAGCTTTATTATTAATTAAATTTAATATATTTAATAAATCAAGTTCATATATATAACTTTCAACGCCTAGGGGAACCTGAACTTCATTTAGTTTATGACTTTCATTATTATTTAAAGAGTCATAATATTTTTTAAATTCATTCCCAATTGAGTGAAAGTTTAAAGATAATGAGTATTTTATACCGTTTTCTTTTTTTAAAGAACTAATACCTTTTAAAATCTTGGGTTCTAAAGACATAATTTTAGCTTCATTAGAAGGTGTGTTTCTAAAAGTTACTAGTTGTTCATCATCATTTATTTTTTCAATTTTAGGATCTTTATCTAAATAAAAATCGTTAAAATATTTAGTTTTTTTATAAACTTTATGTTTATTAATAGCTAATGGAATAGTTACAGTTGAAGCAATAGTTAAAACTGAAAAAGAAAGCAAAATAGTAGTTGATACTACTTTTTTCTTTTTTGATAATGGTTTAGTTTTATTAGCTTCGTTTAAATTATCCATTTTAATCTCTTTTCTTTAATTTAACTATTAATTCTTTAATTCTTTTAACATTAATTGAAGCGGCTAGATAATCCCCGTTTAAAGCTCTATTATATAAATAAGCTATAAAATGAACGATTACTCTATATTTATCAAAATCATATGGACATTCATATTCATATACATTTCAAAATACATCTTCTACAGCTTTAGTTGAATTTAAATTTTCAAACATAAAGGCTATGTCTAAAAATCTTGAACTTCTATATGCATATGCTCAGTCAATAATATAAACGTTTAAATTTTCTGAAAAATATATACTTTCTGAACATAAGTTATTATGACAGTTTGCATCTGGTTTAATTTCTTTTAATCAATCTCTGATTAATTTTAAAACAGATAAATCATTAAAATCTTCAACTAGTTGTTTTTTTCCAACAGCTTTAACTAGTTTTTCAATTTTATCTTCTAAAATGTATTCAGGAAATTCTATATCTGAATCATGAAGATTTTTTATAGCTTTAGCTAAAACTTTCATTTGTCTTCTTTTAATATCTGTTACATTTTGACAGTTTAATCATCTTCAAATAATTCTATCTTTATCTTCATAAACACAAGTTGGAACAAAGTATAAATCTTCAATTTTTGAAATGTCTAATTTATTATCAAATTCATTATTATTTTTTGAATAATAAAGCGATTTGACACTAAAAAGCTTCTATTATTGTAATGGTTTAATGATTCAATAACTTTTATATTAGGAATTTTTAAATTTGCATATATGTTTTTGAATAAAACTTCATTATATACTCTTACCATATATACATAATCGTCAAAAGTGTTTCTATCTAAATTAAAAAATTCTATTATTTCATCTTTATTTAAACCTAAAAATAAATGTAAAGACACTGGATCAAAGTATCTAGAATTAAAAGAACTAAATTCAAAGTCAACAAGTTTTATAAAACCATATTTATTTACTAATATGTTTTGTCTTTTTAAATTATTGTGTGCTAAAACATATTCTTCATTTTCATATTTTTTAACTAATTCTAAATATTTAGGATCATCTATATTGAATCTCAGTCAGTTAAATCTTTCTAATTTAACATCAAGATTTTGAAAATTTTTAACGCAATGCAAAATTGCTTTTGAGATTTTTTCATCAATGTTTATTTTAAATAAATCTACACCAGGAAATCATTTTTTGATTAAAACACCATTTTTGGCATATAAATAATCTTTAAATATTTCTATTATTTTTTGTTCATTAGCATGATTTACTTCAACAATATCATAAGGAATTCTTATTTGCACTCATGTATCTTCTAATTTGCCTATATATGAGCGGTTATGATAATCTTTATAATAAGCTCTAACGTTTGTTAGTTTTTCATATATATCTTGTCCAAAAGCTTCTTTAATTATTCTATATACTTCATAAACTTCAGCATTTTTTTTATTCTGTGGGCTGGCTGTTGACATTATGTTTGAACGATTGATTTGATTAGGCATATTTTTCTAAATACTCTTTCATATATTTTTCTACTCTATCTATATACATTTGATCATCAAAAGGTTTAATTTCTTCTTTATTAATTCATAAAACAACTAACGCGTTAACAATAATTCTATGAACTAATAAATACTTAGGTTCATAATCGTCACCATAGCCTTCAAAAAAGACTTCTTCTTGTTCTTTTGTTAAATTACTTGTTTCACAGAAATAAGCTAAATCAAAATGAACATCGCCCATACTTGAATATTCTCAATCAGTTATATAAATTCCTTTTTCGTTTTTAATCATGTTAAAAAGTCATAAATCATTATGAGTTGGAGCCGAAGTATCAATGTTTTTTAAAAATAAATTAATTTTTTTGTAATGCTTATCTAAAACAGGAATTTTTCTATTAAGTGCTGCAATTTTTTCTCTATATACTTTAAAACGTCTTGCTATTTGGTTTTCTTTTGCAAATTTTAGTTTTGAATTATGAAGTTCTATTAGTTTTTGTCCAATTTCTTTTAAATCTTGATTTGTAATTGTACTTTCTAATAAAATATTTCCTTCAATTCATTTAGTTTTTAAATATTCTTTATCATCTGAAATAACTTCAGGAGCAAAGCTTAGGGAATTTAATAAAAAGTAATCGGTTTTATGATTAAACCCATCATACTTTTTTTCTTTTACAAATAAGTTGTTTTGTTCATCTTTAAATGTAATATTAGTAAAACCTTGATTTTCTAATTTTTTTAACATTTTTAAAAGTCAATATTAGATGCGTATTTCGCATTTTCTTGAATAAAGTCATGACGAGGTTCAATTTCTTCACCCATAAGTGTTGAAAATACAGTATCACAAACTGCAACGTCGTCAATTTGAACTTGCAACATTTTTCTTGTATCAGGATCCATTGTTGTTTCTCAAAGTTGTTCTGGATCCATTTCACCTAACCCTTTGTAACGTTGAATAGATATATTTCTTTTATCTTCTAAATTTGCTAAAATTTCTTCTTTTTGAGCATCATTATATGCATAAGAAACAGTTTTACCACTACTAATTTTATATAGTGGAGGTTGTGCTATATATACAAAACCATATTCAATTAGTGGTCTCATATAACGATAGAAGAAAGTTAATAACAATGTAGTAATGTGAGCCCCATCGACGTCGGCATCGGTCATAATAATAATTTTGTGATATTTCAATTTGTTAATATTAAATTCTTGACCAATTCCAGTTCCTAAAGCATGAATCATTGTTGCAATTTCTTTATTTGAAAGAACAGAAGCAAAATGATTTTTTTCAGCGTTAATAACTTTACCACGTAATGGTAATATTGCTTGAATAGCACGGTTACGTCCCATTTTAGCAGAGCCACCAGCTGAATTACCTTCGACTATAAATAGTTCTCTAATTTCAGCATTTTTTGATGAACAGTCAGCTAACTTGCCTGGTAAATTACCGATGTCTAATCCATCTTTTTTTCTTGAAACTTCTCTAGCTGCATTTGCTGCTAATCTAGAACGTTGAGCTAATAAACATTTTTCAATAATTGCTTTAGCCGCTTCAGGGTTTTCATTCATAAATCTTTCTAATTGTAATGAAATGATTTTATTTGTAGCAATTCTGGCATCTTTATTTTCTAATTTACCTTTTGTTTGTCCTTCAAAAATAGGATCGGTATGTTTAATAGAAATTATAGAAACTAATCCGTCTTTTACGTCTTCTCTTGTTATTCTTTCATTATTGTTTTTATAAAGTTTATTTGTTTCAGCATAGTTATGGAAAATTCTGATTAAAGCATCATAAAAACCTTGTTCATGAGTTCCACCATCTGCAGTTTGAATATTGTTTGCATATGATACAACATTAGTAGTGTAAGTTTCATTATATTGTAATGCTACTTCAACTATAACATCTTCAGCACCTTCAACTTTATCTTTAAAAGAACCTTCTGCATAAATTACTTGATTGTTAATTAATTTTTTACCTTTATTTAGTTCATTAACATAATCAACAATCCCACCTTCAAAACAAAATGTTTTTTTAGTATCATTAGCAACATGTTCAACATTTATAGTTAAACCTTTATTTAAATATGCAATTTGTTTTGAGTGGTCTACTATAGTTCCAAAATCAAAATCTAGACGGTCCATTACTGTAAAATCTGGATGAAATTTTATTCTTGTTCCTGTTTCATTTTCGTTTGCTTCACCAATTACTTTTAAACTTTCAACAGGTTGTCCACCATTTAAAAATTTTTGATAATGTAATTTACCTTCTCTTTTAACTCAAACTTCAAAACTATCACTTAAAGCGTTAACAACTGATGCACCAACACCATGTAAACCACCAGATACTTTATAAGTAGAACTATCAAATTTACCACCAGCGTGTAAAACTGTTAAAATAGTTTCTACAGCTGACTTGCCAGTTTTTTCATGAATTCCAACAGGCATACCACGCCCATTATCAGTAATTTCTATAACATTATCAGGATATAGTTTAATATCTATTGTACTTGCAAAACCAGCCATAGCTTCATCGACTGAGTTATCAACTATTTCTCAAATTAAGTGATGTAATCCTCTAAAGCCGATTGAACCTATATACATACCAGGTCTTTTTCTTACGGCTTCTAAGCCTTCTAAGACCTGAATATTACTAGCTTCATAGTTTTTTGAATCTTCTAAAGTACTCATTAAAACTCCTTTTGAATTTAATTGTATTAATACATGTATGTATTAATATGTCTATATTATACCAAAAACTAAAAAAATAGGCTAAGCCTATTTAATTTTGAAACTAATTTCTTAGCATGCTTGTGTCAACGTCTTCTCTTTCTTTTTCAGAAGCAACAAATAAAGGTTGATTATACATGTCGTTTTTAGCAGCTATAATGTTTGTTCAGAATGTGTATATTTCACTATTAAATGAGTTAACTTTGTTGTTGTATAATCTAATAGCTGTATAAATTTCATCTTCTTGTAAAGCAATTTCAGTATTGAAGTTTCTGTATAATGAACTTGCTTTTAAATCTGGATAATTTTCAAATTGTAAGTTTAAACCACTTTGAATTGAATTGATTTTTTTGTTTAATTCCACTGGTGATTCTTCATTTTCTAAACTTACTAATTGTGAACGTAATTCTGTAACTTTTGTTATTGTTTCTTTTTCAAAATCTCTATAGCTTAAAACTGAATCCATTTGTTTTAATAGAGTTGCTCTACGTTTTTTTTCTGCAGCTTGAATTAGAGATGATGATTCTTGAATATCATTAATTTTTCTTAACAATCTATTTTTTCTTGAATAGTATTGTGTTGCCATAATAATTAAACCAATAATTGTTAAAGCTGATAAAACTCAAAATAAAACATAAATTGTTTTTTCACTTTTTGTTGGAGTTGGTTTAACAATTTCATTGTTAACATTTGGCTTAAAACCTTCGTTATTTTGTTTTTCTCTTGTATCAAATAACATTTTGTTCTCCTTTTTTTTGACTAACTATTTATAATCTCGTCAAACTCTTCTAATGATAATATTTTCTTCTTATCTTCTTCAATTATAATTGAAAAACCGAATTTATCAACATGAATAAATGAGTTTGTTTTAAGTTCTGGATATTTTGTATATATTTCAATTATTTTTATAATTATTGCCTTTAAAACTTCTTCATCATAAATAATCATTGAAGAATACAACTTTGTATTTATTTCTTCCATAATCATATTATTTAATAAAATCATTGGGTTTCTATTAACAGTTATTTGTCCATCTTCTAATCTTAAAAGTGGAGTAAAATAAATAGTTCTTTTTTCTTTAAATTCATTATATTTTGTATAAGGAACATCAACATAAAAACCTTTTACATATTGTCTATCTATTTTTTGTTCTGTTCAAAAGTTTTTTAAAAATACAGAAACTTCCATAGAATTGTTTTTAACTTCAAATTGCAAATCATCAATAATATAATCTAATGCTGGATTTTTAGTAAACATTTTAATATAGTCATGTTCTGATAATCTATTAAATCAAAATGGATAGCCAAAAGAAACTTCAGTATTTACTTTTTTATTATCTTGATAATCTGAAGAATATCCTTTATTATCAGCATCTTCTAAATTTTCTGAAGCTATATATTTATTTGCATAAGCAAAAGTTAAAAATTTAAAAGTGCTCCCCATTCTTGTTCATAAATAATCAAATAAGAATCATTTAAAGTTGTTATAAGTTTTGTTAAAAAGTAAAGAAATAAATTTTGAACTTTTTGAAAACGATAGTTTTTCTAAATCAGGTGCAAAAATTGAGTTTTTTGAATAAATAATATTTTTTCTTTTATTAAAATCTGGTTTTGAATCTGTGAATTTTTTAGCTATATCAATCATTTTTTCTTGAACTGAAACTTGAAAGTATGTAGCAAATTTAATTTCATCATTATAACTAAAATTATAGAAATTATAAAATTCAGGATTTTCTAATAAAAAGTGTCTTTTTTCTTTAATTTTTCATATTCTTTTACATTTAAATTTTCTTTATTATTATAAAAATCTAAATCTTTTAAATAATTAGTTGGTAATAAATTAGCTTTTTTATAATCTAGATATGGTGTTTTTTCAACATGGACACCTTCTATACGAAGTGTTTCTAAACTATCACCTGACTTAACTAAAACTGATTTATAAGCTCTTGTTGTAACCATTTTATATTTCAAGGTGTGATAAATTACTTGATAAAAAGTACTGTTTCTAATGTCGTATTTTTCAATATTTAAATATGTGTTTTCTTCATTAGTATTTAAGATACCCAAAAGATCTTCTATTTTTGCATCGTATAATCTTTGAATATTTATAGTTTTTAAAACTTCTTCTGTTAAATCACCTAAGTTTTTATTTTGACAAATATAAACAATAAGTTTCTCTCTTTTTTCTTTTAAACTAGAAATTTCTTTTTCTCTTTCCCTTTTTTCGTTTTCAAACTTTTGAATTATCTTTTTATTTTTTATATATAAAGGAATAAAAGGTAAACCTATTATAAAAAAGAATAAAACAAACATTAGTTTTTGAGCAAATCTTCTTGCTTTTATTGAATTTTGTTTTTCTTCTTTTGTATTTAAAAGATTTAATTCTGAAATTCTAGAATCACAGCTTTTAATTTCAGCTACATATTCTTCATTGTTGTCTTCAAAAAGCCTTTTATATACTTCATCAAAATTTTCTTTAAAGGCCGCTTTTACTGGTTCATAAAATTTATTATATGGATCTAAAAAAATATCATTAAAATTTACTTCTTTACTCATATTTTCTCCTTTTTAACTTCTTTTATTATACTAAAAAAATAAATATAAAAATGCAGTCTATGCTGCATTAAAATAAATCATCTTCATCTTCTATTAATGAACCTGAAGAATTTCTACTTTCTTTTTTATTATTATTTATATCTAATTCTAAGTTTTTCTCATCATTTTCATTAGTTTCAAAAGGCAATGAATCCTCTTGATTTTGAATTTCATTTATATTGTCTTCTTCTTTTATATCTTCAATCATTTCAAAATCTTCATAATCTTGTTTAGTTTCTTTAGTTTCAGAAACATCTTCTAAGCTTTCTTTTGTAGCTTCTTCATTTCCTCAAGTTAAATCAAAATCTTTAGTTTCAAAACTAAAATCTGATTTTTTGTTTGTTGGTTTTTCTTCTATTATTTTTTCTTTTTGTTTTTCTTTTTCTAATTCAATTACTTCTGTTGAATTTTCAAGTTGTTCAAAGTTAACTACATTTTTTTTAGCATTATATTTTTTATTATTTAAATAAATATCAGAAGTTTTAGTTTCTTCTAAAACTAAGTTTTGATTTGACTGAGAATCGGCTGGTTTTATTACTTTATTTTTCTTTGATGCTATAAAGAAAAATGCAATAGATAAAACTAAAATAATTGATGAAATTACAAATGCTATAGCTATACCAGCTTTGTAACTTGCAATTGATGAAGTTGCAAAAAATAATGTGCCTATTAATCCTGGTGTAAGCTTGTTAGGTAATAAAACATTGTCTGTATTTTTAAAATCATTAAATCAATTTTTAAAAACTTCTTGAAAAACAGTTTCTATTTTATAATCAACTGGTTTTGAATTTTTTAAATAATAAATAGTTGAACCTAATAATGTAATTGCAAAAAAGAAAAATCCTATTCTTCATAAACTGACATGAAAAACACCTTTAGTGTACACTGATTTTTGCCAGCTTGTTTTATATGATTTCATTACATTCTTAAAACCAAATAAAATAAATCAAACATAAATTAATATTGAAAACATTCCAAAAATAACATTTAATGAAAATGAGTGAAGAGTTGTTAAATAAGGAATGTTTAGAAAAGATACTATTATAAAGAAAATATTAAACAAAATAAACAATGTTCATAAAAAAGCAACATCTTTTGTTACATAATAATTCTTTGCTTTTCTTGTTCTAACTTTCTTGTGTGTCAAAGCCTCTTGCATAATTCCTTCTTTATATTTCAAATAATGTTACCACAACCATAGGTTCTTTGTCTACTACTTTTAAAATTTTTCTTTTTATTACTTTTCTTAAGTGTTCTTGAATTTCTTTTAAATCTATTTCTGGAGTTTCTTTATTTTCAAACTCTTTTAAAAATAATTCATTAATTATTTTTGTTACAGTTTGTTTATTATCTTTACTAATTAAACCATAAGATGAAATGTGTAAATCATTGATTGGTTTTTTAGTTTTATAGTCAATTAAAACACTTAAAGCTAAAACACCGTCTTTAGCTAATGATTCTCTTTCATTAATTACTTCTTGAGAAATATCACCTATTCCAAAACCATCAATTACAGTGTCCCCTACATTTCTTAAAAGATGTTTTTGAGAAACTAAATCAGCGTCTGAAAATTCTGCAACTTTTCCATTATTTAAAACAATAGCATTATTAAAATTCATTCCCGCTTCTTTAGCAATATAAGCAGCTACAACCATATAACGATATAAACCTTTTATTGGAATAAAATATTTTGGTTTAATAGCTTTAATAATATTGAATATATCATCTCTAGCTGGATTACATTGATAATATTGATCTGAACCTAATTCTATTAAATTAGCAGTGTGTCTTGCTATTTCATCTAATGTTAAAGCATAATTTACTTCAAGTCCATTTACTGGAGGAGCTATTATAATTACACAATCATCTTTTTTAAGTTTTAAATAAACATCATTATTTGAAGTTATTCTTAAAAATCTCAAATACAGTCTTTCAATAGCACCTGTTACTAAAATAACTGCATTTTTAACATCATTAGCCGCTCTATAATCAACAAATTCAGGTCAAGGTAAATTAGGATTTATTTTACTTACTAAATTAATTAATTGTGAATAAGTTCTACCATATGTTATAACAGGTCTCTTGTATCTTTTTGCTAAAACTAAAACTTCATGAGCTGTAATCATATCTTCATCATAAAGTCCCACTATTATTCTTTTGTCATCTGCTGTTTCTTTAAATTTATATTCAATTTTTTTAGAAACTCAAAGTTTTTCAATACTCTTTCCTTTATAAGCAGAGTGGCTTGAATCTAAAATTAAAACAGTTTCTTTTTTAGAATTTAAAATCTTTTTTATATCTTCTAAATTGGTTTTACCATAAGGTCCTAAATCACCGTCAACAAAATCTGACATAAATAATAAATTAAGTTTTTCTGTTTCTAAATTAAAACCTAATTGACCGGGTAAGCCTCCTGCTAAAACAAAAGGTGTTACATAAGTTCCATCAAAAGATTTTTTAGCTTTTAAAGTCTCAATTGAATATGAATGATCTTCTATATTATATTTTGAAATTCTATCTATTAAAACAATTCTATTAAAAGCACTTGTGTAAATTTTTAAATTTTTAACTTTCATTAAAAGTCAAGGAATAGCTGAAAAAGATTCGTTATGAACATCAGTTAAAAATAGTCCAACAATGTCTTTTTGTCTTTTTTCTAAAAAATCATAATTACATATTAATGTATCAATTCCATTATGTGAATTAATAGGAACTTTTGTTCCTGAATTAATTATAAAAAGTTTACTATTTACTTCTATTACATAACAGTTTTTACCATTTTCATCTAACCCACCTAATGCAAAAAAGTTTACTTTGTTCATTTTTCCTCCGTATTATTTTGAATATCTAAAGTGCTTAATATTTAATTAACTGTTTTAATTGTATCAAAAAAACCTTATTTCATTTTTATTATAATAAACGATTTTTAAAAAACCAAAATTTTAGAAAATTTAAAGAAAAAACTAAGAAATTTTATTTTTGCTAACTTTTAGTTTTCATAATTAAATTATAATTAAATTATGAAACTAGAAGATTATATAAAAACAATTAAAGATTTTCCTAAAAAAGGAATAGATTTTAAAGATATAAGCCCATTATTAGCTAATCCTGAAGCTTTTTCTTTAGCTATCGATTTAATAGCTAAAGAAACAAAAGATGCCGATGTAATTATAGCGCCTGATGCACGTGGTTTTATTTTTGCATGTCCTGTAGCATATAAAGAAAAAAAGCCATTTATAATGGTTAGAAAAAAAGGAAAAATACCAGGACAAACTCATTTTATTGAATATAGTTTAGAGTATGGAAAAAATGTTTTAGAACTTCAAAAAGGTTTAATAAAAAAAGGAAGCAAAGTTGTTATTATTGATGATGTTTTAGCAACAGGTGGAACTTTAGAAGCTATTATTAAATTATGTGAAAATCAAGAAGCTAAGGTTATAAAAATTGTAGTTTTATTAGCTTTAAAAGATTTATTAACAAATGAATATGTAAAAAATTATCCAATAAAAGCAATCATAGAAAGTTAGAATATGAAAAAATATAAAAGTTATGATCAAATAGAAAACAAATATCGCTTCGATTTAGAAGCGATATTAGAAAATAAAACTCTTGATGAATTAAAAAAAGAGTTCTTTTTATTGTTTGATAAATTAATTGAAATAAAAGACTCAAAATACGAAAACATTGAAAATTATTTAAAAAGTATTGAATTATCAAAGCAATTAGGAATTATTAATAATAAAATTAGTAATTATTTATCTAACAATATAAATACTAATTTAGTTAATCAAAAATATTTAGTTTTATTAGCTGAATTTGAAAAAGAAGTAACTGAAAAAAACAAATTATTAGGTTCAGAAATTAATAGATTAAAAAAATATGAAAACAAAATTAGAGAATATTTAAAAGATCCAAGATTAAATGAAGTTAAAAAAGATATCGATGCTTCTTTTGAAACTTTAGAGCATAAATTAAATGATGAAGTTGAAGAATATTTAATTAAAAGTACAGCAGCTGATACTGATCTTTCTGAACTTTTTGCTATTTTAACTGATTCAGAAGTTTCATATGGTTTTGTTAATAAAAATAATAAAAAAATTAAAATAACTAATGCTAATATAGGTTTATTAAGAAAAGATAAAGACGAAAAAGTTAGAAAAGATGCACATGTAAATTATTTAAAAGGTTTTATAAAGCATAAGCATAGCCTTTCTTTTATGCTTTATAACCATTTTAAAGAATTATCAGTAGATGCATTAATTAGAAACTTTTCTTCAACTGTTGAAAGTTTTTTATTAGCAGATCATGTTGATAAAAAATTATTAAACATTTTATATACTCAAGTGCAAAATAAAATGCCTTTAATAAAAAAATATTATGATGCTTATAAAAAGTTTTATAAAGCAAGATTTAAAAAAGATATTAGAAGATGAGATTGAAGCTATCCTATATTTTCAATTAAAAATAAATATAGTATTGAAGAAGCTAAAGATATTGTTTTAGAAGCATTAAAAATAATGCCTCAAGAATATAATAATATAGTCAAAAAAGCTTTAAATGAAAACTGAGTTGATTTTATTTCAGTACCTTCAAAAATAACCGGAGCTTATTCAATCGGTGAAAGTTATGGTTTAAATAAAAAATATATTTTAATGAACTTTGACTATACACTTTCTTCAGTTAATACTTTAGCCCATGAAATGGGACATTCATTGCACTCTTATTTTTCAGATACTTATCAACCTTATTTTAGATCTAAATATCCAATTTTCTTAGCTGAAATTGCTTCAATTTTTAATGAACTTATGTTAAATGATTATTTAGTAAAAAATGCTAAAAGTGATAAAGAAAAATTTATGCTATTAAACCAGAGTATTGATGATTTTATTGCTACAGTAATTAAACAAACTGAATGATCTAACTATGAATATGATTTATATGAAGCAGTAGATAAACAAATGCCTGTGAATACTTTTGAAGCATTAGAAAATATATATTTAAATAACGCAAAAAAATATTCAACTACAAATAAATATAATAAGCCAAATGATATTGCAACTATTAATTCTGTAATAGTACCACATTATTACTATGGTTTTTATGTATATAAATATGCAATAGGTTATATTTGTGCTAATGTCTTTTTTAATCAATATAAATTAAAAGGAATAGACGGATTAAATGAATATATTAATAAGTTTTTAAAATCAGGTGATAAAAACTGACCAGCTGAAATTTTAAAAGAAGCAAACATTGATATTTATGATCCTAATATATATACTTTAGCTTATGAAATACTAGAAAATAAAATAGAAGAATTAATAAAATTAGGAAAGAAAATTTTTAAAATTTAATTATTTACCATTTTTTTGAAAAAGAAGAGAAAAAATTCTCTCTTTTTTTAAAAAAAATTTTTTTTATTTTAATTTGCATAAAACTTTGTTTTATAATTTATATGTTTTTTATTAAAAATGTAGTGAAGGATGTTATGAGCAAAAAAATATTAGCAAAATTATTACTTGCCCCTATTGCAGTTGCACCAGCAATAGTTAGTGTGGCATGTCAAAATAAGATTTTAACATTGAAAGACTTTGTTAAAAATAATGAAAAAATAAAAAAAGAAAACGACAAAATAGAAGTAAATTTGGGTTCAAGCAATGTAAAACCTATTACTAATGAAGAAATAAAAAATATGGATAATAGCGAAAAATTTAGCGCTATTAACACTTTGTTTAATAATTTTGATCAATTATTAGCAAATTATAAAAAATTAATGCCAGAAGAAAAACTAACAAACATAGATTTGGCAAATAAAATTATTAAAGTATTATCATTAAAAAATTCTTCATTTAATTCAAAAGAAGCAACTGATGAAGAAATAAATGAATTAGTTGAAAAAATTCAAAAAGCTGTTGCCGAATTTGATAAAAGCGTTAAAGATGAAATTCAAACAAGATGAGAAACCGAAAAAGCTTCATTAAACAGTATTAAAACAACTTTACAAGAACCGAAATTTGCTGTTACTTTAGCAAAATTTGGAGTTCCAATTACTAGTGAATTTAACACTGAGATTCAAAACTATGACCAACAATTTTTAGCAATTAAAAATATTGATTTAAAAAACGATGAATCTATAAGCGAAATCTCTAATTTGTTTAAAGAAGTTGTAAAAATTTCTGAAAAATATCAAGCTGAAATTGAAAAATATAATAGTGAAAGTGCTAATAACTGATTTAATACATATAATAAATTATCAAAAGTTAAAGATTTTTTCAATAATGAAGAATTAAACACATTAATTTCAAGATCTTTAGAAGTTTTTAAAAATTCTGACCAAAATACACAAGACAGTATAAGTGATACCTTTGAAACAGACGCAGACAACAAAATATTTATTTTATCAGGTCAAACAGATTGAAGTAATGTAGTTAATAATTTTGAAAAAGATTATATTAATTTAAGTATTGAGCAAATAAAAGAACTAGATAAATTGAAAACTGATTTGAAAAATCTTTTGTCTAATGACGGAAGCAGATCTGAAGTAAGTGAATTGACTTTTAAATTAATTAATAAGATTGATGAACTTAAAAATGCAGAACTTGTTCCAAGAAATCAACAAGTATTTAAGATTAATAATAAAAATTCAGAAGTTAAACCACTTGTAATTACACCAACGAAAGTTTATTTAGATAAATTTTATTTAAATACTCTAAACAATGAAAATTTAAGAGATTACATAACTATAGAAGATAATAATATAAGATTATTTGACTGAAAAGATATAAAATTGGAAATAATTGGTTCAAATGAAGCACAAAAAAAACTTTTTGTTTTAGCATATGTAAATTACAATAGAAATAAAGAATATCAACAAATTATAGAATTAAACTTTAGTAATTCAGGTTCTAATATTCTATCATTTCCAAGTACTTTAACAATGATGGCTTCATTAAAAGAAAACGCAGATTTATCAGTAATAACTGATGAAGACTTGAATAATCTAACAGAATTTACAAATAAAAAAGATTCTATAGACAAACTTAAACAAGTTTTTGAGTTTACTGATGCTTTTGGCTTTTTAAAAGCTTATCCTAACGCAAGATTTGAAATAAAAAGTTTAAGTTTGACAAACCAAGATACATTAACAGCAGATTACACAATTAATTTAGAAATAGGTAATGGAACCTTGCAATCTCCTCGTATGACCATAGAAAAAACATTAAAGGGTCAAATAAGAATTGATATGCAGGAATTGAAGGCTAAGAAAAATATTGATATTAAATTTAAAGATCGAGACCTTTTATACAACAATACTATTAAACCTTGAGAATTAACTGATTTTAAACAATTGGTAGATAGTTCTAAGACTGAAGGCTTTGAAAAATACTTTACAATTAAAAAGAATACAGTAGGTACTTCTAATCAAACAGCCATAGATGTTTATTCAAACTACGACAGATTGTTATTAGGTGATCAAAATATAACAAAGGTAAAACAAGATATAAATATCAACTTTATCGTTCCAAGATACAATGATTTTAGTTCAAAAAATTACGACTTTTTTGCCCAACAAGTTAACAATAATAAATTTTTAGTTGTAGCAGTTATTTCAGATAGAGAAGGCCATATATTAGATAAATATAGTTTGAAATTTGACACTCCAAGAAATACAAAAACATACAGTTACTTGGAAATGCCTGAGTCATTAGGAACAACCGCTTTTTTAAGAGGAACGCCAGAAAAAGTTGATGGTTCTAATTCATGAAGAATTCCTGGTGTAGTTGAAGACAAAGATGGAAATATTTTATTTAATATAGATAAAAGAAAAAATAATGCAGCTGATCTTGGCGATATAGAACAAGACTTAAGAGTTTATAATAAAAAAGATGAAAAATGAAGCGATGTTAAAAGAATTGTGGCGGTTAGCTTAAATGATCCGGTTGATGGAAAGAACATAGGCCAAATAACTGATGGAACTATGTTAAGTTCTATAGACCCAAATACTGGAAGAGAAAAATTATTTTACTTTTTCGGAGTATATAGATATAATTCAAAAATTCAACAAGGATCATTTTTTGCCAAGAAAAATAAAAATGGTTATGTAAATAATAATAAATGAATTAGAATAGAAAAAGCAAATTCAAGAGAATTATATATTGGAAAACCAATAATAGTAGATGGATTAAAAAATTGATGAAAAGTTTACAAAGTTTTAGATGCAACAGATTTCAGCCAAGTAAATGACAATTCAACATTAGAAGCAGCAAATGTAATAATTGACAATTCATATGATCCAGTTAATAAAGTAATTACTGGAGCAGTTTATACTAATATAAATCCTTCTTTATTTACAAATTTTGGTGAAGAAGGTCAAAATAGTTCTAAACAAGAAATAGCTTCAAATAGAGAAAGTTATTCAGCATGATCTAGAGAAAATAAAGGCTGAGCCTTTGAAATAATGGACTGAAGTTTTATTATAGAATCTGATGACAATGGAAAAACTTGAGGAAATATGATCTCAGTAAACCAATTTAGTGGCCGTACATTAGAAAGATACTTTATAAATGGAGTTGGATCTGGTATTCAATTGAAACATCAAACTGCAAGCAACGCAAATAAAAATGGTCGTTTAATATTCCCAATATATTTTAGATGACATTCAGAAAAAGTTGGGTTAATCGCCAGTGATGATATGGGTAAAAATTGATATGTATTATATAAAGATATAAATTCTCCTGACGGATCTGAATCATCTATAATAGAAAAAGAAGATGGTACACTATTATGATACTCAAGATTACACCCATTAAGTTTTAGAAAGTCAGTAGATGGTGGTAAGACTTGAACATTTATTGACAAAACCAGTACAAATTACCAAGCTAATAAAAGCACTTTTGCTACTATTTCATATACAAAAACTAATAATAATGAATTTATATTCTTAAGCACACCGAGAGGTTATAGAATAAACGGTGCCGTATATGTATTTGAAGGTGCGGATCCAAAAAGAATTTCAAATCTTAATTTAAGAGATTTAGGTGGATCATTTTCATATTCAACAAATATAATTACAAACAAGCATTCTAACTATTTTGATTTATGAATTTTTTATGAATTTACAGGAAAAACAAGTTCAATAAAATTAAAGAAAATAAGAATTTTTGCAAATTAAATAAAGTGTTCTCGCTAGAGAACATTTTTTTATATAAATTAAAAAGGAGAAAGATGAAAAAATCATTAAAAATTATGCTAGGTTTAGCTAGTGTTTCACCATTAGTAGTAGCTCCTTTATTTGCACTTTCATGTGAACAAGGGCCTAAAGGTGAAAAAGGTGATAGAGGGCCTGCTGGACCTCAAGGTCAACCTGGAGCAAAAGGAGAAAAAGGGGACAAGGGAGAAACCGGTGCTACCGGACCTGCCGGAGCTGTAGGACCTCAAGGTCCTAAAGGTGAAAAAGGGGAGCCTGGTAAAGACGGTGCAGGCGCAAATGGACCTGCCACTTCATTGGAAAAAACAGTTTTACTTAATTTAGCTATTAAAAAAGATGCAGATGAAGTTACAATTTCTACACCAGAAAATGATTTATGAACAAAAATTACAACACCTCAAGAAATTTCTTTAAATAATTCAATTCAAAAAGAAGATATTGTAACATTAAGATTAGAAATGGACAATGCATGAACAATTAATAGTGTTAGAAAAGTTTTCAAATTATTTTATTTAGGAAATCTTGACACTGAAGGATTATACAATAACGATGAGGTTAATGCAGGCGGCATTAATGGAGTTGTTTTTGGAAGAGTCCTTGTAGAGGGAGATGCAACAAAACCTGATGAAGTATTTGTTGCAAAAATTAAATATACCTTAAAAGCTGATAAAATTATCTTTAATGAAGTAAAAGGTGGTTTTACCACTTCTGGTAATATGGCTCCAAAAAAGGCAGAAAATTTTGACACACAATTTAATGTAGGAAAAGGTTTAACAGGAAAACTAACTCTAACTACTATTCACACCACAAATAAAACTAAAAACTCTGAAACAGCAAGATAATAAATAAAAGTTGGGATATCCCAACTTTTTAATTTATGCTGCTGGAGCTTTAACTAACAATGGTAAATTTATTCCTTCTTTATCTTTAATAGAAATTTTTGAAAGTTGTAAATGCCCTTTAAAGCTAGAGCCTGTACTTATATCTGTATCAAAGTTATCTATAGCTGGGAATGTGTTTCCTTTTGGATTAAAACCACCTTTTATTTGTAAAATTTGAATACCATCATTAAATAAAAGATAAGCAATTCTAATTTTATAAATAGTTTTTGTACTATTATTTGTTACACCGTCTTTTATAAAATCTGTAAGTATTTGTCCCCTCATTCCTCCATCTTCTAAAGGTCATGTAGGTGTAGTTGAAAATAAGTTATCTGTGTTAATTTCTCCAACATAGTCTGTATATAATTTATTACTTCCTAAATTATTTGAAAAACTAAATTTTATTCTAACAATATCGCCTTTTTTAATTTGTTCTGAAAAAGGGATTTTTGTAGCTCCATCTTTGCCGTCATGAATTAGAATATCATATAAAGCTTTCTCTTCTTTTTTGGTAGGTTCTGTAGTGTTTTCAAAGTCCCTATCAAATAGCACAGTTCTTTCTAAACTAGTAGCTGTTTCAGCATTTGTCGCAACCCCTGGTTTACCAGGTTCACCTTGTGGTCCTCTTTCTCCAGCAGGTCCTCTGTCACCGGTTTCACCTTTAGGCCCTTGAGCACCAGTGTCACCTTTTTCACCTTTTGCTCCAGGTTGACCTTGAGGTCCAGCAGGCCCTCTGTCACCTTTTTCACCTTTAGGTCCTTGTTCACATGAAAGTGCGAATAAAGGAGCTGCTACTAGTGGTGAAACACTAGCTAAACCTAGCATAATTTTTAATGATTTTTTCATCTTTCTCCTTTTTAATTTAGACAAAATAAAAAATAGCAATTACAAAATGTAATCGCTATTTAGAAATTATCTAGTTGATTCATTGCTTGCGTGAGCAGCTTCTTCATTAACAGGTTTAGCCATTTCTGCTGCTTTATTAGGAGTTGTATCTACAACAGAAATTTTTGTTATAGTTAATTTACCTTCAAAATTTCCTGTATTCATTTTAGTATTGTATGTACCAAGTTTACTAAAACTGTCAGTAGCAAAGGCCCCTTTAATTTCTGTAAATTGAATTGAATTTGCTTTTAAAGTATATTTTATTCTTGCAGAAAATAGATTATCAGGTCCAGAAGCATCACCGTTTTCTAATACATTTGTAAATAATATTCCTTGAACTCCAGTGTCTTTTGCGTTACCGTCTTCTCCAAAAAGAGAATCTGTATCCAGTTGGCCTACATATTTAATAATAAATTTTGAACGTCTGTTTGTAGGTCTAACTGTTTTTGAAGTTCAATAATTTGAAATTTCAAATTTTAAAGTTACAACATCGTCTTTTTTGATTGGGCTACTGAAATCAATAGCTGCATTGGTATTTCCGTCAGCAATTTTTTGACGCAAATCAGTGTCTATAGCTTTATCAATTAAAACTGTTCTTTCTAATGAAACAGCAGGCCCATTTGCACCTGCACCATCTTTACCAGGTTTACCAGCTGGTCCTTCAGGTCCTCTTTCTCCAGCAGGTCCTCTGTCACCAGTTTCACCTTTATCTCCCTTATCACCTTTTTCACCTTTTGCTCCAGGTTGACCTTGAGGTCCAGCAGGTCCTCTATCACCTTTTTCACCTTTAGGTCCTTGTTCACATGAAAGTGCAAATAAAGGAGCTGCTACTAACGGTGAAACACTAGCTAAACCTAGCATAATTTTTAATGATTTTTTCATCTTTCTCCTTTTTAATTTAATAAATAAAAAATTGCTTTAGATATAAAAATCTAAAGCAATAAAAACTAATTTTCTTTTGAATATTTTATTAAGGTTATTCTGCCGGTTAGAGATTCATTATTTTTAAGATTTATAAAATTTCCATTTTCTTGAACTTGAATATTAAAAACTGTTATACCATCATCTCATAATCGATAAGTTACAAAAGCTGGAATAATAGCTTTTGTTTTGGATTTTATACTCATAACCATTGCGCTTGTATAACATTCTACAACCTTACCTTTTTCTTCTATATTTCTAGTATCTAATAAAGTTTTTAAATTGATTGAATATTCTTTATTGTCTAAACTAGCTTTAAGATCTAAAAATAAAGTTATTAAATCTCCTTCAAGATACTTTTGATTATTTGAAAATAATATTTTACCTGATTTTACAAAAGCACGCCTCACAAGATAATCTGAGGCTTCTAATGAAGAATTTAGCAATCAAATTTTTTCAAATCCTTTGCCATCTTTTCCGTTTTCGCCTTTCTCGCCTTTTTGTCCTGGTTCTCCTTTTTCACCTTTTTCTCCTTGAAAGCCTTGTAAACCTCTTTCAGCTTTAACATGAATATGCTGGCATGATACAGTTGCTATAGGAATTATTCCTAATGCTAATAAAAGAAATTGTTTTTTAATTTTCATATATAAATATCTCCTTAATTAATAATTTTTTACTTTATTATATTAAATGAGTTTTAATAAATTTAAAAGTATTTTAAATTGTATAAAAAATCAATTTATCATTCAAGATAAATTGCATAAAACGTTATTATTTGTTGTTTTCTAATTCTTTTAATTGTGGAAACATTAAAATGTCTCTAATTGAGTCATTTTCTGTTAATAGCATAATTAATCTATCAATACCAATTCCACAGCCTCCAGCAGGTGGCATACCATATTCTAAAGCATTAACAAAATCTCAATCAATTTCATTAGCTTCTTCATTTCCATTTTCTCTTTCATCTAATTGTGCTTCAAAACGTTTTAATTGATCAATAGGATCTGTTAATTCTGTAAACATATTAGCAAATTCTTTTGTACCAATAAATAATTCTGCTCTTTGTGTAAAACGTTCATCATTTAGTTCTTTAAAAGCAAGTGGAGAGATTTCAATAGGATGTCCATATACAAATGTTGGTTGTATTAAAGTTTCTTCAATATATTTTTCAAATAGTTCATTAATTACGTGACCTAATTTAAAGTATTTTTCAACTTTAATGTTATGTTTTTTAGCAAGTTCAATAGCTTGTTCATCATTTAATTCTCTAACATTAACACCGACCTTTTCTGATACAGCATCAACCATATTTATTTTATTAAATGGATATTTAAATTCGATATCATACCCATTGAATTTTACTTTTGAAATATTTAATTTTTCTGTTAAGTATTTAAATACTCCTTCAGTTCTTTCCATCATTCCTCACATATCAGAATAGGCTTCATAAAATTCAATAGAAGTAAATTCTGGATTATGTGTAGAATCAACACCTTCGTTTCTAAAAATTCTTCCTATTTCATATACTCTTTCAAAACCACCAACTAAACATTTTTTAAGTGGCAATTCAGTAGCTATTCTTAAATAGAAATTTCTATTTAGTGCATTGTAGTAAGTAATAAAAGGTTTGGCAGCAGCCCCGCCTAAAATAGGATGTAAAACAGGAGTGTCAACTTCTAGATAGTCTAAATTATCAAAATATTCTCTTACACCTCTAATTATTTTGGTTCTTAATACAAAAGTTTTTCTTGATTCTTCATTAACAATTGTGTCAACATATCTATGACGTCTTCTTTCTTCTGGATCTACTAAACCATGATATTTATCTGGTAATGGTTTTAGTGATTTAGTTAATAAGGTTAATGATTTAGCTTTAAGCATTAATGCATTAGTATGAGTTTTAGATAACATACCACTAACACTTACAATATCTCCTAAATCTAATTGTTTTAATGTGTTTAAAGAATTTTCATCTAATATTTTTTTATCAATATAGATTTGTAAATTGCCATATCTATCGTTTAAAACAATAAATGGTCCTCTTTGTGCTAATACTCTACCATTAAAAATTTCATTAATTTCTTGGCTTTCAATTTCTTCTCTAGTAAGTGAAGAAAAGTTTTTATCTATTATTTCTGAGTTTGTAGTTGGTTTTATAGTTTGATTAAAAGCTCTCAAATTTTCTTTTTCTAAAGTTTGAATTTTTTCTCTTCTAATTTGTTCTTGTTCTGTAAATTTTCTTGACATATTTTTAACCTTTATCTATTTTTATAATTTAATTAACTTTTTAAATGCATAAAATGGGCTTTAATAAAAATGTAAGTCCACATTTTTATAGCCCTTACTCTTCCGCTCTAATATATTTTTTAATAAAAAATGAAGTTCAAATTCGATTTTCATAATTTAAAATACTAATCCTTTTTTTCACTTTAAACTCCTTTATTAAGTTATTTAAATTATAAAAGAAAAATTAAAAATTTTCATTTTTTAAGTTTTTAGTATTTAAAGTTATTTTTTGAAAAAAAATAAAAAGAAAATAGTTCAGCCTGTTTTAAATTAAAAAGGAGAAAGATGAAAAAATCATTAAAAATTATGCTAGGTTTAGCTAGTGTTTCACCATTAGTAGTAGCTCCTTTATTTGCACTTTCATGTGAACAAGGACCTAAAGGTGAAAAAGGTGATAGAGGACCAGCTGGACCTCAAGGTCAACCCGGTGCAAAAGGTGAAAAAGGTGATAAGGGAGATAAAGGTGAAACTGGTGACAGAGGGCCTGCTGGAGAAAGAGGACCACAAGGTGAACCTGGTAAACCAGGGGTTGCGACAAATGCTGAATCTGCATCTAAAGTTAATCAAACTGTTTTATTTAGTAGTGACTTTGCTAAAGACACAAGCACAGACAATACAACACCAGCGGGAGAACTTTGAACTAAATTGACATCAAATCAAGAAATTGTATTCAGTTCTCCTATTGAAAAATCTGACATTGTTAAACTAAACTTTTTTGCGTCAAATAAATGAAATGGAAATGATGAATTTAGAATATACTATTTAAATCAATTAGATACAAGCGATTTATTTATTAATGGTTACAATGATTCAGAAGGTATAACTAATTATATATTAGTTGAAGCTGTAAGAGGGGGAGGGTTGCCTAATGCTATAAATCAAATCTTTAGAGCTAAAATTGAATATACCTTAAAAAGAGGTTCAATTAAAATTAATTCAATTAAAGCCGCTTTTGATAGTAATAAACATGGTACAAATGCTTATAATGCAGCAATAGATTTTAAAACTGGACAAGACTTTAATAAAGGTGAGGCCTTTAAGGGGAAATTAATTCTAACAAAAATTTCAACTAATTTAGTTACTCCTAAAGCAGCAGATTCTGCTACAACAGTTGAAGAAGATACAACACATTCTGGTGCTTAATCAATTGGATAATTTCTAAATAGCGATTACATTTTGTAATTGCTATTTTTTATTTTGTCTTTAAATTAAAAAGGAGAAAGATGAAAAAATCATTAAAAATTATGCTAGGTTTAGCTAGTGTTTCACCATTAGTAGCAGCTCCTTTATTTGCACTTTCATGTGAACAAGGACCTAAAGGTGAAAAAGGGGACAGGGGACCTGCTGGACCTCAAGGTCAACCTGGAGCAAAAGGTGAAAAAGGAGATACTGGTGCTCAAGGACCTAAAGGTGAAACTGGTGACAGAGGGCCTGCTGGAGAAAGAGGACCTGAAGGACCAGCTGGTAAACCAGGGGTTGCAACAAATGCTGAAACAGCTACTAGTTTAGAAAGAACTGTGCTATTTGATAGAGACTTTTTAAAATCAAACGATCCATCAAAAAAAGAAGAAAATGCATTATACAACATAATGACACATAGCGGGAAAGTTGGAGCTACAAAAATTCCTTTTGCTCAAAATATAACAAAAAATGATATTTTAAAAATAAAATTAAGTTTTAAAAACAACTTATCAAACAGAACTTACTATGCAAATTATAATGGTGAATTAGAAACAGAGTCTTTATTTGCTAATAATCCTTCTTTATTGGAAGCTAGTGGTGATGGTTCTGCAAGTAATGAAAAAGGTCTTAGAGGTCAAATTTTATTAGATTTTGTAAAAGATGGAGTTAACACAAATACACCTAAAGAAATTTTTAAAGTAAGAGTAGCATATTTACTATTTACAGATGGTATACAAATTCTGCAAATTAATGGTGGTTTTGATGCAACAAAATTCACTGTATCTGATAGATTTGGAACTACAATTAATACAGGAGATGCTTTCACCGGAAGATTACAAATTTCAAAAATTACTTTAACTAACAAAGAAAATGTAGCCCTTCCTTTATTAGTTAAAACACCTGCTGAATAAAATAAAATAAAATAAAAAACCTGCTCAGAACATTTTTAAACTAGGATAAAAATTTATAGACACATTCCATTTAAAAGAAAGGAATGTGTTTTTTTATGTCAAGAAAACAGTTTACAGCAGAACAAAAACTAAAATATATAAAAATTTTAATTGAAAAAGATTTAGAAATGGCGATGATTACTTTTGTTGAAGATTTCTGAGAAGAAAGATATAAAGAAAATTATTTAAAATACAAGAATAAAAGAAACCCATTTAAATATGCCAAAATGCTAATTACAGATTGATACAACTTGTATAATTTAGATATGGAATTACTCAAATCTAAAACGGGAATTGCTCCAAAAAAAGGTAAATCAGGTCGAAAAAGAAAAATAAGCATAAATGACTTAAATGAATATGAAAGACAATTTTATCAAGATGTCTTAGAAGAAATATTAGAAGAGCATGGGATAACAAATTCAGATATAATTGAGAAAGTTAAGAAAAGAAAAGACGAAAAAAATATTAAAAACTGCAGAATGAAAATTCTAGCAGAAATCTTTGATATAAACAGAACTTCTATTTACTCTAACTATCTTAAAAAACAAAAAAAAGATTCTAAAGAAAAATATATTAAACAAGAAATTATTGATTGGATTTTAGCAGAAGCTGAAAAATCAGGATTAGTTATAGGTAGGGACAAACTCTATTATAAATATATAAGATCAACAAAAAAATATGTTTCTTCATATGTTTTTAGAATAAATTATGAAAAAAGTTAATATAAATCTTTGTCATATGTGCGTTCAAACAAATCAAGACCACCGAAAGAAGCTAAATACGATAAAATATGAACTGATGGCTTTTTAAAAGGAGATTTTTCATCATCTTTTTTCGCTCAAACAATTCATGCGGATATTAAATATGTAAGAGTCAAAGAACAATGATACTACTTACATGTTTTAACTGAAACATTTTCAAATTCAATTTTAAACTGAACATTGTCAAAAGAAAGAACCGCTGATTCAACTATTAAATTATTAGATGAAACCATTAAGAAATTTAAAATAAAACCTCAAATTTTTCATAGCGACCATGGTATAGAGTATGCAAATAATAAATTTAGGGACTTTTTAAAAACCAACAACATTAAACAATCTATGTCACCAAAAGGGAATTCATTAGCTAATAGACCTTCGGAATATTTGTTTTCAATTTTTCAAAGAGAATTTTTCGATTTTTACGATACCAGTAAAATGAATTTATTAAATGTGTATAATATAGTTAACAAATTTGTGGTTTGATATAACTTAGATAGACCACAATCGAATATGGAATATAAAACGCCATATGCTGTTAATCAACATATAGCGTTTTGTGTCTAAATTTTTTATCCTAATATAGCTCAGAACATTTTTTGTTAAGCAGGTTTTTTATTTAATTTTATTCTACGTTAGTTGTGTTTTCTGTTTTATTTTTTGTGTGTATTGTTGATAAAGAAATTTTTCCGGTAAATGTTCCTCTATTAAAGATTCCATTAAAATCGCTTGACTTAGTTCCGTTTGTTTCATTGAAACCGTGTCTTATTTCTTTAAATTCAATTGAATTTTGTTTTAATGTATATTTAATTCTTGCTACAAAAATGTCATCTGGTTTCGCTACGTCATCAGAATTCATTAAAATTTTGGCTATTATTATTCCACTAATTCCTTGTTCGTTAGGTGTATTATCATTTTGAAATAAATTTGTTGTATCAATTTGACTAGAATAATTTATTACAAATGGTGTTCTTTTACCTTTAATAGTTCAATAATTCATTAAATTAATATTCATATACAATAAGTCGCCTTTTTGTAAATTTGTAGCAAAATTTAAAGGGGCTGTTGAACCATTTGTTAGTTTGGTTCTAATTTCACCATCTATATTTTCATTTAATAAAACAGTTCTTTCTAAACTGGTAGCTGTTTCAGCATTTGTCGCAACCCCTGGTTTACCAGGTTCACCTTGTGGTCCTCTTTCTCCAGCAGGCCCTCTGTCACCAGTTTCACCTTTATCTCCCTTATCACCTTTTTCACCTTTTGCACCGGGTTGACCTTGAGGTCCAGCTGGTCCTCTATCACCTTTTTCACCCTTAGGTCCTTGTTCACATGAAAGTGCAAATAAAGGAGCTGCTACTAATGGTGAAACACTAACTAAACCTAGCATAATTTTTAATGATTTTTTCATCTTTCTCCTTTTTAATTTAAAGACAAAATAAAAAATAGCAATTACATATTGTAATCGCTATTTAGAAATTATCTAGTTGATTAAACACTAGGGTGTGCTACAGTTTCTTCAGCTGCTGGAGAAGGTTCTGCTGCTTTAGGAGTTGAAGGATCTGTTGTTGAGATTTTTGTTATTGTTATTTTACCAACAAAGGCAGCTCCTGTTGTGTTTATTGTTTGATCTCATGCTGTTGAACTGTCATCAAATCCTTGTGTGATTGTTTTAAATGATGCAGCTAGTTGTGTAAATTTAATAGATCCAGCTTTTAAAGTGTAACCAATTCTTGCTTTAAAAATATTTTTCGGTGCTGTATTAGCAAAACCATTTTTCATAAAATCCGTTATAATTTGACCATTAATTCCAGCGTCAACAGGATCACCATTTTCGTTAAATAAACCATCAGTGTCTAGTTCACCTAAATAAAATGCTGTAAAAGGTTGCCCTCCTCAATTATTTGTTAATTGAATTCTTATTCTAACAATGTCACCTTTTTTTATTCCACCATTAGCAAAAGAAATTTCTGTTTTTTTAACAAGTGCGTCTTTCAATACTTTTTTAGGTCCATCTGCTGAATTATCAAAATCTTGATTTAATAACACAGTTCTTTCCAATGAAGTAGCTGGCCCACTTACTGCAGAAGCATCTTTACCAGGCTCACCTTTTTCACCTCTAGGTCCTTGAGGTCCTACAGCTCCTGCAGGTCCGGTAGCACCGGTTTCTCCCTTATCACCTTTTTCACCTTTTGCTCCAGGTTGACCTTGAGGCCCAGCAGGTCCTCTATCCCCTTTTTCACCTTTAGGTCCTTGTTCACATGAAAGTGCAAATAAAGGAGCTGCTACTAATGGTGAAACACTAGCTAAACCTAGCATAATTTTTAATGATTTTTTCATCTTTCTCCTTTTTAATTTAAAAAACAAAATTGTTTTTATTGCCTAAAGTGATATAAATAATAAATTTTAAAGTTATAATTATGTAGGCTTTTTATTTTAAAAATAAAAGCATTTACTTTACCTTTATATTTTTAAAATATTAATTTTGATACATTTTTTTATTATAAAAAGCCAGCAAAAAAAAAAAAAAAAGCAATAATTTAAAAAAAATATATAATTATTATGTGTGATGTATACAGACGCGTCACACATGTAATGGATATTATTATGTCTGTTATATATATAATTCTTATTTATAAGTATCCAAAAATAAACAAATAAATTAAAATAAAATAAAATCATAATCAAATATTTTTCAATTTAATCAAACTTTTTTTGATATAAAATTAAAGTTTTTTTTTTAAATTAAAAAGGAGAAAGATGAAAAAATCATTAAAAATTATGCTAGGTTTAGCTAGTGTTTCACCACTAGTAGCAACTCCTTTATTTGCACTTTCATGTGAACAAGGACCTAAAGGAGAAAAAGGGGACAGAGGGCCTGCTGGACCTCAAGGTCAACCTGGAGCAAAAGGTGAAAAAGGTGACAAGGGAGAAACCGGTGCTACCGGACCTGCCGGAGCTGTAGGGTCTCAAGGACCTAGAGGTGAAAAAGGTGAGCCTGGTAAAGACGGTGTAGGCGCAAATGGACCTGCCACTTCATTAGAAAGAACCGTATTATTAGATAAAAAATTTAATAAAGATGGTGACGCAAAGGCTTTACAAGATAAACTATTAGCAGAACAAGAAGTAAATTTTGACAATGGAGAAATTAAAAAAGGGGATATCGTTAACTTAAGGCTGGAAATGCAAAATGGTTGAAATGGTTCTACTTTTACTTCTTTATATATGGGTCAATTAGATACACAACCATTATTTGAAACGGAAAATGGAGAAGCTAATGAGGAAGGAATACAAGGGATAATTATTCCAACAATAGTAAAAGATGGGTTAGGAAATAATGAACCTAATAATGTCTTTATTATTAAAGCAAAATATACTTTGAAAAAAAATTCAATTCAATTTAATGAGTTAAGAGTAAGTTTTTATAGAAATAATAATAAATTTGAAGAAAGTACAAACTTTGGTAATAAAATAAATACTGGTGATAATTTTGTTGGAAGAATAACAATCACAAAAATTTCAACAACAGATCCTTCAACTCCTAAAGCAGCAGAACCTTCTCCAGCAGCTGAAGAAGCTACAACACATACTGCTGAAGTATCTTCTAGATAATTTCTAAATAGTGATTACATTTTGTAATTGCTATTTTTTATTTTGTCTAAATTAAAAAGGAGAAAGATGAAAAAATCATTAAAAATTATGCTAGGTTTAGCTAGTGTTTCACCATTAGTAGTAGCTCCTTTATTTGCACTTTCATGTGAACAAGGACCTAAAGGTGAAAAAGGTGATAGAGGACCTGCTGGACCTCAAGGTCAACCTGGAGCAAAAGGTGAAAAAGGTGACAAGGGAGAAACCGGTGCTACCGGACCTGCCGGAGCTGTAGGGTCTCAAGGACCTAGAGGTGAAAAAGGTGAGCCTGGTAAAGACGGTGTAGGCGCAAATGGACCTGCCACTTCATTAGAAAGAACCGTATTATTAGATAAAAAATTTAATAAAGATGGTGACGCAAAGGCTTTACAAGATAAACTATTAGCAGAACAAGAAGTAAATTTTGACAATGGAGAAATTAAAAAAGGTGATATCGTTAACTTAAGGCTGGAAATGCAAAATGGTTGAAATGGTTCTACTTTTACTTCTTTATATATGGGTCAATTAGATACACAACCATTATTTGAAACGGAAAATGGAGAAGCTAATGAGGAAGGAATACAAGGGATAATTATTCCAACAATAGTAAAAGATGGGTTAGGAAATAATGAACCTAATAATGTCTTTATTATTAAAGCAAAATATACTTTGAAAAAAAATTCAATTCAATTTAATGAGTTAAGAGTAAGTTTTTATAGAAATAATAATAAATTTGAAGAAAGTGCAAATTTTGGTAATAAGATAAATACTGGACAAAACTTTGCTGGAAGAATAACAATCACAAAAATTTCAACAACAGAGGTTACTCCTAAAGCAGCAGAACCTGTTGCAACAGCTGAAGAAACTGTAGCACACCCTAGTGTTTAATCAACTAGATAATTTCTAAATAGCGATTACAATATGTAATTGCTATTTTTTATTTTGTCTTTAAATTAAAAAGGAGAAAGATGAAAAAATCATTAAAAATTATGCTAGGTTTAGCTAGTGTTTCACCATTAGTAGCTGCTCCTTTATTCGCACTTTCATGTGAACAGGGACCTAAAGGTGAAAAAGGTGATAGAGGACCTGCTGGACCTCAAGGTCAACCTGGAGCCAAAGGTGAAAAAGGAGACAAGGGAGATAAAGGTGAAACTGGTGATAGAGGACCTGCTGGACCTCAAGGAGAAAGAGGACCTGAAGGACCTGCTGGTAAACCAGGAGTTGCAGCAAATGCTGAATCTGCATCAAAAGTTAATCAAACAGTTTTATTTAGTAATGAATTTAAAAAAGATGCAGACAATGTTACACCTTCTACACCAGAAAATGATTTATGAACTAACTTAACTACAAGCAAAGAAATTAATTTTAATGCTCCTATTGAAAAAGGTGATATAGTTAAATTAAACTTTTTTGCTTCTAATGTATGAAACACAAAAGATGAATTTTGATTATCTTATTTAGGTGATTTAAATACTGATTCTTTATTTAAAAAAGGTTACGACGACAATCAAGGAACCACTAATTACATTATTGTAGATGCTGTAAGAGGAGCTGCTACTCCTAATGCAATTAACCAAATATTTAAAACAAAAATAGAATATACATTGAAAAAAGGATCTATTAAAATTAATTCAATGAAAGTTACTTTAAACCCAACAAAAAAAGGTAATGCTTATGTAGCAGTCGATGGGTTTAATAATGGTCAAGATTATAATAGAGGTGCTTCTTTTAAAGGTCAGTTATCAATTACTAAATTATCAACTAATTTAGTTACTCCTAAAGCAGCAGAACCTGCTCCAGCAGCTGAAGAAGCTGGAACACATTCTGATACTGAATAAACTAGATAATTTCTAAATAGCGATTACATTTTGTAATAAACTAGGATAAAAATTTATAGACACATTCCATTTAAAAGAAAGGAATGTGTTTTTTTATGTCAAGAAAACAGTTTACAGCAGAACAAAAACTAAAATATATAAAAATTTTAATTGAAAAAGATTTAGAAATGGCGATGATTACTTTTGTTGAAGATTTCTGAGAAGAAAGATATAAAGAAAATTATTTAAAATACAAGAATAAAAGAAACCCATTTAAATATGCGAAAATGCTAATTACAGATTGATACAACTTGTATAATTTAGATATGGAATTACTCAAATCTAAAACGGGAATTGCTCCAAAAAAAGGTAAATCAGGTCGAAAAAGAAAAATAAGCATAAATGACTTAAATGAATATGAAAGACAATTTTATCAAGATGTCTTAGAAGAAATATTAGAAGAGCATGGGATAACAAATTCAGATATAATTGAGAAAGTTAAGAAAAGAAAAGACGAAAAAAATATTAAAAACTGCAGAATGAAAATTCTAGCAGAAATCTTTGATATAAACAGAACTTCTATTTACTCTAACTATCTTAAAAAACAAAAAAAGATTCTAAAGAAAAATATATTAAACAAGAAATTATTGATTGGATTTTAGCAGAAGCTGAAAAATCAGGATTAATTATAGGTAGGGACAAACTCTATTATAAATATATAAGATCAACAAAAAAATATGTTTCTTCATATGTTTTTAGAATAAATTATGAAAAAAGTCAATATAAATCTTTGTCATATGTGCGTTCAAACAAATCAAGACCACCGAAAGAAGCTAAATACGATAAAATATGAACTGATGACTTTTTAAAAGGAGATTTTTCATCATCTTTTTTCGCTCAAACAATTCATGCGGATATTAAATATGTAAGAGTCAAAGAACAATGATACTACTTACATGTTTTAACTGAAACATTTTCAAATTCCATTTTAAACTGAACATTGTCAAAAGAAAGAACCGCTGATTCAACTATTAAATTATTAGATGAAACTATTAAGAAATTTAAAATAAAACCTCAAATTTTTCATAGCGACCATGGTATAGAGTATGCAAATAATAAATTTAGGGACTTTTTAAAAACCAACAACATTAAACAATCTATGTCACCAAAAGGGAATTCATTAGCTAATAGACCTTCGGAATATTTGTTTTCAATTTTTCAAAGAGAATTATTCGATTTTTACGATACCAGTAAAATGAATTTATTAAATGTGTATAATATAGTTAACAAATTTGTGGTTTGATATAACTTAGATAGACCACAATCGAATATGGAATATAAAACGCCATATGCTGTTAATCAACATATAGCGTTTTGTGTCTAAATTTTTTATCCTAATATACCTCAAGGTCAACCTGGAGCAAAAGGAGAAAAGGGGGACAAGGGAGAAACCGGTGCTACCGGACCTGCCGGAGCTGTAGGACCTCAAGGTCCTAAAGGTGAAAAAGGGGAGCCTGGTAAAGACGGTGCAAGCGCAAATGGACCTGCCACTTCATTGGAAAAAACAGTTTTACTTAATTTAGCTATTAAAAAAGATGCAGATGAAGTTACAACTTCTACACCAGAAAATGATTTATGAACAAAAATTACAACACCTCAAGAAATTTCTTTAAATAATTCAATTCAAAAAGAAGATATTGTAACATTAAGATTAGAAATGGACAATGCATGAACAATTAATCGTGTTAGAAAAGTTTTCAAATTATTTTATTTAGGAAATCTTGACACTGAAGGATTATACAATAACGATGAGGTTAATGCAGACGGCATTAATGGAGTTGTTTTTGGAAGAGTCCTTGTAGAGGGAGATGCAACAAAACCTGATGAAATATTTGTTGCAAGAATAAAATATACTTTAAAAGCAGATAAAATTATTTTCAATGAAATTAGAGGTGGTTTTACCACTTCTGGTGACGGGGCTCCAAAAAAGGCAGAAAATTTTGACACACAATTTAATGTAGGAAAAGGTTTAACAGGAAGACTAACTTTAACTTCTATACACACCACAAATAAAACAAATAAAGCTGAAACAACAAGATAGTAAATAAAAGTTGGGAAATCCCAACTTTTTAATTTATGCTGCTGGAGCTTTAACTAACAATGGTAAATTTATTCCTTCTTTATCTTTAATAGAAATTTTTGAAAGTTGTAAATGCCCTTTAAAGCTAGAACCTGTACTTATATCTGTATCAAAGTTATCTATAGCTGGGAATGTGTTTCCTTTTGGATTAAAACCACCTTTTATTTGTAAAATTTTAATACCATCATTAAATAAAAGATAAGCAATTCTAATTTTATAAATAGTTTTTGTACTATTATTTGTTACACCGTCTTTTATAAAATCTGTAAGTATTTGTCCCCTCATTCCTCCATCTTCTAAAGGTCATGTAGGTGTAGTTGAAAATAAGTTATCTGTGTTAATTTCTCCAACATAGTCTGTATATAATTTATTACTTCCTCAATTATTTGAAAAACTAAATTTTATTCTAACAATATCCCCTTTTTTAATTTGTTCTGAAAAAGGGATTTTTGTAGATCCATCTTTGCCGTCATGAATTAGAATATCATATAAAGCTTTTTCTTCTTTTTTGGTAGGTTCTTCTGCAGAGTCTTCAAAGTCTCTATCAAATAGCACAGTTCTTTCTAAACTAGTAGCTGTTTCAGCATTTGTTGCAACCCCTGGTTTACCAGCTGGTCCTTCAGGGCCTCTTTCTCCTTGAGGTCCAGCAGGTCCTCTATCACCAGTTTCACCTTTATCTCCCTTGTCTCCTTTTTCACCTTTGGCTCCGGGTTGACCTTGAGGTCCAGTAGGTCCTCTGTCACCTTTTTCACCTTTAGGTCCTTGTTCACATGAAAGTGCGAATAAAGGAGCAGCTACTAATGGTGAAACACTAGCTAAACCTAGCATAATTTTTAATGATTTTTTCATCTTTCTCCTTTTTAATTTAAAGACAAAATAAAAAATAGCAATTACAAAATGTAATCGCTATTTAGAAATTATCTAGTTGATTCATTGCTTGCGTGAGCAGCTTCTTCAACTGCTGGAGCAGGTTCTGCTGCTTTAGGAGTCGCGTCTGTTGTTGAGATTTTTGTTATTGTTATTTTACCAACAAATGGTGCACCTGATGAATTTATTTTTTGATTAAATGATGTTGTATTTGTATCGCTATAACCGCCTGATACTTCGTCGAATGAAGCTGCTAAAACAGTAAATTGGATAGAAGATTTTTTCAATTTATATGCTATTCTTGTTTGAAAATTGTTTTTAGGTGCTGTACCATTTAACCCATTTTTTACTAATAAGGTATAAACTTGACCATCTATTCCATCCTCTACCGCGTTTCCTTGATCATCAAATAAACCATCAGTGTCAAGTTCACCTAAATAGAATGCTGTAAATGTAGCTCCAGATCATCTATTGCTTAATGTTAATCTTAATTTAACAATATCACCTTTTTTAATTTCTCCATTAGTAAAAGGTATTGCAGTTCTATCAACTAAAGCTTTTTTTAGCGCTTTTTTAGGACTTTCTTCTTGAGTATCGCCAAAATCTTGATTTAATAATACGGTTCTTTCTAATGTAGTAGCTGGCCCACTTACTGAAGAAGCATCTTTACCAGGTTCCCCTTTTTCACCTCTAGGTCCTTGAGGTCCTACAGCTCCAGCAGGTCCGGTAGCCCCGGTTTCTCCCTTATCTCCTTTTTCACCTTTGGCTCCAGGTTGACCTTGAGGTCCAGCAGGTCCTCTATCACCTTTTTCACCTTTAGGTCCTTGTTCACATGAAAGAGCGAATAAAGGAGCTGCTACTAACGGTGAAACACTAGCTAAACCTAGCATAATTTTTAATGATTTTTTCATCTTTCTCCTTTTTAATTTAATAAATAAAAAATTGCTTTAGATATAAAAATCTAAAGCAATAAAAACTAATTTTCTTTTGAATATTTTATTAAGGTTATTCTTCCTGTTAGAGATTCATTATTTTTAAGATTTATAAACTTTTCATTTTCTTGAACTTGAATATTAAAAACTGTTATACCATCATCTCATAAACGATAAGTTATAAAAGCTGGAATAATAGCTTTTGTTTTTAAATCTTTGTTTACAACCATTGCGCTTGTATAACATTCTACAACCTTACCTTTTTCTTCTATATTTCTAGTATCTAATAAAGTCTTTAAATTAATTGAATATTCTTTATTGTCTAAACTAGCTTTAAGATCTAAAAATAAAGTTATTAAATCTCCTTCAAGATACTTTTGATTATTTGAAAATAATATTTTACCTGATTTTACAAAGGCACGCCTCACAAGATAATCTGAGGCTTCTAATGAAGAATTTAGCAATCAAATTTTTTCAAATCCTTTGCCATCTTTTCCGTTTTCGCCTCTCTCACCTTTTTGACCAGGTTCTCCTCTTTCACCTTTTTCTCCTTGAAAGCCTTGTAAACCTCTTTCAGCTTTAACATGAATATGCTGGCATGATATAGTTGCTATAGGAATCATTCCTAATGCTAATAAAAGAAATTGTTTTTTAATTTTCATATATACTCCTAATATTTAATAATTAATTATTTAATATAAATTTAAAAAATATATATTATATATTAGTTTTATATATATTATTTATACTTTAAGCTTTATTTTTAATAATTTGATTTATAAATTCTTTTATATTATCTAATTCATCTTTTATTTCTTTATTTACTTTTTTAGCTTTAAACAACTTAATTTCATACAAATTAATCATATTTTCGAGCATTTCAAGCTCGAAAAAAATTTTAGCTGTTTTAAGTTGATATTCTTTTTTTGGATAACTAATTTTATTTTTAAAGCTGGTTTTTTGCAGCGATAAAAGTAAATCTTTTTGATATTCTTCATCTACATTTATATAATGATTTTGAATAGTATTAAGATTTTTATGTCCCGTAATTTGCGCAATTTGTGCTACTGTTTTTCCACTTTTATGAGCATATGTTATAAAAGTGGTTCTTAAAGAGTGAGCACAAATTTGCAAATTTAATTTTGCTATATCTTCGTTTTTTTCAAACACAAATTTTTTAAATTTAACAAAATTGCTTTTGATTCATATTCTATTTTGCAATTTTTTTATATCCAAATTGCTATTAGTTAATTTTAAAACTTCTTCTGGTATTGATAAAAACCGATCATTATTATTCTTTTTAGTTTCTATTTTAAATATTTTAAAATGCCTATTAAAAACGGTTTGTCAATCTACTGATGTAAATTCAGAAAGCCTGCAACCATTTTTTAAAAGTATATGTCATAAGAATTTAAATTCTTTATTTTTAAATTCTTCGATATTTTTATTTAACCTATCTAATATTTCACCATAATAAGCTGGCTTTTTTTTATATACTATTGATTTATGTCTTTCTAATTCAGTTAAATTTAAAAGTTGTTTTTTATATGTTTTAGTATATCAATTATTAATATTTTTAATTAATGTAATTAATAAATTAATAGTTGATTTTTTTAAATTCTCATTATTAAAATCAGCTAAAGTAAGTTTGCTTTCTCAATCTAATTTTACTAAATGCTTATAAAAGCAAATTTTATAATGGGTTAGTGTTATTTCAGAAATGTTACCGTGATTTTTTTTATACTTTATAAATTTGTTAAAAATTGAAATTTTCTTTTCATTATCAATTGTCATTTTTTCTCCTTAATTTTTTATAAATAAATCATAATTGCAATTAAAAAACTTAAAAGTATTTAAATTAACATTCTAAATAAAACAAAAAAATTATTTTATTTATAATTTAAGGCATAAAAAAGGATGCTTATGAAAAGTAATACAAAAAAATTAGTCTATATTTTATTAGCACAAACGCCAGTTTTTGTTAGCCCATTAATTATGGTGGCATGTAAACAAAATGAAGCTAATGATGTTTTAAAATTAGAAAATAAAGCCAAACTATTAGAACAACATTACAATTCACTTTTATTAAACAACTTTAATAAAAGTGAACAAGTTTTACAAAATATTAAAGACATTGAAGATCTAAAAAAAGAAAATTTAGATAAAAAAAATAAAGAAGATAAACTAACTTCTTTAATTAATTCTTTACAAATAAATATAAAAATAGATTTAAAAGATTATTTTAATTACAAAATTAATCTTTTAAATAATATTGAAGATAAATTACAAAAATATAATTTAAGTGATTTTGAAATAAATTGAAAAGAAGATTTTTTAAATGAATTAAATAAGTATAAGTCTTTGTTTAATTCTTTAGTAATTAAACAAATAGAAAATAATGATATATTTTTAGAGTTACAAAAATGTTTTTTAAATATCGACACTTAAAAAATAGAATATGAAAATAAATTAACTGCGTTTTCTAGTGATTTTGCTACTAAATCACTAGAAATATATAACAGTTTTAAAACTTTAATGTCTTATTTTGATTTAGAAGATTTAAAAAATTTAAACGCAGATTTAGTAAATAAACTATTAAATAAAGAAGTAAGTGAAGAATATAAAACTGAATATAATAATAAACTTAAAGCAATAGTAATTAAAAAAGCAAAAAAAGCAGATTGAAAAGCTTTAATTAGAAAATTAGAAGCTGAAAGTAATAATATAAATAAAAATCAACTTAATAAATTAAATGAAGATTTTAGTTTATTAAAAACTTCTTTAGAAAATAATGAGCCTGAAAATATATATAATACAACTGTTAATTTAATAGAAGCTATGGCTTTAATAAAAGATAATAAAGCCATAGCAGCTGAATTTAAAACTTATTATTTGGATTCAAATTATCAAGGTAATGGTGACGGCTTATCTGAAAAAACACCTTTTAATAATTTAGATCAAATTAATAAAATTAAACTAAATCCAGGAGACAAGGTTTTATTAAAAGCAAATAGTGTTTTTAAAGGTGTTTTATGACCTAAAGGAAGTGGAAGTCAAGAAAATCCAATTACTATTTCAATGTATGGCTCAGGAAATAAACCAATAATAGATGCTGAAGGAAGAAAATTTTTAAATGCTAATAAAGATATAAAAGGACCTATGACTGATTTTAAAGAAAACAATATAGGTGCAGCAGTTTATTTATATAATCAAGACTATATAACAATAGAAAATCTTTATTTAACAAATCCCGCTACTAATCAAGGTGATAGATCAGCTATTAGAGTTGAAGGTTATAATAAAGGTGTAATAAAAGGAATAGTAATTAGAAATAATACTATAAACCACGTAAATGGTTGAGGAACTCAAGATGATATATATACTGTTAAAGCAGTAGATAAAGATGGTAATTTAATAAAAAATGGAGCTAATTTTTTTGGTGCAAGAACAACACACAGAACTGGTGGTATTAATTTAGTTACATATACAGCAAGAGAAAAAGAAAAGAAAAACAAAAAAGGTGTTTTAGTTCAAGAACTAGACCCAGATAAAAAAATAACTATTTTTGAAGATGTATTAATTGAAAATAACGATATAGAAAATGTCGAAGCAAATGGTATTACTACAACAAATATAAAAGGTGAATTAGATAATATAGCATATAGACATAGAAATGTCGTTATTAGAAATAATAAAATAATTAATGCAACTAGAGCTGGTATTATACCATTATATACTACAGGTGTTATTGTAGATGGAAATGTAGTCGATACATTTCAATCTCATAGCTCAGGCTATGGAGTAGGTATATGAGCCGATAGAGCAGATCATATGATGTTTATTAACAATATTGTTAGAAATGGAATCAATGATAAAGACGGTATGGGCTTCAATTTAGATGACATGACTAAAGATGGTTTAATTGAAAACAATTTGATAATAAATAATTATGGTGGTGGTATTATGCTTCACATTCGTGATGCTTCATATAATAAAAACCACATTATAAGAGGCAATATTTTAATTAATAATACTTTAGCTTTTAGTCCAAATAAAGCTCAAATTATTGCTATAGGAGAACATCCATTAACTAATACATATATAAAAAATGCAAAAGTATATAATAATACTTTTATTCAAGAAATGAATGGAAAAATGATATTCCATGGTAATGAAGTATTATATAAAAATAACATATTTAAATATATAAATAAAGATAACAATTTAAATCCTAATTAAGTTTATGAAGCAGGTGCTAATTCAAGCTTTGTAAATAATGTTTTTTATGCTAATGCTTTACCAAATAAAGCTAAAGATCTAACATTAAACAATATTAAAGTTGATAATATTGCTTTAAATGACAACTTAATATCAATTTACCCTAGCTGATATTCTGCTATTTTTAAAAATAAAGAAAATTTAAATATCTTAAATAAAAAAGAAGAATATAACTATGACATTTTTGGAAATGAAAATTCTTCAGTTATAGGGGCATATCAAGGAAAAGAAATAACCTTAGATAATAGTTCAGTTAAATATATAGATATTAAAAAAGCTTCTATGCAAAACGAAATAGTTTTAGATGGAGGTTCTTGAAATAATAATGATTCTGGATCATGATATAACCACAGTTATAATTTAGCAAAATTAAATAATTCATTAACTTATAGTTTTTCAGGTAACCAAATATTAGTTCAAGTAGTTAAAAGTGTAAATGGTGGTAAAGCTGATGTTTATATTGATGATAATAAAGTTAGTCAAATAGATTTTAGCCAAAGCGCAAGTAGAACTCCTAGATTAATAGCTTTTAGCAGTGATTTATTAGATTCAAACAAAAAGCACACTTTAAAAATTGTTACAACAGAACCAGGTGAAAACAGTATAGATAGATTAATTGTTTTAAATAGAGATAATAGCTTTATCACTGAAACTTATGCTGATAGTGCTTCTATTATAAAAACAGGTAATCAAATTAAAACTGATAGAGCTATAACATTAAAAAATGAAAATGAAAAATTTTCATATTCATTTACAGGAACAAATGTTAGTGTATTTTTTAAAAGAGATAAATCATCTGGTATAGCTGATATTTATTTAGATAATAAATTAGTTAAAACTATTGATTTATATTTAATTGATTATTGACAAAATAGTTGATCAATTAGAAATAATGATTTATTAGGTTTTGAAGCTTGAGGTTTACAAAATACACAACATACTCTTGAAATAAGAGTTAAACATCAAAAAAATGAAAAAGCTTTAGATACTAATGTTACTTTAAATAGAATTGTAACTTTAAATGATTCTATGTTGCCTAAAGCAGTTATTATTAGCTCAACTAAACATTATTTAAAAAATGAAGAGTTAAATAATTATTTAATTCCTTTAACTTTGCAAGCTAAATATTTAAATTTAGATAATGCTATTGTTAGATATAAGCTTCCTGATAAACTAACATTAGTAAATAATAGTTTTGTTTTGGCTTCAGATTATGGTACATATCCTATTGAAGCAGATATTATCATTGATAATCAAACTTATAAAGCAAAAGGTATCATTAATGTTTTACCTTTTGAAAATGTTGAAAATAGTAATTAAAAATTCCTCTATACATTTTTACAGTCTATTACTTTTTAACATTAATAATTTTATGTGTAAACTATTTTTTAGTTTCAGCTATGAAGTGAATTCATAGCTGTTTTTTTATAAAATAAAAACCAGAATTAATCTGGTTTAAATTATTATTTAGCATTTTTCATTGACTTCATGACTGATCTAATTTGTGCTTCTGAAGCTTTACGTCCCATTTGTTGAAACATTACTCTAATCATTTTTTCAGAAATAGGTGGGTTTTCTTTTAGTTGTTTTTTGAATTTCTTTTGAGCAATGTAAATTCCTAAAACACCACCAATAATTAAAGTAACAATAGGTAATATTACTAATAATACTATTGCATAAGTTGGCATTATTTTCCTCCTCTTAAAACGGTTTTTCTTAAAATAATATAAACAATAATTGGAATAACTAAAATTAATAAAATTGATAAAAAGAAATATTTAACACATCTTCTATTAGCTTCTGATCTTTTTTCAGCTACTTCTGAGTAATTCATAATAGCATCGCCAAAGAATGATTGGATATCAATAATTCTTTTCTTTCTAAATATAGCATTAATAATAAATATTACTAAAACCCCAGCCATTATTCCACATAGAATATAAATAATTAAATTTGGATCTTTAAAAGTTTCATGAATTCATTTTTTAAAATCTAATTTACCAAATGTTCTATCTTTTAAAGCTCATAAAACTAAAGTAAAGATACCTACATAAAATAAAAATCCAATAACTAATCAAGTGTAATATACTTGACGTAAAACTAATTTACGATATAAAAGAGTTATAAATGGAGGTGTTACAGAAGAACCCATTCTTAGATTGTCTCGATACATCGAAACACTCTTTTTAATACCAGAAAGTTCTAAGCTTTGAGAAACAAAGTATACTGATGATATTAATAAAAATATTACAGGAATAACATATCATCCTCAAGGTGCTTTTTTAATTTCTGAAGAAAATAGATATGGTCTTAAAGCTAATAAAGCAATTACAATTCCTGCTGATAAAGCAACCAAGAATGCAATTAAAATCATTGTTGTTTTATTTCTCATTTCATGAGAGAAAACTTTATAAATGCTGTTAGGAATAATACCTTGTGGATCTGAAGTTATTTTAGAGGTTAATTGTTTATTTTTTACTTCATTTTCATAAACGTGATTTGTATATGTAGCTGTTGGAATGTTTGGATTTCTAAAATTTGGATTATTCGGGTTTTGATTATTCATATCAGGTCTCAAACTCATTATTTATCTCCTTTTTTAGATGTATCGGTTTTTAAAATAGCTAAAAATGCTTCTTGTGGAACTTCAACTGTTCCTATTTGTTTCATTCTTTTCTTACCTGCTTTTTGTTTATTTAGAAGTTTTTGACGTCTTGTAACATCTCCTCCATAAAGTTTAGCAGTAACATCTTTTCTATATGCCTTAATTGTTTCTCTTGCTATAATTTTACCACCAATTGCGGCTTGAACTGGAATTTCAAAGTTTTGTCTTGGAACAACTTCTTTTAATTTCTCAGTTAACTCACGACTTTTTGAATAAGCTGAGTCTCTGTGAACTATCATAGCTAGAGCATCAATTTTTTCACCATTTAGCATAATATCGACTTTTACTAAATCACTTTCTCTTAAGCCAATATATTCATAATCAAATGAAGCATAACCTCTTGAATAACTTTTCATTAAATCAAAAAAGTCAAAAATTATTTCATTTAATGGAAGTTCATAAACTAATTTTCTTCTTGTTTTATCTAGATATTCAATGTCTATATATTTTCCTCTTTTATTTTGACATAGTTCCATAATTGAACCTAAATATTCTTCAACTAACATAATATTAGCCTTGATATAAGGTTCTTCTATTTTTTTAATTAAAGTTCTATCAGGAAATAAAGATGGGTTTGTAATAGACATTGACTCATTATTTGTTAAAGTAACAACGAATTCTACAGAAGGTGCAGTTGCAATAATGTCTAATTTAAATTCTCTTTCTAATCTTTCTTGTAATATGTCCATGTGAAGTAAACCAAGAAAACCAATTCTAAAGCCAAAACCTAGTGCTTTTGAGGTTTCTGGTTCTCAAACTATTGAAGAATCTGAAAGAGAAATTTTTTCTAAAGCATCTTTTAAATCATTATAATCTCTAGTATCAACTGGATAAAATCCTGTATAAACTACTGGTTTTAGTTTTTTATATCCAGGAAGTGGTTGAGATACTTTATTATTAGCTAAAGTTATAGTATCTCCAACATGAACATCATGTACATCTCTAATAGATGCTGCAATTCAACCAACTTCGCCAGCCTCTAATGATTCTTTTTTAGTTTCAGAAGGATTTTTAATTCCTAGTTCAGTGACTAAATATTTTTTTTGCGATTGCATAAAATATATTTCGTCGCCGACACTTACTTTACCATTAAAAAGCCTAGTGTAAATTACAACTCCTCTATAATTATCAAAATAACTATCAAATATCAAAGCTTCTAATGGTTTATTTATATCAGCTTCTTTTGGAGCTGGTATTCTTGAAATAATTGCTTCAATGACTTGATCTATATTTAAACCTGTTTTTGCAGATATACAAATACTATTTGAAGCATCTATTCCAATAATATCTTCAATTTCTTGTTTAACTCTTTCAACATCAGCACTTATTAAATCGATTTTATTGATAATGGGAATTATCTCTAAATTGTTTTCAATAGCTAAATAAACATTTGCTAGTGTTTGAGCTTGAATTCCTTGAGTTGCATCTACTAATAATAAAGCACCTTCACAAGCTGCTAAACTTCGACTGACTTCATAAGTAAAATCGACATGTCCTGGTGTATCTATTAAATGAAAAACATAATCTTTATATTTAATTTGAACAGCATTTAATTTGATTGTTATCCCTCTTTCTTGTTCAAGTTCCATTGAATCAAGAATTTGGGCTTTAGCTTCTCTAGCTGATACAGTATTTGTGAATTCTAAAATACGGTCTGCTAAAGTGCTCTTACCGTGATCAATATGGGCTATAATTGCAAAATTTCTTATTTTTGGATTAGTCATATTATTATTTATTTTACTCTAAAATTAAGTATTTTTTATATTCTTGAATATCTTATGCATCTTCATCAAATGATGAGTTATATAGTTTTGCATAAAATTGATTTAATTTTAATAATTCGGCGTGAGTTCCACGTTCGATTATTTCACCATCTTTAATAACTAAGATTTGATCAGCATTAACTATTGTTGAAAGTCTATGAGCTATAACAAAACTTGTTTTGCCTTTCATTAATTCAAGCATAGCAGCTTGAATTAATTTTTCAGTTCTAGTATCAACATTTGAAGTTGCTTCATCTAAAATCAAAATGTTTTTATTAGCTATTATTGCTCTTGTAATAGCTAACAATTGTCTTTCACCTTGTGAGAAGTTTTCACCACCTTCTTCAACTATTTCATTATATCCATTTTGTAGTTGTTGAATAAAATCATCAGCGCTTGAAATTCTTGCTGCTTTTTGAATTTCTTCATCAGTCGCATTTGGATTTGCATAACGTAAGTTTTCTAAAATAGTTGTTTTAAATAAAAATGTATCTTGTAAAACTATTGAAATATGGTTTCTTCAAGATTTTTCATTTATTTCAGTAGATGAGTGATTATCTATTAATACTTGACCTTTGTTTGGTAAATAGAATTTTGATAATAAATTAATGATTGTAGTTTTACCTGCTCCAGTAGGGCCTACTATTGCAAATACTTGACCTTTGTTTGCTTTAAAGTTAGCATTTTTAAGTTGTAATGTATCAGATGATTTATTATATGAAAAGTCAACGTTTTTAAATTCAACTTCTCCTGAAACACTATCTATTGTTTTTAATAAATCTTCATTTACTTCAGGTTTTAAATTAATTAATCTAATAACTCTTGAAGCTGAAACTGATGCTATTTGCATTGCATTAATGTTTTCAAAAGTTCTAATAATTTGGTTTGACATAATTCTTACATAAATAATAAATGAGATTATGATACCAGCTTGGAATTTTTTACCTGAACCTGTTCCAATATTATTAAATGCGAATACAAAGGCAAATGCTACTGTTAATAGTTGTAAAATGTTTGAAATTGCATTTCCGTAAGGATAAATTAAACCTGAATATAGATTACCTTTAAATGATGATTTAAATAATTTTTGATTTTTAATTTCAAATTCTTTATTAATAACTTCTTGTCTTTGATATGAATTAATTAAATGGTGAGCTGACAGGTTTTCTTCAATAAAACCATTTAATGTAGCAATTCTTTTTTGTGTTTTAGCAAATTGTGGAGTTGCTTTTTTCATTAAAAAGTAAGCTACTATTAATGAACCAAAGAAAAATGAAATTGTAATGATTGTTAAATAACTTGAATAATAAAGCATAAATGCTAAAGAAGTTAATGTTGTAGCAACTGATGAAATAATTGCGTTTAAACTTCCATTTAGTCCACTTGTAATGTTTTCAATATCATTTGATAATATAGACATTAATTCACCATTGTTAATTGAATCAAAAAATGATATTGGCATTTTCATTATTGCTTTATATGCATCAAGCCGCATTATTTTGGCTGTTAGCATAGCCGATTTAATTGTTAGTTGGGTTGAAATATATGAAAATAGTAATTGAAGTAAGTATAAAAAGATAATTAAACCAAAAAAGCCCCCAAATTTTAACATATCAAAATTATTGTTTAAAAAGTCTTTTGTTAAAAATGTGTCTGTAAAATATCCTAAACCAAATACCCCAGCGGTTAATGAAAATGAAGCTAGGAATGTTGTTACTATTATTCAAAAAACAGTTCCTTTTTTGGCATTTAAATATTTAATTAATTGATGAAAACTTTCTTTTTTAACTTGTCTTTCTTTTTTCTATAAGCCTTTTTTTCGGCTTTAGACATGTTTTTATATTTAATTTCTGTTTTAAGAGGGTCTATATAATTGTTACTCATTTTCTCCTCCTAATTGACTTAAGGCTATTTCTTTATATAATTTATTGCTCTTCATTAATTGTTCATGTGTACCTTGACCAATAATTCTTCCATGTTCTAAAACCAAAATGTTATCGGCATCAATAATTGAAGATATTTTTTGAGCAATTATAATAGTTGCTAAAGGTGAGTTTGCAAATTTTTCTTTTATATTATGTCTAACTAAAGCTTCAGTTTTAGCATCTAAAGCAGAAGTCGAGTCATCTAAAATTAAAATTTTTGGATTTCTAATTAAACCTTGAGCAATTGAAAGTCTTTGTTTTTGACCACCTGATAGATTGTTTGCTTTTTGTTCTAGTCTGTGTTCAAATTTGTTTTTAAATCTATTAATATATTCAAAAGCACATGAAGCTTTAGCTGCGTCAATAATATCTTGCTCACTAGCTTCTGGATTTGCTAATAATAAATTAGATTTAATTGTTCCACTTAATAAAGCAGGTTTTTGATAAACATGAGAAATAGCATTTCTTAATGAAAGTGTATCAATTTCAGTTATGTTATTTCCGTCGATCTTTATAAAACCATGACTTGTTTTAAAATCTAAGCTTGCTAATTTTGCAATTGTTGATTTTCCTGAACCTGTTGGACCTATAATTCCTAAAGTTTGTCCTGGTTTTAAAGTAAATGAAATGTCTTCTAAAACATTTCTTTCTGAACTTTCATGATATCTAAAAGTAACATGATCAAATTCTAAAACACCATTTGTAATTTTTTTATCTGATTTAATAAATTCAATATCACCTTTTTTATCTAAAATTTCTGAAATTCTTTTAGTTGAAACATAAGCTCTAGCCATAGTAAAGGCAACAAATGAAGACATGACAACACCAATTGTTATAAACATTACATAGTTAGTAAATGTTGTTCCATTTGAAATTGCTTTTTGAAATAATATTGTGTCATTTATATTTCTTGAAGTTAAACCAACTACAAAGAAAATAGAAATTGAAGATATATTAGTTATTAAATTAATAAAGTTAAATGTTAAGTTAAATGAGAATCAAGATTTTTTAGCAACATTATGTCAATTATTATTTGCATTGTCAAATTTCTTTAATTGAATTTCTTCTAAGTTATATGATTTTATAACTTTAGAACCCATAACGTTTTCTCTTGATTGATTATTTATTTCATCATATGCTTTTTGTTCTTTTTTAAATAAAGGTCCTATTATAATACCTGAAATCATCATTGTTGCTGATAATAATGGAATCATAACAGAAAATACTAATGATAAATTAAGGTCGGTTAATAAACCAAATATTAAACCTAATGCTAAATATGAAGGACCTATTATCATAGTTCTAATAAATGATGCAATACCAACTTGAATTCTTGAAATATCAATTGTAAAGCATGTAATTATTCTCGCATGTGTAAAAGTATCTATGTCTTTTTGAGATAAAGTACCTAAATGTCTTCATAATCTGTTTCTTACATCTTTTGCTCCTGCATTTGAAATATAAGATGAAAAATATGAAGATATAAAACCAGCTATTGTTCCAATTAATAAAAAGCTTATAAAATAAATAAGAATTTTAATTATTGCATCATTAGCATTTTTAAATACTAAATCTATTCTTAAAATTGTTATTACTCTTTGAGTATTAGCAAATGCTGCATAATTTGGTTGAGTTTTTTCGACAATTAAACCAACAAGTTGACCAATAAAGTTTGGAACAACTAAAAAAGCAGCGACTTGTAAAACTGTAAAAACAACAGCAATAGCAGTTAATCACTTGAATTTTGCTGATAAATATTTAAATATTCTAAACACTTTTTCTCCTTTCTAAATTTTCATTATATAAAACAAAAAGTCTTATTTAAGACCTTTTGCTTGAGTGGCAATGTAAAGTTCTTCTTCTGCTCTAATAACAAAAACTTTAGTTGCACTGTCATCAGTGCTTATTTGTTTATAATCTCCAAAGTTACGGTTAGCGTTTGCTTTTTCGTCAATTTTAATATCTAGTAATTTAATTTGTTTTAAAACTTCTGCTCTTACATAGTCATCGTTTTCACCAACGCCAGCAGTGAAAACTAAAGCATCAACATGACCTAAACGGTTAATGTAAGTTATTAAATAATCAACAATTCTTCTTATATATAAATCTAATGCAAATTTAGCTTGTTCATTTTCTTTAACAACTTCATGAATATCTCTTATATCTGAAGATAGTAAACTAACTCCTAATAATCCAGATTTTTCATTCAACATTTTCATAACTTCTTCAATAGTCATGTTTTTGTTTTTCATTATATAAGCAATTATTGAAGGATCAATATCTCCTGATCTTGTTCCCATCATAATTCCAGCTAATGGAGTAAAGCCCATTGATGTATCAATTGATTGACTATTTTCAATAGCACATAAACTTGCACCATTTCCAATATGTAAACTTACTATATTAATTCCTTTTTTATTTAATATTTCTTCAGCTTTTAAAGTTACATAGTGATGATTTAAACCATGAAAACCATATTTTCTAATGTTTAATTCTTTAGTTATTTCATAATTAATAGGATATGTATAAGCTACTTTTGGTAATGTTTTGTGAAAAGCTGTATCAAAATGCATTGACATTTTAGCATGTGGAAGCATTTCTCTAAATGCTAAAATCGCTTCTAAAGCACCTGGGTTATGAACTGGTGCTAAATCTAAAACTGATCTTAGATTTTCAATTGTTTCATCTGTAACAATTGTAGTGTCTTGCATTTTAACACCACCATTAACAACTCTAAACGCTACTTGGTCTATTTCTTTAAAATCTGAAATAATATTTTTTTCTTTTCATAAGTTTACTAATTGTTTAACGGTTTCTAAAAAAGAAGGTAATTCTAATTCAACTGAATATTTTTCAGCTTTATAATATAAATTTAATCTTCCTTTTCCATTAGCTACTTTAATTCTTTCTGCTAACCCTTTAGCTTCAACTTCAAATGAAGCTGAAAACAGTGTTCATTTAATTGAGCTTGAACCTGCATTAATTACTAAGATTTTTGACATCTCCACTCCTTATTGTTTTTTAATATTTTTATTATATCATAATTACACTTTTAAATCTATTTTACTAATATTAAAAAAATTAATAAAAAAGATTAAAATATTAAAGGTTTAAAAGTGAGGATATATTATGACATCAAAAAAATACATAACTTTGCATAAAACTGAACAAGGTTTAGTTTATGCACAAAGAGCAGGAAAAAATTCTATAGCTGCGCTTTGCTATAGAATTAATGAAAATAATGAAAAAGAGTTTTTAATTCACTATCAAATATTAATAGGTATAAAAGAAAATCAAAATTGAAATGATCAATTTCCATGCCCTATAACTGGAAGTTTAGATCATGAAAATGAAGATACAGTAGACACTGCTATTAGAGAAGTAGCTGAAGAAGGTGGTTTTATTGTTAATAAAAATAATTTAAAAATATCTTCTTCATATTTTTCAAGTACACAATTAAATGAAATTGTTTATTGTTATATTTTTGATGTAACTAATTTAAAAGAAAATATTCCAAGCACTGATGGTTCATTTTATGAACAACTTTCATATAATAAATGATTAAAAGAAGCTGAATTAATAGAACTATTAAAAAATGGTCCACACCTTGCTTCTTTAAGCTTTTGTTATAACTTAACAAAAGAAATAAAAAACTAAAAAAATCCTTAATTTAAGAATAAAAATTGCTTTTTTCAATCTTTCGGCAATGAAAAAAGCCATTTTTTTTTTTTTTTGTAAACTAAAAAATTATTAAAAAATAAGGATTGAGAAAATGACAAAAACATCAAAATTGCTAATAACAGTAGGGACAGTTGCACCTTTAGCAATAACAACTGCTTTAGTTGCATTGCCTTTAAAAGAACATAAGAATAACCAAAGGCAACTAAGATTAGAAAAAGAAAAAAATCATAGATTAAGAGAAATGTTAGCAGCTGATGCACCTGCTGTATCTAATAATAATTCTGATTTATCTGATAGCACAAGCTTCAATTTAAATGATTTATCAAAAGAAGATTTAGAGAAATTAAAAGGACCTAAAGGAGATAGAGGCCCGGCCGGAGCACCTGGTGCCCAAGGGCCTGCGGGTAGAGATGGAGCCCAAGGACAAAGAGGACCGGCTGGAGCAACAGGACCTCAAGGGCCAAGAGGACCACAAGGAGACAGAGGACCTGCAGGTGCTCCCGGGCCTGCAGGAAGAGATGGTGCAGCCGGTCCTGCTGGTGCAAGAGGTGAAAGAGGAGACACTGGACCAGTGGGTCCTATGGGTCCTGCTGGAGCTGTTGGACCAAAAGGTCCTAAAGGCGATACTGGACCTAAAGGTGAACGTGGAGACGTGGGACCTGCTGGACCAATGGGCCCGGCAGGAAAAAGTTTCAAAAGAACAGATTTATTTGTCGCAAACCGTATTAGTGATAAAAATTTGAGAAACGTGATTTTAAGAGGGCATAAGGCACCATTTACTTCTACTATTAACTATGGTGATCTTGTTTATATGGATCTAAAACTTATTTGGTTAGTAAGTGGTACATATTATGAAGTAAGATTGGTAACATTTTTAAATACTACAACCGATATGAATAGCGAATACAATATTCCAATACAAGGATTAGAAAATGACCAAGTTAGAGCAAAAAGACCAGTCGATGGTTATATCACGTTAAAAATTGAGAATAATGGATTGACAATATCAAGCATTATTCTAAATCAACCAAAGGTTGCTAGATCATATAGAGAACCAGACCCAAGCATCAACACTGCAAGCCTTAAAATTTTTAAATACACAGTATAATTATTTTAAAAAACACAACATTCTAAAGTTGTGTTTTTTTATTAAATAAAAAAATTAAAGAAACACTTAAAAGTTTCTTTAATTTTCGTGATTAAATTTTTGATAAACCTTTTTAAGTTTAATTAAAGCATTGTTTAATGAAGATCTACTTTTATTAATATTTTTTGTTTTTAAAATACTGCTAAGTTCTTCTAAACTTGCATCTAAATTATTAGCTTTGAGTTTAAAAAAAGCTAATTCGTTTTTACTAAATTCATTTTTTAATAAAGCTAAATTTTTTTCTAAAAATTGATAGGCATTAATAAACAGCACATTTGCATTTGCGATTCTTTTTTGATTATACATATCAAAGTTAGTTATTCTATTAATGTTATTATAATAATCTTTTCTTATCTTACTTTCTTCTAGTAAATAATAACTTTCAATAGTTTCAATTGCTTTTAAAAAATCACATATTTGTTCTATTTTTTTAATATAAATAAAATATCTATTAGATCTTTTTAATAATTTAAAATCAAAGCCATAATGAGACAGTATTTCAATTGCAGCTTTAGCATTTTTTTCTAAGCTAAATTTCATTTCTAAATGATTTGAAGAACTCTTCAAATCATTAATTGACCCGCTAACTAAAAAGATACCCCCAAAATAATCTCTTTCTTTTTTTAAATTTTCATTTTTAAAATTGTCTAAATTTATTTCTAAGACATTTTTTTTAACTTTTGAATATTCTAAATTAAATAAATCAAGCAAAATAGAAATAAAATCAAAGATTTCTTTATTTAATAAAGTAATTTTGATTTTATTATTTTCGTTTTGAAAAGAATCAAAAATACCGCTTAATAAATTAAGCATTTGTTTTTTGTTTAATTGTTTAGCCATTATTTCTTTTTTAATTTGTAAGCTAAACGATAACTTTTCTTTGTTTTCCATTCTTTAATTATATAAAAAATAAAAACTCATAGTTACGAGTTTTTTATTGTATTTTTTCTTTATTTAGATATTTAACTAAAACTTTAGGAACAGTAATACTTCCATCTTCATTTTGATAGTTTTCTAAAATAGCAGCCATAACTCTATCAATAGCTAAACCTGAACCATTAATTGTATATGCGTATTTAATTTTATTATTTTCATCACGATATCTGATTTTTGCTCTTCTTGCTTGAAAATCTTTATATATAGAAATAGAAGAAGTTTCACGATATCTTTTTTCAGAAGGAAGTCATAATTCTAAATCTATAGTTTTAGCTGAACCAAAACCCATATCTCCAGAACATAATAAAAGTTCACGATAAGGAATTTCTAAAAGTTCAAGAATACTCTTAGCATCGTCTACTGTTTTTTGTCATTCTTTTAAAGCGTCTTCTTCTTTAACAAACTTAACTAATTCAACTTTATGAAACTCATGTTGTCTAATTAAACCTCTTGTGTCTTTTCCACCGCTTCCAGCTTCTGATCTAAAACATTTTGTATAAGCAACATATTTAATTGGTTTATCTAAGTTTAAAATTTCATCATAATGATAGTTTGTAACAGGAACTTCAGCTGTTGGAATTAATCAAAGATCTTCATTTTCAATTTTAAATAGATCTTCAGCAAACTTTGGAAGTTGCCCTGTTCCATAAAGCATATCTGAATTAACTAAGTGAGCTGGCATAATTTCTTTATATCCATTTGCTATATGAGTATCTAACATAAAATTAGCTAATGCTCTAACTAATTTTGCTCCGTCATTTTTATATAATACAAATCTTGTTTTTGCTAGTTTTACAGCTCTAACAAAATCAACCAAATCTAAATCAGCTGCAATTTCATAATGAGCTTTTTTAACTTCAACTAAACCTCTACCTAATGTATTGTGTTCTTTAAGAGTTATATTATCATTTTCATCAACTCCATATGGAACATCTTCATAAGGCATATTAGGAACTAATAATAAAAGTTTATTAACTTCATTAATTAAATCATTTGTTTGTTTTTCTATATTATCTATTTCTTCTTTTACTAAAGCAACTTCTTTAAAAAGTTCTTCACAATCTTCTTTATTTCTTTTTTTAATACCTATTGTTTCAGAAATTTCATTTCTTTTAGCTTGCTTTTGTGAAAGGGTATAAATTAAATCATTTCTTTTTTTACCTTTAGCTATAATTTCATCAATTACAGCTAAATCAAAACTACGTTTTTGTAAAGCTTCTTTTACTTGCTTTTCATTATTTAGAATATATTTTAAATCAATCATTTTAACTTCTCTTTTCTATTAATATTATTTTAATTGTTTTTTTAGTTTTTATCTTAAAAAACTTTTGAATCTAAAAACTAAATTAAAAATATTAATTTATAATAATTATTATATGTATGATAAAGATGGAATAACTTTTTTTAACGAAGATTATTTAGAATGTCTTAAAAAAATAGAAAATGAAAGTGTTGACTTTATTTGCATTGATCCACCTTACGGAAAAATCAATGGAATGATTTTATCAGGGCAAAAGAAAAAAGTATCTTGAGATACTAAAATAGATTGAAAACAAATGTTTTAGAATTTAATAGAATTATAAAAAAAGGTAAAACAATAGTTGTATTTGGACAACAACCTACTTATAGTGAAATGATTTTATCAAATTTAAAAGATTTTAAATATGAACTAATTTGACAAAAAAATAATGCAGCTCAAGGTTTTCATGCTGACAAAATGCCTTTAATTTATACTGAAAACATTGCGGTGTTTATTCACAACGAAAATAAAGAAAATAAAAGAACTTTTAACAACATTGCAAATGAAACAGAAATTAATAAAGAAGAACATTTTTGTCGTTGATATGCTCAACAACTTTTTAAATTTACAAATCTAAAGAGAAGAAAAATTCATGAAATAATGAAACATAGAAAATTAGAATTTTTCTTTTGTTTCACTTCAAAACATTTTGGTTTATTAAGCGAAAGTTTATATAATGATTTAATTGAAAAATTTGATATTAGAAAATTTGAACACTTTTTAGAATATAAAGAACTAAAGAAAAAATGAGATGAAGAAAAAAATATAACTAAAGGCATAAAACTAGATGCTTTTGAATATTCTAAGACTTTAAATAACATTTTAGTAGTTAATAAAGAAACAAATTATTTTCATCCTACTCAAAAACCCGTTGAATTAATGAAAAAACTTATAAGTATGTATACAAATGAAAATGACATAGTTTTAGATTGTTTTTTAGGTGCTGGTTCAACTGCAATTGCTGCTAAACAATTAAAAAAAAGATTCATAGGTTCAGAACTTGATAAAGAATTTTATGAATTAGCTATAAAAAGAATTGAATTAGAAATCTAAAGATAATAGTAAAACTATTATTTTTTTTCAACTTTTTTAAAAAATTTATTGACACAAATTTTAGTAATTCAAAACCTTAAAATATGTTAAAATATATTTTAATTATGGCAAAAGAAAAAGAAGCATTAAAACCAAGTATTATAAAAGGTACTGTTCAAAGAATACTATGATCAAGTGACGACACAAGTGTCGTTATTTGTGTTTTTAAAGTTACAGTAAATGATCCTATAAATACAATTAATTTAAACCGTGATAACACTATATCATTAGTTTTTAAAGACGATTTATATAGATATTCAGATGTTCAAATGGATGGAAGAGAATATGGTTTTTCAGTTATATTAAATCAAAGAACAAGATATGCAAATAGTTATATAGCTAAAAGTAAAATTGATGTTAATGATAGAAAAGAATTTGAAGTAGCTTATATAGTTAAGATTTTAAAATCATCTAATTTTCCAGGAATAGGTGAAGAAAAAGCTAAATGAATAGTTAAAGATTTAGGTACTAATGCTTTAAAAAGAATGGTTGAAGAAAATATTGACTATACAAAATATAAACTTTCAGAAGAAAATTGAAATGAAGCAATTAACTTCTTAAAAAATAATCCTCAACTTATAAAAGATCAAATGACTTTTTTAAAACTTAATTTATCAACTTCTTTATATGAATTAATTAAAAAGAAAATAAGAAAAAAACACTTTGATTCTTTTGATGAATTTATTGAAAAATATAAAGACAACTTTTATTTATTTTATTTAGAAGATGAAGATGTGAGACTAGAGGATATGGATAAGCTTTCATTAAATTATTCAGAATATAAAAATGAACATCCATTCAAACCTGCAACTCATATTTATAAAGCTCTATATGATTATTTTTATAATACAGGACATACAAGAATTAGATCTGATAAAGTTTATGAAGAACTTTTAATAAATGCAAATAAAGATTTAGAATGACCTAGAGAAATAAAGCAATTTAATCAAGCTATTAAATTACTTTTAGAATCTGAATATTTACAAGCTTTTAATTATGAAGATGGTATTTATTACAGTACTAAAAAAATTCTTGACATGGAAGAATACATAGTTAAAAGATTACAAGAAATTTCAACTTATAAAGTTCCTAAACAAACTGTTTCTTTTTCACATCATATTCATTTTGATAAAAAACAAAAAGAAGCAATTGAAGCTGCCATAAATGAAAATTTAGTTTTAATAACTGGTTATCCTGGAACAGGAAAAACTTTAATTACTAATAAAATAATTGAAGACTTAAAAAATCAATATGGCGTGGAAAATTTAGCAATAGTTACTCCTACTGGAAGAGCTACAATAAATTTAAATAATTATGAAGATAAAATTATTGCATCAACAATTCATAGCTTTTTAGAATTTGATCCAGATAATCAATCATTTAATGTTAATGAAAGAAATAAAAAGAGTATTGATTGCTTAATCATTGATGAGTTTTCAATGGTTAGCTTGGATTTATTTTATTCACTTTTAATAGGTTTAAAATCACCTAATCTTAAAAAAATAATTTTAGTAGGTGATAAAGACCAACTTCCAGCTATAGGACCTGGTTATTTAATAAGAGATTTTATTGAAGGTAATTTATTAAAAATTATTAAACTAGAGCATGTTTATAGACAGGCTGAAAACTATGACATAATAGCTGATTCTTTAATGGTTAATGAAGGTAAAATGCCTTTATTTAAAGGAAAACAATCAAGATTTATTCAAAGTCATGGAAACGATTTAAAAGATCAAGTATTAAAACAACTTAAGCTTTTATTAGATGAAGGTTATAGTAAACATGACATTGCTATATTAAGCCCCGTTTATAAATATGATGCAGGAATTGATAATATAAATCAAGAGCTATTAAACTTTTATCGTGAAAAAGAAAATGCTGTAATTGAAAAAATTAATACAAGAACTTTAGCGCTAGATGATAAAGTAATTAATACAGTAAATGATTCAAGAGGCCGTGTTTTTAATGGAGAAATAGGTTATATATCTCATATTACTTTTGATTCAAAAAAAGATCCAAAACACATTTCACACGTTGCTATAGATTTTGAAAATGATAAAAAAACTGTTACTTTTAATAGATCTGATTTTGTAAATGCAATTGAACCAGCTTACTGTACAAGTGTTCATAAATATCAAGGTTCAGAAGCCAAAATAGTTTTAGTAATTTTGTTTACTGAAGCTCAAAAACTTTTAACCAAAAAATTAATTTATACAGCAATTACAAGAGCAAAAAAATTATGTATAGTTATAGGTGAAAAAGAAGCTCTAGAAATGGGCTTAGCTAGCGATGTTGATTCAAATCGTTTAACTAACATTCAATGAATTAAAAATAAACTAAATAATTAATATGATTGAGCAAACGTTAAAGCGTTTGCTAATTTATTAAAATAGCTCAGTTTTCTTAAATTTTTCTTAAGATTTTCTCTAATTTTTCACAAATTTAAAAAACTGGCTAAAAAAGTAATTAAATTATAAATATATAGAAAATAAAAGGACGAGGTTATGAAATTAATTGTAGGTTTAGGAAATCCAGGAGCTGAATATCAAAAAACAAGACACAATGTTGGTTTTGAAATTATTGATAGAATCTCTGAAAAATTGAAAGCTCCATTAACAGAAAAGAAATTTAATGGTATTTTTTATAAAGAAAAAGATTTTATTTTAGCAAAACCTTTAACTTATATGAACTTAAGTGGAGATTTTGTTAGAGCTTTAGTTGATTATTATGATATTGCAATAAATGACATCATTATTGTTTATGATGATATGGATTTATTATTAGGCAAAGTTGTAATAAAACAAAAAGGTTCATCAGGTGGACAAAAAGGAATGAAGGATATCATTAATAAATTAGGCACAAATGAAATTAAAAGACTTAAAGTTGGCATAGGCAGAGGACAAGATGCTACAAGCCATGTGTTGGGCAAATTTGATGCACAAGAAGCATCAATAATGAATCAAGTTTTTGAATACTCAGCTGAAGCTTTAATTTCTTTTATTAGTAACGACATTCGTTTTGTAATGAATAAATACACTGGTAAAATTTATGACTAATCGAATTTTAGAATTATTAAAAAATTTAAATATAGATAAAAAAACTCCTATTTTAATTGGAAATAGTGGAGGCCCTGATTCCATGTTTTTATCTTATATTTTAAAAGACTATAATCTTATTTTAGTTCACGTAAACTATCATAAAAGAAAAACAAGTGATTATGATCAAAGCTTAGTTTATGAATTTGCAAAAAAAATTAATAAACATTTTGAAGTTTTAGAAATTAAACATTCAGAAAAACAATCTGGTAATTTTCAAGCTATTGCTAGAGAAGAAAGATATGATTTTTATAAACAAATGGCTAAAAAATACAATACTAACATTTTATTTTTAGCACATCATAAAGACGATTTTTTAGAAACTGCAATAATGCAAGAAAATTCAAAAAGAATGCCTGAATATTGAGGAATTAAAAAAGAAAATCAAATTGACAATTTATTAATTTATAGACCTTTATTAGATTATTTTTGAAAAGATGAAATCAAAAATTATATGTTAGAAAATAATTATGAATTTGCAATTGATTATACAAACGATTTACCTGAATATACAAGAAATAAAATAAGACTTGAACTTAAAAAAATATCAGTAGATAAAAAGCAATTATTGTTTGATGAATATAACACAAAAAATGTTGAAAAACTAAAACAAACAAAAGAAATTAAAGAACTTTATGATAATTGAAAAAACCAAGATTTTGACTGTGATTTTTTAAAAAAACAGGTACTTAAAAAAGAATTAGTTTTTTATTTAATACATAATAATTTTAAAAATATTAAACTATCTAAAAATAAATTAGAAAACATAATTTTGTTTTTAGAATCTAAAAATAGAACCTCAAAATACAAGCTAGCTGATGATATCTTTTTATATAAACAAAAAAATATGATAAAATATTCAATATAATTTGCTTAAACTAAGAAAGGAAAATAATGGAAGAAAAGTCAAAGAAAAGAAAACTGACATGAATTCATATGATACTAATATGAATTGGTGTGGTTTTATTAGTGGCTGGAATTATAGCGATATATACTTACGTTAGACGTTCATTAATTAATTATCAAACTATTCCTGTATTACAAAAAGTTATTGAACGTGCAACCGCAAATACAAATGACGATGTTTATTTATCTGCATTTAGTGATGATAGGTTTGCAAAAACAATTCAAGTCACATTGAATGCTCCAAGTGGTGTAATTGGAGAAATAGTAAATAATCCTAACTATTTTGGTAATTCTTATTCATTTACAGTAATTTTAAGTGGATTTGCTGAAAGAAGTTTTGATAAAGATATGCTAAATTGAGCAAAAATAGTAGATCCTAATGCAACATTAACAGATGCTTTAATTAAAGCAGTTGCATCACCAACAGGAAACGGTACATTTACATTTGCTAAATTACCAGAACCAAGCATTTTTGCTTCAATATTTATGCCTGCTTTACAAATTATGGGTTATGGTATTAGTGCAATAATAATGCTAACATTTTTAAGATGAATCATGAGTGGTGGAAGTTTAATGGCTGGAAACCCAATGGGAAATCAAAAATCATTAGCTCAAAAAATTCATAGTACTAAAAAATTCACAGATATAGCAGGAAATGAAGAAGCTAAAGAAGAAGTATCTGAATTAGTTGACTATTTAAAAAATCCTAAAAAATATGAAACAGCTGGAGCGAGAATTCCTAAAGGTATTTTATTAGGGGGTCCTCCAGGAACTGGTAAAACTTTATTAGCTAAAGCAACAGCGGGTGAAGCTAATGTTCCATTCTTTTTCATTTCAGCATCTAACTTTGTTGAGATGTTTGTTGGTTTAGGAGCAAAAAGAGTTCGTGATATGTTTGCTGAAGCTCGTGAAAGTGCACCTGCTATTATCTTTATTGATGAATTAGATGCTGTTGGTAGAGCTCGGGGTGCTGGTATTGGCGGAGGAAATGATGAAAGAGAACAAACACTTAACCAATTACTAGTTGAAATGGATGGTATGAAAGAAAATAGTGGTATTTTAATAATGGCGGCTACAAACAGAACTGACGTTTTAGACCCTGCACTTTTAAGACCTGGTAGATTTGATAGAACTATAACTGTTGGATTACCTGATGTAAAAGAACGTGAAGCTATTTTAAAATTACATGCTAGAGGAAAAAGAATTGATCCATCAATTAATTTTGCAAAAGTATCTAGAAGAACTCCTGGTTTTTCAGGTGCTCAATTAGAAAACGTAATTAATGAAGCTTCATTATTAAGCGTTCGTGAAAGAACTAAATTTATTACAATGGCTCAAATTGATGAAGCTATTGATAGAGTTATTGCAGGTCCTGCTAAAAAATCAAGAACTATTTCACAAAAAGAAAATGAAAGAGTTGCTATTCATGAAGCTGGACATGCTGTTGTTTGTCTTAAAATAAAAGGTGGAAACAAAGTTCAAAAAATAACTATTATTCCTCGTGGGCAAGCTGGTGGTTATAACCTAATGATGCCTGAAGAAGAAAAATACAACCATTCAAAATCAGAACTTTTAGCAATTATTACTTCATTTATGGGTGGTAGAGCTGCTGAATCAATTATTTATGGCGATGGAAATGTTTCAACCGGAGCTAGCGATGATATTGCAAAAGCAACAAACATAGCTAGAAAAATGGTAACCGAATGAGGTTTATCTGATTTAGGACCTATTAAATATGAAGAAGACTCATCTACTCCTTTTTTAGGTAGAGACTATATGAAAAATGCATCATTTTCTAATAAAGTTGGTCAAGAAATTGATGATGAAATTAGAAAAATAATTTTACAAGCCGAAAAAGATGCAGTTAAAATAATTAAAGAAAATATTGAACTATTAAAATTAATTAAAGAAGCCTTAATTATTAATGAAACTATTGTCGCTGAAGAGATAGAATACATTGAAAAAAATATGGCTTTACCTAAATCTTTAAATGAAACAAAAGAACAATTAAAAGAAGAATTTTCAGAACAATCATTTAACGATTTATTTGACTCAGTTACTGAAAATACAACACAAAATGATGATAAGAAAAATGAAGAATAAAACTCTTCGTTTTTTAATTTTTTTTAAAAAACAACTTTATTTTAAAATAGTTTATAATAATTAATGAATAGAAATTAAAAATTGAAAGGTATAGAGAATGAAAAAATCTTTTAAAATTTTATTATCAATCAGTGCAGTTGCTCCTATTTTAGCAACTCCTGTGATAGCTGCAAGTTGTACAAAAGAAAAAGAAACAAAAACAAACACAGTTGTAACCCCTCCAGCAGGTAACGAAGGTAAACCTGAAGAAGGTAATGGCGCTGCTCCTACAGTTGAAAAATCAGAACAACAATTATTAAACGAAGCAGTTACAGCAAGCAAACCTGTTGTAACCTTAACAGCAGAAATGAATACCGAATTATTTAATGGTTTAAAAGATGGTTCATACGGTATATGATACGAAAGAAATGACAAAAAACTTGTTTTCATTAAAAGCCAAGATAATCCTGTTTGAAAAGCAAAAAAAGACAAACAAGTTAATGTTAACGATTTTGCATCATTATCAGGCATCAATTTAGATAACTATCAATTAGCAAATGCAAAAGAACCTATTTATAAAGAAACAAATATTTCAGCAAAATTAGATTATACTTTTACAGCAAAAACTGAAAATGCAAAACCATAAATTACAATTACAGCTAAATTAGCTCAATTCAAGGGAAGAGGAAATGCTCCATTAATTTCAGAAGGATCATTAACAATGAAATTAGAATTAAATGAACCTACTGCAACTACTTCTTCTTCTGAAGAAAAGTAACCTTCACCAGAATCTGCAGCAACTACACCTTCTTCTGCTGGAAAACAAGCCGAATCAGGCTCAAGTTCAGCACCAGCTGGAGAAACAGGAACAGCAAGTAATCCAACCTCACAAAGCGGTTCTTCAAACAACTAAGGTGCAGCAAAACCTGCTGCAGCAGCAAGTGAAGACGCAACAAGATCTAACACTTCATCAAGATAATAAAATTAAAAATAGGCAAAGCTTTATGCTTTGTCTTTTTTAAACAAAAAAACAGCCTAAGCTGTTTATAAATCACCGGCTTCTTTTAACATCTTTTCAAGTCCTTTAATTAACTTAGATGAAAAAATCCCATTTTTTGTATTATGTTGGTCATATAAATAATCAAGTTCATCATATAACTTATAAACCAATTTTAAAGAGTATTTCATTTTTTTAATATTTGTTTTAAAATCATATCAATCAATAACATTGAATTCTTTATCAGAACCATAACTTTTAATATCTAAATCAAAGTCAATATATTTAATTACTTCGTTTTCAATAAAAAATGGACTAGCTAAATTTACATATATATAGTTACCTTTGCTTTTATTTAAAGTTATTGAAGCATTATAAAATCTATTCTTAGCAAATAAAAATAGTGTAGGTTCAGATACAACTCATTTGATCTCATCTTCTGATACTTTTGTTTTATATAGTAATACAACAACAAAGTCTTCTAAATTAGCAACAATTTTTGCTCCTTCATATTGTCTATATAAAGTACCATCGTATTTAAAAGCTTGTATTGAAGTCATTTGACCCATTTCATATAATTTTCTATGGGTTTTCTTTATTTTATTATTGTAATCAGGTTCATCAAAAAGATCCTGAAAACAAGTTATTTTGTCTTCTTCACACACGATAAATCTCCAATTTTTCTAGCAGTTTTTATAAATAAAATATCTTAATATAAATAAAAAAATGTTAAAAATTATTTTTTTACTAATTAAATAATAGCATATTATTATTTAATAAATTACTATTTTATTTAATTAGCAATAATAATCTAAAAAATTGTTAAGATTATTATTATGAGATTAAGACACAATAAAGATGCTTTAGACATTATTTTAAATTCAGAATACTCAATCAATTCTTTTCCTTATGAATTAAATAATAAAACTGTTTTAGAAATAGGAATGGGTAAAGGAAAAATGCTTTGTGAGTTAGCAAAAAATCATCCTGAAATTACATATATTGGTTTAGAAAAATATTCAACACCTGCTTTAAGTGCTTTAAAACGCTTTAAAGAAGCAAAAATTACAAACGCAAAAATTTTAATAGGTGATGCTATAAAAATTGAGGAATATTTTAGCAATAAAATTAATACAATTTGACTAACATTTTCTGACCCATGACCTAAAAAAAGACATTTTAAAAGAAGATTAGTATATAGAGATTTTTTAAAAAAATATGAAAGCATTTTAGCTGAAGATGGAATTATTTATTTTAAAAGCGATAATGACTTATTATACGAATTTGCTTTAGAAGAACTACAAGAATATAAAGCAAATATTATATATAACACTACTGATTTACACAACTGCGATTATGATATTGAAAACCATTTCACTGATTATGAAAAGAAATTTAAAGAAATGAATAAAAATATAAATTTTATTGCTTTTAATTTTTTAAAAAAATAAACTTATTTTAATATTTTAAAGTCCAAAAATAAACACTTTTTTTGTATTACAAACATAAAAATTGTGTTTATTTTTTTTAATTAAAAAACTTTAAAATTTAAAGCTTAATTTTTTTGATTTATTTAAATAATGATATTTTGGTATAATTAATAATATATTAATATTTAATATATTAAACGGAGGTGTAATGATTAAATTCGATCCTGAAGATGATAAAAAAAGAAAAGACGAAGAACTTCAAGATGATGATGACAAATACTATGATTTTGATGACACAATAAAAAAAGTGTTTGATGATGAAGAAAAAATTGTCGTTGAAGATGATGATGAAGAAGTAATTCCTCAAGATAAAGAAGGATATACAGTTAAATCTCAAATTTTAGAAGTTGAAACAAATGGGTTACAACCTGCTGATTTAGCTAGAGTTATGAAAACTTCATTCATTGAATATGCAATGAGTGTTATTGTGGCTAGAGCTTTACCAGACGCAAGAGATGGATTAAAACCAGTTCATAGAAGAATATTATATGGTATGTCTGAACTTGGAATGTTTCATACAGTGGCTCATAAAAAATCAGCTAGAATTGTTGGGGATGTTTTAGGGAAATATCACCCACATGGTGACTCATCAGTTTATGAAGCTATGGTAAGAATGGCTCAAGACTTTTCTTTACGTTATCCTTTAATTGACGGTCATGGTAACTTTGGTTCAATAGATGGTGATGAACCTGCTGCTATGCGTTATACTGAAGCAAGAATGAGTAAAATTGCTGGGGCTATGGTTGATAGTATTAAAAAGAATACTGTTAACTTTATAGACAACTATGACGGTTCTGAAAAAGAACCAGTAGTATTACCTGCTAAATTTCCTAATTTATTAGTTTCTGGAACAAGTGGTATTGCAGTTGGTATGGCAACTAATATACCACCTCATAATTTAGGTGAAGTAATTGATGCAGTTTGTGCTTTAGCAAAAAATCCTGATATTACAATTCAAGAATTAATGCAATATGTTTTAGCGCCAGATTTTCCAACAGGTGGAATAGTATTCAATTATGCAGGTTTAATAAGTGCTTATGAAACTGGTCGTGGTTCAGTAACAATAAGATCTAGAGCTCATATTCAAGAATTAAGCAATGGCAAAAGCAAAATTATAATTACTGAAATTCCTTATGAAGTTAAGAAAACTGAAATAATGGAAAAAATTGCTGAATTATTAAAAGATAAAAAAATTGATGGAATTGCAGATTTTAGAGATGAATCTAATAGAGAAGGTATAAGAATTGTAATTGATATTAAAAAGACATATGTTCCTGAAGTTATTTTGAATCAATTATTTAAATTAACAAGATTACAAACTAACTTTTCATTTAATATGATTGCTTTAGTTAATAATGAACCTAAATTATTAAATTTAAAACAATGTTTAGAAGTTTATTTAAAACACCAAATAGATGTAACAACTAGAAGATTACAATTTGATTTAGAAAAAGATTTAGCAAGAGCACATATTTTAGAAGGTTTAAAAATTTGTGTTGAAAATATCGACAGAGTTATTCAAATAATTAAACAATCAAAAACAGATTCAGAAGCTCAACAAACTTTAGCTAAAGAGTTTTCACTAACTGAAATTCAAACAAAGGCTATTGTAGAAATGAGATTAGGACGGCTAACTGGTTTAGCAATTAAAAAAATGAATGAAGAATTAGTTCAAGTTCATGAAAGAATTGAAGAATACCGTAGAATTTTAGGAAACTATGATTTATTAATTGAATTAATCATTAAAGAACAACAAGAAGTTAAAGAAGCATTTAATGACAAACGTCGTAGTGAAATTAATTGAAATGAAGCAAGTAGTATTGATAATGAAGATTTAATCCCACAAAAAGATGTTGTTATTACTTTAACACATAATAATTACATTAAACGTTTAGATATAGAAGAATATCGTGAACAAAAAAGAGGTGGTGTAGGTGTAACAACTGCTAAGACATATCAAGACGATGATATTAAAGATATTTTAGTAGCAAATACACATACAGATTTACTATTTTTAACAAGCTCAGCGAAGGTTTATCGTATTAGAGGACATGAAGTACCTATTGGTACAAAACAATCAAAAGGAATACCTATTATAAACGTTATACCTTCAATTGATAAAGATGACAAAGTAATTAAAATCTTATCAATTAATGATTATAAAGATGATGAATATTTAGTAACCATTTCAAAACATGGGGTTATTAAAAAAACTGCTATCAGTGCTTATAAATTAATTAATAAAGCTGGAAAAATAGCTTTAAGTTTAAGAGATGAAGATGAGTTAAAAGAAGCATTAATAGTAAATGAAGCAGAAGAATTAACAATAGCTGCATCAAATTCAAGATTAGTAAGATTTGATATTCAAAGCGTTAGAGCAATGGGAAGATTAGCAGCTGGTGTTAATGGAATTAAATTATCAGATAAGGATGAAGTTGTTTCAGCTTCTTCTTCAAGAGAAGGTAAATATATATTTAGTTTAGGCGAAGAAGGATTTGGTAAACTTACATTAATGGAAAACTTTAGAAAAACAGCAAGAAATGCATCTGGAGTTTTAGCATTAAATAGTGATAAAGCTGGTAAATTAATTTTTGCAGCGAATGTACATGGTTCAGAAGATTTAATTATTATGGCTAGCGATGGAATTGCTATTAGATTTTCATTAAAAGATGTAGCTATTGTAGGAAGAAATTCTAAGGGAGTTAAATTAATTAACTTAAAAGGAAGAAACTCAAAAATAGTTGCTGTAGCTAAAATAGTAGATGAAGAAAGTGGCGATAACTTTGATCGTGAATTAAATAGCGAAGAATTAAAAGAAATAACCGCTGAAATAAATTTAGATAATTTAAATACTCCTGAAGATTCTAAACAAGAAGGAGAATAAAATAACTGTTTTGCAGTTATTTTTATTTCAATTAGTTGTATAATTATAGTGTATTCGAAAGAATACTGTAGTTGCAAACTCAAAGATCACTTTAGGTGATCTTCTTTTTTTTATTTTTAAAAAAATTGAAACAAAAAAGTCGCCGAAGCGACTCTTTTTTAATAAAACTTAACGTTTTGATTTGTCATAGGTTATTCCCGATGCAGCAGGGGCGTGAGATTTGCGTGCCGTTAAAGCAATAACTGCTAAAGCCGAAACATAAGGAATCAATGTAAATAGTGCTTGGTATTGGCTTAAACCAGGAATAAATGATGGAGCTGAGAAAGCGAATGCATATAATCCTGAGAATAAGAATGTAATTGCTGAAATGATGTAAATATTTCATTGACCCATAATCATGATTGATAGAGCTAAATATCCATATCCTAGAACATCACCATTAAATGATGAAGGTCTTGCTTGAGCAAAGAAACCACCAGCAATTCCAGCTATAAATCCTGAAATTAATACACCTTGTCATTTATATGAATTAACATTAATACCAGCAACGTCAGAAGCTTGTGGGTTTTCACCAACACTTCTAAATCTTAAACCTCATTTAGTCATGTATAACATTATGGCTGATAATACAATGATTAAAAGAGTTACAAATATTTTTAGTGAGAATACTTCAAATCTACCAGCTGAGAAATCAACTATATAAGCCAATTCTTGAATATTCATAGCTGGTTTTTTGTTTCCATTACCAAAAATATCTAATAAAATGATTGCTAAACCAAATGCTAATAAGTTAATAGCAAAACCAGAAATAGTATGATCACTCTTTAATTTAATTGTTGCAAAACCGTGAAGTGATGCAAATAACATACCACCTATTCCGGCAATAGGTAAAGCAAGAAGTTGTCAGAAGGAATGAGATGCTCCTTCTGTTCCTAATGATGATGTTAGAACTTGCGCTACTACTAAATAAATAACACAACCCATTGACATCATCCCGTTGATACCGATGTTAACAATACCAACTTTTTCACTGAACATACCTGATATAGCACCTAAACTTAAAACACAGAAGAAGAATAATAAATTTTGATGTATATTAATTGATAAACTAGCAAGCATTATTTTCTCCTCTCTTTAAGTTATTTAACATAGTGTCAGCAAATTCTTTATACATTGTCATGTATTTTTGTGAAACTGTTTTTAAATCAGCTCTTTTTTGTTGAACAATATCAATTTTTTCAAAGTAACCTAACTCATGCATTTTGCTTGAGATTTGTTGTTTTTTATCACTTATGTCTTCAAAATATTTTAATGTTTCTGCATCTGAATTTTTAAAGTTCATAGCTTTTTCTAAATATTCATTTGACATGTTTTTTTGTTCTAATTTCATTTTTTTGATTAATGAATTATGTGATTCAGGTTTATTTTTGAAAATTGAATAATCAAAATTATCTACATAATCAAATTTAAATGTTGTTTCTTTATCAAGTTTTAAGTTTTTGTAAACTGTTTTTGCATCCTTAATTTGAGTCTTGTAAACTGCAACTTGTTGTTTTTGCATTTCAATTTTTTGTAAATCTTTTGTTTCAGCTGATTTATTTTCTAATTTAATAGCTTTTTTGTAATCTACTAAAACTTGTCTTTGTTTTTGAACTTCTTTAGCTAATTCTAATTTTTCTAATCAGAATTTTTTAAGAACTTCGATTTTGTGTAAATTCATTGCATGTTTTTGATTTTTAGCCATTAATGAATTTAATAATTGAGTTTCATTATTTTGATCAATTTTCATTTTTATATTATGAACAGCCATACTATATGACGCAATTGATCTTGCTTTTTTGCTTTCCAACATATGAAGTTTCATTGTAGGAATGAATTCAGAGTGAACCATTGTAGCAAATGCTCTCTTTGTAAATTTATAAGGTTTAAATGTCATAAATAATTGAGAGATAGCTGCTAGATAAAGAATTAATGCTGTTGCAACACTAACGTCATCTTCTGAAAGATATAATGGTCCTCTTGTTAAGTATAGTTTTGAACTATAAATTATTGTATAGAATAATGAGGTAAATAGAATACCTACAGGAGCGTTTAATGCTAATAAAGAAATTGCTATAGATTCAAAACCTAAAGCAAGCGGCGTGTCGACTGAACGAAATACTGGCGCCGTTTCTTTTAAAACATATCAATAAAATCCTGCTACCCCTGCTAAGGCTCCTGAAACACCCATAACTACAACAGTTGTTAATCTATCATTAACTCCCATGTATTTACCGTTTGTTTTTGAAATACCTTGCATTTTTATTTTGTATCCTAAAGTTGTAAAGTTAAAGATTATTGTAATAATTGTTACTAATAAAATTAATGCAACGATTCCACCGATAACAAATCCTAATTTAACTTTGTCATCAATAATCCCTAATGCTTTTGTTCCATTTTCATCATCAGCAAAAAATGTTTCTGTTTTACCTTTTGAAATGAAAATAGCTCCAACTGCTTGTTTTTTAAAGAATAATGATGCTAATCCAACAACTATTCAGTTAAGCATAATTGTTGAAATAACTTCGTGAACATTTAAATAAGCTTTTAAAGCTCCTGCTATTGATGCAATAATAAATGACAATACTATTGATAATAATAATGTAAATGCTAATCAACCAGCAGGTATTGTTTTTGTTGAATCAAAGTTTAATGAGATAAAGATAGCCATTGAAGAAAGACCGGCCATCATCATTTGTCCACTAATACCGATATTAAAGAGACCTGCTTTAAAACCTATTGCTGATGCTAAACCTGCAAAACCAAAGATTATAAAGTAGAATTTAAAGTTATCAGCATTTGAGGCATTAAAACTTTCACCTATTTTTTTAAAAATGTCTGAAATACTAATTGAATCAACGAATGGGTTTAATTGACCTTTAAATACCATATATATTAAAGAAATTAAAACCCCAAATAATAAAGCTCATAATGAAGAAGCAACTTTTCTTGCTAGGCTTCTATTTGATTCTAGTCTTACAAGTTGTGACATCTTTTTACTAAAAGAAGACATTAAAGACATGAATTTACTTGGTTGTTTTGTTTCTTGCATTATTTGTCTCCTTTCATTTGTTCATTATATAGCGATTCAAATAATGATTTATCCTTTAAAATATTGAATTCTTCATTCTTTTTAATCAATAAATCTTGTTTTTCTTTTTTAGCTAAAGCAATATTTTCATAAATTTCTGAAAGTAGGTTTTTTTCAACGTTTTTACCTTTTTTAGCTATAAAAAGATTTGATTTCAATGATGCTATTTTTAAATTAGCTTCATCTAATAAACGTGAATATTTTTAGTTAAGAAAGTACGATAATTGTCATTTGCATCATCTATTGTCTTAGCAATTCATCATCTATTGTTTTCTTCTTCATTATTTGATGAAGACATATACTTACCAATTTCATCTCTAGTAATTTTTTTAGCATCTTGAATAGAAATTATTTTTCCTTCATTAATAACTGCAATTGTATCGGCTAAAGCTAAAACTTCATCTAATTCATAAGAAATTAATAGAATTGCTTTCCCCCTTTGTTTTTCTGCAATTATTTCACTATGAATATTGGTTATAGCACCTATATCCATACCTCTGGTTGGTTGAACAATGATAATGAAATCATGTTCAAATTCCATTTCACGTCCAACTATAAATTTTTGTTGGTTACCACCAGATAATGATCTAGTTAAACTCTTAGCACCTTGTGAAGATCTAACGTCATATTTTTGAATAATTTCATTTGTAAATTTATTAATTTCTTTGCTTTTAATAAATCCACCTTTTTCAAAGGCTTTATCTCACAATCTTCTAATTATTGAGTTTTTTTCTAAAGTAAAGTCTAATATTAAACCATGATGATGTCTATCGGCTGGTATATAAGCCATATGATCTTTACTTCTTGAATATGCTGTGTTTTTTGTTATATCTTTTAATTCAAAAGATTTAGTATCAGGATTATAAACTCTTAGTTCGACTGTCCCTTTGTGAGGGAATTCTAATCCACCACAAATGTATTCTAATTCTTCCTGACCATTACCGGCAACTCCAGCAACAGCAAATATTTCTCCTGCGTGAACATCAAAAGAAATATTTTTTAAGTTTTTAGTTAATTTTGTTGTTGTTATATTTTTTAAAGAAAATACAACATCATCTCTTTTAGCTGGTTCTGTATTTTTAATTTCAACAATTTCATCACCAACCATTGCCTTAACAATTTCAGACATTGGTGTGTTCTTAACTTCAAAGTTACCTGCAACTTTACCAAGTCTTAAAACTGTAGCATTGTCAGCAACTTGTTCTATTTCTTTTAATTTGTGAGAAATAAATAATATTGTTTTCCCATTTTTTTTGAAAATTTCAAATGATTTTAATAAACCTTGAATTTCTTCATCAGTTAAAACTGCTGTAGGCTCATCAAAAACTAAAATATCGTTACCACGGTATAACATTTTCATAATTTCAACTTTTTGTTGCGTTGAAACTGTAGCTTCACCTGATTTTTGGAATAAATCAAAATGAAGGTTGTAAATATTTTGTAAAGTTTTTATTTTTCTAATTGCGATCGTTCTATCTAAAAATCCACCATTTTTGGTTCATTCTTCTCCCAAAATGATGTTATCTAAGTTTGTGTAAACATCAACTAATTTAAAATGCTGGTGAACCATACCAATACCTAGGGCATTAGCATCATTTGGTCCGGTAAAAAATACCTTGTTGCCGTTTATATAGATTTCACCGCTTGTAGGTTCATATAATCCAAATAAAACGGACATCAAGGTACTTTTTCCAGCACCATTTTCGCCGATTAGTGCATGTATTGTTCCTTTTTTAACTTTAAAAGAAACTTTATTATTTGCCACTATTCCGGGAAATGTCTTAGTTACATTTACGAATTCTACTGCATTCATAAATATAATTAAATATTTGCTGTTTTAATTAACTTCTTTTGTTAATTTCGGTCGCAAGTTGATTTAGTCTTTGACCAACTGGGTTTACTTCAGCTGCATCAGCCCCCATTGTTACTCTACCGGAACTTAATCATCTGTATAAAGTTTCGTTCTTTTCTAATTTTTCGAATTCTGCTTTACCTTCTGCAAGATATTTATCTGCTTTAACTTTGTCTTCACCTAATAAGTGTGATGGAGAAACTGCTACTCAGTTTTTGTCAACACCGTTTACTAAGTTTACAGTTTTTGAACCGTATTTAAATCCACCTAAAATTTCGTCATTCATACCAATTCCGGTTGCTACACGTGCTACTGCATCATAAAATGCTTGACCAATGTTCTTTTGAATTGATGTAAAGAATCTATCACTATTTTTTGAAACTGATAAAGCTTGATCAGTATCAACACCAACAACTAAGGCGTCACCTAAGTTTGGTGAGTTAACAGTAACGTCTGTCGCAGGACCAGCAACGGGTAAAATTAAACTTGGGTTAGTTGCTAAACGTCCTTCAATAACACCGTTCATTTGTTGACCAACAGTGAATCCTGAAGTTAAATTAACTTCTGGTTCAGATGTTCTAACTTTTTTATCTTCATTTCCAGGTTGAGAGTTAAAGTATAAAACACCTTTCATGAAACCTTCATTAAAGTCAGTAACACCAGGGAATGCACCACCACCAAAGGTTGTAAATGTTCTTTTAGCCTCTGGTTTTTCTGATAAGAATTTAGCTGCAGCATAACCTGCTATAAAAGCAGCTTCTTTTATTTTCATATTTAAGAAAATACCTGTTCCATCAGTATCAGGAATATTTGCACCGAATGGACCGTTATCAAAGTCTAAACCAATAAGTGTGATTTTCTTTTCTTGAATTTTAGCTTTGTTTGCTTGGTATCATGTTTTGATATTGTCTGCATGTAAGAAACCTGGTAATACAAATACTTGTGCACCACTGTTTAATGCTAAATTATATGCATCTGTAAATTTTCCTTCTTTAACTTCATAAATGTCATATTTATCACGAGGAATATCAGGGTTTTGTTTATTAGCAAATGTCAAAATAGCTTCTCAAGCTGATTGGTTAAATGATTTATCGTTGTAATCTCCAGCATCTGTAATAACAGCTATTTTTTTAACGCTTTTAGCTTGTTCTGGTGTTAATTTAAATTTATCATCTGTGTTGATATTAACAACTGTTGTTTTTGGTGATTTAGGGTGTGTATATCCTGTAGCTGAAACAGCTCTTTTGCCACCTCCACAACTAGCGGCAACAAGAGGAATACCAGCCATAGCTGTTAATCCAGCGCCAATGCTTAAAAATAATTTTGTTGATTTTTTCATTATCACTCCTGTAATGTTAGTTAAGTTAAAATTAAATAAAATTTGTTCACCTATGACTTATAACTGAACAATTAAATTATAAATTATATGGTAGTAAATAATAAAAACTTAAGAAAAATAAATGAAAAAATTGAAAAAAGACTGAATTTTCACAAAAAAATCAATAAAAAGTAAGAAAAAAACAAAAAATTTTACTTTTTTGTTTTATTATATGTTGAAAGATTCAAAAATTAATATGTTTGAATTTTATTTGTATAGAAGTTTATTTTGTTTCTTATCATTAAAATTACTGGATAAATTGCAAAAATTATCATTGTGTAAAATGGTATTTCTAATAGACTTTTAAATATAATAGGAATCATAAAAATAGGGTAATATGTTTTATAATCTCAAGTTCCTGATCTAAAACGATTATGGTAATTTATGTAAGCAAAAGGACCTCATAATCATCTTGTAATAATAAGAGTGAAAAATACTGTTAATAAAATACTAAATAATAAAGCCATATTTGCTTTTGTATGAAACTTTTTAGTTTTTAAATACAATGAAAACATTGTTATTGATGCTATTCAAATTAATAAAAGTCCTATTGTTCCGATACTTAAAACAAAGTCAACAGATAAAACTCTTTTTCTTTTTATAGCTAATTCATTAATTGGAATTTGATTGTAATAAATACTTAAAATGGTAATAAAAATAGCTGAAATAAAAGCTAAGAAAATAAAACCAAATAATCAGCTTCTTTTTTCTTTTAATAAAAATAGTCTACATAAAAAACCACTAATAAAAGCAATTACAACTGGAACAATGGCATACTCAATCATTCATGTACTAATTCCATAAATTATTTGACTAATTGTATCACATAATATACCTAATAGGGCTCCTTTAAAAGGCCCTAAGGCTAAACCAAAAATGATAAATATTGCATAAACTATTCCAATATTAAAAGCACCTACAAAAACATATTTTTCAAGTAAAGAAGCAATTGAATAAATTGCTAATAATATTCCCGCTAAAGCAACTTCAAATACTGTTATTCTATGTTGCTTTAATTTTATTTTTCGATTTATATCATAAAAAAAGTAACCATCTAACCTCCAAACAAAAAATTAATAATTTTATTTTACATAATTTTTTTAGACATTAAAAAAATTCCCATTATTTTTGGGAATTTTTACAAGTTAAAAATTATTTTAAACCTAATTCAATTAATGTTCTAACCATTGCAAACATTGGTTTTTCGTCAACATCACAAGTTCCTGCAATGTCTAAATGTAAATATTCAGTGTTGTTTGTAAATTCTTTTAAAAACATAGCAGCTGAACATGAACCAGCATTTCTTGTAAAGTCAGTATTTTTTAAATCAGCAACTTTTGAGCCTTTCATGTAAACTAAAAAGTCTTTGTCAAAAGGCATTCTTCAGATTAATTCATGTTGTTTTTTAGCAGCTAAACTAATATCATTTCATGCTTTTTCGGTAGTTGCTCAAACACCTGTATATGTGTCTCCTAAAGCTACAACCATTGCTCCTGTTAATGTTGCAACGTCAATTAATCTTGTAGCATTTAAATATTTTGTAGCATAGCATAGACCATCAGCCATTACTAAACGACCTTCAGCATCTGTATTGTTAACTTCGACTGTTATACCATTTAATGCTGTTCAAACACTGTCAGGTAATGAAGCATCTCCATTAACTCTATTATCTGTTATACACATAATTGCAGAAACGTTTGTGTTAGGTCTTAATTGAGCTATAGCTTTCATAGCAGCAGCTACTGTAGCTGCTCCACCCATGTCATATTTCATTCCACCCATGTGACGACCTGTTTTAATATTATAACCACCTGAGTCAAATGTAATACCTTTACCTACCATAACAGTTTTTTCTTTTGAATATTTATTTCCTGTATATTCAATAATAACAACTCTAGGTTCAAAAGTAGAACCACGGTTAACTGATAATAGTAAACCCATTCCTAATTTTTCAATTTGCTTTTTGTTTAAAACAGTAACTTTTAAATTTTTAAATTCTTTTAATTCTTCAACAGTTTTTTCAGCTAATTGTTCTGAATTTAAATCATTAGGAGCCATAATTCCAAGTGTTCTAGCTCAGTTTTGAGCATCAATAATAACACTTGCTTTTTTGAATGCTTCTTCAGCTTCATGAGAAGGTTTTTCTAATAATAAGCTTAATTTGCTTTTGTTTTCTTTTTTAGTGTATGTTTTTTTATTATATAGTTTAGCAGCAGCGAAATTAATTCCTTTTGTAAAAGCATCAATAACTTCTGAAATTGATAGTTTTTCAACTAATACAAATGATGCCAAGTCAATTTGATAATCTCTAGCAGCTTCATAACCTAAATTAACAGCTAAATCATAAATAGTGTCATAATCAACTTTTGTTCTTTCACCTAAATATACATAAGCTAATTTTTTAGAATGGTATTCTGTGATTGCTAAGTTTTTTTCAACTAATTTTTCTGGTAAATTATCGTCTTTAAAGATTCCTTTTAATAAAAATGAATCATTTCTTTTAGTGTCTAAATTTTTAATTAATTCCATAATTTTATTTTTGACCTTTCGCAAGTTCTACTAAAGTTGAAACTAAAACACCTAACCCCATACCATTATTATCAGCTGTACCAGCAACATCACAGTGAATTAAATCAACACCATTACTAAATTCTTTTAAGAACATTGCCGCTGTATTAGAATCAGATTTTTCTGAAGTTGAGTAGTTATTTAAATCTGCTACTTTTGTTGATAAATTAGGTTTGTGATAGTCTTCATGCATTGGCATTCTTCAAACTTTTTCATGTGCTACTGAAGCTGCGCTTGAGAATTCATCTCATCTTGAATCGCTTGTTGAATAAATTCCTGAGAATGTTTTTCCTAATGCTGAAATCATTGAACCAGTTAAAGTAGCAACATCTACTAATAAAGAAGCTTTTAGATTTTTAGCACCATAAAATAGCCCGTCAGCTAATACTAAACGTCCTTCAGCATCTGTATCTGTAATTTCAACTGTTTTACCACTCATTGAAGTAACAACTGATTCAGGCATTGTTGGTTTGTTATCAATTGCATTATCTGTTAACATCATAACTGCTGAAACGTTTGCTTTTAATTTAAGTTGAGCTATTGCTTTTACTGCATATGCACAAATTACAGAACCTGACATGTCAAATTTCATGCCATCCATGTGGTAACCTTTTGTATTATAACCACCTGTATCAAAAGTAATTCCTTTACCTACAAAAACATATTTTTCTTTTGAAGAAGGATTTCCTTTATAATTAACCACAACTACACGAGGTTGATATGAACTTCCTGAATTAACTGCTAATAATAAGTTCATGTTTAACTCTTCGATTTGTGTTTTTGTTAAAACATTAACTGTTAAATTATCAACATCTCCTAAATCTTTTTTAACAAATTTAGCAATGTATTCGCTTGTTGCAATGTTAGGAGGTGTAATTTGTAAATCACGAGCGCTGTTTATAGCATCTGCGATTATTAAAAGTTCTTTTACAAATGTTAAATATTCTTTACCTTCATAATATAAAGAAACTTCAGGTTCTTTATTATCCTTTTTAGGTTTTTTATCGCTTTCTTTTGCTGAGTAAAGCTTTGCATTATGGAATGCTGAACGCATAACAAAAGCTCTAAAAACTTCTTCAATACTTACAACACCTTCTTTAACAAATGAAGCAATATCTATTTGAATGTTTCTACGTTTTGATAATAAAACTTTATCTACTACTTTTAAAAAGTCATAGTAATTTTCAACATCTTTAGGAATAAAAATGTAAGCTGTATTTTTATCTAAATTTTCAGTAATGTGATAGTCTTTTTGAGCAACACATGAACAGAATTGACTTCCTTCATATGCCGCTCTCATTAACATTTCATCATTACGTTTTTGTTCGTAATTTGAAAACATATAATTCCTTTCTTAATATATTAATAAACTATTAATAAATATATTATCTAATAGTAATTTAATTATAAAGGTTTTTTGTATTATTTATTAAAGCTTAGTTAAAGTTTTATTTTCAAACATGTTATTAATAATAAAAGACAATTTTTTTATATAAAAAAGAAAACAATTTAGAAAAACAAAACCATGGCCTTTAAATAAATAAGGCCTTGGTTTTAGTTTTCTCTTTTTAAAAATTCGTTTGTTGATATAAATTCATCAAGTGATGGAAAAACGTTAGAAAGCATATAATATGCTAAGACATTTATCATTAGTTTCTTATTTTCATTATACATTTTTAAATCATTACCTAAATTTTTATCTCTAAATACTAAATTAAATTTATTTGAAATTGGAAAGTTTTTAGGATTTAAAAAAGCATAAGATTTTTTTAAATCTATATTGAATTCACTTACTAAAAATGTGTATGTTGATAAAAGAGTCGTTGAAGTTGCTTGAAGTCCTGTTAAAACTGTTTTAGAATTATTATTTTTAAAATCATTTTTATCAAATAATATTGATTCGTTGGTTTTTAACTTTTCATATTCTTTCATTAATATATTTTCTCAAGAAACAGATGAATCAATTAATATAGGATTTGGGACTTTGTTTTTAGTTAATTTAGATAAATAAATTTTTGCTTCTTCGCCTTTATAAACTGGATGTAATTTAAACAAGTAATTGTATTCTTGAGGTGGGTATAACTCCATTAATTTATCAAAATATTCTTCTATTTCTTTACTTGCTTCAAGATTATATTCAACTCTATATTTTCCTTGATCAGCTAAAGAAGTATATTTTGTAAATAAACTAGAACCTAAATAAATTAAATTCTTTTTGTTTTTATCATATTCTTGAGGTTTATCTAAAAGCTCAAGCAAACTTTTATTTGATAATTTATTTATATCATCATACAAACTTATAACTTTATTAAAATCGAAATTATAGCCTTTATCTAAATAGCTTTTATTAACATTAATTGGAAAATCATAAACATCTATTTTATATTCAGATTTATTTAAATTTTCAATTTCATTATTGAAAAAATCAATATATCTACCATCAATGTTATATATTTCAATATAGTTTTTAAGTCTATATAAATTATGATAATTCATATCTAAAGTTTCTTTATCACTATTAACAAATTCAATAAATTGTTTTTGAATTTGTTCTTCACTTAAGACATCTTTTTCAGTCTTTACTCAATTTAAATAATCATTGTTAATAAATTTAAAGGGTTGAGCATTGCCGTCTGGCAATAAAATTATTTTTTTAGCAACCTTAAATAATTTATTTCTTGTCGCATCATCTAAGTCATCAAAAGAAATGTCACACATAATTACATTAGCTTTTTTATTGTTATTTAAAGCTAAATAATTAATATATTGTTCAAGTTCATGTTTAGAATCAACAAAATTTGCATAACTAATGTCTGTTTTATTGTTAGTTAAATACTTTGTATTAGAAACGATTCCTAATTGTCCATCTTCAGTTTTTAAAATATCTCCATATTCATTTAATATATTTTCAAAATTAAATCTAGAAATACTGTTTTCAGGATTATAAACTTCTTCATTCATTAAATATAAAATCTTTTTATTTACATGTTCTTTTAATTTACTTAATTCTAAAGACAATAAATAAAAAGAGGTGTTGTAAAATTGACCAGCATTTCTTGAAAAATAAATGCTAGGACTTTCATCATTAGCTAAATAAGTTGCTAATTTAAAAAATCTATCATAATTTAAATGTCTTGTTTCAGTAATACTATATTTCTTTAACTTTTCATAATCACTAATAGTTAATGCTGAATTAGAACTTTTATTTTCACATGATAGTACAGTTAAGGGAATAGATATTAATAAGAAATTTGATAAAATTAATTTTTTAAAATTCATATTATTAATTTTATGCTTAATTTAAACAATTTTTTAAAAAGTTTATTAAAAAACACCTTTTTAAAAGGTGTCTCATTTTATAATTTCTTTATTTAATTTTTTAAGTTCTTCATTTACTAAATAAAAAATTCTAGAATCTAAAAAGCCTTTATTACAAGACAACGGCGAAGGATGAGAAGTTTCTAAAATTATTTGATTATTTAAATTTATTAATTTGCTTACAAATTTTTTTGCTTGATTACCTAAAATAACATAAATAATATTTGAATATTCTGTGTTTAATTTATTTAATAAATTTATATTAAAAGTTTCTCAACCTTTATTTTTATGTTTTAAACTAAAACCTATTTCAGTGCTTAAAATCATATTGAGCAGCAAAACACCTTGATTTTTTCAATTTTCTAAATTATTAGTTTTAAAATCTACATCTTTATAGTCTTGTTTAATTACTTTAAAGATATTTTTTAATGAAGCGGGTGTTTTTTTATTAAGTGAAGAAAAAGCTAAGCCATGTGCATCTTCAATATTAGGATATGGATCTTGACCTATTATAATAACTTTTAAAGTTTCAAAATTAAAATTTTTAAAAGCATTAAATATATTTTCTTTTTTAGGACAAAGATTTTTTAAATTCAATATTTCTTTTATAGTTTTAAAATATTCTTTATTTTCTTCAGTTTTTAAAAAAGTTTCAAAATTAAAACTCATGTGAAACTTTTTTCTTTCCTTCAAATTGATATTCTAATAAATAAAGTTTTTGATCTTTAAATTGAATATTTAAAGGCACTGCAACTTTATTTTTAGTAGCTCTATATATTTTTAATCTTTTATTATTTAGCATAATATAAGCGCCCGGTTGATCATTAAAAGCTCTTATTTTATTTAAAGCTTCTTGTGCATTCATTTCTAAAAATAGTTCAGCTTCTTCATTTGAAATTTTAGGTGCTAAGGTTACTTTTGATTCATCTTGAATTTGATAAGTTGCTTTGTTTTCTTTTATTTCAGAAATTCAATTACCTAAATTTTCAATAGTAGCTTTTGCTAATTTATCAAAAAGTTCTAAAGCTGTGTCAGTTTCAAGAATTTCAACTTCAGCTTTGCCATACATATTTCCAGCATCCATTTTATCAATCATTTCAATTAAAGTTATTCCTGTTTTCTTATCGTCATTTAATAAAGCATATTGAATAGGGGCAGCTCCTCTATATTTTTCAAGTAAACTTCCATGAACATTTAAAGGCATAACTTTAGGTAATTTTAAAATGCTATTAGGAATAAATTGACCGAATGATGCTGTTATAAAAAAATCAAAATCTAAATTTGAAAGTTCTTCATATATTTCTTTAATTTTATTTGGTTGATAAAGTAAAATATTGTTTTCTTTTGCTAGTTTAGCAACTTCTGTTTCAATTGGTTTTTTATTTCTATCAAGTTTATTATTTGGTTGACTAATTAAAGATTTTATTATAAATCTATCGTCTTTTAAAAGTGCTTCAAATATTGATTTTGAAAATGAGCCTGTGCCCGCTAATACTAAAGATATTTTTTCTGTTTTCATATTTTAAATTATACTAAAAGTGAATAAATAAAAAATTCAAACAAAGTTGAATTTTAAATCTTTAAAGTGTTTTCATTTTTATTTACTATTCTTATAAAGTTAGGTATATGTTTAATTATTATAAAAGCAGTTGCTATTATTAATATAATACTGTGAACTGGATAAATTGTGTTTTGTTGCATAAAACTGAAAATAGAGCTTAAATATATTCCCGGCAACATTGTTAAAGGTGAAACAATAAATGATGAAACTGTTGCAGCTAATGAAACCATTTTAAAAATCAATATAATCATTATAAATAACATTAAAAAAATTAAAAACATCATTATATCAAAAGCAAAAATCATTCCGAAATAACAAGCAACTCCTTTTCCTCCTTTGAATTTAAAGTAAAGAGGAAATATATGACCTATCATTGCACCAAGTCCTGCTATTAATGGAAAAATGTATTTATCTTTTAAAAAGAATTTAATTAAAAAAACTATTAAAATAGATAAATAACTTTTTAAAATATCAAAGCCAAAAACAAGTATTCCAAATTTTTTGCCTTTAACTCTTAAAGCGTTAGTTGCTCCTGCATTTTTAGAGCCTAACTCTCTTATGTCTTGTCCTTGACTTTTTGAAATAATAATTGCAATATTTATTGAACCTATTAAATAAGCTATAAATAAAATTATTGCATTAATTCATAAATATTGAAATTCAAACTTTTGATTTATCATACAAAAATGATACATAAAAATAAAAAAAGATAGCCAAAACTATTTTAATTGGCCACCTTTTTCTTTATAAAACTCAAATCTTGCTATATTTGAAACTATAATTGTGTCATTTTGAAGTAAATCATAGTTAAGTTCTATTATTTTATTTTTAACAACAATGCTTGTTAAAAAGCAATCAAATGTAATTTTAATTTCACCAAAATAAAATGTATTTGAAACTTTTCTTTTTAAAGCTAAATCCATTTTATTTCCATTAAATATTATTTGTGCTTCATTATTAGAAACTCTTAAAGATGCTTCATTATTTTCTAAATCTTTATATTTAATTACAATAAATTCACCTTCAGTTTCTTCAGTATATTTTAAATAATCTGATTCAAAACTAGGTTCAATATTTTGATTTGAAGATAGTAGTAAATATTTTAGATACATGCTTCTAACCTTTTAATAACTAAATCATGACCAAATAAATAAATTGCTTTTGCAAGTTCAGGCCCATGTTGTTTATAAGTTGTTGCGAGTCTTATAGGCATAAATAAATCTTTACCTTTTACATTCAATTTATTCTTTGTTTCATCAATTGCTTTTTGAATATTTTCAATACTGAAATTTTCATTTTTAATTAATGAATAAAATGTTTTAATAACTTCATTGACTTCAAAGCTAACTTCAGGACTAGTTAATGGATTTAAATACATTTCTAAACTGTTTTTAATTTCAGTAATTGTTGCTGAAGCTTGTTTATAAGTATCAACAAATAATTCATTTCATTCTTTATCTTTAGGTGATGAAATTTGACCAATTATTGTTTGATTATCAAGATTTTTTAAATATTGTTTTGAGAATCATTCCATTTTTACAATATCAAATTTTGAAGGAGATTTTGAAAGTCTTTCAGGTTCAAATTTTTTAATTAATTCTTCTCTTGTCATTAATTCGGATTTATCAGAAGCAGTTCATCCTAATAAAGCTAAAAAGTTAAAAATTCCTTCTGCTTGATAACCTTCATTTTTATAATCTTCAATAAATTGTTTTAAACTTTGATCTCTTTTAGAAAGTTTTTTACCTTCCATATTAGTAATAATTGTTAAGTGACCAAATGAAGGATGTTGTCAACCAAAAGCTTCATAAATTGCTAATTGTTTTGGAGTGTTTGTAATATGTTCTTCACCTCTTAAAACATTAGTAATTTCCATTTGATGATCATCAACAACAACAGCAAAATTATAAGTAGGATAACCATCACTTTTTAAAATAACAAAATCACCTATATCATCACTATTAACTGAGATTAAACCTCTTACTGAATCTTCTCATTCATAAACTTTATTTTTAGGTAATCTTAAACGAACTGAATATTGACCTGCTTCATCTCTTTTTTTCTTTTCTTCATCAGAGATTTTTAATCAATCTGGATTATATCTAAATGAAGCTACTTTTGCTTCTTCAGATTCTTTATGTTGCATTTCTAATTCCTCAGTGCTATCATATGCTTTATAGGCGTGCCCTTTTTCAATTAGTTCATTTACTAATTTTTTATATACATCTAATTTTTCGCTTTGTCTATATGGTCCATATTTTGGATTAGGTTTTAAAGGACTTTCATCTGGAATAATTCCAAGTCAAGCTAAATTATCAAGTTGACTAGCCTCTCCACCTTCAACATTTCTTGCGACGTCAGTGTCTTCTAGTCTGAAAATAAAATCACCATTAAAATGTTTTGCATATAAATAATTAAATAAAGCTGTTCTTGCTCCACCAATGTGTAAATAACCTGTTGGAGAAGGAGCATATCTTGTTCTTATTTTCATTTTATCTCCTTAAAATTATGGTTTTTCAAATACTACAGCGACTGGATCGGCTGCGTTTTTTCAATATTGATCTTTTCCAATAATACCTTTATAATAAGGTCAAGGTTTTTCTTGGATATTGTCATATAAGTTACTTGAAATATTTAAAACTTTATGATACTTATCAAAATATCTTTGAGTCATTGAAGCAACTGTTGGTTTAACATAATCGTTTACAAAGTTTAATGCTAATTCATTTGTTCTAGTTACATAATATAAAATAAAAAATAAAACATTTTTTTGATTAGCATATTTTTTATATCTTTCATCTAACTTAGTTCCTGGAAAATTAGTTGTTAATTCATCTCATGTAAAACTGAAAACTCTATAGTCATAGTTTCCTAATGTGTTTCCTAATTTTAAAAATTTAAATTGATCTTTTAATTTAAATTGATGAACTTTATCACTTGCATTTGTTTTATAAATTGGAAGTGGTTTTCCATTTGGATCTTCAATAAAATTACCAAAAGAATCTCTTGCATACAAATTGCTATTAAACGGATCTACTTTATATAATATAGGTTTTCCATTTCTTCTAAAATATTCAGTTTTGCCATTTTGTTTATATGTATCTTTTTGAAGTAAATATAAATCATCTTCTGGATCAATTGGATTTGAAACTGAATAATTAAATGCATTAAAATCAGCTGCTGATCCTTTTAGATGATAACCGTTTTCACTTAAACTTTTTTCAGCTTCTGAACTTAATGAAATTGTAGGTCTATCTTTTGTACAAGACACTGACATTAATGGCAAGGCTGCTGGTAAAAGAAATACTGTGTTTAAAAATAGTCATTTTTTGCTTTTTATTTTCATAATTGAAATTATACTTGATTTTGCTTTTTATTGTTTCAGTAGGTTCATTATTTTTCTCAAATTTTTCACAAGTTTTTCTCTACTTTTTCGCCAATTCAAAAAAAACAAAAAAATTTATACAAAAATATAGGTATGTGAATAGGTAAACAGATCGATGAAAAAGATTGTGGGATTTATGTTTTGCAGGCGTTTTTATTGAAATTCTATAATCGAAAATGCGATATAAATTATTTAAAAGAAAATGCTGAATATCAAAGCAATGGGCTTTCTCTTTTTGCTTTAAAAAATTTAGGTTATAAATGTGGGTTAGATATCCTAATTTTAGAAGGAGATTTTTTAAGTTTTTTATCTTTGAAATTTGAAAATGAATTAGCAACTATTATCAATAAAAATGGAATTTTACATTATGTAATTATTGAAAATAAAACTAATAAAGAAATAGTAATAAATGATTCAATTGAAGGAAAAAAAGTATATCAAATTGACGAGTTTAAAGAACTATATCAAAATGTAATTATTAAAATAAAAAAATTAAAAGATTTTAAAATTTCTTGACCAAAAGAAAGTTTAAAAATCAATGTTAATATTAGTCCTTGAAAATTTATTTTTATAGGTTTTTTAATCATCTTACAAAACGTTTTAGGCTTTTCAATTAGCTTTTATTTTAAGACTATTTTTAATGCCTTTTTTAAAAATAATGCTCAAGATCAACTTATCAAAATATTTATTTTCTTTTCTTGACTTTTAATTTTAAAATGTATTTCTTTTATTTTTGAAAACATTATAAAAATAAAATGTCTTTAGATTATCAACAAAAATTAAACAATATTATTTTTGCAAATATTTTAAGTGCTAAACAAAGTGATCTAAATAAGATTTCTAAAAACAATTTTTATCAAAAACTTTCAATGATTTCTTTAGTTTCAAACTACAAAAGCACTCTACCTTTTAATTTTTTTAATTCTTTTATTAGTTTAACTTCCGCTTTAGCTTTTTTATTTTATTTAAATATAAAAATTATTTGAATTATTTTTTTAGAAATGACTTTAGTTTTTGTTATTTCTTTTATTGCTAATTTTATAGTTTCTAAAAAAAACGCTTATTTAATAAGCCAACAAATTAATTTATTTAATTTAGAAAATTTAGTTTTTTTAAGCGCTTTTGAAAGACTTGACAGTCAAAAAAATAGAACTAATTTAAAAGAGTTTATTAAGACAAATCAAGAATTTAAAAATGCAAACCATAAAATAAATTCAATATTAGTTAACAAATCTTCTTTAATTAATTTTTGTTTTTCTTTTTTACAAATGTTAATAGTTTTTTTGAGTTTGATTTTTTATTTAAAAACTAAATTTGATTTATCTAATATCTTTTTATTTGGGGCAATCAGTTTTTTTATAAATGAACCAATTATTAGGCTAGCTGATTTTATTTCAAGTTACTCTTTAAATAAAATAGCTATTATTCAAGTTCAATACTTATTAAATTTAAAAAAGAAAACGATGGGCTAATAAAACTAGATGAAAAAATTAATTCTATAGTTTTTGAAAAAGTTTCTTTTGGTTATTCTGATAAAGAAATATTTAATAATTTAAATTTAGAAATAAAAAGCAATTTAATTTTAAAAGCAAAAAATGGCTTTGGAAAAAGTAGTATTTTAAAACTTCTTTATTTACTATTTGAAATTAAAAGTGGAAAAATAAAAATAAATAATATTGAATCTAAAAATATTAATAAATTATCTTATAGAAAACGAGTTTATTTAAACAACATAATGCATTATTTACCTAATGATTTTTTAATAAAAATATTATGTTCCGAGAATGTTGAAACAATGAATTTGTTTGTTTATAATTTAGAAAAATATAATTTAGTTTCTATTTTAGATAGTTGTAATTTATCTTTAAATAAAAAAATTGAAGACAATGGAAATAATTTATCTTCAGGACAAAAACAAATTGTAAATTTACTTGTTTTATTTACTAAAAAATTTGATTTAGTTTTATTAGACGAAGCTTTTGAAAACGTTTCAATAGAAATTTTTGAACAACTAAAATTAGCAATTTTAGACTTTCAAAAAGATGCTATTTTTATAGAAATTAGCCACACTAATAAAATAATCAATGAAAACAGTCCTTTTTTGACCCTAAATTGATAAAAATTTTTCAATATTTTAAAATTTTTTTGTAAATACTTTAAGATTTTACTATGAATAATTTAATTTTCAAAAACCGCAGTTTAGCTTGCTTTAAATTTTTAAAGGAATTTAATGAGATTTTAGAGGAAGCTCGAAAAGAATTTAACGCTACAAAATCATTAGTTGTAGATGTTCTTTTTGTGAATAAATTGAAAATGAAAAAACTAAACAAAAAACATAGAAATAAAAACTATACTACAGACATTTTAAGCTTTCCGCTTAAATCGGAAGTAGAATTAGATTTTTTAGAAGAAATTTATTTAGGACAAATTATTATTTCTCCTTGAAAAATAAAAAAACAAGCTAAAGAATTTAATCATAGTTTAAAAAGAGAATATTGTTACATTTTTGCGCATGGTATAGCTCATTTATTTGGTTATGATCATTTAACTGAAGAAGAAGCTAAAGAAATGAATGGACATGTTGACAATATAATGAACCGTTTAAATATTAAAAGAGTATAAGAAAATGAGGTGAGATGAAAAAGATTTTGACAGTTGGCTTAATCGGTAGACCTAACGTCGGAAAAAGTACATTATTAAATCAAATATTAGATTATAAATTAGCAATAGTAAGTAATCAAGCACAAACAACAAGAGATGATATTAAAGGAATTTATAACGATGAAGACTATCAAATAGTTTTTATAGACACTCCTGGAATTCATAAAGCTGAATATTTATTATCAGAAAAACTAAACCAAAAATCATACAGCGTCTTACAAGATGTGGATTTTGTTGTGTTTTTAACTCCTGCCAACCAGTTTTTTGGAAGTGGTGATAAGTTTATAGTAAATAAATTAAATGAGTTAAATGTAAAAAACAAAATGGCTGTTTTATCAAAAGTTGACTTAGTAGATGATAAAGAACTATTAAATCAAAAAGCTAAAGAATTAAAAGAAGCTGGTTTTGATACAGTTATGGGAATTGGTTTAAATTTAAAAAACACATACAAAGACCTTTTAAATGAATTAAAAAAATATGCTTATGAATCTGAACCACTATATGATGAAGAAGATATAACAGATATTTCGTTAAGATTCATGGCACGGGAATTAATTAGAGAATCTGCGATTGAAAATTTATACCAAGAAATTCCTCACTCAATTACAATCGAAATTGATGAGTTCAAAGAAGATAATAATGAAAATATCCCTTACAAAATTTTTGCATCTTTATATGTAAAAAAAGAGTCACAAAAAAGAATCGTTGTAGGTAAAGAAGGTTCCGTTATTAAAAAAATATCAATGCTATCTAGAAAAAAAATGGAAGCTGCTTTTGCCCACAAAGTATATTTAGAAATTAAAGTTAAAGTTGACAACAATTGAGTTGACAATGAAGCAAAAATTAAAAAATGAGGATACTAGAAGTGAAAAAGAAATTTGTCCCAACATTCAGGATGAAAGTTATTTTAATTTCTATTTTAATAGCAATAACTTTTGGCCTATTTTTTCTAATCCTTTCAGTTAAGATCCTTTCCCCTTTTAAAGTAAGTATTTATAATTATGAATCTTATTTAGAAAAAGGAATAATTCAAGAACTGAAAAAAGATTATTCTTATCACACATTTACAAATTTAGAAGAATTTAACAGAGCTATTAATAATAAAAAGGCTGTTGCTGGAGTTAGTTCTGATTATCAAATAGCTAATTTGATTTTAGATAAGAAATTAAGAAAAATAAATTTTAATTTAGTTTATGGAAAAGAATTCAGAAATGAAGACGAAGTTTTGAATTTATACCCAGATCTAGTTAAAGAAAAATTAAATGAATTCGATAATTGAATAATTAATAAAATAAAAGAAAAAAATCCTAACAACTTAAAAACACAACCTTATTTATATTTAGATTCAAATAATAATGTTTTAGGTTTTGAAGTAGATAATAAACCTGGTATTGACCATTTTTATGAATTTTTAATTCCTTATTTTACTTTAGATAAGTTAATAGTTTATAACATCGATAAAAACAACACATTTAATAGAAATAATTTAAAAGAAAATGCAAATTTCGATGATGTTAAAACAAAAGAGAATTGAAAAGATATTTTAGAAACTTTGGTTTCAAAATATAAAAAACCTAGAGTTTATTGAACAAATTGATATCAAGATAATGCAATGATTGGACAGTTTTATGGTGTAGAATCAGGAAAACACCCTGAGTGATATCAAAATGGTGAATGAGCTAAAACAACTAAAGATAACTATAAACAAATTATTGATAGTTTTACTGATTTAGTTCAAGATGCTGTTGGAAAATCTATTAAGAATACTTTTTCAAATAAGTTAGTAACAGACGGGCAAGAATTAGTAAGTTCTATAATAGAACCTCAACCAGGAAAATCTGACATTTCAATTATGTATAATGGAGATGCATTAGACTCATATTATGCATCTGATAACTTTGAATCATTAGGTGATACACAACACATTGATTTTATAAGGCCTAAGAACAACTATATGAATATTGACGCTTGAATCGTTTCAGCTGATACGGATGATAAAGGTTTTGAAAAACTTTTAAAACATTTAAACCAATATGTATTTAAATCAGCTGCATATAGTGAAAAAGACTTAACCAAGATTTATTTAAAAAATGTGTACACTGAAATCAAAAATCAAAAAAATATTGATGTTAAATCAATGCTATTTAATGATGATGATTTTAATAAACCAAAAGATGTAAATGAAATTGATTCTGACTTTTTTAAAAATAACTATGAAATTTTTCAAAATTCATTTGCTCTTGAGGCTTTACCATACATCGTTAACTTTGATGCAATAAACTATACTCCATCATATTTAGGAGTTAATCAGTTTATTGAAAAATGGTACTTTTTAGATGAAGAAAAAAATAAGGATCTAGTTGCAATAGAAATATTTGATCCAAGTTTTAATAAAAACATCAAACATAGAAGCTATGAACCTTTAGATCTAGCTTTAAAGACCCAAATAGTAGATTATTATTATGAAAAAACTAAGTCATAATAACTAACCAAGAAAGGAATAAAATGGAAAGAAAAACAACAAAAATCGCTAAGAAAAGCGAACCCATTATTGAGCTAGTTGACGTTGTTAAAGAGTTTGAAGACAAAACTGTTTTAGATGACGTTAACCTTTCTATTCAAAAAGGTGAATTTATCACCCTATTAGGGCCTTCGGGTTCTGGAAAAACAACAATCTTAAGAATTATTGGTGGATTTGAATGAGTTACTCGTGGTGAGGTTAAATTTTATGGAAAAGACATCAAAGATCTTAGCCCACACAAAAGAGATATTTCTACAATATTTCAAGATTATGCACTATTTCCTCATTTAAATGTTGAAAACAATATTAAATATGGATTAAGACTAAAAAGAATACCTAAGGGAGATATTACTCCTGCTTTAGAAAATAAATTAAAAGAAAAACAAAAAAAATGAGATGAAAAAGCTAAGTTAATGATGCAAAACTTAGACAAAACAATGGTAGAGTATGAACGTTTATTAGAAACTAAAAACTTGCCAGAGAAAAAACGTCATAAATATCAATCATGAATTGATGATGCAGACTTTGAATATTCATATTGAGAAAATTACAAAGATATGAAAACTGAAGAGTTTGAAAAAAGATATTTAACAAAACCTATAACTAATGCAGAGATGAATAAAGAAGTTGCTGAAATTATGAAGCTTGTAGGTCTAGAAGGAAACGAAAAGAAAAACGTTAACTTTTTATCAGGTGGAATGAAGCAACGTGTAGCTTTAGCTCGTTCATTAGTTATTGAACCAGAAATTCTTTTACTAGATGAACCTTTAAGTGCTCTTGATGCTAAAATTCGTGAAAAAATGCAAATTCTTTTAAGAGACATTCAACAAAAACTAAAACTTACTTTTATTTTTGTTACTCACGATAGAAACGAAGCTTTACAACTTAGTGACAGAATTGCTGTTATAAGGGATGGTAAAGTAGAACAATTTACTACTCCAAGAGAACTTTATGACTATCCTATAAATAAATGAGTAGCTAACTTTATTGGTGATTCTAACTTTTTTGATGCTAAATTTATTGCAAAAAATAAAGTTAAATTTATGGGCCGTGAATTTGAAACAATTCACACAGAATTTTCTGAAAATGAAGATGTTGATGCATTGATTAGACCAGAAGATTTAGTTATTACAAAAACAAAAACAAATTCAAAACTTTCAGGTGAAATTATTAAATCAACTTACGGCGGTAGTTACTACAATTATGACGTTTTAGTTGATGAAAAAGTTTTACACGTTGAAACATCTAATAAATATAATGTTGGGGATAAAGTTAACCTAACATGAGATGTTGACGCAATTCACTTAATGAAAAAAGACGAAAAATTTGAGGCTGAATTAGAAAGTTTAGAAGATGACGAAACTTTATAGTTTAAACTTTAAAAAGAACAATAAAAATAATAATAAAAAGAAATTAGTTTCAAGTGGAGGAATGTCAAAACTACAAGCCTCAATGATTATTCCTTATGCTATATTTGCCTTTTTATTTATTATTCTTCCAATGATTTTAATTTTAGTTTATGCTTTTAAACCATTAAATGGGCAAAATTCTTTAGAGAACTGAGAAATTGCAGGTAGAGCATCAACTTGAACAATAATGGGACGTTCTTTAGGAATTGGACTTTTAGCAAGTATTTTTTCTTTATTAGTAGGTTTCCCATATGCATATATAGTAGCTAGAACTAAAAACAATATTTTTAGAATCTTAGGCTTAACTTTGGTTTTAAGCCCATTAGCTATTTTTACAATATCAAAAGCTTTAGCAGTTAGAGGTCTTTTCTCAGCTATTTTTGATGAAAACACTTTAAACAATAACGCATTTATGGTTTTTGGTATGGTTTATTTATACGTGCCTTTTATGATTATGCCTTTATATCAAGTTTTAAAAGACATGCCTAAGAATATTTTAGAAGCAAGCCAAGACCTTGGTTATTCAAGAATGCAAACTGTTTTTAAAGTTATTATTCCTTATACATCAAAAGCAATTTTATCTGGTTTTGGAATTGTTTTAATGATGGCTGCAACTTCTATTATTATTTCAGACAAATTATTACCTAATGGAAGTCAAAAACAATTAATTGGTAACTTAATTAATCAATTTGCAAACACAGCTAACCCATTTGACTTAGCAAACGCTTCTACATTAGTTATTATTACATTAGCTGTTTTATTAGCTATTTATGGAATTATCTATGGTATTCCTTATTTAATAGCTAAGAAAAGACAAGGGGGTGTTTATGAATAAACTAAAAAGTATTTTAAAACACTCATATGTTGTAATTATATTAGCTCTATTATATATTCCAGTAATTTTTGGAACTATATTTAGTTTTAATGCTCCATCTGATAAAGGAATCTTTTCAGTAACAACTTGAAACAGAACTACTTTTGATGCTTACACTGAATTATTTTCAAAATCACACAGTTTAGCATTTGTTAACTCATTTTTATTGGGAATTTCAACATCAGTTTTAGTAATAGTTATTTCTTTATTAACTGTTTTTGCTTTGTGAAGACACAAAAACAAAGTTGCTAGAACTTTTGTTCAATCAACTTCTAACGTTCCCATGATTAACCCAGATGTTATTACTGGACTTACATTGGCAATTGTTTTAAATTTAATTTTCTTTGGAACTTTAAAAGCAACAAACGAAGGTTTTTTTAGAGCAATTATTGGACATACTGTTATGTCATTACCTTATGGTATATTGATTATGCTACCTAAAAGTGATAAGTTTTCAAAAAACATTTTTGAAGCAAGTCAAGATTTAGGATATTCAAAATTTAAAACATGATTTAAAACTTACTTTGTTTATATGCTAGGTTCAATAGGTTTTACATTTATTATTACTTTAGCATTATCATTTGATGATTTTATAATCACTAGAATTGTTTCAAATACTGAAACATTAGGAACACAATTATATGAAGGTCAGTTCCAAGCTTGATCATTAGCTATCGGAGCAATTTCATTATTAATTGTTGTTTTAGGAAACTCTATTTATGGCGCGGTGAAAGTTTCACAAACATCTAAAGTTAAAAAAGCGCTTCAAATTAACTTTAAAAAACCATTTTTAAATAGAAAATAGGAGGTTATTGAAATTGAGAAAAAGAATCTGAAAAGCAATATTATTTGCAACTGCTGTTATTATAGTAATCGGTTCAATTTTAGCTGCCTTTTTAGTAAAAATTAACAACCAATACCGTCCAAGCGTTTATAACTATGAATCTTATTTAGCACCACAAATAATTAGTAAATTAAAAAACAAATATAACTATAAAGAATTTAAAGAAATTAATGAATTTACTCAAGCACTTTCTCAAGAAAAAGCTATTGCTGGGGTCGGTTCTGATTTCCAAGCTGCACAACTTATAATTGATAAAAAAATAAAAAAATTTAATTTTGAAACTATTTATGGAGAAAAAGGAAATTCTTGAGAATATAGAAAACAATTTTTTAATCCTAATATAGTTAGACATATTGAAGATTTTGACGCAATGCTTTTATCAACTATTGATGATTTAGATAAAAAAGGTAAAATAAAAGATTTTGAAATTGAAAGAAATGATCAAAATCAACCAATTAGATTTAGATTAAAAGAAACAAAAGAAAAATATGCAACATATAATGATGGTTGAGATCACTTTTATGATTATATAGTTCCTTATTTTTCACAAGACAAAGGTGTTGCTTACAATATAAATAAAGCAACAAGACCTAAAGTTGATGTTGATAATGTTGTTCCTGCTTTAGAAAATAAAGACAAAAAATTATCATGAGAAGAAATTTTCAAAACCTTACATAATAATAAATATGAGGTGTTTGGATGAACTAATGCTTATGTAGATAACTTAATGATTGGTGCATTTACATACGGTGATAATTGAAAAGATATTTTTACAAAAGTAGTAAATGGAACAAGGGTTTTAAATTTTAATGAAAAAAACTATCGTTTAGCAATTGATTCATTTATAAAATTTGTTAAAAATACAACTGGAAGAGATATTAAGAACACAAAATATAACTATTTAAGTTCAGATGGTTTAGAATTATTAAACCATTTAATTGAACCTAAAGAAGGTCGTTCTGATGCCGCTGTTATCTATAATGGTGATGCTTTAGATGCTTATTATTCAGAAGATAACTTCTCTTCAGTTGAAGAAGGAAAAGTTAAATATATTAGACCAAAAACAAATTACATGTTAATGGATAATTGAATAATTTCTAAAAGTCTAAGTGATAAAGAAGCTGAAGAATTTACAAAAACTTTAGCTGAGACAATTTATCACGGCACTGTTTTAACAAACAAAATTGATACTTTAGAAGCTAAAATAGAAAAAATGGAAAACTTATTTTTCTCAGATCTAAAAGTAAAAATTAATGAAGATGAAGAACTTGTTTCATCTCAAAAAGAAGCATTACAAGAGGCTTTAGAAAAAACAAGTGATGAAAGTAAAGAAGAAATTATTGAAGCTTTTAAAGAAGCTGGGGTTAATATAGATAACTTAAACTCAAATAATTTTACACAATGAAATTTAGATAAATTTAACAAGTTTGTTGATTTACCAGCTCAAAAAGAAAACTATGAATGATTATTAGTTTTAAGAGATAATCTTGAAGGCGACGGCATATTATTTGATGAAATAATTAGCAATTTATTTACTGAAAATAATATTAGTGAACTTGAAAACTTTGATTTTGTTTCTTATACACCAACCGATAAATTAACATATGAATTTGTTAAAAAATGATATTTTGCAGGCGACACTAACGCCATGGCGATATATGAACAACCAGAAGCTGATGAAAATTATGAGGTATATTCTTATCCTATAATTGATAACAATTTAAGAACAAGAATTGTCGCATATTACTTTGAAGCCACAAAATCTTAACTAAAACGGTATCTTTCTTTGCAAAAAACAACAAAGAAAGATATTTTGTTTTATTTTTAAAGTATTTATATATAATTAAATCTGCGTTTATCGCAACCTAATAGAAATAACAAATAAACTAACTTTAAGGTTATTGTATGTTGTCTTCAATGTAATTTTTTACTTTACTCTTTATTTTTCCTTTGCTGTAAAACATTATTTTCGACAATATAATAAATTGATATAGTAAGATTTGTATTTAAAGTTTATTAATTAGAATAAAATTAGGTTTTAAAATAAATAAAAGCGTAAAAAACGCTTTTATTTTCATATTTTAGACTTAAAAATATATAATTAAATTGATTTAATTTAAGTTAAAATTAAATAATTTTAAGGAGATAAGCCATGAATATAAAAAAAATGTATGACTCACTAAAGTCATTAGAACAAAAACAGACAATCAAAGTTGAAGGTTGAGTAGTTTCAAATAGAGGTAATAATAAAATTAGATTTATAACAGTAAATGATGGAAGTACTATTTCAAATATGCAAGTTGTTTTAAAAGACAACTTAATTTCTGAAACTAATGCTGATCAAATTTCATTAGGTTCTTCAGTTGTTGTAGAAGGAGAACTTCATTTAACGCCTGAAGCAAAACAACCTTTTGAATTATTAGCTAATAAATTAACTTTACTAAATAATGTTGATGAAGATTTCCCTATACAAAAAAAAGAAACAACTTTAGACTTTTTAAGAGAAATTCCTCACTTAAGACACAGAACTCAATTATTTAGAGCAGTAATGTTAATTAGAAATAGTTTATTATTTGAAATTCACAAATACTTTCAAGAACATGACTTTTTAAACGTAGCAGCTCCAATTATTACATCAAACGACGGAGAAGGTGCTGGAGAAACTCTTTTAGTAGATGACGAAAGTAAAGATTATTTCTTTAAACAAAAAGCATTTTTAGGAGTTACTGGACAGTTACACGCTGAGTCATATGCTGCTGGCTTTAAAAAAGTTTACACATTTGCTCCAACTTTTAGAGCTGAAAATTCTCATACCTCAAGACACTTAGCTGAATTTTGAATGATTGAACCTGAAGTGGCTTTTTATGAATTAAAAGACATTATTAAATTAGCAGATGACTTATTAAAAACAGCGATAAACAACACTATTAAAAAATATCCTGATGAAATTACTTTCTTAGATAATTTAAGCGAAGGAAAATTAAAAGTTTCATTATCAAAATTCCTAGACAACAAATTAACTGTTATTGATTATCGTGATGTAGTTAAAAAATTAGCAGAAGTTCCAAATGAGTTTGAAGAAAAAAATATTTATTTCGGTATGGACTTAGCTTCAGAACATGAAAAATATTTAGCTGAAAAAATCGTTAATGGTCCTGTTGCAGTTATTAACTATCCTAAAGATATTAAAGCATTTTACATGCACCAAAACGATGACAATGAAACTGTAGCAGCTTTTGATTTACTAGTTCCTGGAATTGGTGAATTAATTGGTGGTAGCCAACGTGAAGGAAGATATGATAAATTAGTTCAAAGAATGAATGATTTAAATATTCCTTTAGAACCTTTACAATGATATTTAAACTTAAGAAAATATGGTTATGCACAATCAAGTGGTTTTGGAATTGGTTTTGAAAGACTTGTAATGTATGTAACAGGTGTAAGCAACATTAAAGATGTTATACCATTCCCAAGAGTTGCTGGTCAAATTAAAATGTAGGTATATATGGAAAACAAAAATTTAACAATTATAGTTCCTGTTTATCATCCAACAAACACATTAGAAGATATTTTTTATAACATCTTAAAACAAAAAGACCATAATTTTGATGTTATTTTATTAATTGATCGCCCAAGTGATAATGACTTTGAAACAATTGAAAAATTAAGAAATAAATTGGGCAAAAATCTTAAATTAGTAATTAATACATCTCACCAACATATTGATATAGTTTTAAAACAAGCTTCTGAATTAGTTGAAACTGAATATAGTTATGTTCTTTATTCTTATTCAAAATTGAAAAGTGAATTTGTTTCTAGAATAAATAGCTTTTTAAATTCAGTAAATGAAAAACCTGATTTTGTTGAACTTCCTGGAATTTTAAAAGGTTTTATTCATAACAAATTTAATTTTGAAAAATTTTCTGGTATTCAAAACAAAGTTTTAGAAATTGAAAAAAATAAAGAAATAGTTTCAAAAATTGCTCCTTTTAGTTTTAATTTTATTATTAAAAACGAGGTTTTAAAACTTGCTTTAGAACATCAAAAATCAAAAGATATTAATTTACAAATGAGCCCTTCTTTATCATTTAAAAGTATTTTATTATCTAAGACTTTTGCATTTCTAGACACAACTTGAGTTGAAGATTACAACTATGATTTAATGGTTTTAAACATTAAATCATTACAACGTAATTGAGATGAAATATTTAAATTGGCTAAAGAATTAAATAAACAAGATTATTTTGAAGTTTTAGAATTTAGTAAATTTATAAATTTTGCTTATTATTTTGCTGGTTATTTAGGAACATGCAGATACTGCAAACGTTCAAAAACCCAAGAAAGAGCATTACATAATTTAACAATTTTATTAGACGATGTAATTAAAAAACAAAACGAAGAACTAAATGAAGAATGAAATAAAAATCCTTATTTTTCAAAACCTAATGTTTTAGAAATTAAAGATTTAGCCCTTTCATTTACTCAATGAGATTTATTATTTAAGAAAAAACTATGATAGTAGTAAACAAAAAAGCGAATTTTTGAATTCGCTTTTTAGCAACCTTTGTTGATTTAGGTATCTTTTTATTAATAATGTTAGCTTCTTCTTTTTTAGTTTTTAATTATTCAAAAGGAACTTTTTATTCAATTTATAGTTACTATCCTTGACTTTTATTTTTAATTTTTGTTTTAATTTTTTTATATTTTGTAATTCCAAGTATTTGAGATGGTAAAACACTTGCAATGGCAATGTGTAGAATTAAAATTATAAATAAAGACGAAAATAAAAAATTGTGAAAAGGTGTATTTGATAGACAAAGACTTTTTGCTTTAGTGTGAATAATAATTTTCTTTTTATTTATTATTTTTATATCTCCACAAACTTTTGCAGATGGCGCCTTATCAGTAAGTAGACAAGGCAAAACTTTAGATAAAATTCAAAGAGCCTTTTTAGCAATTCCAAGTACATTTGCAACTTTAGGTTCAATGCTACAATTATTTATAATAATAAGCAATATAAAAAGTTCAAGAATAGGATTAAATGACAAATTTTCATCAACTTTTACTGTTTGAATAAACAAATTTGAAGAAATAGAACCTGAAGAAAACATTTTTTATATAAGACCTAGAAAAAGAGTTTTACCTAAAATTTATTTTGAAAATTAAGCCAACATTTTTTGTTGGCTTTTTATTACTTTTTTAGTGCCTTAAATTGTGGTATAATATAGATATATTTTGGTATTGAAAGGTTCTATATATGATTGATTTAAATTTATTAAATGAGCAACAAAAAAGTGCAGTGATTTATAACGAAGGTCCACTAAGAATAATAGCTGGAGCTGGTTCTGGAAAAACAAGAGTTTTAACTTATAAAATAGCATATTTGATGGAAAATCTAAATGTTGAAGGCCATCAAATTTTAGCTTTAACTTTTTCAAATAAAGCTGCTAATGAAATGAAACAAAGAGTTTATTCAATTATAGAAACAGAAGACCCTAATTATTTACCTACTATTTCTACCTTTCATGCAATGTGTGCCAAAATTTTAAGAAGAGAAATACATCATTTAGGTTATTCAAATGATTTTCAAATTCTTGATGAATTAGATCAAAAAGAAATTTTAAAATTAATTTATTCACAACTAGAAATTTCACCTTTAGAATACACTTATTCATCAATTTTATCTTTTATTCAAAATCAAAAAAATCAGCACTTTGCTTTGAGTGATGAAGAGTCTGCTGAATTAGCAAAAGAAAATAGTTTTAATAATAACGAAGAAAAAGAAGTGTTTGAGAAAAAACAAATAATTTTTACAGAATATCAAAAACACTTGCACCGTTCACGTTCACTTGATTTTGATGATTTATTAATATTTGTTTATCGTTTATTTTATGACCCAAAATATGAAGCTATTGCAAATAAATGAGCTAAAAGATTTAGTTATATTTTGATTGACGAGTTTCAAGATACAAGTATTTTGCAATATAAAATAATGCAAAAACTTGCAACCTCAAAAAATCTTACAATTGTTGGAGATCCTGATCAAACTATTTACTCATGAAGAAATGCTGATATTAATATAATCATAAATTTTGAAAAAGATTATCCTGAAGCTGTAACAATTAAACTCGAAGAAAACTACCGTTCAACTAAAAAAATTCTTAAAGCATCAAATAATTTAATAGCTCATAATAAATTAAGACTAGATAAAAAATTATTTACTTTAAATGATGAAGGTGAAGATATTGAATTTTTCTGTGGTTTTAACGATGAAGCGGAAGCAAGATGAATAGCTTCTAAAATTTCTGAACTAAAAAGAAATCGTGTGCAACTAAAAAATATAGCCGTTTTATATCGTGTTAATAGTTATTCAAGAGCTTTAGAAGAAGCTTTAATTAAAGAAAATACTATCTATAAATTATTTGGATCAATCAAGTTTTATCAAAGAGAAGAAATTAAAGATGCTTTAGCTTATTTAAGAGTTATTCATGATGGTTCAGAAATTTCATTATTAAGAATTATTAATAAACCTTCAAGAAAAATAGGTGAAGTTACTGTTGAAAAATTATTAGATTTTGCACACAGTAGAGACACTAATTTATTTGAATGTTTAGAAACTCAATTTAATGAAATTCAACAAAACTTATTTATTTCTTTACCAACTTTAAAAAACTTAGCAGATTTAATAAATCATATTAGATGAGCAAGACAAGCTATTCAAACTAATCCAATAAATTTGGTTTTAAAAGAATTTATGATTAATGGAATTAAATATTTTGATGAAATTAAAAAATCAGAAGAAGAATATCAATCAAGAATGGATAACTTCAACAGCTTATTAGATGCAATTGCTGACTGAAGTTCAAAAAATCCTAATGGTACAATTGATGAATATTTACAAGAAATAACTTTAATCACTGATAGAGATGTTGAAGATGATGCTATGAGTTTTGTTTCTTTAATGAGTGTACATAATGCAAAAGGATTAGAATTTGATTATGTTTTTATAGCTGGTTTGGCTGAAAACATTTTTCCTTTAAAAAGAGCAATTTATAATGACCCTAAAAACGATTTTATGACAACCTTAACAAATCCTCAACTAAAAGAAAATCTAGAAGGATTAGAAGAAGAAAGAAGAATTGCCTATGTCGCCATGACTAGAGCCAAGAAAAAATTATTCTTATCTTTTTCAGTAGGTAGAAACTCAACAAACAAGAAAAGTAGATTTTTAAAAGAAGCTGGAATTAAAGAAAGTTCAACTATAAAAATAGCAAATAGTTTTTCTATTGCTAAAGAAGTTGAAAATAAAAATGATTTTATTATTGGAGATATCATTACTCACAAATCATTTGGTAGAGGAATAATTTTAGATATTATCGATGATATTTTAGAAGTTAAATTTGATTTAGATAACAAAATCAGAAAACTATTTAAAAGACATGCTGCAATAATGAAGTGAGAAGAGCATGAATAGTATTTTTATTGCTTTTATATTAATTTTTGTTTTAGCAACTTTTGTTACTTTAACAATATTAATAGTTTATGCAACTAAAAAAAGATTAACATTTATTCAAAGATCAACAGGTTTTTTTGTTTTCAAAGTAGACACTAAACAAAAAAGAATTAAGTTTGAAGAAATTGAAAATGTTACTCAGTATGTCCCTAGTTTTTTGAAAATTAATGGTTTTGATAAAGGTGAATGAATTTCAATAGATGATTTTGAACATCTATTTAGCGAAGAAGTCAAAAAAGAATTTCATTACTTAATTAACAAAAGAGAAACAAAAACCATTGACACAAGTTTTCAATGAGGAAACAAAAACCAATTTTATGCTGATGCTAAAATTGAAATAACAAACTTCAATGAATCAGATGTTTGAGGAACCTTTTATTGAAATACTCATAAACTAAATGAAAAAATTGTTTTTAATAAGTTTGGTGAAAACATTGATCAAATGTTAAACATCAATGAAAACTATGAAGTTGTTGGTTTTATTTTAAAAACACAAAACATTAATCAAATAGATAATTTTATTAAGTTATTTAAAGAAGGCGCAGCTTTAAAAAACATTCACGGAGTTGATGCTTATATTCATTTAAATAAACTATTTTTTGTTTTAAAATACAAACAATTTAATTTAGCAAAAAGAAGAAAAATTTTGAGTTATTTTGCAAAAGCTTCTAAAAACTATTTTAAATTTTTCAGCACAATTTTTAATTTAGAAAAAAAGGATATAAATAACTACAAAATTTTAGATCTAGAGATTCTTTGTGATTATATTAAGCTTTTAAACAACACTGAAGAAATAATTTATGCTGAAGATATTTTAAAAACAGAAAACTTTAAGATCTTTAAAGAAAAATATTTGAAAGTTACAAAAGAATTGGATTCAAGAATTCAATATGTACCTAAATCTGTTAAATTAAGAGCCTTAAACAATAACAAAACTAACATTACTTTATTATTTAAAAAAGACATTTTTGAAGAATTTAATATTGAAGATAAATCTTTAATTTCGTCTTTGGATTTATATATAAAAGCTCAAAATTTATTTTATAAAAAGATTTCAGAAGATACTTTAGAAAAAACTTTTTATACAATTGATGACTATATTTTTAATTACATAGATTTTAAAATTATTAATAAAATAGCACAAACCTCACCATCTTTTATTAACAATATAAGATTTAATATCTTTAAATCAATTAATAGAATTGAAAAAAAAGTTTTAGAAAATAAAGTTAAAGAAAAGAACTTACTTTTCGGTTTAGAAATAAACAAAATAGATGACAGAATTATTTCAATAATAAAACCTTGAATCAATTTTGTTTTTATTTCAAAAGAATTATCTAAGCAACTAAATAAACCGGATATAATTTTATTTATTCAAACATTAATTGAAAAAGTTAATGCACTTGGTATAAAAATAGTTTTTGAAAACTTTGATTACAAAAACTATCGTAAAATATTAAATAAACATCCTAAAAATATTTACTATATAGAAGAATAAGGAGATATAATGGACAAAAAATTATTAAAACAAGATTTCTTTGCTGCTGTAAACGGTAAATGAATCGAAAAACACAAAATTCCCGACAATAAAAATGCAATAGGAAGTTTTGAACATATTGATGAAACTTTAACAAAATTAAAATCTCAATTATTAAATAAATGATTAACTGACACAAGTGATATTGAAAACAATAAAGAAATGCTTGAAATGGTTAAATTCTATAAATTAGTTCAAGATTGAGAAACAAGAAAAGAGGCTGGTTTAAAACCTTTATCAAGAATTTTAAACTGACTTGAATCATTTAAATCTTGAGATGATATTAACAAAAACTATTTAGAATTACTTTACAGTGATTTACAAGTTCCTATTATTTTTTCAACAGAAGCTGATTTTAAAAACAGTGATACATATGCGCTTTTCATTAGTGATCCAAAATGTATTTTACCTGAAAAAAATTACTACTCAGATAAAGATAAAAAAGACAAATTATTTGCCATTTGAAGTTCAATGGTTTCAAAATTATTAAAAAAACTTGGAAAATCTGCAGCTGAAGCAAAATCTTTAATTTCTAAAGCTTTAAAATGAGACGTTAGTGCTTCAAAATTATTATTATCAGCTGAAGAATATGCAGTTATGACCAATATTTATAACCCAGTTCCTTTTACTGAAGCAATAAAAGAAGTAACTAAATTTAATTTAGAAAAAATTATTAAGGAAATGATTAACAACAAAAAAATTGATGAAGTTGTTTTAGTTTCAAAAGATTTATTGAAAGCTTATGAAGAATTAATAATTGATGAAAACTTTGAAAACTATAAAGCAATGTTGTATATTTCAACAATTTTAACTTATGCAAAAGTTTTAGATTACAAAACAATCGTTACATCAGAAGAATTTTGAAAATCTATTACAGGTGTTAAAAAAACAAAACCAAAAAACAAATTAGCTGTTAGAATGACTACTGACGGTGTTTACAAAATGGTTTTTGGTAAATACTATGGATTAACTTACTTCGGACCTCAAAACAAAGTTAAAGTTGAATCAATGATTAAAAAAATGATTAACATTTACCAAATTCGTTTAGAAAAAAATGATTGATTGGGCGAAGAAACACGTAAGAAAGCAATTTTAAAACTTTCAAAAATGGGTGTTCAAATAGGATATCCTGAAAAAATTAATTCATATTACTCAGACTTAATTGTTAAAGAATATGACAAAGAAAATGCTTTATTTGAAAACTATTTAGAATTTAACAAAATAATAAACAAATGATATTTAGATCGTTTTGCAACCAAAATTGACAAAGAATTATGATCAATGTCACCAGCAATAGTTAACGCTTATTTCTCACCAACACAAAACAAAATTGTCTTCCCTGCTGGAATTTTACAAGCTCCTTTCTATTCAGAAAAACAAACATCATCACAAAATTACGGTGGAATTGGTGCAGTTATAGCTCACGAAATTTCTCACGGTTTTGATAATAATGGTGCTAACTTCGATGAAAATGGAAACATGATTAACTGATGAACTGAAGAAGATAAAAAACAATTTGAAAAACGCGCTCAAGGAATGATTGAATTATTTGACTCAGAACACGTTGATGCTGGAAAATGTAATGGTAAATTAACTGTTTCAGAAAACATTGCTGATGCCGGTGGTTTAAGTTGTGCTTTAGAAGCTGCTAAAACTGAAGAAGACTTTAGCGCAAGAAAATTCTATATAAACTTTGCAACAATTTGAAGAACAAAATACCGTATTGAAACAGAAAAACTACTTTTAGAAACTGACGTTCATGCCCCTGCTAAATTAAGAACAAACGTACAAATTAAAAACTCAGATGACTTTTATAAAACATTCAAAGTATCTAAAAAAGATAAAATGTATTTAGACCCATCTAAGAGAGTTAAAATTTGATAAAAAAGTGCGTGTGCACTTTTTTTTATTTGTTTGCTATAATTAAATAAATCGGGAGCACACTATGTTTAAAAAAATATTATTAACTTCAATTAGCACATTATCAATTCCTTTTTTAACTATTTCATGTAAACAAGAAATTAAAAAAACACAAAACAATAGTGCTGAAAACAATATAATAAATATCGCTTCTATTAATTCAACCAAACTATTAATAAATAGACAATTAATTACTTTTAAAGATAATTTAGATAATTTAGAAAAAAACATTATGATAAAACTAATTTGCAAAGATTCAAAAATGTTTATTCAGATGCTCAAAACTTAATTACTTCTTCTAGTGATTTAGGACAACTTCAAAAAATGTTGAGTTCATTAACTAGGTTAAATGATTTAACTAGACAACTAAACGAAGAAATAAGAACTCTTGGAGTGTTTACTAAAAGTCCTTTAGAACTAGATTCAGAACAACTTTTAATTCAAATTTTATTTAATATAAGAGTGTGAGAAAAAATTCAAAAGAAATTTCCTAATGATAAAAAAATTAAAGACTTTGTTTCACTTATGCAAGAAATAGAAAAACATAGTTATCACACCCACTATTTAGATTTTGGTTTACAAATGGGAGATGATACTTATTTTGCTTATAAAACACAAATAAATGATTTATATCAACCTTTTATTGCTGAATTAAAAAAATTAAATGTTAATTTACAAGATTATTTAATGTAAAAAGCTAGTGAATAATTAATCACTAGCTTTTATTTTTAAAAGAGTATATAACATAACTCTTTTAATCCTACTGTGAGAATACCTTTTAGAAGTGCATGCTTCAACAAAATCATTATAGTTTTTAGCTTCAATATGTTTTTTAAATAAATTTTCCATACCTTCAGACATTAACTTTATTTTAGCTAATTCTGTATTATCTAAACTTCTTACAATCTCTTGAAATTCTGGATATTTATCTTCTATTTTTAAAAAAGGATATTCTATTTTCATTGGTGTATACATTGAAACATCTTCACCATTTTCTATCATTTGTCTTATTTTAGTAGCTGATGCATATTGATTATTTACTTCTAAAGAACCATGTGAAGCTGTTCTTTTTACACAATTTAATTTAATATTTAAATTGTTAAAAACAATATATTTTGTATACTCTAAACCCAAAATGTCTTGAGGTATATTTTCTTCGCCAATTAATAAACCAAGAGATTCATAAGCAGCTGAAATAAATGACTTACCTTGTTTTAAAACTTTTTTTAAATTTTGATTATAAGTTTCTAGATTATTTTTAATTGCGTTTGCTGCATAAATATATTTATTTATATCATCAGTATCTGAAACACCAAATACTAGTGCATCAATTTTTTTAGTATTTAAAAGTTTAATTGAACCTTCAGCAAAAATGTGAGCTGCTTGAGTTGAGGTTAAAAAATCAAGTTCATAGACTTCAGAAACTCCGTATTCTAAAGCTATTTGTTTTCTTTTTTCAAAAGACACACAAGCTAATTCACCTCTTTGAACATAATCGCATGATAAAGCGACAATTATTTCACAGCCAGGATATAATTCTTTAATTTTATTAATTAAATAAATATGCCCATTATGAAACGGATTAAATTCCGCTATCAAACCAACTCTCATTTTCACCTCTTTTTTTGCATAAATTATAACAAAATACACAAATAAAATTGTTTTGAGAACTAACATTAGTTATAGACATTTTGTTAATAACTTAGTTTTTTAAAATTTTTAAATTTTTTTATATAATAATTAGTCTTATTCTTGGACTAAAAGCCAAAGTTTTAGACAAGAATAATGACAATTTAAATATGTTACTAACAAATATATTATTTCAATTTTATTCTTAATTTAAGGCATTTTTTAACTTATAGACATATAAACACTGTATATTATGATTATTATTTAACTAAACATATTTAAACTTAACAAAACAAAACCCTTTCAAGATCAATTTCTAAAAATTCAATTTGTATATAAGTTATAATTAAATAGAATATTATAAATAATAAAAGGATTAAATATATATGAAAAAAAGCAAAATATTATTAACTTTAAGTTCTTTAACAGTTTTAGCTTCTACTCCTTTAGTTGCTATAGCGTGTAAAGAAACTAAAAATAAAAAAATAGATTCTACAAATGAAGATCACAACAGTAGAACTGTAGAAGAAAAAGATAATAAAAGATCAGCAGGAGATATTGTAGCAACTCCTAGCACAAAAATAGAAAAGAAAGCAAAAGAAGGAAGTTCTTCTGGTTCAAATGAGTCAAAAGAGGCTTCTAAGCCCGTAAATAAACCAGAAGCTACAAATACACCTTCAGGCAAAGAAACAGGCTCACAAGGTGCTTCAAATGAAAATCAAGCAGGTAATACGAGAGTTCAAGGTGATGCACCAGCTGCGGAAAGTACTGATTCCACAAATTCAACTTTATCAGATGCAGAATTACAAAAGAAATTTAAAGAAGAATTTGGTGATGATAATTTAGAAGACGGTATTACTTTATATAGTGCAAAAATAGAATCATTAATTAAATTTAAAGAAGCAGATGCCACACTTTTAAAAGAAGATAAACCTGCTATTGAAAAGTTAAAAGCTGAATTAGCTTTAATTAAATCGGATAAGGCAAATGGTTTAAAACATTTCAAAACCATGTACACAGGGTATGACAAAATGGATAAAGAAGTGAAAAAAAACCTAGAAACTTTATTTAATAAAGGTGGAAAATATACAATAGAAGGCAATTACTCATTTGATAAAATTTACAAAGTTTTAAATACAAATAATGATGCAATACAAGCATTGGTAGATGCTAGAACAGCTGAAAAAATAGAAGGCCAAGAACCTATGGAAGTATTTCAATTATTAGGTGATTTTGTTGAAAATTATAAAAGAAAAACTGAGCAATCAACTCCAGATTTAATGGCGTACGGACATGGTACAACAGTAAAAAGAAGTTCTATAATTGATAAATATAAAGTAGTTTATAAATATTTAATAGGTAAAGACGCTCCGGCTAGTTATAAATACAAAAGCTTAGAAACAGAATAGTAATATATGAACCTTTAGTTTTTTAAACTATTGGTTTTTATTTTATTTTTAAATTAATTAAAAGACTAAAAAAACTTAAAAATTCAATAACTTTTTTCAATTTTTAACGTAAAAAAATTAAACTAGTATAATTTACTTATGGTAATAAATGATACAATAGCAGCTATTTCATCAGGCAATATAAATCAAGCAATTTCAATTATTAGAATATCAGGACCTGATGCAATTAATATAATTAAAAAAATATATACAGGAAAAATAGGTAGTGACAAAACTATAACTTATGGAAATATCATCGACAACAGAACAAATAAAGTTGTTGATGAAGTTTTAATTAACTTTTTTATAGGAAATAAAAATTATACAGGCGAAGACACTGTTGAAATTAATGCTCACGGTGGCGTAATTGTAACTAATAAAATTTTAAATTTAATTTTAGCTAATGGCGCAAGGTTAGCTCAAAGAGGCGAATTTACAAGAAGAGCTTTTTTAAACGGTAAGATTTCATTAGATAAAGCAGAAGCTATTAATAATTTAATTCACGCTAAAACAAACAAACAAGCTGAAATTGCTATTACTCAATTTAACGAATATGATAAGGGTATAATTGAAAGTTTAGAAAATGAATTAACTAACATTATTTCAATTGTTGAAATTAACATTGATTATTCAGATTATAACGACATTGAACAAATGGACCACAATAAACTTTTAAAATTAGTTACAAACTTTAAATCAAAATTAGATGTTATTTTAACTAAATCAGAAAATGCAAATGATGTATATAGAGGAATTGATGTTGCTATAGTGGGAAATCCTAATGCTGGTAAATCATCTCTTTTAAATGCATTATTAGGTAAAGATAAAGCAATTGTAACTAATATACCAGGAACAACTAGAGATTTAGTTGAAGGTGAATATATTATTAATGGAATATTATTTAGATTAATTGATACAGCAGGAATTAGAGAAACTAAAGATGAAGTTGAGTCAATAGGAATCGAAAAATCTAAAGAAGCCATTAATCAAGCAAAGATTGTTGTACATCTTTTTTCACCAGATAATGAGATTAATCAAGAAGACAAAATAATAGAAGAATTATCAAAAAATAAACAATATATTCCAGTAATGAATAAAGTTGATTTATTGTCTTCAGAAAAAGAATACCCAAAAGATAAGGTATGTATTTCTGCAAAAAATCAATATTTATGAGAACTTAAAAACGCTTTAGTAAAAAAATACTTAAGTATAGATTTAGATGATCCTGAGATTTTATATAATACAAGAAAGCTTGGATTATTAAAACAGGCAAGTTTAAATTTACAAGAAGTAATTAATGGTTTAAATAATGGATTTGGACCTGAAGTTGTTATTTTAGATTTAACAAAAGTATGACAAAACATAAGAGAAATCTTAAATAAAGAAAATGACAACGAAGCACTATTAGACAATATGTTTAGCAAATTTTGTTTAGGGAAGTAGTTATGGAATATAAAAAGAATGATATTATTAAAAACTTTATAGCAACTGAATTAACTTATGAAGGTTATGGGACCAATAGAGATTATGATAAATTAATTTTAGTTGAAAATTTATTAGAAAATGAAGAAGCTGATATTCAAATAATAAAAGCAACTTCAAAAATTGTTTATGCAAAAGTTTGTAAATTAATTAAAAAATCAAAATTAAGAAAAGAAACAGAATATCCTGAACTTTTAGCAAGTGGTGCAGCTTTATTAAGTAATATGGATTATGAAAATCAAGTTGCTTTTAAACAAGATATAGTTAATAAATTGTTTTTAAGAAACTTACCTAATTTAAAAGTTCTTGATATTATTAAATCTAAAAAAGAATTTTGATATAGAAATAAAATTAAGTTAAATGTAATTAAAAAAAGAAATAAATTTATTTATGGTTTTTTTGAAAAGAAAAGTCATAATTTAGTTGAGCAAGAACATTTATATTTAGCTCACAAAGAAATTGATAATTTATTTTTAAAAATTAAAAAATTATTTGCAAAACATGAAGCTTCAATAGCCTTAGATAATTTTGAAATGACTTTAAAACATTCAAAATTTACTAAAGAATTACAATTAATTATTGAACACTCTAATGATTATGTATTTCCTGAAAATATCATTCTTGAATTAGAACAAATAAAAAACTTAGTTTCATTTATTCAAATAACTGAAAAAGAAACAAGAATTTTATTTGGTGCTAAAGATTTAGTTTTTAAAACAAAAAACAATATTTATAAAGTAGCTTATGATGCTTTTTATCAAATTAATGATGAGCAAACAGAAAAACTTTATGATCAAGTTTTAAAAAGAATAAAAAATAAAGATTTAACAATTTTAGATGCTTATGCAGGTGTTGGAACAATAGGTCTTCATGCTGCAAAAAAAGCTAAAAAATTAATATCAGTTGAAATAAATAAAAATGCATCTATAGCAACTGAAATAAATGCAAATTTAAATGCATATAATAATATTGAATTTATTAATGAAGATAGTGAAATATGTTTTAAAAAGATGCTTTCTGAAAATAAACATATTATTGATTTAATAATTTTTGATCCCCCAAGAGAGGGAATGAATAAAAGCATTATTGATATTGTTTCAAAATTAAAAATCAAACAAATAATTTATGTAAGTTGTAACCCACATACAATGATAAGAGATCTAAAAGATTTTGAAGAAAAAGGATATGAAATTGGGGACATTAAACCGATTGATATGTTTCCACAAACACCTCATATTGAAACTATTTGTTCTTTAAAACTTAAATAAAATCATTTTATTATAAAGCCTACTATTTTAAAAATAGTGGTTTTTTTATTATTTAAAATACTAATTTTTTCTCTTTGTTTTCTTAAGATTCTTTTATTTCAACATTATTATGTTATTATTAATAATAATATTTGTGAGGTAACTATGGGCTTTTGAAATAATTTAAAAGAAAAACTTTTTGGAACTAAAGAAGAAAGAATTGCTAAAAAACAAGAGAAAATTGCACTAAAAGAACAAAAGCAAATTAAAAAAGAATTAGAAAAACAAAACAAGCTTGGAAACTATGTTGCTGGTTTGGCTAAATCTAGTGATTCTTTTACTGAAAGTATTAAACAACTTCAAAATAAACACAATAAAATAGATGAAGAATTTTTTGAAGATCTTGAAGAAATTTTAATAATGTCAGATATTTCAATGAAACTAGTTTCAATAATTATTGATGAATGTAAAAATGAAGTTAAAAAAGAAAATATACAAGATCCTAAATTAATAAATGAAATTATTGCTGACAAACTATTTACAATTTATGCTAATAATTCAATTTTAGATACAACTTTAAATGTTGAAAACAATAGAATAAATGTTATTTTAGTTGTGGGAGTGAATGGTTCTGGTAAAACAACATCAATTTCAAAAATATCTAAAATGTTAATTAATGAAGGTAAAAAAGTTTTAATAGCAGCTGGAGATACATTTAGAGCAGCCGCTGTTGAGCAACTTGAAATATGAGCTAATAGAGTTGGAGCTGATATTGTTAAACCACAAGAAAATGAAACCGATCCAGCAGCAGTCGTTTATAGAGCTATTGATAAAGCTCAACAAGAAAAATATGATGTTTTAATTGTTGATACAGCTGGAAGATTACAAAATAAAGTAAATTTAATGAATGAATTAGCAAAAATAAATCGTGTTTTAGAATCAAAAATTCCTGGCGCTCCTCATGAAAGTTTATTAGTATTAGATGCGACAACTGGACAAAATGGTATTTTACAAGCAAAAGCCTTTATTGAAGCTACACCTTTAACAGGTATTGTTTTAACTAAAATGGATGGAACATCAAAAGGTGGAATTATTTTTACAATAAAAGATGAAATTAATCTAGCAGTTAAATTCATTGGTTTAGGAGAAAAAATTGATGATTTAGCAGAGTTTGATTTATATTCATATATTTATGGTCTAACTAAAGGATTAAATGAAGATGGCGAATAATGATTTAGACAAAAGAGAACATTACTTAGATCTATTTGAAAAATATGAAAACTTTTTATCAAAAGGTCAAAAACAAGTTTTACAATTATATTTTTTTGAAGACCTTTCAATAACCGAAATTGCTGAAGAATTAGCAATGACTAGAAGTGGTGTTCATGATGCTTTAACAAAAGGAAGAGATAAGTTAGACAAAATAAATGAAAAAATGAAAGGAAACTAGATGTTAAAGAAATTTAAACTACTATCAATTTTGTTAACACCTGCTTTTTTAGCAACTCCTTTAGTTGCTGCTTCATGTCAAGACACAAAAAAAGATGAGGTAATTAATAAAAAAGAAAACACAAATACTGATGAAACTTCAAAACAAGACAATAAAGAAAACACTAGTGTTTCTAGCGATTCAAGTAATGTAACAAGTAATAACGAAAATAATAATACTCCAAACAATGAAGTTGAAGCATCGCAAAACGATATTGCTAAAGAAATAACTATTAAACCTTTAAATGGTGAAATAAAATCATTAGACACTGTTTTAGGTGAATTAAAAGCTGAAAAAGCAAAAGAATATGAACCAAATGCTGAATCAGTTTCAAGAGTTTTGGATTTAGTTACTGATGCAGCCTTAACATTAGCTCAACCATTTAATGAACTTATATTTGCAATTGAACAAAATCCTGATCAAGTTCCAGTTGAAGGGTTGATTCCATGATTTAAAACATCTGCCACAGGTAAGGCTGTTGTTAATAGAATAAAAACTAAATTAGGTGAACTGCCAGAAGAAGAAGTTAATAAATACACTGAAGTTTTTAAAACTGTTTTTGCGTTATTTCAAAAACAAGGTAACCTAGAGCAAAATGAAGAAATAATAAATTTAGTAAAAGCTAAAAAAACAGAAGCAATAAATAAATTTAGAAAAATATATGGTGTCAGTGATGATACAATAGCCACAGCATTTGCGCTTGCAAATGACTACTTAAGCAGTGGTGAATTTATAAATGTTAATAAATAATAGTTTATAATTATATAAGCAAAATAAGCGTGCCCAGCGCATAAAGTGAGGTAACATGGCATACAAAAGGGTCTTAATAAAACTGTCTGGAGAAGGATTAGCTAATAAAGATAAACACTTAGCAATAGATTATGAATTAGTTGAGAAATTTGCTAAACAATTAAAATTAATAACATCTCAAAATATTGAAGTTGCAATAGTTGTTGGTGGTGGTAATTTCTGAAGAGGAACTAGCGCCGCAAAAAATGGTATCGGTAGAGTTAGAGCAGATAATATTGGTATGTTAGCAACCACAATGAATGCTTTAGCTTTACAATCTGGTTTTGAAAGTAATGATGTTCATTGTAGAGTTTTATCAAGCTTAACAATGGATTCAAAAATTTGTGAAACATATATTAATGAAAAAGCTAAAAAATATTTAAAAAACGGTGAAGTTGTAATTTTTGCTGGTGGTACTGGAAGACCATTTTTTACAACTGATACTGCTTCAACATTGTTTGCTTCTGAAATTGGAGCTGATGCTATTTTAATGGGTAAAAATAATGTTGATGGTGTATATGACAGTGACCCTAAATTTAATAAAAATGCTAAAAAATTTGATAAGATAACATACGATGAATTAATCGAAAGAGAACTGGCTGTTATAGATATTACAGCAGCTTCAATGGCAAAAGCCAACGATATTGATATAATTATATTTGATATTAACGAGCAAGACGCTTTAATAAGAGCTATTAATAACCAAATTCCTAACACTATAATTACTAAAGAAATTAAGGAGTCTAAATAATGGAACTGAACAGTTACTTACAAAAATTTCACGAAGAAGTGGAAAAAACAACAAACAATTTTGAAAACCAAATTACTAAAATTGCTGTAGGTCGTGCTAATCCTGCTTTAATTAATAAAATTAAAATTAATTATTATGATTCAATTATTTCTCTTGAAGAAATTGCTTCAATCTCAGTAGCTAGCCCTTTACAATTATTAGTAAAACCATATGATATGGGTGTTATTAAAACTATTGAAAAAACAATTTTAGATCAAAAATTAAATGTTTCTATTGCTAACGAAGGACATCAATTAAGATTAACATATCCTCAAATTACAACAGAAAAAAGAGTAGAAATGACAAAACAACTTGGAGCACTAGTTGAACAAGCTAAAGTTGGGGTCCGTCAAGCTCGTCAAGATGTAAATAAATTAATTAAAGCTGATGAAGAATTGTCAGAAGATTTACAAAAAAATTATTTAGATAGTATTCAAAAGAAGTTGATAAAGCCATCGAAAAAGTGACTGAAATTGGTAAAGTAAAAGAAAAAGATTTATTAACTGTATAAGCGAGCAAATCGCTTATTTTTTATATATAATTTAAGTTATGAAAAACATAATCCAAAGAGGCCGTTCGGCAATTATTTTATATGCGATACTAATTCCATTTTTTTTATTGACTTTTTTTGGTCAAAGATCAGGAAGAATTATTGGTTTAGGTTTTTTTATTGTTTTTAGTAATTGAGCTCTTTATGAAGTTATTAAACACAATAGATTACCTATATGAGCAAATTTAATATTATTACTCACTTCAAACATTATTTGAATATTTCCAACTCAGTTTTATTTAACAAGTGCTCAGAATCCAAATATTTTTTGAGACACAGATAAAGTTTCTTTAACCACCGATAATTTATTAAAAACAATATATAAAGATGGTTTTTTAGGTTCAAATAGCAGATTTGCTAGCATTGAATTTTATGTTTTAGGAATTGTTAACATAGCTTTCTTTTTTATATTTTTTAAAAGTCAAAAAAACAAAAAGTTTTTTAGTTCAGCAATGTCTATAACAGCTTTTGCAACTTTTATAATTCCAATATTTTTAAAAGTTTTATTTATTTTAAATGCTGCAAATATTTATTTACTATTTTGTGTTTTTATAATTCCAATGGTAACTGATACAGCTGCATATTTTGGTGGTAAGTTTTTAGGACATAAACTTTTTAAAAGAAAATTTGCCCCAAAAATTAGCCCTAAAAAAACTTGAGAAGGTGCTATTATTGGTTACCTATGTGGAGCTTTATTTGTTTTTATAGTAATGTATATTGGAAAACTAACGAATAATTTTCAATTTACTTTTTATTTTAATTACAAACAAATAATAACAGCAGTAATTTTGCTACCAATTTTATCAACTGTTGGTGATCTTGTTTTTTCAGCAATGAAAAGAACATTAGAAATAAAAGATTTTTCAAATCTAATTCCAGGACACGGCGGACTAATGGATCGTTTTGACTCTGTTTCTTTTGTTACAATAGGCGCTACTATAATTTTATTAATTAACTAATGAGGATATATGAGAGTAGAAGATGAATCTTTTAAAAAACTTTGTGAAGAAATAAATATTAAATATAATTATTCAGACTTTCAAGGAGTGAGATTAACTTCTGTTGAAGTAGATGATCAAAACAATTTATTTTTTAATTTAAATTTTGATACTCATATTGATATACAAGTTTATAAAAAATTTATTAATGCTTTAAAAGAAAAAGTTCCAAATGCTCAACTTGTTTTAACTATTGATACTATTTTAAGAGATAAAAAAACAATTTGTGATTACTTTAATTATGTTGCTAATACCAACATGACTGTTTTTAAAAGATATGCTCAACACATTAATCCAAACAATATTGAATTAACTGAAGATGAACTAATTGTTAATTTAGTAATTGATGAAGTTTTTGATTTTTTTAAACAAAAACAAGAAGAATTTAAAAAAGCCTTAGACATAATAGGCTATGGTTTTTATAGAGTAATTTTTAAGAGAGTTGAAGCTTCTGCCGATTTAAAAAATCAAAATATAAATGAGTTACTTAACAAAGCCCAAGTAGTTCATGAAAGATTTTTAAAAGAAGAAAAATTAGAAGAATCAAACAATAAAAACAATAATTATAAAAGATCATCTTCAACAAATAAATTTGTAAGTATTCCTCTAGATGAAGCTAATGCAAATTATGCTAATATGGCAATTAATGTAAAAGGGGAAATTTTTAGCTTAGATTTAAGATCAGTTAGAAATAATAAAAAAATTCTAACACTTCAAATATCAGATTATAAAGAAGCTAGAACTGTTAAAAAATTTTATAATGAAGATGAAGAAGTTGCTGATTTAAAAGTTGGTGATGCTATTTATGTTACCGGTAGATTGGTTGAAGATCAATTTACTAATAATAAATGAGTAATAATGGCTTCAGGTAAAGATTGATATGTTAAAACAGAAGGCTATCAAAAATTAAATGAAGATACAGAACCTGAAAAAAGAATTGAGTTAGCTTTAAGATCAAATATGAGTACTCAAGATGGTATTTCAAGTCCTGCAGAGTATTTAGAAGCTGCAAAATTTTATGGTCATGAAGCAATGGCTATTACTGATTTAGATGATGTTCAAAGTTTTCCCGGCTTTTATAATTTAATGAAAAAAAATAAAGGTATAAAACCAATTTATGGTCTAACTATAAACACAGTTGATTCAGATAATAGAGCTTTTTATAACTTTAAAGATTTTGATTTAAGTTCACAAGAATATGTTGTATTTGATATTGAAACAACAGCATTGAGTCCAAGATTTGGTGAAATAATTGAATTTGGTGCCACAGTTTTAAAAGACAATTTAGTATTAGAAAAAATTCAATTTTTTATTAAAGCTTCAAAACCACTAAAAAGTAAAACTATTGAATTAACTAAAATTAATGATGAAACTCTAAAAGATGGATTTGAAATTAAAGAAGGTATTAAAAAAATCTATGATATTTTAAATAATAGAATATCAGTTGCTCACAATGCTGGATTTGATATTAACTTTTGTAAACAAAAATTTGAAGAACAAGGATTAGATACTAAAAATATTTTTGGTCTTGATAGCATGATAGTATCTCAAATTTTAGATGGTGATCAAATGAGACATAACCTTGGCTCAGTTGCAAAAAGACATAATGTTGTTTATGAAGCTGAGGTAGCCCACAGAGCCGATTATGATGCTAACGTTTTAGCAAATGTTTGAATCAAAATGATTTCAAGACTAGCTTTAGAAAAAAATATTCACACAGCTAAAGAGTTAAGAGATTTGAAATCTGAAAGTGTTTTAGGAAAACGTCATGGACTTGAAATAAGAGTTTTAGCTAAAAATCAATCTGGACTTAAAAAATTATTCAAGTTAGTTTCTAAAGGATTAACAGAAGATTATAATCAAGGTGCTAAATTACATTTTGATGAGTTAGTAAAAGATTCTGATTTATTTTATGGTTCTTCTACACATCAATCAAGATTATGAGATGAAGTCTTTTTTGGGTCTAATGAAAATATTGAAAAAGAATTAGAATTTTATGACTATATTGAATTTCCACCAATTTCAAGTTTTGAATATCTTCTTGAAGGAGATAGTTTAACTTACGAAGATTTAGAATTTGCTTATAAAGATTTAATTAAAAAAGCTAAAAGAAAAAATAAATTGTGTGTAGCTGTTTCAGATGCTAGATATACTTTTGATTTTCAACAATTGATTCATGAAATATATGTTAATGAACCAACATTAGGTGGTGGAAGACATTGATTGAAAAGATCAAATAAAGAAATAGCTTTTAAATACCTTAATACTCAAGAAATGCTTCGAGAATTTAAATTTTTAGAAGATATATATTTAATAAAAGAACTTGTAATAGAAAATCCAAAATATATTGCAAGCCAAATAGATGGAGATATTGAGGTTATTAAAAATCAACTTTATGTTCCCGAATTTGATGACTCTCCAACTAAACTTAGAGAATTAGTTTATGAAACACTACATAAAAAATATGGCGACAATCCTGATCCTTTAATTGTTTCAAGAATAGAAAAAGAATTAATTCCTATTATTAAATATGGATATTCAGCAATTTATTGAATAAGTCATAAATTAGTAAAAAGAAGTAATGATGATGGTTATTTAGTAGGTAGCCGTGGTTCTGTTGGTTCATCTATAGTTGCTAATCTATCAGGTATTTCTGAAGTTAATCCACTAGACCCTCATTATTTATGTGAAAATTGTAAATATTTTGAATGAAATCAAAACGCTAAATATTTTTCAGGTTGAGATTTACCTGAAAAAAATTGTCCAAAATGTAATAGTAAATTATCAAAAGATGGTCATAGCATTCCTTTTGAAACATTTTTAGGTTTTAATGCTGATAAAGTTCCTGATATTGATTTAAATTTTAGTGGTCAATATCAACCAACAATTCATAATTATGTAAAAGAATTATTTGGTGAAAATCATACTTTTAGAGCTGGAACTATTTCAACAGTTGCTCAAAAAACAGCTTTCGGTTTTTGTAAAAAATATGAAGAAGAAAAACAACTAAATAAAGAAGAGCCTTGAAGTAAAGAGTTTTTAGAATTTTTAGCAACTAAAACAGCTGGTGTTAAAAGAACAACGGGACAACACCCTGGTGGAATTATAATAATACCTAAAACATTTGATGTTGAAGATTTTACACCTGTAAACTTCCCTGCAAATGATGTTGAAAGTACTTGAAAAACAACGCATTTTGATTTTGAATCTATTCATGATAACGTTTTAAAACTTGATTTACTAGGGCATGATGATCCTACAGTTATTAGAATGTTAGAAGATTTAACAAATACAAATGTTAAAGAAATTCCTAAATTTGATGAAGATGTAATGAAACTTTTCTATAGTACTGAATCTTTAAAAATTAAACCAGAAGATATTAGTAATGAAACTACAGGTGCTTATGGACTTCCAGAATTTGGAACAAACTTTGTAAGAAGAATGTTGAAGGTTGCTAAACCTAAATCATTTAATGATCTTATTTTAATGTCGGGATTAAGCCATGGTACTGATGTTTGAGCAAATAATGCTGAAGAATTAGTTAAACAAGGCTTTGAATTAAAAGATTGTGTTTGCTGTAGAGATGACATAATGAGAGAGTTAATAAACTACAATATCGATGATTTAGAAGCATTTAAAATAATGGAAAAAGTAAGAAAAGGTAAAGGTTTAAGTGAACAAGAAGAAAATATGCTTTTAGAAAAAAATGTTCCACTTTGATATATCTCTTCTCTTAAAAAAATTAAGTACATGTTTCCTAAAGCTCATGCTACAGCTTATGTAATTATGGCTTGAAGAATTGCTTGATATAAGCTTTATCATCCACTTCCTTTTTATGCTTCATATTACACAAATAGACCCGATTCAATTGATATAGAAGTTATGTCAAAAGGTAAGGCAGCTGTTACTCAGAAACTAATTGAATTAAGAAATAGATTAAATTCTAAAAATGATAAATTAAGTACTAAAGAAGAAGGTTTGATTCCTACTTTAGAAATTACAGAAGAATTATATGCAAGAGGTTTTAAAATCAAACTAGTTGATTTAGAAAAATCATTAGCTAATAGTTGAATAATAGATTATGAAAATAAAGCTCTTATAGCTCCATTTAATGTTGTTGATGGTCTTGGTCAAGCTGTTGCCGATACAATTGTTGAAGCAAGAAATCAAGAAGGTTTTCGTTCAATTGAAGATTTATCAGAAAGAACAAAAGTTAACTCAAAAATTTTAAAAGAGCTTAGAAGATTAACAATTCTTGATAATCTTGATGAAACAGATCAAACAAATTTATTTTAAAATTCTAATTAAAAATAAAAGGACTAGTTTAATTCTAGTCCTTTTAGTTCATTAAGTTGATTTTCAAATACATTTTTTAAATTCTTTTCATTTAAATCATGGTTTATTCCATTAGCTGCTAATGCTGATATTCCAACTATAAAAAATAAACCTGAGGCAATGTAATTACTATATAAAAAATTTGAAATTCAATTAATGCTTTTGCGTTTTTTGAGTAAAGCAAATAATAACATTGTTAGAATTGAAACACCAAATAAGCCTGCAAAAGTTAAAAACACATAAAATAAAATATCTGTTTTAAATGAAACATATATTAGGATAAAAAATTTAGACACAAAACGCTATATGTTGATTAACAGCATATGGCGTTTTATATTCCATATTCAATTGTGGCCTATCTAAGTTATATCAAACCACAAATTTGTTAACTATATTATACACATTTAATAAATTCATTTTACTGGTATCGTAAAAATCGAATAATTCTCTTTGAAAAATTGAAAACAAATATTCCGAAGGTCTATTAGCTAATGAATTCCCTTTTGGTGACATAGATTGTTTAATGTTGTTGGTTTTTAAAAAGTCGCTAAATTTATTATTTGCATACTCTATACCATGGTCGCTATGAAAAATTTGAGGTTTTATTTTAAATTTCTTAATGGTTTCATCTAATAATTTAATAGTTGAATCAGCGGTTCTTTCTTTTGACAATGTTCAGTTTAAAATTGAATTTGAAAATGTTTCAGTTAAAACATGTAAGTAGTTTCATTGTTCTTTGACTCTTACATATTTAATATCCGCATGAATTGTTTGAGCGAAAAAAGATGATGAAAAATCTCCTTTTAAAAAGTCATCAGTTCATATTTTATCGTATTTAGCTTCTTTCGGTGGTCTTGATTTGTTTGAACGCACATATGACAAAGATTTATATTGACTTTTTTCATAATTTATTCTAAAAACATATGAAGAAACATATTTTTTTGTTGATCTTATATATTTATAATAGAGTTTGTCCCTACCTATAACTAATCCTGATTTTTCAGCTTCTGCTAAAATCCAATCAATAATTTCTTGTTTAATATATTTTTCTTTAGAATCTTTTTTTTGTTTTTTAAGATAGTTAGAGTAAATAGAAGTTTTGTTTATATTAAAGATTTCCACTAGAATTTTCATTCTGCAGTTTTTAATATTTTTTTTCGTCTTTTCTTTTCTTAACTTTCTCAATTATATCTGAATTTGTTATCCCATGCTCTTCTAATATTTCTTCTAAGACATCTTGATAAAATTGTCTTTCATATTCATTTAAGTCATTTATGCTTATTTTTCTTTTTCGACCTGATTTACCTTTTTTTGGAGCAATTCCCGTTTTAGATTTGAGTAATTCCATATCTAAATTATACAAGTTGTATCAATCTGTAATTAGCATTTTGGCATATTTAAATGGGTTTCTTTTATTCTTGTATTTTAAATAATTTTCTTTATATCTTTCTTCTCAGAAATCTTCAACAAAAGTAATCATCGCCATTTCTAAATCTTTTTCAATTAAAATTTTTATATATTTTAGTTTTTGTTCTGCTGTAAACTGTTTTCTTGACATAAAAAAACACATTCCTTTCTTTTAAATGGAATGTGTCTATAAATTTTTATCCTAGTTTATAATTATCATTTTAGCTGTCTTTTTTTTTTTTTGCAAATCGTATTTCAAAAAATAAAAAAATACACTTTTTATTAACAAAATAGAAATTTTTTCAACATTTTTTAACAAAATTCGTTTTTATTATTAAAAACAAAAAATTTTTGAGTTATAAAATCCACTTTTTATTAAATTTAAAAAACTCTTGCTTTCAACACAAGAGTTTTAATATGCTACATTTTTTTAAGTAATTTTGGATAACTTAGATCTAAAATTAATGCAAATGTTGGAGCTGAAAAAATAATTGATATTACTCCAACAACTAACATTATTTCGCCTGATGGAATTCCACTTTGCAAAGGAATAGAAGCTAAAGAAGCTTGAACGGTAGCCTTAGGTAAATATGCAAAAATTGCAAATATTTTTTCTTTTAGCGTTGTTTTTGATTTAATAAAACACAATATTGTTCCAATAGATCTTATTAACATAGCTAAAATTATTAAACCTAAAGATTTTAAATTTAAAATTGTACTTTTTAAATCAAATTTGATATGTGTAATTAAACCAATTAAAGAAAACAAAACAGCTTCAAAAAATATTCAAGAACGTTCTAAATTTTTTGAATAAAATCTTAAATTTTCACTATCATAATTAGCAACATAAATAGATAAAATAAATAAAGATAATAATGAAGCAAAATTCATTTTTATTGAGCTTAATGCCTCTTCAATTCCATATAACGCAAAAGCTAGAATTATTAAAATAATAAGTCTAAATTCTTTTTTTAATTTAGTTGCTTTATAAAATTCAACAACTAAAAAACCTAGTACTATTCCAAGAGCTATAGCTAAAATTATTGAATTAGGTATATTAAATATTTCAAAATAATCAAATGATTTTTTTACTAAATTAGTTTCATTTTTCTTGATATTTAAAAGAACAGAAAACACAGACAAAACAAATATATCATCTAAAGAACTACCTGCCATTATTGTTGAAGGAAGTTTTGAATCTTTTGAATAACCCGCTTCTTTTAGTTTAATCATTCTTGGAACTATAATTGCTGGAGATACTGCTGCAATTATGCAACCTAAAATAGCAGAATCTAAATAACTTAGATTTAAAAGTAAAGGACCTAAAATAACAAAAGCAGTTATTTCAAAAGTAGCTGGAATAAATGATAAAAGTAAAGAAGTTAAACCAATCTTTTTTAACTCATTTAGTTTTAAAGATGTTCCTGATCTCATTAAAATTATAAAAAGTGCAACTCTTCTTAAATGACTCCCTATTTGAAGTAATAAAGGGTTAGTAAAGTTAAACAATGTAGGTCCAAAAATTAAACCAGCTAAAAGATAACCAATTAATTGAGGAAGTTTTATTAATTTAAATAATTTACCAAAAAGAAAAGCACTAAACAAAACTAAAGCAAAGGTTAGAAAAAAATTGTTAATCATAATACCTCCTTTATTTTGTCAAAATCTAATTAAAATTATAACATTTACACAAAAAAGTGTAATTTCTATTCTTTATTGAGTTTATTTATAAATAAAAATTCAATATTTTTGATAAAATAAAAAAGATTTTCAAATAGAAAGGAAAAGAAATGTCTAACAACGCAAAATGAAAAAATAAAAAATTGAATGTTAATAGTTATGTTGAAAAAGATACAACTAAAAAACAAAAACTTGAATTAAGCAGTTCTTGAAAAATTGCTTTAACAGGTTTATTTTTAGTTGTTATTCCTTCTTTTTTAGTAATGGTATTAGCAGGAAATGATGGTTGAGTTTTTAGTCAAACTAAAAATTTCAACCGTTGAGCTGTTCAATTACCAATTGCATTAGGAATGTTTGCTTTTCAATTTGCTATTATTGCCTTATTAGTTTGAAAATTTAAAGTTTTAGAAACTAGATCAATTAGTTTTTTAATACCTGTCGCCTTAGCAATGAATTCATTTATTGTTAGTGGTAATGTTGATGCGTGATTCTGAAGAGTCTTACCAGCAGTAGGACTTGCATTAGTTTCAATTCCAATTTTAATGTTGCATAAAACTGTAAACAGAAGAAAATTAGAAAAACAAAGAAAACTAGATTTAGAAGAAGAAAAAAAGAACAAATCATTATTAGATTAGCACTAAACTTGTAAGGAGTTTAGTTTTATTATTTTATTAACTAAAAGAGAGGTGTAATATGTATCACAAAATTAGTTTAGAAGATAAAGAAATTGCTGAATTAATAGCCCTTGAAAATAAACGTCAAGAAGATCACATTGAATTAATTGCATCTGAAAATTATGTTTCAGAAGATGTTTTAAAAGCAGCTGGTTCATGTTTAACTAATAAATATGGTGAAGGTTATCCCGGGAAAAGATATTATGGTGGTTGTGAATTTGTTGATCAAATTGAAACTATTGCACAAGAAAGAGCAAAAAAACTATTTAATGTTAATTATGTAAACGTTCAACCATATTCAGGTTCAGTTGCTAATGCCGCTATTTATATGGCTTTATTAAAACCAGGAGAAAAAGTTCTTGGTCTAGCTTTAGATTCAGGTGGTCATTTAACTCACGGATATAAAATTTCATTTAGTGGTATTTATTATGAAGCTTATACTTACAAAGTTAATGATGAAGGTCTTTTAGATTATGATGAAATTTTAAAAATTGCTAATGAAGTAAAACCTAAAATGATTATTTGTGGTTATTCTGCTTATTCACAGATTGTTGAATTTGATAAATTTAGAAAAATAGCAGATGAATGTGGAGCTTATTTATTTGCTGATATTTCACATATTTCAGGACCTATTATTGCAGGGCTACATCCTAGTCCAGTTAATTATGCAGACGTTATAATGACTACAACACATAAAACTCTAAGGGGAACTCGTGGGGCCATTATAATGACTAACAATGAAGAAATTGCTAAAAAAATTGATAAAGCAGTTTTCCCAGGAAATCAAGGTGGCCCATTGTTTCATCAAATAGCTGCAAAAGCAGTAAGTTTTGGAGAAGCATTAAGACCTGAGTTTAAAGAATATCAAGAACAATTAATTAAAAACTGTAAAGTATTTTGTGAAACTTTTATTAAAAAAGGAGCAAAGGTAGTTTCAGGTCTAACAAAAAACCATTTATTTATGTTAGATGTTAAAAGTTCTTATAATTTAACAGGTAAAAAAGCTGCTGAAATATTATCAAAAATTAATATTACAGTTAATAAAAATAGTATTCCTAATGACACTGAAAGTCCAATGGTTTCTAGTGGAATAAGATTAGGGACTGCAGCTATGACTTCAAGGGGTTTTCAAGAAGATGAATTTATCATTATTGCTAATTTAATAGATACAGCTTTAAAAAATCCTGAAAACGAATATTTATTATTAGAAATCAAAAAAGAAGTTGCAAAATTAACAAACAAATTTCCAATTAAAAGAAGTTATATAAAGAGATAATTATGAACTTAGTAGAAATAAAAGAAATAATTGATAATGCAATTTCATCAATAGCTGGGATAGTTGAAATAACCCCTTTAGAAGCTGAAAATAATGTAGATTTTGAAAACACAGGTTTAATAGTTAAAACAAATCCAAAACATGAAGATTTAATTGATATAACAATCGGTTTAGTTATCATGAACAACATAAGCGCAAAAAATATAGTTGAAGAAATACATCAAATAGTAACTTATTATTTAGCACAAAAATCACTTTCATTAGGAAGTTTAACAATTTACATCAAAGGAATTAAATAATGAAAAAATTAACAGGAGATATTTGAAGAGCAGCATTGCAATCCGGAATTAATAATATTCTGAATAAAAAATCAGCAATTAATGCTCTAAATGTTTTTCCAGTTCCCGATGGTGATACTGGAACAAACATGGCGGCTACTATTTCAGCTGCTATAAGTCTAAAAGAAGAAAAAGAAAATAACTTAGATGTTCTTTCAAAAAATATAGCATACAATATGCTACTATCTGCACGGGGAAACTCTGGTGTTATTTTGTCTCAAATTTTTAAAGGTTTTTCTAATGGATTTGCTTCAAAAAGTGATGCTAATGCATTTGATGTTGTTAAGGCTTTTGGTGAAGCTGCAAAATCAGCTTATGGTGCGGTTTTAAAACCAATTGAAGGAACTGTTTTAACTGTTATTAGAGAAGTTGCTGAAGGACTAAAAGAAAACATAGTTGTTGATGCAACAATTAATGAAGTATTTAAAGAAGCTAAAGAAATAGCAAGAAAAAGTTGTGATAACACACCTAAATTATTAAAAGTTTTAAGAGAAGTAGGTGTTACCGATTCTGGTGGTGAAGGTTTATATGCCATCATTGAAGGAATGAATGCTTATTTTAATGATAAACCAATTGAATTATTAGAAAATGAAGCTGATGTAAATACATTTATTTCAGACACTGAAGTTTTTGAAGGTGAGTTTGGATATTGTACAGAGTTTATTTTAGAACTTAAAAATCCAAAGAAATTTGACAAAGATTATTTAGTTAAAAAACTAGAAAAAATTGGTGGGTCAATGGTTGTTGTTAAAGATGAATCAATTTTAAAAATTCATATTCATACACAAAAACCTGGTGATGCATTAAATTCTGTAAACAGTTTAGGTCAGTTTTTAAAAGTTAAAATTGACAACATGACTTTACAAGCAAATGATTCAAAAGAAAACACTAAAAAGAATTCATCAACTACTGCTGACTCTTCACAACCTGCGGCAACCGAAAATAAAGTAGAATGTGCACTTATTTCATGTAATGCAGGTCAAGGTATTATTGAATTAATTAAAGATTATGGTGTTTCTTATGTTGTTGAAGGAGGGCAAACTAATAATCCTTCAATTCAGGATATTGTCACTGCTATAAATAGTGTTAGAGCTAAAAATGTATTTATTTTGCCAAACAACTCAAACATTACTTTATCAGCTCAACAAGCAGCAACAATTGTAAGAGATAAAAAAGTAATTATTATTCCAACTAAATCACAAGCACAATGTTTATCAGTAGCTTTAAACTTTAATGCTGAAAATAGTGCAAAAGAAAATCAAACTTTAATGAATGATGCTTTAAAAAACATTTCATATGGTGAAATTGCACCTTCAGTAAAAGACACTAAACTAAACAATGTAAAAGTTAAAAAAGGTGATTACATGGTTTTAGTTGGAAATGAATTAAAAGACACAGCTTCAACTTATAATGAAGCTGCTAAAAAATTATTAGATAATTTAGTTTCTGAAGATTCACAAATTGTAACTATTATTTATGGACAAGATGCTAGTGAAACTGATGCAAATGAACTTCAAAGTTATATAGAAGTTAACTTTAATATTGAAGTTGAAGTTCATTACGGTGGGCAAACAATTTATCCATATTTAATTTCAGTTGAATAATTAATCTAGGAGTATATATGAAAACAATTGTTTTCGATTTATTAAATGTTGATAATGGTGAACTTGAAGCCATTAAAGCAGCAAAAGAATTTTTAAAAGAAAACAAAGACTACTATTTATATTTAGTAGGAAATCAAGAATTAATAAAAAAAGAATTAAAAGGATTTGAAAATCAAATTGAAATAATTAATTCAGATAAAATAGCACATAAAGTTTTAAGTGTTAGAGATGCCTTAAAAGAAGAAAGTTCAATGCTTACAGCTTTTGAAATCTTAAATGAAAAAGCTGATGCTATTTTAAGCAGTGGTGATAGCGGTTCTTTTATAACCTTATCAACTTTAAAAGTTAAAAGATTACCTGGTATTTCAAGACCTGCTTTTATGCCTATTATGCCTAGTTCTCAAGAAAATAATTTTTTATTACTAGATGCTGGAGCAAACATTGATATTAAAGCTAATTATTTAGTTGAGTGAGCAAGTGTAGCAAAAGAATATTTTGAAATACTATTTAATAAAAAAAGACCTAAGGTTGCAATATTAAATATTGGAACTGAAGACTACAAAGGTAAAGAAGAACATAAAGAAGCTAATGAAATTTTAAAAGCAAACAATCAAGATTTTGATTATTTAGGCTTTGTTGAACCCAAAAACCCATTAAATGGAGAAGTGGATATTTTATTAGCTGACGGGTATGCCGGAAACATATTTTTAAAAACAATGGAAAGTTCTTTTTTAGGTGTAGCTAAAAGACTTAAAAAAATGCTTTTAAGAAATTTTAAAACTAAAATAGCAGCCTTAATACTTAAAAAAGATTTAAAAGCTTTTAAAAAGAGATATGATTATCGCTACGTTGGTGGAGCTTATATTATTGGCTTAAATAAAGTAGTTGTTAAAGCTCATGGAAGCAGTGATGCACTTGCATTCTATAGTGCTTTAAATCAAATAAAAATAGCTTTAGATCACGATTTAATTAATAAATTAAACAAAGAAGAATAATTATGAATACAGATATAGCAGCTAAAAAACAAGTTATAGTAAAAAAAGTAAGCAAAATATTAAAATTAAAAAAACCTTTAAATCAAGAACAAGAAGATTTTTTCCTTGAAGCTTTTGTTCACAAATCAATAACCAATGAAATTAAAAATCTTAAAAATAATGAATATCTTGAATTTTTAGGTGATGCAATTTTACAATATGTTGCTTCTGATATTATTTTTAAAAAATTTAGAAAAATGGAAGTTGGACAAGCAACAAGATTGCGTTCTAAAATAGTAGATACTGATGCTTTATTTAAAATAACACAAGAACTTAATTTATCAAGTCTTTATATAGTTGGTAAAGGTAGCTTTGTAAATGGAATGAGCAATAAAATATTTGCTGATTTATTTGAAGCCTTTATTGGAGCCACATATATGAGTTTTGGTCTAGATTTTACTTATGAATATTTAAATTCTATATTTAATAAATTAATAAATAGTGTTGATTTTGCTATAACTTTAAAAGACCCTAAATCTGTTTTTCAAGAAGTTATGCAAAGCTCTAATATTGGAAATTTAATAGTTTATAAAGATAAAAAAATAAATGAAAAAGAATTTTTTAGTCAGGTTTGCGTTGGCGAAACTGTTTATGGTTCAGGTTCAGGAACTTCAAAGAAAATAGCTCAGAAAAATGCTGCTTTAGATGCTCTTAAAAAAATGAGTATCGATATTGAAACTAAAAAATAAATTTAAAAACTCTCACATTAACACAAAGTTGTAAATTAAGTGTTTGTGTGAGAGTTTTTATTTATAATAATTATATGGAAAATATAAGCAAAGAAAATAATGTAAAGTATTTAAAAGAATTTAGCAAAGAAGAACTTTTAAATTATTTAAAAAATGAAAGTCAACAAACAATTAAATTGAAAGTTAAATCTAAAGAAGAAATTATCGAGGTTGTGTCTTTTGTTAAAGAACAAAACAATATTAATGAAGAAAAAATAAAACTAAATTTTTCTATTTTTGAAGTAAGTGAAGTAAAAGATTTTAGTTATTTATTTAAAACAGTAAATAAGATTTTAAACAATGAGGAATTTAGTTATTTAGGATTGGCAAATTGAGATGTATCTAATGCTACAAATATGGAAGGGATGTTTGAAATATCAAAAGAGTTTAATGAAGATATATCTAATTGAAAAGTACAAAATGTAACTAACATGTCAAGAATGTTTTATGATGCTTGAATCTTTAGCCAAGAAATTAACAACTGAGATGTTTCAAATGTAACTGATATGTCTTACATGTTTTATGGAGCAATATCATTTGATCAACCATTAAACAATTGAAATGTATCAAAAGTAACTGATATGTCAGGAATGTTTTCTGGTGCATGTAACTTTAATAAACCATTAAACAAATGAGACACTTCAAACGTTGAAAATATGCGAGAAATGTTTAGATATGCTGAATATTTTAATCAAAATATTAATAATTAAAATGTATCAAAAGTAACTGATATGTCAGGAATGTTTGACAATGCAATATGGTTTAATCAACCTTTAAACAATTGAGATGTTTCAAGCGTAATTAATACAAGTAGAATGTTTAATGCGGCATTAGTATTTGATCAGGATATTAATAGTTGAAATGTATCAAATGTAAAAGATATGTCAGGTATGTTTTGCGATGCGTGATATTTTGATGAAAGCCTTGATAATTGAGACACTTCAAATGTTGAAAATATGCGTCAAATGTTTTCAAGTGCAAAGTTTTTTGATCAAAATATATCAAGTTGAGATGTTTCGAAAGTAACTGATATGACAGAGATGTTTAACGGTGCCAAGTACTTCAAAAAAATTTTAAATAAATGAAATGTAAAAAGTTTAAAAAAATACGACAAAGTTTTTGAAGATACTCATCTTTTAGAAAACGAAAAAGAACTTGTACTTAGTGAATGAACTACTAAAATAGCTCAAAAATAAAATTTGTTTTTGATAATTAGCATACATAAAATTCAAAAATTTTAATTCAGTAGTGGACAAAACGGCGACTACTGAATTTTTAATTATTTAATTAGATAAAAAATATTAAATTGTTTTATACTATTACAAAAAACATTTTAAGACTAAAAAATCATTATATTTATAAAGCATAAATCCCAAATCTTGGAAATGAAATGCCCCAAATCTTGGAAATTATTATTAAATAAGGTTGGATTTTTTCTATAAAAAATAAAATTTTTTTTGTGGATAATGTTTGTTTTACATTTTTTTATTTATTTATGTCTTCATATATATAAATAATTTAAAAAGTTTTAAATTGAAATAAAAAAATTATTAAAAGAGGAACCGTGATGGATATAGTAAAACTCGTTTTAAATTAAGTGGCGAAAAAGACATTGGAGAAGTTATAAATGCGATTAAACAATCGTATGACTATGTATTAAATAAAAATAAATAACTAATTTATTGCATTATTCTTAATTAAAAATTCAGTAGTGGACAAAATGGCGACTACTGAATTTTTAATATTTTTAGTAGATAAAAAATAGTGTAATTTTAATATAAATTAAAAGCTTTTAAAATAAACTCATAAAGGGAGTTTGTGATTTAAAAAACATTAATAGAATTTTTTGAAAAGAAACCAGTTAAGGTTAATTGAGATGATAAAAATAAAAAAAGTTATTTTAAGCAGCTAATATTATTGAGGTTTTGAATATAATTTCTAAAAATATATTGTAATTTTTAAATCTATTCTTCTAATTCTTTATAATCTTCTCTTAATTCTCAACATATTTGGTTAATTCAACAATGATTATAAGGAGGGATTTTTCATTTGCTTTTATATTTTTTAAAAGCTAAATTAGCTTTTCTTTTTCCAAAAACATTAGTAAGTTTTTGAAAAATTAAATTATATAATTTTATGTCTTCTTTAGTATTTATTTCAATATTTGCGAACATATAATCTATCTTAGCTTTTTTATTGAAATTTCATTCTAAAACACTTTTATTAAGTTTTGATGTGTTCATAAACATATATCTTAAATCTAAACAATTTGATATGTTTCATTTTGAAATGTCACCATCAAATTTTGAAAAGCAAAACATGGCATACATTTTTTTAGCATTAGAAACATCCCATTTTGATATATCTTGATTAAATATGGAATTAAAAAACATTCAGTTGAAATTGTCGCCTTTTGAAACATTTCATAAACTTATGTTTTTATTAAAAAGTGAACTTGCAAAAGCACCTTCAAAACTTTCTACATTAGAAACATCCCATTTTGATATATCTTGATTAAAGTCACTTAAATAAAATGTTGCATACATATTTTTTACATTAGAGACATTTCAGTTTGATATATTTTGATTAAATTTAGAATAACTAAAAATTAATGAAATATTTTTTACCTTAGAAACATCTCATTTTGATATATCTTGATTAAATTTACTTTTGAAAAACATACCATACATATTAGTTACATTAGATGTGTTTCATTTAGATATATCTTGATTAAAAAGGCTTAATCAAAACATATAACTCATGTCTTTAACTTTAGAAACATCCCATTCTGAAATATCTTGATTAAATTCAGAAATTTGAAATGTTCCTTTCATATTAGTTACATTAGATGTGTTTCATTTAGATATATCTTGATTAAAACAAGAGTCTCTAAAAGCAAAAGACATGTCTTTTACCTTTGATACGTCTAAGTGTGAAATGTCTCCATCAAAACTATCTATAAAAGCCATTTTTAAGTCTTTTATATTTTTAATATCTCATTTTTTGACTTTAATATATCATTTTTTCTTCATTGATATTTTAAAATCTTTTATTGTACTAAATTTAAGATTATCTTTATATTTAATTAAAAACTTTTTAAATTTATTTATTTTATTATTCTTTTTACTTAATTTCATTTTTTCCTTTTATTTATGTTTGTTAAATAACACGTCTAAAAGTGAATAAAAAAAGCACACTAATAAACATGTTAGTTTATTTTGTGGCTATTTTTATTATATTACAAATAGATAAATTTTTATTATTTATTATTTTCTTATTTTTAATAATCATATTAAAAAAATACCTACAGCAATTACAACTATGTAAAATAAAACAACTGCAATAATAGGTGAAATAATTTTGATTTTAAATTTATGTGCTAATCTAAATGTTGCAATAAAAAATAGACAAGCAATAAAAGGTGAAAAGAAATATAAAATTCATCCAACTTTTGTTCTAAATTTTATTTTTTCTTTGGCTTCATCATATGTTAATTCTCGTTTATACAATTCTGGGTGATTTTGTATAAATTCTGAAGATGCCTTATTTGATTTTTTTACATGTTCAACGATTTTATCATAAATAGTTCCTAAAACGGGTATGTCTATTAAAATTATTACTAAAATCCACATTCCGTCTTCAAATGACATATTTTTTCCTTTACTTCTTTATTTTATTTATCTTAATTATAGTAAAAAAAATGTTGTTTTTTAGACATTAAAAAATGGCATTTTATTTCATTAATCTTGTTTTAAATAAATAAAAAATTAATAATAAATTTATTTAAAAATAAAAAAATAATTAACTAATAGTTTTTTGTTTAAAATTATTATGTTAAATATACATAAAATTATGTATTTTAAGAAAGGATGATAATGAAATTAATCCAAGTTGAAGCGCATGGTTTTAAATCATTCGCTGACAGAGTTAATTTAAAATTTGATGGTGGGGTTGTAGCAATTATCGGACCTAATGGTTCTGGTAAATCAAATATAAATGACGCTATTAGATGGGTTTTAGGTGAAAACAGCTCTAATGAATTACGTGGTTCAAGAATGGAAGATGTTATCTTTGCTGGTTCAAAAACAGAAAAAGAAATGGACAGAGCAGAAGTTACATTAACATTTGATAACCATGATAGAAGTTGTTCTCTACCTTATGATGTATTTACCATATCTCGTGTTTTATACAGAGGTAAAGGTTCAAATGAGTACTACATAAATGGTGAATTAGCTCGTCAAAGAGATATTAAAGAAATTGCTTTAGAAAGTGGTATTTCAAAATCCAGCTTAGCAATTATAAGTCAAGGTAAAATCTCTGATATTGCTGAAGACGATGTTAATAAAAGAAGAAAAATCTTAGACGATGCAGCTGGTACTTCAATGCACCGTACAAGAAAAGAAGAAGCTCAAAGAAAATTAGATAAAACTCAAGAAGCTTTAGATAAAATAAATGTTTTAGTTGAAGAATTAGAAAAACAATTAGCACCTTTAGAAAGAAAAGCAAATAAAGCTAGAATTTATTTAGAAAAATTTGAGCAACTTAAAGAAGTTGAAATTTCTTTATTAGTTCATGATTATTTAGATTCTTCAGTAGAATATGAACAACTTAAAGAAAAAAGCAAAGAGTTTGAAGAATCAGTAGCTGAATTAGATGAAAAAATTAGAGAATGTAAAGTAATCATGGACCAAAGCGGTAAAAATATTCAGGTTTTAACCGCACAGTATGATGAAATAGTTACTAAATTAAATGAAAATAAAGAAAAAATTCAAAAGCTACAAGTTAGAATTGCTTCAGATACAGCTCGTCGCGAAATGCTAATTAATGGTGAATTAAATGCTACTCCTAAAGAAAAAGAAGAAGCTATTAAACAAGAACTTAATTCACTTAACTCAGTTATTGTTAAATATGAAGAATATTTAAACAACAATAAAAAAGCCATTGAAGAAAAGAAAGCAGAAGGCCAAGGAATAACTGATTTAATTAGAAAAAAGAATCTTTAAAAAACGAAAAATACTCAAAACTTCAAAAAGCTAAAGCAACTTTAGAAACTCTTCAAAATATGAAGAATAATAAAACTGATTTAGCAAACGGAACTAAACACATTGTTGAAAACACTCATTTATTTCCAGGGTTTAAATCAATTGTTTCTAATTTAATTAATGTAGAAGATAAATATGCAAGAGCAATTGAAACTGTTTTAAATTCAGCGTTACAACATATTGTAGTTGATAAACCAGAAACGGCAGTTAAAGCTATTAATTTTCTAAAAGATAACCATGCTGGTAGAGCTACTTTTATTCCATTAAGTTCTATTACACCAAGATACATTAATGAACAACACAAAGTTGTAGCACAAACACAAAAAGGCTTTTTAGGTGTGGCAAGTGATCTTGTAAAAATGGAAGCTGAGTTTTCAGTTCTTAATAAATTTTTATTAGGAAATATTTTAGTAACTGATACTATTGAAAGCGCAAGTAGACTTTCTCAATTACTTGAAAAAAGATATTTAATTGTATCACTAGACGGAGACCTTGTTAGAGTTGGTGGTGTTATGTCTGGTGGTCAAGCAACAGAAAGACCTTCAGTTCTAAAATTAGATACTCAAATTAAAAGTATAGAAGATACAATTCCTAATTTAGAAAAAGAAGTTAATGAACTTAGTTTAGAGTTAAGAGATTTAAATTCAAAAAGAGATTTTATTATTAGTAGTTCAGGTTCATTACAAGTTGAAAGCAGTAAAACACAAGGAAAACTTGATATTGTTAAAGATAAATTTTTAGATTTAAAAAACAAATTAGAAGAAATAACTGATGCAGAATTTGAAACTCAAACAGTTAAAAATGCTGCTGTTGAAATTCAAGAATTAGAATTAGAAAATAGTAATTTAACAGTAGAAAAAAATTCAATAGCAGACTCATTAATGCAAGCTAGAAATGAAAATCAAGACGAAACAAGAAAGCTAATGGATTTAACATCTCAACAAAATAATTATTTAAGTGAAAACGGAATTATTTTGAAAAATATAGCAAAAGCTGAAAGTGTTATAAACTTAACAAAACAAAGACTTTCTGAACAATATAATATGTTAATTGAGTCAGCTCAAAAAGTTTATAATCCTGAAATTGTTTTTGAAGTTGCTAGAAAATTAGTTAATAGTTTAAAAGAAGATATTAAAGAATTGGGTCACGTTGATTTAAATTCTATTAATGATTTCGAAGAAGTTCAAAAAAGATATGAACAAATCGAAAGTAAACAAAACGAAATAATTGAAGCTAAAAAAACAATTGAAGAAGCAATTGAGAATTTAGATCAAATTATTATTGAAAGAATTACAAACACTGTAAGTTTAGTTAATGCTGAATTCAAACATGTATTTAGTAAAATGTTTGGTGGAGGTATGGCTGAAATCAGATTTACTGAGCCAGATAATATTTTAGAATCAGGTATTGACGTAGTTGCTCAACCTCCTGGAAAATCAGTTAGAAACTTAAAACTATTTTCAGGTGGTGAAAAAGCTCTTATTGCTATTTCATTATTATTCTCAATTTTAAAAGCAAAACCATTACCATTGTGTATCTTAGACGAAGTAGAAGCTGCACTTGATGAAGCAAACGTTATTAGATTTGCAGAATTTTTACAAGTATTAAAAGCTGATACTCAATTCTTAGTTATAACTCACCGTCAAGGAACAATGGAAAGAGTTGATAAATTATATGGTGCTACAATGCAAAAACGTGGTGTTACAACCTTCTTTGCTGTAAACTTATCAGAAGCTAAAGAATTAGTTGATGAACACGGAAATGCTAAAAATTAATAATTAATAAAATTCTTTGTCTAAATAATAGGCAAAGAATTTTTATTTAAATGTTTGATAATAAAGTGTTATTTTTTTCATTATTAGTAGATATTAAAGCCTAAAAATAAGTTTTAGTATATAATACAATAAATAAGAAATTTTTTATTTCCTTTATTCAAAATAATAATAAACAACATAAAAGGAGAAAGATGTACGGTCTAGTTTTTTATTTAAACAAAGAAAAGCTAATAGCTTCATATAAAAAAGAAAGTCACAAAGAAGCTTATGAAGACATTAGAAATGTTTTAAGACATTTTGGATTTCATTGATTATCAAACAGTTTTTATTTTTCACGTTCATTAAATGCTTTATTACAAACTTATAAAGCTATAGAAGAACTTAAAAACTTTGCTTGATTTAAAGAATCACTTGTAAGTTTTCACATTTTTAAAATGGAAGACTTATCAAACTTTACAGAATATATTACAGGTGAAGAAGAAAAATAAAATTTATATTAATTCAAAAGCAAACAATTAACTAAGTTTAATACTTAGTTTTTTTTATTTAAAAACTCACTTAAATTTTGTCTAAGTGAGTTAATTATTATTTATAGTATAGTGTAAAGTAGTTTATTGTTTTCTGATAATGCTTTTTTAAGTGATTCTTTTAAAGCACCTTCAGGCAATGTTAAAGCAATTTTTGTTTTTGTTTCATCTGTTGTGTTTTCACCATTGAATAAAGGAGAAACTGTAGATAATTTATCATTAAATGTTAATGCTGTAATTTTTGTATTAGTTAAAGCATTTTCTTCAATACGTAAAATATTACTTAAATCTAAAGTTGTTAAATTAGTGTTTGCAAATACAGCTTTTTTAAGTGTTGTAACTGAGGTTAATTGATTTAAGTTAATTGAGGTTAAATTTGATTTTTCAAAAGCACCCGCTCCAATATTTTTAATTGTTGTAGGTAAAACTAAATTTGTAACTCCAGTGTTTGAAAAAGCAAGATCTCCAATATTTTCAAGTTTAGAATCATTTGCAAATACTATTTCACTCAATCTTCTTAAACCATAAAAAGCACCACGTCCAATAGTTTTTACAGTTGGAGGTAAAACTATTCTTCTAATATTTAAAATGTATGTTTCGGGTTCAAATAATCCATCAGCTGCTACAGGAATTGCATCTCTTTGTTTTTTGTCTTTTACAGCTGCTCTTTTATAAGGGTTAAAGAAATCTAAAGAAATGTTTGAAAAAGCTGCGTCAGGTATTGAAGTAAATTTTTCTGATGATAAATCTAAAGTTTGTGTATTTGATTTGTAAAATTTTGTTGCATCTTTTCCTGTTAAATATTTAAAAGAAAAAGAGTTTGCTTTTTCTCCTTTACCACATGAAACTACCATTGCACTCATTGCAATAGGTGCAATTGTTGATATAGAAGTTAATAAAAAAAGTGTTCTGTTTTTTTTCATAGTACAAATTATACCATAAAATTTATCTTTAAAATTCTATAACTTTTGGTTTAAAGAATAATAAATGCTAAAATAATGTTATGGAAATATTTAAACTAGTATCAAATTTTCAACCAGCAGGTGATCAACCTGAAGCTATTGAGTCATTAGTCAATGGAATAAATGAAAATAAAAAACATCAAGTTTTATTAGGTGTAACAGGATCGGGTAAAACTTTTACAATTGCTAACGTTATAAAACAATTAAATAGACCAGCTTTAGTTATATCTCATAATAAAACTTTAGCAAGTCAAATTTATAGCGAGTTAAAAGAATTTTTTCCTGAAAATAGAGTTGAATATTTTGTTTCATATTTTGATTATTATAAACCAGAAGCTTACATTCCAAAAGCTGATTTATATATTGAAAAAACAAGTAAAAATAATAAAGAATTAGAAGCAATGAGAATGTCAGCCATTAATGCACTTTCAATAAGAAAAGATACAATTGTTGTTGCCTCTGTTGCGGCAATTTATGGTGAATTTAATACTACAGAGTATAGAAAAAACTTTTTACCTATTGAACTTGGAATGATTTATGATAGAAAAGAACTTTTAATTAAATTAGTTCAAATGGGTTATGAAAGAAATAATACAGATTTAAGTAGAGGTCAATTTAATTCTAAAGGCGACGTTATTGAAATATGTCCTGGTTATAATTTAGAATATAATATTCGGATCGAAATGTTTGATAAAGAAATTGAAAAAATATCTTTAATTGAACCACTATCTAAAAATACAGTTGAAATAAAAAAATCATTAACTATTTTTCCAGCCACTACATATACTGTTAATAGAAACAATATGGTTTCAATTTGTGAAGCTATTCAAATAGAATTAGATGAAAGAATTGAATATTTTAAAAAAGAAAATAAATTATTAGAGGCTCAAAGAATTAAAGATAGAACTTTAAATGATATAGATTCAATTAAAGAGTTCGGTTATGTTAATGGAATGGAAAATTACGCACGTTATGTTGATGGACGTGAAGCAGGTGAAAGACCTTATACTTTATTTGACTATTTACCAGATGACGCCATAATTTTTGTTGATGAAAGTCATATGATGATACCTCAACTTAATGGTATGTATAATGGAGATAGAGCAAGAAAAAAAACTTTAGTTAATTTTGGTTTTAGATTACCTTCAGCACTTGATAATAGACCTTTAAAATTTTTTGAATATGAAAAGTTTAAATTTCCAAGAATTTATATGTCTGCAACACCTGGAAATTATGAACTAGAAAAAACCCAAGGTGAAATAGTAACTCAATTTATTAGGCCTACTGGACTTTTAGATCCTATTATTGAAATTAGAAGCAAGGATAATCAAATCCAAGATATTTATGATTCAATTAAAAAACAAATTGAAAATAAAGAAAGAACCTTAATTCTAACTACTACTAAAAAGAACGCTGAAGAACTTGCTTTATATTTACAAGAACAAAAAATTAAATGTGCTTATATTCATGATAGATTTAAGATTTTTGAAAGAAATGAAATTCTTAAAGGTCTTAGAATGGGCAAATTCGATGTTGTTATTGGAATAAATTTATTAAGAGAAGGAATCGATTTACCTGAGGTTAGTTTAATATTATTATTAAATGCAGACATGCGTGCGCTAATGAGAGATGCTAGAAGTTTAATTCAAATAGTTGGTAGAGCCGCTAGAAATGATCATGGAAAAGTAGTTTTTTATGCTGATGAAATAACAGAAAGTATGAAAGAAGCAATTGAAGACAATGCTAAAAAAAGAGAAATTCAGCAAGCTTATAATAAAAAACATAATATAATACCTAAAACAATTATTAAACCAATTGCACCACCTATTCAAGGCAGTATTTTATTTGATGAGTTGACAATAGAAAAAGAACGCTCAAAAATGGTTCATAATAAAAAATTTATAGATTCTATGATTTCAAAAATGAAAATGCTTGCTAAAGAAAAGAAATTTGAGCAAGCTATTGAAATTCGTGATTATTTAATTGAATTGGGAATTTCTTTAGATTAAAAAAACTGGCTTGGCCAGTTTTTATTAAACTAAATTGAATAAATTTTTTAAAGCTTCTCTTATTTGTTTTTTGCATTCATCAATTTTTCCGGGTTCATTATTAACAATAATATAATTTTAGCAAAAGCATCTAAAGCGGTGTATAAAATTGAATCTTTTTGCATATAGTAGTCATTAACAGTTTTAAAAAATAAATCATTAGCTTCATTTGCTTCGGCTTCTCTTCTTTTGTTTCCTTCAGCAGCTGCTTTTTTCTTTCAATGTTGTATATTTTCAAAATCACTTCAAACTAAAATAACTAAATCTGCTTTTCTTGTATTTTTTAAAAATTCTCAGTATTTTGGTTCATTAATTTTTGTCAAAGAGCTCATTTTTCTTCACTAAGAACTCCTGCCTCATATAAAGCTTTTGGGTATAAAAAGTCATCAATTAAGTGTCTATCTACTAATGAGTTTTGATAATGTTGCATTTCTGTTATTTGACTTTTTCTAAAATCGAAAATTGCTTTTTGCATTTCATAAGCACTTAAATTGCTCATTTTTTCCATATACTCTTGAAAATTTTGATCTAGAACAATTTTTTCATCAAAAATTCTAAAATTATATTTATTTAATAAAGGCATTAAATCTTCTATAATTGTAGATTTTCCACAGCATCCAGGTCCTATAAAAGCAATTTGAATTTTATTATTTTTAGGAGATTTTAGATTTTTCATTTTGTCTTTTAACTTAAATATTTTTTTCATGTTTTTATACCCTTTCTTTAGTTCCAATCAAAAATTATTATACATAATTAGGCATAAAAACTAAATTAAAATTATAAAAAAATTATTAAAAAAATAAAAACAAAACTTTTAGCAATAAAAAAAGATTTTTTTGCATTTTAATAAGAAAATTGCAAAAAAATTTTGTAGCTTTTTATCTATTTTATTTTTTAAAAATATATAATTAAATTGGTTTAATAAAAGTTTAGTTTAACTCCTTTTCCTGAACTTGTGTATCCTTTTTTCTAAACTTTAATTTTTAGGATATTTATTAAACCACTGGTCTCCAGTTTGTTAATTATTGATTGAAAATTTTAAAAAATAAAAATACGATGATTCCAAAAAAGAATCGTCGCATTTTTTTAATATCTTGTTCAGCTAAAATAATAACGATTAGGATTATCAGCCGGTTGGCTTTTATCTTCTGCTATTTGAATTCTATAAGAATAATCAAGTCCTTTAACATCGCTTGGGTAAATTGAAAAAGTTTTACGATATGAAGTTATAGGACGAGCATTTTTCTTTTCAATTTCGCTATATTGTTTAGCCACTTTATTGTTTAAAACATCCTCAACTTCTGATTGTTCTATTCTATTGTTATTATTTCTATCAATTCATAATTTTAAATGTAAACGGTTGTTTTTAGCAAAACTGTTTATATTTGCAACATCTATTGAATCACTGAAATAAGCTATGTAATCATATTCAGATTCAGGATTTCTTGGATAAATTGATCTTTCAGTAAATACATTTCTAGGACTGTCAGTGGCATTTCAGAATTTTTTAGCTATAAAATTGTAATTACTTTGATGTAAATTTAATTGTTGATATTGATTTGAATTATTTGGATTTGCTATTAAAAATGAGAATCTATGATTTAATCTATTTTCTTTATCTAAATCAGTTTTTTTGATTTTTAAATAACCACCAAAATTTAAGTTTTGATAATCAGTTAAAATACTTTCATTAGGTCCATAAGCTCATTTTCAATTATTAGCTCCTAAATAACTAATAACTTGTCCATATCCCATTAAGTCAATATAAGCTTGGAATAATTTAGCTAATCTTTGATAACCAATATTTGCATATGGTTGTTCTTCGTCTGCTGTTATATATTCATTTAATTCTTGAGGAAATACTCAGTTTGTTGAAAAGATTCTAAATCTACTTTCACCAAATCTAGGTTCATTAAATGAAAGCATTCTTAAAACATCATCTCCAAAAGCTGTTAAAAATAAATTTCCATTTCCAGTATTAAAATATAATCTTTCAGCAAAGTAATTAGGTCCGGGAGGGAATGGATTTTTAGTAGTAAAACTCATTTTTAAAAGTTCTCTAGGAACTAATTCTTCAAAAGAATATAAATATCTTAATTGAGCTAATTTAACAGGTTCACTTAAAGAAACTGGAGAAGTAGCATTATTATTGAAATAAAAATCTTCTTTATCTAATAAATCATATCTTTTTTCATCTTCTTCTGTTAATGGTAAATTAGCAAGCTTAAATAAATCATAAGCTGTGTAGTATTTGAAAACTGGTTTTCTTTTTAAACCTTCAAAAAATTCTGGATGAGTTAAATTATTATAATCTTTAGGAGCATCATAATCTAATGCCTCTCTAAAAGCTTTTAAAAATTTTGCATTGTTTGCATTATTCAATCTTGCAGGACTTTGAGGATCTGGAGCCAATTTATATATTAAAGAATTGTCAGCTAAAGGATCATCATTTTTTATTGATCTGTCATAAACATTATCAATGTGGTGTGTATATTCATGAACTAAAGTTGGCAATATCATTTCAACTCTTCTTGCTAACGGTCAACTTTGAGGATCTGATGTTGCTTCTTTTAGCATTGCTTGAATATTTAAATTTAAATCAAATTTTTGAGGAAAATAAACTCCGTTAATTTCTAAATTTTTAGTTGCATCAAAAACTTTATTAATATATACATGATTTAATGCATTTATTTCAGGGCCATAGTTAGCTCTTTTTAGAAATTCATTATTTAACATGGCTCTACCTTCTTTTCCTAAAAAATAGACTGGTTGGCCATTTGAATTAGTAGTATAAGGATATTCAGTAATTGTTAAATTACCATATTTAAAATCTGGGTTTTCTTGAATTGAATTAGTTTCAGATAAAAGCTTTGGATTAAATGTTTCAGCTTGTTTATCATCATTATTAATAAAGACAACTTTTGGTTTAAAAAAGCTTCCTAATAATAATGAATTGTGAACTAGATATCAAGAAATAAAACCAACAGATAATAAAGCAATCAAAGAAACAAAAACAATTAAAATGGTTGCTCATATTGGCAATCTTGTTCTTGGTGTCTTAATTGGTTTTAAATTTTGCATAATATCACCTCCAACAATTATAGTAAATTAAAGAAAATAATATAAAATTATAATACTATGTTAAGAATCATTGCAGGAAAATATCGTTCTAGACTATTAAAACAACCAAGAAGGGAAATTACTAGACCCACAATTGATAGAGCAAGGGAGGCTATTTTTTCATCAATTCAGTTTAATATAGAAAATAAAATCTTTTTAGATTTATTTTCTGGTTCAGGAGCTTTTTGTTTAGAAGCTTTATCAAGAGGGGCTAAAAAAGGAATTTGTATTGAAAAAAATTATGAAGCTTATCAAGTGATTTTAGAAAATAAAAATTCTTTAAAAGAAGAAAATTTATTAGTTAAAAATACTGATGCGTTAAGATATCTAAATTCTTTAACTGATGAAAAATTTGATTATATTTATTTAGATCCTCCTTTTAAAGATAAAGAACTTTTATTGGCTTGTTTAGACATTATATCTTCAAAAAACCTTTTAAATGAAGGTGGTTTTGCAATTATTGAAACCGATTGAGATAATTTAGTATATAATACTAATAATTACATAATTCAAAAGAGTAAAAAATATGGTAAAATTTACATTTACTACATAACAAAATAAATTTCTTACCTAATTAATATATTAATAAAAATAAAAAATGAAAGGAATAGCATATGGCCAAGAGATTAATTATTTTTACAGGACCAAGTGGAGTTGGTAAAGGTACAGTTGAAGAACCTTTATTTAAAGATAAAAGTTTAAAATTAAAATTATCAGTTTCAATGACAACAAGAAAACCACGTTCAGGTGAAATTGATGGAGTACACTATTATTTTGTAACCAAAAACACATTTGAAGCCTGTTTAGCAGACAATCGTTTAATCGAATATTCACAACACTTTAATAATTATTATGGAACTTTATATTCAGAAATCGATAGAATTTGTGAACAAGGAAAAATTCCATTTTTAGAAATTGAAAATCATGGAGCAAGACAAATTTTAAATTACTACCGTAAATTAGGACGCGAAGATGAAATTTGTTCAATTTTCTTAATGCCTCCTTCATTTGTTGAATTAGAAAAAAGAATTGAAGGTCGTATGACTGAAGATGAAGATCTAATTAGTAAAAGATTATTAAAAGCTAATGAAGAAATTAGTGATGCAGAAATTTTTCAATATGTTGTAATTAATGATGATGTTCAAAGAGCAGCTAATGAAATAAAAGAAATTGTTTCAAAAGAATTTGCTGAAGTTATTAATGCTGAAAAACAAGTATCAGCTGGAAGAAAGGCTTAATTAATGAACTATTGCATAGAATCAGAAACTGGAGATTTTAGAAAACAAAATCAAGATAAAGCCGCATTATTTAGCAAGGGTGATTGAACTCTTGCAATATTATGTGACGGTATGGGTGGACATTTTGGTGGTGAAAAATGCGCTGAAATTGCCATTGAATCATTGCGTGATTATTTCACCAATAATTTTCCTGAAAATATGCAAGACAGTAATAAAGCAAGTATTACTAAATGATTTAATAATGCTATAAGTTATATAAAAAAACAAATGGACTCATTTGTAGAAGATGAGCCTGGTTTTAAAGATATGGGTACGACTTTAACAGCTGCCCTTATTTTTAATATTTCAAAACACATTTATATTTTTAATGTTGGTGATTCTAGAACTTATGCATACAATGGATATATGCATCAAATAACTAGAGATCAAAATTATTTAAGTGAACTATTAGACATGGGAATCCCTTATTCAAAAGCATCTAAAAATATTAATTCAGAAAAATTAGTTAGTTGCTTAGGTCCTAATAAATTTATGACTGTTGCTGGATATGATCTAAAATCTGGTTACAATGTTAAATATTTATTATTAACATCTGATGGTTGCCATGACTATGTTTCAAAACCACAAATGGAAGTTATAATTCAGAATCCTAAAAAATCTATTCAAGAAAAAGTTAAATTATTAATAAAAACAGCTAAAAAGAATTTTAGTAAAGACAACATAACGGTTTTATTAGTGGAGCTTTAATATGGAAGAAAATAAAGATATAAAAAAATATAAAGAATTAGCTTCTTATCCAAACTTAATAAAGAATTTTTATGATTTTAAGGCAATAGGATCAGGTGGCTTTGGAAGAGTTTATTCGGCTAAATATAAAAAAACAGGTCAAGTTTTTGCAATTAAAACATTGTATTGTAGAGATGAGTCAAAATTAAAAACAGTTTTAACAAGATTTAAAAATGAATGTCAAATTTTAAAAAATATTAAACACAAAAATGTTGTAAAAATAACAGGTGTTTATATAAATAATGATGAATCATATTATGCAATGGAAATGATAAATGGTCAAAGTTTAAAAGATAAAATTGCACAATCTGGAAAAATAGAAACTGAAACAGCTGTTAATTATTTAAGTCAGATTTGTATGGGATTAATTGAGATACATAATCAAAACATTGTTCATAGAGATATAAAGCCAAGCAATATTTTAATTGATAAAAACACTGAAGATGTTAAACTGATTGACTTTGGTATTTCAATAAATGAAGAAAGTTTGAGAATGACTGAAGATAATAAAACAGTCGGTTCTGTTCAATACATAGCCCCTGAAATTTTACAAAAAGAAGCTGATGCTTCAATTCAATCTGATATATATGCATTAGGTATTTTACTTTATGAAATGCTTGAAGGTTCAGTTCCCTTCAATGCTAAAGACCCAAAAATAATAATGAGTAATCACATAAATTTAGGAATTCCTAGATTAAAAAATGTTAATGTAACAATTCCTCAACCTTTAGAAAATATTATTATAAGATGTACAGCAAAAAAACCTGAACAGCGTTATGAAAACTGTAAAGCTTTATTAGAAGATTTAACAACTTGTTTATCAGAAAAAAGAGCTGCTGAACCTCTTTTAAATTTAAATGAAAAATCAAGCAGTAAAAAAATAAAAAAATTCTTAAGTTCAAAAGTTAAAAGTATTTCAATAATTTCAGTATTAGCTTTTGCAATAGTTATTATAATTTTAGTAATAGTATTGTGGTTTAAAGGAGTGATTCATTAATGGAAGAAGGGAAAATTGTAAAATCAGTTGCTGGTTTTTATGATGTTAAGAGTTTTAAAGATCATCAAATCTACCGTGTTAGAGGTGGTGGTAAACTGAGACTTTTAGATATTAAACCAATAGTTGGTGATCATGTTGAATTTGAAAAAGGTGAATTAATTCATCATATTTTAGGAAGAAAAAACTTTTTTATAAGACCTAAAATAGCTAATGTTGATCAAGCTATTGTTGTTATGTCTTTAGTTGAGCCTGAATTTAGTTCACTTTTGGTTGATAAATTTTTAATAATAATAGAAAATAAGCATGTTAAACCAATAATAGTTTTAACTAAAAAGGATTTAACTTCTGATTCTAAAATAGCCTTTTTTAAAGATCAAGGTTATGAAGTATACGAAATTAATTATCAAGATAATACAGGGTTTGGTAATCTAAAAGACTGTTTTAAAAATAAAACAAGTTTCTTTGTTGGTCAAACAGGAGTTGGTAAAACCACTTTAATTAATTATTTAGCTAAAACAAATTTTCAAACTCAAGCAATTTCAAAAGCATTAAATAGAGGTAAGCATACAACTAGAGAAGTAAGTTTAATTGAATTCAATGGCGGAGAAATAATAGATACACCTGGCTTTTCATCTATTGAATTTGATTTAACTGTTGATGAATTACCAACAGCTTTTGCAAGTTTTAGAGAAGCCTCAGTAAATTGTAAGTTTAGGACTTGTAAACATTATTTAGAAAATGAAGAAGATTGCGAAGTTAAAAAATTAGTTAAAAAAGATGTGATTAAAAAAGAAAGATATGAGAACTATATAAGTTTTTTAAAAAGATTAATAGAATTAAAAAATTAGGAGTAAATTATGAGAAAAATAAGCCCATCAATTTTAGATGTACCAAGAGAAAATGTCGTTGAATATGTAAACACATTAATGGATTATGGAATTGAAAATGTTCACTATGATATTATGGATGGTAAATTCGTTCCTAATGTTGCATTACAATACGAACATTTAAAAGTTATTAGAGAAAATTGTCCTCAACATATTATGGATGGACATTTTATGGTTGAAGATGTTTTTGGATACTATGATCAATTTAAAGATGTTTGTGATATTTTAACTTTTCACTATGAAGCCTTAAAAGAAGGTGATCTTGAAAAATTAATTAGATTAGTTAAAAAAGATAATAAAAAATTAGGTATTTCTTTAAAACCTAAAACACCTGTTGATGTTATTAAACCATATATCGATGATTTATCTTTAGTTTTAGTTATGAGTGTTGAACCAGGTTTTGGCGGCCAAAAATTTATGCCTGAAGCATTAGAAAAAATTGCTAAATTAAAAGAAATCGTAAAAGATAAAGACATCATAATTCAAGTTGATGGTGGTGTAAACAACTTAACAATTAAAGATGCATTTAATGCTGGTGTTACTTTAGCTGTAGTTGGTTCATATTTGGTTAAAAATTTAAGTCTAGAAACAGTAAAGGATTTATTAAAATAGAATGAAAATTTTATTAAAATCTAAAGCAATGTTTATTGCTAAACTCGTTTTAGAAATAATTTTCATAATGTTAGCAGTGATTTTTTTAGTTTTTACTGCTCAAGAATATAAAAAACATAAAAAAATAATTGAGGCATTAGGTTTTATTTTGGTTATTGTTGTTTACATTGCCCTTTCATTAATTCTATCTGGAATAGTTTATGCAATTTTCAATAAAAAATATCGTGTTTTATTTTTAAAAGAAATTGGTGTTAATTTATGATATTGAATTAAAACAAGATTAAACAAAATTGATTCTTGTGTTGAACAAGGAGTATATTGAGGATGAATTCCTTTTGTCGGATTGCTAGTTGCTCTAGTTTCTTTATGCAGAACATCAGAATTTATTAAAAGATTTAGAATGGAAAATATTGAAAAAATCACTCAATAAGTGATTTTTTCTTTACTTTAAGGGACTCAAAAAGGTACAAATTTGGTATAATAAAAAACATGAAAAAGACAAGATTATTATTAAGTGTTTTATCATTATCAACTATTTTGCCAACTATTTTAGTTGCTTGCAAAAAAAATCAAACTCAACAAACTTGATATTCAAATACTAAAAAAGCTGTAGAAGAATCAGATTTATTAAATCAAGTAGAAAAAGAACAATTCTCAAAACAATTATCTGAAACTGAAAAATTAAAAGCAGACACTGCTAAATATGAAAGTGTTAAAAAACAATTTGAAACTAATTTTGTTAATTTACTTTTACAAAGAAAAGAAGAAACATTTAAATCTTTATCTGTAATTAGACAATATAGTTTTTTAGATCCTAACTTTGAACCTAATTCAATAATTGATTTATTTAGTAATATCTCAGAAGTTAATACTTCTAATAAAATAGACACTAAAGTTAATGCTTTTATTGATTCATTTATTAAAAAAACTACTGATCTTTTAAATGAAAGCGAAGTTGGAATTATTAAATTAACTGAAGGTGACAGTTCTAGAGATCTTTATACAATAGTTAATAAATTTAACATTTTATTTGTTGATCAAAATGTTCTAACAAAAAAAGAAGACAATACTTTTAATTTTAATTTAAAAATATCAGAGCAAAAATCTATAACCAAAGATTATCCAAGAGCTAGAAATCTAGAAGAAGAAAATGTAAAAAACTTAGGCGATTTTTATAAACAAACTAATAATACTGATGCCAAAAGAATTGATAAAAACCTTGTTGCTTCTGCAGTTTCTCAAGATGTAATATTATATGAAAATCACGAAATTGTAGATGAACCTGACTTAACAGAAGAAGAAACAGCAGATAGTTTACCTGAAATTAAATTATCAAATTTATTTAATGAAGAATTTTTTAGAACTCATGCTTTAGCTTATATTTCAGCTGACCCTTCTGTTATAAGAAATGGGCAAAATTCATTTATAGTTTCTTATTTAGTAAACTGAGAATATAAAAACCATGAATTTATAAGAAAAGAAAATCATTATATAACAACACCACAAGCAAATATAACAATAAATAATTTTGATAATAATAAAACACAACAATTTATTATTAATGATTTAGGCGGTTTATATTTAATAATAGATAAAGAAGATATAGGTAAATTTAAATCATTTTTTAATTTTCCTAAACAAAAAGAAACTCAACCACAAAGCTAACAAGCTTTGTTTTTTATTTACAAAATATAAAAATAAAAAATTAGCACTATTTTTATTAGAGTGCTAAAAAATGTGTTATAATAATATCATAAGTTAATGAGACTTATTAGAATTATGTTTTGTTAAGGAGATATTAATATGGCAAAAGAAATTATTTTAGGAATTGACTTAGGAACTACAAACTCAGTAGTTTCAATAATTGAAAATGGTGTTCCAAAAGTTTTAGAAAATCCAAATGGAAAAAGAACAACACCTTCTGTCGTTGCTTTTAAAAATGGAGAAACTGTTATCGGTGAAGCTGCAAAAAGACAATTAGAAACTAATCCAGATTCTATCGCTTCTATTAAAAGATTAATGGGAACAAGCCAAACTGTTAAATTAAATAATAAAGATTATAAACCAGAAGAAATTAGTGCAATGATTCTTTCATATATGAAAGATTATGCTGAAAAGAAAATAGGACAACCAGTTAAAAAAGCTGTTATTACTGTTCCAGCATATTTTGACAACGCACAACGTGAAGCAACTAAAAATGCAGGTATTATTGCAGGCTTAGATGTTTTAAGAATTATAAACGAACCAACAGCAGCTGCGTTAGCATTTGGTGTTGATAAAGATAAAGAAAAAAATCATAAAATCTTAGTATTTGACTTAGGTGGTGGTACATTTGACGTTTCTATTCTAGAAATGGAAAATGGAGCATTTGAAGTTTTAGCAACTGCCGGAGATAACCATTTAGGTGGAGATGATTGAGATCACAAAATCGTTGATTGATTAGCTAAAGAAATTAAAGAAAAATATGACTTTGATCCAAAAACTGACAAAATGGCAATGGCTAGATTAAAAGAAGAATCAGAAAGAGCTAAAATTGCATTATCTGAATCAATGGTAGCTAATATTTCATTACCATTTTTAGCAATGAATGCTAATGGACCAGTTAACGTTGAATTAGAATTAAAGAGATCAGATTTTGAAGCTATGACTTCAGATTTATTAGAAAGAACTAAAAAACCTTTATTAACAGCTCTATCAGATGCAAAATTATCTTGAAATGATATTGATGAAATTCTAATGGTTGGTGGTTCAACAAGAATTCCTGCTGTTCAAAAATTAGTAACTGATGTAACAGGTAAAAAATTAAATAAATCAATTAACCCAGATGAAGTTGTTTCAGTTGGTGCTGCAATTCAAGGTGCTATTTTAGCTGGTGATATTGAAGATGTTTTATTAATTGACGTTACTCCATTAACATTAGGTATTGTAGTTGAAGGAGATATTGTTGCTCCTTTAATTCCAAGAAACACTACTATTCCAGCAACAAAAAGCCAAGTATTCTCAACTGCTTCAGATAATCAAAGTGCTGTTACAATCGTTGTTACACAAGGTGAAAGAGAATTTGCAAGAGATAATAAAATTTTAGGTCAATTTAATTTAGAAGGAATTGAACCTGCACCTCGTGGTGTTCCTCAAATTGAAGTTACTTTCTCAATTGACGTAAATGGTATTACAAAAGTAACTGCAAAAGATAAGAAAACAAATAAAGAACAAACTATAACTATTGAAAACACTTCATCATTATCAAAAGAAGAAGTAGAAAAAATGGTTAAAGAAGCTGAAGAAAATAGAGAAAATGATAAGAAAAAACGTCATGAAATCGAAGTTATTGTTAAAGCTGAACAATTAGTAAATGACTTAGAAAAATCAATGACAACAGACGAAGCTAAAAACGTTCCAGAAGAACAAAAAGCTGAATTAGAAAAAGAAATAAAAGTATTTAAAGATTTAATAGAACAAAAAAACATTGAAGAACTTGAGAAAAAAATTAAAGCATTTGAAGAAAAAATGGCTCAAGTAATGGAAATGATGAAAAATCAAAACGCTGCTGCTGAACCAGAAGCTAAATCAGATAACGGCGAAGAATCAAACAACTAATAATAGAAGTGAGTTTAAAAGCTCACTTTTTTTATTTTCTTAAACGACATTTTTACAATTTTAATATAAAAAAAATTATATTAATAATGTAAAAAAATAATAATTGTGTTATTATTTTATAAGTTGATATTTAAAAAAGAAGGAGATAAAATGACAAAAAAAATAAACGCATATAACAGTTTTATTTTCAAAACCGTTGGTAAGAAAAAAAGTTCTTATATCATTCCAACTATTTTGTTTGCAATCAGTATTATTTTAGCAATTGTAATTGCTACAATAAAATTAAATAGTTCAAATAACAATATTGTTATTTATGGCTATACATTTTTAGGTTTAATATTAACTGTTTTATATGCTTCATTAAAATCACTTAATGTTTTTAGAGATTTTGAACAGGAAGGGATTGAATTATTAATTTTTTCAAAACCGTTATCTAGAAAAACAATTATTTTAGGTAAAATGATTTCATTTTTAAACTTTGGTTTAATTTATTCATTAGTTGCCTTAATAAGTAATTTAATTGTTTTTGCAACTTTAAAAATTACATTTAATTTAGGCATTTTGATTGTTTTAAGCTTTGTTGTAAATCTATGTGCTTATTTACTTTTTGGTTTAATAACATCTTTAATTGCTTATAAAATAAATCAAAAAGTTGCAATAACTTTACCATTATTAGTTTTTGCACCATTAGTTTTAGGAGGGGGTTTTATATCAGCTTCTTCAACTTCAACTATTAATAATGCAGCTTATTATTTAAATACCAAATATCAATATCATAATTCAGGGAATGAATTAGATGTTGAAGGTTTTTATTTAAATAATAATAAAGACGAACTAAATTTAATAGCAAATGGATTAAATAATAATTCTTTTGCAGATGATCAGAAAAAATATTTAAATGAAGTTATCAAAATAGCAGCTCCATCAGCAAAAGAATGACAAATTTATTCATGATTAACATTACCATATCAAATGGTTGATATCTTTAATTTATCAAATGATAAAATATTTAATAGCACTTCTGAAAGTAAAGATCAAAATTTAAATAACTTTATATATCACAATAAATTAGAAAACACAATTTACAACTATAAATTAGATACAAATTCTTCAGTTTTAAAATTACCAGTAATAGGATTAGATAACCAAATAAGTCAAAAATACTTTGTTCCAGGACTTTTAAAAAATTACTCTACATTAGCAAATGAAGGTGCTAATTCAGTAATTTATGCAAGAGAAAATGCTGACAATTTTGATGTAACCTTTCCTGAAGACAATTTTGTTTATGCAAGTCCAAGAAATTTAGTTGGTAAATTAAATTGAAAAAATGTTTATGATGCTTTAAGATATAAACCATTTAATGATTTTTCAAAAGAATTTTATAAAAAAATAAATCAACAAATTACTAATGAAAAAATAACTTCATATTCAGAACTTTCAAAACTTCTTTTAGATTCAATTTCAGCTGAATTAGCTAATCCAGATTCACAACTATATAAAATAAAAGAACATAACATTGCTATTTTTGATGATTTTGCAATAAAAAATGAATTACTTCAATCAGAAACTGAAAGAAAAATTTATTTTGCAGTGGCACTTTTATATTATTTATATTTTAATGATAATAATAGCCAATTATTTAAATCATTAATTAAAGTAGACACTGATAAAAATACTTTTGCTCCAAAACAAATATCAATTACTGTAGATAATAATAAATACTTTATTGGTGGTTTTGATTCTTATGAAACAAAACAACAAGTTAACAATAATAAAGTTGTTATTAGATATGAACTAACTCCAAGTAAAAATAACTTTTTATTTGAAAATGTAGATGAAATTTACACAATAAAAAGAGATAAAAAAATAATTAATAAATATGCCTATATAGCAATTTGAGCAACAATAATTGTTGCCTTAGCCTTAGCAAACTATTTCTTATACACCAGAAGGGACTATAAATAATGAATGAAAATATTTTAGAAGTTAAAAACTTAACAAAAATTTATTCAAGTTCAAAACGTGGTGTTAGTGATTTATCTTTTTCAGTTAAAAAAGGTGATTTTCATGCTTTTATTGGTGAAAATGGTGCTGGTAAAACTACAACAATAAAAACAATAATTGGTGCTTATACAAATTTCAAAGGAGAAATTTTTATAAACAATATAAGTACTTTAAAACCTGAAGCTAAAGCAATATTAGGTTATGTTCCTGAAAGCACTTTATTTCCTAAAGAATTAAGTACATTTGAATATCTTTACTCACTTGCTTTATTAACTAATATTTCAAAAAAAGAAGCTAAAGAAAAAATTAATTCATTACTTAAGAAATTTAATATTGGAGATTTAGCTAATCAAAAACCATTCAATTTTTCTTCAGGTCAAAAAAAGAAAGTTTTATTAATTCAAGCTTTAATTCATGATCCTAAATTAATTATTTTAGATGAACCAGCTGCTAATTTAGATCCTACAGCTCGTTATGAATTATTTTCAATTCTAAATGAATTAAAAGCAAATGGAACAACAATTATTATTAGTTCTCATATACTTTCAGAAATAGATCGTTATACAGATAGCTTAACTTTAATTCACCAAGGCAAATTAATTTATTCTGGTCCTAAATTAAAACATTTAGAAGATATTTTTTATGAAAAAATTATTAAAGATTAGTTTACCTTTAGCCTTGGCTTTTCCTTTAATTGCTTTAAGTTGTCAAAATAATTTAGAAACTAAAAAATCAATTAATGAAAACAATAGCAATTTAACAAATTTAAATACAAATAAAGACTTTAATACAAGTGCTATTAAAGAATTAATCAATGATTATATTAGTTCAGATCCAATAAAACAAAATGAATTTATTAATAATCAAAACAATATTTTAGATGCTAAATTCAATGAAATAAAATATGCTTTAACTTTTTTTGTTCCTTATATTTTATCAGCAGAAGATAAAGCAGGAGATTTTTTAAGATTAGTTAAAGAATCTAAAAAAATAATAATAGATACTTTACAATCAAATTGATATTGATATTTAAAAAATATTGATAAATTCAGTTTTGCTTTAAATCCTTATGGAGATCAAAATAAAGATTTAGATAAAGCTAAAGAATATATTTTAAAAGCGCAACAAGAATTTAAAGACCTTCAATATATTAATAAAGGCAATGCAATTGATGAAGTTTATTATTTACCTTGGTTAACTTATGACAAAGTTAAAAAGTTTGAGCTTTATAAAAATAAAAGAATTGCTTATTTATTTTTAAATGATAAAACAGTTTTAAGAGCTTATACATATGAACTAAATAATCAAAAAGTTTTTAAATTATTACCTGATGTAATTTATTTAAGTGATTCAACATCAAGAGAAAATAGTAAAGAAATCTTAAAAGAATTAGAGCAAAAAATGCTTGAAAAAAGAATTAAGTTAATTGAAGATGATGTTGAATATGAAAGAACATCAGATGCTCATCCTGACACTGTTGATGTAAATAAATTTTACAAATTCTATACAGACAAACAAGAATCAGATTTATTTAATTTTGAAGCTTATAATGATGATATCGCACGAGCAGTTTTAGATATGTTTAAAGAAAATAAGCATATTTATCGTTTTACCTGGAGGTGAGTAAATGAAAAATAAAAAAATTTTATTATCTCTAGTTTCTATTACAACTCTATTGCCTTTTGGTTTAGTAGCTTGTCAAAACTATCAACAAAATGATAAATTAAAAGAAATAGTTCCAAAAAATAGAGATATTATATTCAACTCGCCAGTTCCTGAAGCTGAAAAAACTGAAAAAATGTTAGATTCATTAGTTAACCAATTATATAAAACAGAAGCTAAAAGAACTGAATTTTACAATTTACAAAATAGTGAAGAATATAAAACAAAAACAAAAGCTGAATTTAAAAAACTATCATCTGAATATTTAGCTCAAGATACTTTAGAAAAAAAACGTGCTTTTTTAGAAAAATTAAAGACTTTTTATAATAAAAATTGATATTTCTTTTTAAAAAATATTGATAAATTCACTGGTGAGTTTTATGATTGACTTTTATTTCCAAATTCAAAAGAAGGAGGACATAGTCAAGAATATAAAGAAACTTTAAAAACTTTAGAAAAACCTAAAAAAATAGTTTTTTCAAATCCTTATTTTAATGAATTAAAAGAAGGAGATGAATCAGCTGAACTACCTAATACAACCATTTTTTATCTAAAAAAACAAAAGAACATTTTTAGAATAATTATTAGTGACATTATAGAAGAAAATCCTTATATTGAGTTTGAGCCTTATAGTTGATCATTTAACTCAGGCGAAGCTCAAAACATATCAATTAACTTAGTTTCTGATATCGCTCACTCAGCTTTAGTTCATGGTTTTGCTGAAGGATTTGTTTCTTTTGAAAAAGACATGGTTGAAAAACAAAAATATGGCCCACCTAGTGAAATGGTTTATTTATGAGAGGAGAAAAATGCTTAAAAAATTAATGAAATTTGTTTTGCCTTCTTTAGCTTTTTTTCCTCTTGTTGCTATATCTTGTCAAAACAATCAAGAACTAAAAAACATTTTAATAAACAATGAAAATCAAAAAAAATGAGATCAATTTTTAAGTTATGATTATATAAAATCTCTTTTAAAAATAGCGTTTAATAATAATAAACAAAAAATAGATAAATATATTGAAGATCAAAAAAACATAAATGAAAAAGATTATATAAGCAAACTAAAAAGTGCATTTTTATATGCAAGTAATCCAACATCAGCACTTGGTTTTGATAGCGATGATGGTTTTTTAGGCTTCGGTGGTAAAAAACCATATCTACTTGAAAATGGTGAAAAAATAATAAATGAACTATTATCAAAAAATTGATTATGATACTTATTTAATTTAGACAAATTCACATTTGCATATTATCCTGAATTTGATAAATTTGAATCAACTACTGATAATTCAACTTCTGAACTTTTAGGAAATTCATTAAAATTAGGTTCATTTTATAAACCTAAAAAAAATAAAATATCTCAATTTGTAATTCAAAAATATAATCATGAAGAAGACTGAATTGAAGATAGAGTTTATTTACTAACAGAAGAAGGATTTATTATAAAAATTAGCGTTGATTATGATGAAGATAATTTAAAAAATGACCCACAAATTAATATATTAGGTTATATTCAATCATATCCAAAATTAGTCAGTTTAGATAAAGCAGTGAATGGATTTAACATTGCAAAATATGTAGAAACCTCAGAAGCTTTTGCTTCAAGACCAAATAATAGAGTTGATAAAATTCTTTTTGAAGAAGAGTATGAGGGAAAATTACTAAGATATAGTGTAGTTGATGTTAATTAATTTAAAGAAAATGCAAAGTCATTTTCTTTTTTATAATCAAAAATCGTTCTTAAATTAAGGAACTTTTATTAATTTTTTGTAAAATTAAAAAAGAAGGGAAAATAAAATGAATACAATCTACAATCAGCAAAATTATTACAATTTTTCAGATAAAGAATTTAGAAAATCTGGTACAGCTTTAAGAGGCATAAAAAATGCGCATAAAAATCTTACTGGTCTTATTTGAACAGCTTTTTTATTGATGCTAGCTTGTATAATTACAATGTCTTACTTAGTAAAGAAGGACCAGTAGAAAATGGTAAATATTCTGAATATATTTTATATAAAATGGAAAATGAGTTAAATTGAAAAATAATTGGTTGAGTATTTTTTATTGATTTAATAGCTTCATTTATATGCGGTATTAGTATATTAATAGTAAGGATAGTTTTTATTGTAAGACTGGGTGCAATGATAACTGCATTAGAATCAATGAATGAAATGGCTGAAAGTAATGGTTTTAGTTTTTTAGAACATATTTCAATTTTTAAATCAGCAAAATTAATGTTAATTCTTAGTTTTATTCCACCTATTTCATTACTTAATTTTATTCTTGGAATAGTAGCAACTAAAAAAACATCATATGGTTTAGCATTATCTAGTTTAACAATGAGTAGATACATGAAATACATTGAAGATGTTAAAGATAAATTATCAGAAAGACAAGCTAACCAAATTACTTTTGACAATATGCAAAGTCAAAATAATTCAAACACTCAAACAGTGCCTGTTTACCAACCTCAACCTGTTCCTATGTTTGTGCCTTATCCTACTTATCAACCTCAGCCATATGTTCAATCACCACAACCTCAATATCAACAACCAAATCCAAATCAACAAGTTCAAGACAGATATGGTTATGGTAATGAAGAACCTAAACAACTTTCAAATTCAAAAAAGAATAGAACAGTTTTAATTATTCTTAGCATATTCTTTGGTGTAGCTGGAGTAGATAGATTATATGCCGGAAGAATAGGCTTAGCCTTAGCAAAATTCTTTACAGCGGGTGGTTTTGGTATATGAGCAGTAATTGATTTTATTTTAGCAGTTACTGGAAATATGAAAGATAACGAAGGAAACAAAATTTAATTGATAAAAAAATAAAAGAAGCTATTAAACTTACTTAAATTTGTTTTAAGAAAAGTTTTTAGACTTCTTTTTTATTTTCTAATTCTTCAATTTTTTTACTTAATTCATTTGCAATTTCAATTAATTCTTGTTGTGTTTGTTTATCAAATCTAACTTTTATAGGTGCATCAAGATCTAAAAGTCCAAAAAGTTTGTTGTTAACAATTAATGGGATAACCATTTCACTTTGTGAAGCACTATCACATGCTATATGATCTTCAAAAGTATGCACGTCATCTATAACTACAACTTCTTTTTTTCTTGCAGCTAAACCACAAACACCTTTAGAAAAAGGAATTTCTGTACAAGCTATTTTGCCTTGAAATGCATCTAAATATAAATAATCATTTTCATTTTTATAAAAACCCGCTCAATTTAAATTATCAAATTTTTCAAAAATATATGCAGATGTATTTGCTAATAAAGTATAGGTTTTTTTAATGTTTTTTATTAATGCAGTGTATGTGTTGAATTTTTCCATATCACTATTATATAAGTATTTAAATTTTATTTTTTATTTTGTGGTAAAATAAGAAAGTACTTTATAAAGTACTGAAATTTAAAAAACGAATTAATTAATCAAACACTATTACGGATTCAATGGCGCGTGTCGTAATGCGATGGCTGTTGTTAGAAATAATAGGAAGTAAAACAAAAATTTAAGGAAAGAAAATGTCAGATAAATTACAAGAACAAAAACAAGCAGCTGCACCAGTTGCACAAGCTGAACAAGCAATCGTTTCTCGTGAAAAATTATTAGAAGCAGGAACATACTTTGGTCACAAAATTAGTCAATGAAATCCAAAAATGAAACAATACATTTGAGGAAAAAGAATGGGAATTCACATCATTGATATTGCTAAAACACAAAAACATTTAGAATATGCATACAAACTATTATTCAAAATGGCTCAAAAACAAACATCATTTATTTGAGTAGGAACAAAAAAACAAGCTAAAAAAGCTATTGAACAAGCTGCACAAAGAACAAACTCAGTTTACGTTTCAGAACGTTGACTAGGTGGTACTTTAACAAACTCACAAACAATTTTTAGAAGTGTTAAAGAATTAGAAAGATTAGAAGGTCTACAAAAAGGTGGATACGAAGGTTACACCAAAAAAGAAGGTCTTTTAATGGACAAAAAAATAGCTAAATTACAAAAGAACTTAGGCGGTATTAGAAAATTAGCTGGTAAAGTTCCAATGCCTCAAGTTATGATTTGTGCATCTCCATTAGATGATGAAATTGCTATTAAAGAAGCTAAAAAGAAAAACTTGAAAATTATTTCAATTCAAGATACAAACACAAACCCTGATTTAGTAGATTTCGTAATTCCTGCAAATGATGACTCAGTAAAATCAATTACTTTAGTTACAACAATTTTAGCTGATGCTATTGCAGCTGCTAGAAATGAAGCTCAATTATATGCTTACAAATCAAACGAAGAAATTGTTTTACCTGAAGATCCTAAACCAGAAAGAGCAGTAGTTGCTACTGAAGAAAAAGAAAACAAAGAAGAAAAAGCTGAATAATAATAACTAAATTAAGGAGAAAAAAATGGCTGTAGATTTACAAAAAGTTAAAGAGTTAAGAGAAAGAACAAACTCAGGTTTCTTAGACTGTAAAAACGCTTTAGAAGAAACAAACAACGATATTGAAAAAGCAATCGAATGATTACAAGAAAAAGGTATCGTTAAAGCTGCTAAAAAAGCAGGAAGAATTGCTGCTGATGGTATCGTTAGATCAGCTATCAAAGACAATGTAGCAGTTTTATTTGAATTAAACTCAGAAACAGACTTTGTTGCTAAAAACCAAATGTTCGTTGAATTATCAAACAAAATTGCTGATGTTTTATTAGCTACAAAATTTGAAAAAGTTGAAGACTTAGCAGACGTTAAAATTGATGGTATGTCAATTGAAGAAAACTGCAATATGTTAACAGCAAAAATCGGTGAAAAAATTTCTTTAAGAAGAGCCGAAAGATTAGAAGCAAATGAAGGTGAAGTTATTGCTGGTTATACACATGCAAACAACCGTGTAGCAGTTATTTTAAGTGCTAAAGGAACAAACGCTGAACATCTAAGAAATGTTGCAATGCATATTGCTGCTTTAAACCCAGCTCATTTATTTGAAACCTGCTTAAATCCTGAAGAATTAAAAGAAATTCACGACAGAGTTGCAAACGATCCTAAATTACAAAACAAACCAGAAAAAATTCAAGAATCAATGAAAGCTGGTATGTTAAGAAAAGAATTTAATGAAAAAGGAATTTTAATGTACCAACCATTTATAATGGAAGAATCTAAAACAGTTGCACAATATCTAAAAGATTCAGGTTTAGAATTATTAGACGCTGTTAGATACGAAGTTGGTGAAGGTATCGAGAAAAAAACAGTTGACTTTGCAGCTGAAGTTGCAGAACAAATGAAACAATAATTAAAAGCACTTTTGTGCTTTTTTTGTTTAATTTTTTAGTTATAATATTAATTTATAAAGGAAGGTTATATATGTTAAAATTTCAACCAAAAATATTTTTCTTAGATTTAGATGGAACATTTTTAGATGATAAAAAATCTCCTAAATTAATAAGCGACGAAAATGTAGAAGCTATGAAAAAATTAAACGATTCTGGAATTCCGGTAATTTTATCAACAGGTCGTGGAAATTCTGAATTTGTTTTAGATTTAGCAAATAGAATTCATTCTCAATATGTAATTTGTCAAAATGGCGGTTTAATAGTAGATAAAAATAACAATATTTTAGCTAAACATGAAATTAAAAAAGATACAGTAATGGAAATTATTGATATTCTTAAAAAAGAAAATTTATTCTTTATTTTTAATAGTGGTAAAACTATTTATTGTCCTCATTTTAAACTTAAATTAGTTAGAGCTTGACTTAAAAAATTAGAACAAAAAACATATGAAGAAGTTCCTAAAATTGAAAATTCAACTAAAATATTAACTTTTGGGAAAACTAAAAAAGGAATTTTAAAATTACGTGACGACTTAGCAAGCAAATTTAATCAAGTGTCTTTACACGTAGTTTCAAAAGGTTATTCTATAGAAATTAATGACATAGATGCTACAAAAGGAAAAGCTGAAAAATTTGTTTGTGATTTAATGAACATAGATTCACAATACGCTGTTCACTTAGGTGATTCAGGAAATGACACTACAACCGTTCCTTACATTGGAGCATTTGTTGCAATGAAAAATTCACAAAGAAACGTTAAAAAACAAGCTGCATATATTGGCTTTAATTACAAAAAAGCTGGTGTAGCTAGAACTATAGAAAAAATTATGAATAAAGAAAATAAATAATTTTATGTATAATTTTTACATAAATAATGTATAAAAGGAATAATTATGAAAAAGAATTTTAAACTAATGTTATTAGCTTTAACTTTTGTTTTACCAGTAGCTTCAATGGCTGCAGTTGCAGCTTCTTGTGTTAAAAAAGAAGTTAAAACAAAAGTAGAAGAGAAACCTTCTCAACCAGAAACTACTAAACCAGAAGTAAAACCAGCGGAAACAAAACCTGCAGAAGATGCTGGAACTTCAAATAAAGCAAACCCAGAAAATACAGGAACACAACCTAAAGAAGGAATGCAAGGTGATACACCAGCAGGTACAGTCCCTGCTACAACTCCCCCTGTAACTCCTCCTGCAGTACAAGACGCGCCTTTAATTAGACAAGACGATCCAGAAGCTCAAGAAAAAGAACAATTACTAACTGAAATTAAAGACTTACAAACTAAAGGTAAAGAATTAGAATCAAATAAAAGATTAGGAGCAGAAGGAACAGCACTTAAATCTGCACTTGCTTCAGCAGAAACATTTTTAGCAAGAAGAGAAAATGTTAATATTGCCGAATACAGAAGCGAAAAAGATAAACTTAAAAAAGCGTATGATGCAGCCAAAGCTAAAAATGATGAAATGGTAGAAAATGATAAACGTTTATTAGCAGCAGATTTTAAAAAATTAGAGACTGAAGTAACAAATTCTGAAGCTTTCTTAAAAACTAACGGTGAAACACATAAAGATAATGAAAAAGTTCAAGCATTAAAAACAAAACTACAAGAAGTTAAAGATGCTATAGCAAACAAAGAACAAGCAACATATGAAAAAACTCACCCATTAGTAATGCAGATTGTAATAGCTTTATCAGAAGCTAAGAAAGCGGTAGCACCTACCACAACTTCTGATGGTGGCCGTGCAGCTTAATAATTAATAAAAAATCAAGCTATCAACAGCTTGATTTTAATTTGTTCCAAAATAACTTAATTTTCTTTTCAAAGTCTTTAATTCTAATTTATCACAAAGCTCATATCCTTCTTTATTTAATTGAACGTTTGCTAAACTTAAATTATCAATTTCGGGAATAATTAATTGAAAATCTGTATTTAATGTTGCAATATATTTATCTCTATAAGCATTTTCTTTTTGCTCTAACAATTTATTTGCTCATGTACTTTTTATATTATTTATATTTTCATAAATATTTTCTAAAGTTCCATATTCTTTTAACAAACTAGAAGCAGTCTTAGGACCTATTCCAGCTATACCTTTAAAATTATCACTATTGTCTCCAACCATTGCTTTATAATCAATAACTTGTGATGGTTTAAAATCATAGTAATTTAAAAAATTATCATTATTTAAAATAATAAACTCGCTTTTAACTTTTTTAATTATTGAAACATTATAACTAATTAATTGATTTAGATCCTGGTCACCTGAAAAAATTAATATATCTTTATTATCAAATTTCTTTACAACTTTAGCAATAATGTCATCTGCTTCAAAGCCATTAAAATAATTATTTTTAATATTTAAATGATTTAATAAATCTTGAATTAAATCAAGCTGTGTATAAAAAGAATTAGGTGCTTTTTGGCGTCCTGCTTTATAATCTGAATACATTTCATGTCTAAAAGTTTTTATATGTGAATCAAAAGCAATATATAAATGTGTTATATCGTAGTTTTTTATTAATGAAAGCAATGTGTTAAAAAAACTTACTATAGCATTTGTTTCAATTCCTTGCTCAGTTTGTAAAACTGGAGCAGCTTTATTATAAACCATTGCATAATAAGAACGATAAGCTAAAAATGTGCCATCTACTATTAATAATTTTTGCATTATTTAACCTTTCATGATTTAATATAAACAGTATTTTCATCTTTTTTATTAACTACTAATTCTAAAACTTTTTTAACATAATTTTTTAAACTTTCATCAGCACTATTAAAAATATAACCAGTTATTTTATTATTAGAATTTTGAAGTTCTAATTTTAAATAAGGTCTTCCATTTTTAGCAACACCCGTTTTTAAATTATTTAAATAAGCTAAAGTAATATATTGATTACCTATATGCATTTCGTCGAAAGTAATTGTATTTAAAGGTTCAATATTAGAAATTGAAAAATCAAAGTTAGTACCTAAAAGATTTAATTCATTTTTTTGAAGTTCTTCTTGTATATCATTAATTATCTTATAAGGCTGATAGTTATTAATATATGTTTGGGTTTCTATATTATTTATATTATCTTTATTAAATTTAACAAATAGCATTAAATCACTATTATCTTTATTTATCTCATTTAGCATTGTATTTTGTGAAAGTTTAAAATCTCTTAAAGCATTTGCTTTTATTAGTGTTTCAATTGCTGAAGTACCAAAAGCTTTTATTAAAGAAGTTTTTAATAAAAAGTCAGCAAAGTTTTTATATCCTTTAAATTCAATTCTATTTAAAACAATATTTTTAACTATTTCAGGTCCAATTCCTTTAATCATTATTAAAGGTAAAATAATTGCATTATTAATAATTGTTGCATTGATTTCTGAATAATTAATATTAGGTGATTTAACTAATAAATTCATTCTCTTAGCTTCGTTTGCATATTTAATAATTGTCTCTTGAGCACCATGTGCTGAAGAAATGCAAGCTGCATAGAATTCTAAAGGATAATGAGCTTTTAAATAAGCCATATAATATGTTAATAATGAATAAGAAACAGCGTGAGATTTATTAAATCCATATTCAGCAAATCTTTCAATATTATTAAAAATATTTTCAGCTACTTCTTTTTTATAATTATTATTTATTGCTTTAGAAATAAAAATTTCTTTTTGTTGTTTCATTTCTTCATGTTTTTTCTTTGAAATAATTCTTCTTAATGAATCAGCTTCAGAAAAAGACATGTTAGCAACTTTTTGAACTATTTCCATTATTTGTTCTTGATAAATAATAATGCCATAAGTTGATGAAACGATTTTATCGTATTCTTTGTCAACCTTTGGAGTTACCTCAAGGCCTTGTTTTCTCTTAGCATAAATTGGAATGTTTATAGCAGGGCCTGGTCTATTTATTGAAATAATAGCAACAATATCTTCAAATTTATTAACTCCTATTTTTTTAAGAGCATTTATCATTATTGGACTTTCAACTTGAAATATTCCAGCAGTATTTCCTTTTGATAAGATTTCGAAAGCCTTTTTATCTTCTAAATCTATTTTAGATAAATCAATATCAATGTTTTTAAATTTTTTAATTGATGATAATATTTCTTTAATTGTTGTTAATGTTTTTAAACCTAAAACGTCCATTTTAATAAGTCCAAAACCTTCAAGATATTCCATTGAAATTTGACTTTGTTGAATTGAATCTACTTGTTGTATAGGTATTAAATTAATTAATGATTGATTAGAAATAACAACACCAGCAGCGTGTGTTCCTGTTTGTCTATAAAAACCTGAAATTCTCGAAGCATGGTTTAAGATTCTTTTAACTTTTTGTTCATCATTATTATCAATTTTTGCAAGCTCTAAAGCAAATTTAGAATTTTTTTCAAACTCTTCTTCTAAACTTTCATATTTATCTGAAATTAATTTAGAAATATTATTTATTTGTGTTGGACTAACTTCATTTACTCTTAAAATATCTCTAATTGCTGATTTTTTTCCTAAAGATGAAAATGTTACTATATTAGAAACATTTTCATATCCATATTTATTAACTAAATATTGAATTATTTCTTCTCTTTTATCATCTTGTACGTCAATATCAATGTCAGGCATTGTGATTCTTAAAGGATTTAAAAATCTTTCAAATATTAAATTAAATTTTAAAGGATCCACTTCAGTTATATTTAATAAATAACAAATTAGCGAACCAGCAGCAGAACCTCTACCAGGACCTATGGATATATTATTTTCTTTAGCGTATTTTACTCAATCATATATTATTAAAAAATAGTCTTCAAATTTTAATTTTTTAATAATATCAAATTCATATAATAATCTATTTTTATATTCATCATTTCACGTTTTTGTATTAAACATTCTTTGAACTTGAGAAGTTAATAGTTCTTTTAAATATATATCAGAAGGTAGATTTTTTTCATTTGGATATTTAGGTAAAATATAATGATTTTTATCAATTGAAAAATAAAGTGATTTAGCAAAATCATTAGTTTTTTCAATTAATTCTTTTTGTTCATTATTTTCAAAATTAATATTGTCATAAAAACTTTCAAATATTGCTTCAGTTTTTTGATCTCTCATTTTATTTAAAGTTAAAATAATTTCATTATCATCAAAATCAATAATAGCATTGTGATTTATTATTAAAGTTTTTGAATAATTTTTGTTAATAAATTCATTATCTAAATCAATACTTTGAAAAGAAACATAATGATTTTGTAAATTATTTAAAAGTACTTTTGTGTTTTTATAATATCCAAAAATAGGATGTTCTATAAAAATTAAATCTTTAAATTCATTTAATTTATTAAGTTCAATTTGTTCATTATTTTTTAAATAAAAACTAGATAACTTTTTAAGTTCTAAAAAAGCCTCTTTATTTTTAGCATAAACTAAAAAACGATAAATTTGATTATTAATTAATACATCTAAATCTAAACCGAAAATAGCTTTTAAATTGCTATTTTCAATTTTTTTTAAAACTAAAGGTAAACTATAAAAATTTCCTCTTTCAGTAATAGAAAAATATTCTCTATTTTCTTTTTTTAAAATATCGATAAGTTTTTCAATTTCTATTGTGCTTTGCAGAAATGAAAAAGTAGAGTTTAAGTGTAAATTTATTAATTTCATATTTTAATTATACTTTAAAAAATTAACTAAATTTATTATTTGAAAAACTTAAATTTTTACCCAAAATAGTAAATAAAATTGCGAAATAAAAAGACAAGAAAAAATAAAGAAAAAAGCAAGAAAAATTAATAAAAATTTTGTTATTAAAAAGCGTTTAAAAAATAAAAAGCCTTAATTTAAGGCATTTTTTGATTATTTTTTTTGTCCATAAGTGTTAATAATCTCAATTAAGAAACTAAAAAATTTAAAAATAAAATTAAAATTTACCTTTTTATTTTTAGAATAATAACAGATGGAAATTTTAAGGAGTGAAAATGAAACAGTTTTATGTCGAAAATACAGAACATGTAAAAGTTAATGATTTAAGAAGTTTAAGAATTTTTTATAGTTCAATTATCGGCAAAAATGCCGTTTTAGTTTATCAACACCTTTTTGATTTAAATGACATTTATGATGTCAACTATTCTCATTTATTATCTAATACTTTAAAAATGTTATCTATAAATGAACAAGAATTTATAGAAGCTCGTTTTAAATTAGAAGCCTTAAGTTTATTAAAAACCTATGAAGATGAACAAAACAACGTTTATTTTGTTTTGCAAAAGCCTTTAAATGCTAATGAAATAAGTAATTCTCATTTTTTAGAATCTTTAATATGTAAAAATATAGGTTCAGATAAATATGGAGATTTATTAAAACAAACAGCAGAATTTTCATTTAATAAAAAACCTCTAAAAAACGTTTCAAAAAGATATTTTGATGTTTTTTCTGAAAAAAATGAAGTTGAAAATTTTGAAGGACAAAAGGATTTTGAAATTTGTGATGAAAAAACTTGAAAACAAACTTTATCTTCAGAAAAATATATAGAATATAAATTACAAAGTAAAATAACAATTAAATTACAAAACTTAATAGATAAATTAAGATTAATGAAATTCGATGATTTTTCAATTAATTGTTTTTTACACTATTCTTTATCTGTAAATAAAACCATTGTTTCAAAATATGTTGAAAAAATAGCAAAAGATTTTGCCCATAAAAACTTATTTAACGCTGAATTAATTGATAATGAATTAAATGGTGTTCTAGAAGTTAAAAATATAAATAAAAACTTGGATTATAATAAAGATGACAACAAAATATTGCCTACTTATAATTATGAAGAAAGTGACTTAGTTGGCGAATTAGATTGAGAAAATTAAGGATGTAAAATGCCAAAAGAAAATGATTTAGAAAATTTATTTGAAAATCTTAACTATTCTTATAAAAATGAAGAAATTGATAAACAAAAAATAGAAGTTTTAGAAGATTATAATATCAAAAAAATTATTGAAGAATTAAATTTAAATGAAGAACAAATAAATAGTAATATAAATTATTTATATAAATACTATCAATATTTAAAAACAAATAATAAAAAGCCATCATGAAAACTTTATGTTAATACTTTAGGACAACTTAAAATTGATTTTTCAAATGATAAAGCTTTTTTAAGAGCAAAAAAATATGATAACTTCTGATTGACCAAAATTACTCCTTTAGACGAAAAAATCGAGGAGTATTTTGAAAATTTATCTTTAATAAAACCTTCAAAAATTGAATCTGAAGCAAAAAAAGCATATCCTTTATTTCCAGCTGGTGTTCAAAATCATATTAAACAAATTGTTAGCTCAAAAGAATTTTTAGTGCCTAAAGGTCTTTATTTAATTGATGATAATTTTATTTATGCAAGAAATATCTTAAAATTTATTTCAGCAATTTATGGAATTATTATCAATAAAACTGTTGCCTTTTTAGATGCTTCTAATTTATATAATTTTATTCAATCAATTTTAAGAGAGCAATCAGAGCTAAAAAATATTATTTCATTGTTAAATGACGTTGACTGTTTAATAATTGATAGATTAGGAGTTGGTGTTAAACCAGAATGGTATATCAATATGTTAAATGAAATATTTTTGCAAAGAGAATATAATCAAAAACCGACTTATATAAGTTCTCCAATTGATTTAACATTGAAAGATGAAGCAATCATTTTTAATTCAAAAAATAATTCAGGTTTAGCCAAAGCTGAAAATTTATTTAAAAATACAATAAAACGAAACTATATCAAATGTGAAGCTAAAAAAGTTTAGTTTTACATTTTTTATTATTTTTTATAAATTTGTATTATAATTAATTATGCAATTATGCCACGTGTTGCCACCATAGCCAAACGGCCAAGGCATAGGTCTGCAACACCTTGATTACCGGTTCGAATCCGGTTGGTGGCTCCATTTATGCGCCCGTAGCTCAATTGGACAGAGTGTTTGGTTACGGCCCAAGAGGTTGCGGGTTCGACTCCTGCCGGGCGCGCCATATCAGGAAACTGTACAAGCCGTTTGGCTTTTTTATTTATCTCTTTTTTAGCAATCTAATATAAAAAGTGCTAATTTAGTGCTAAAAAATGATATAATATAATAATTAAAGGAGTGACTGTGCAAGAAAAGAGTGAAAAAAAACTAAATTCAAAAGTTTTAGAGTATTTTAAATACATAGTTGATATGTATATAGAAACAGGCGAACCAGTTGGATCTAAAAAATTAGTCAGCAAATATAATTTAACTTGTTCTTCGGCAACGATAAGAAATATAATGGCTCAATTAGAAAAAAAAGGTTTTTTAGAAAAACAACATACTTCAGGTGGAAGAATTCCTTCAACATTAGGACTTGAGTTTTATACTAAAAAATTAGTATATAACCCTAAAAAATTTTTTGAAAATAAATTAGAGGATTTATTAGCAAAAAGAAGATTAAATGTTCAAACAACATTAGATGAAGCTGCTGGAATAGTTAGCGAGATGGCGGGCTTTGCTATTGTTGCTAGTTCAAACAATAATTCAGAAACTTTAAAAAGCATTCAATTAACCACTTTAAATGATTTTTCAGCTGTTGTTGTTTTAGTAACTAGTTCAGGTAATGTTCAAAATAAAATCTTTAAATTTGAAAAAGAATTAGCTTTAAATGATTTAAGAATAGCAATAAGACTTTTTAAAGAAAGATTAGTTGATACTCCATTAATTTCACTATCTGAAAAAGTTGAAGCTTTAGCTCCAATTTTAGCTGAACAAGTTAAAAATTATGAAATAATTATTCAACAATTTATTAAAAATATTTTTACATTTGAAGAAAAAATTGAAAATAAAGCATTTAATAAAAATTCAATTATTTTATCTGAAAATATTGAAAGAACTGACCTTGTTAAAATATTAGATTTAATAGATAATCACTCAGTTTGAGAAACTCTTGAAAATAATATTGATGAAGATAATAATATTAAATTAGATTTTTCAAGACCAAATTTAAACATTATTTCTAAAAAAATAGGTTTTAATAATCTAAAAAACATTAAAGAATTATCAATTGTAGGACCCAAAAACATTAATATAAGTGAATCTTTAGAAGTTTTAGATATGTTAGAGAAAGTAATTAAAAATGAAAACGAAGGAGAAGGAAATGAATAAATTTAATAAGTTTGATTATTTAGAATTAGAAATTAAAGAAACTAATAAATTAGATAAAAAAGAACCTAAAAAATCTTATGAATTGTCAGGTAATTTAGGATATGACTTAGTTAATGAATTAGTTGAAGAGGCTTTAGAAAAAGGTAAAATTGTTTATAAAAAAGATGAAGAATTTATTGAGTTTCATAAAGAAAATCAAAAACTTTCAATTAAAGTTATAAAACATAAAAAACCTTCTTCACATGTTTTAAAATTAATTGAAAAGAATTTAGAATTTGCACAAACAATTTCAGAAAGCACAGAAACACTAGACAAATTAGTTGAAGAAATAAATAGACTAAAAAAAGAAAATATTCAAAATCAAGAAGAGTTTAAAAAACAAATATTAGAAATGCAAAAGAAAGCTCAAAATATTGTTAATGAAAACAATCAAAAAAGAGATGAGCATTATGCAAATGAATTAAGCAAAGCAAAACAATATGCTTTACAAAAGTTTTTAGAAGAACTTTTAATTCCTTTAAATAATTTTGAATTAGCAATAAACGCTGCAAATAAAATTGATAATGATATTGTAAGAAATTATGCTCGTGGTTTTGATATGCTAGCTAAACAAATTGATAATGTTTTAGAAGATGCAGGCTTAAGAAAGATTATTCCGAAAATTGGCGACGTTTTTGACGCAAATGAACAACAAATTCACAATTTAATAGAAAATGAAGAATTTAAAAATAAAATTATTGAAATAAAAAATATAGGATATAAATTACACGATAGAGTTATTAAACCAGCTTTAGTTGATGTAGGAAAATAATCTTTTTTTAGCACTCAAAAAATAAAAGTGCTAAAATTATAAAAATAGTGAAAGGAAAAAAATGAACTTACCGATACTACCAATAAAAAAACAAATAGTTTTACCATTTAGTTCAACAAATACAACAAAAGTAGGTAAAGTAACAAGTGTGGCTGCTGTTAATGAGTCAATTAAAAAATTTGGTTCAATGATTATCATTGGATTTATTAGTAAACAAGCTGAAAATGATGAATTAATAAGTGATAAAAAACAACTTTTAAGTAAAGGTGTTTTAGCTAGAATTGTTTCTTTTGAAGAAGACAATGGAATTTACAAAATAACTTTTGATACAGATGACCGTTGTGATATCAAAGAAATTGAAATGGCAAACAGTAAAGACTTTGGCGACTATTTAAGTGTAGCTGTTAAAGGCGAAGAATATGAAAATCTTGGCAGTGAAGAATACGAAAAAGTATTTAATTACTTAGTAGAAAAAAGTTCTTCATATTTAGAAAAATCAAATGGTTCTGAATTAAAAAACTTCAAAAATGATAAATATGTTGAAATTGCTAAATATTTAGAAAACAATTTAAATGAGAAATTTGATGCCTTAACAATTTCTAAAATAAGTTGACATATTTGTGAAATTATTAAACAAGACTTTACAATTGATGAATTAAGAAACATTGTAGAATTCAGTAACTCAGAAGAAAGAGTTTTAAATATTATTAAAAAAATAAATGTCAAAATAGCATTTAAAGAAGTTGAAAACCAAATCAATGAAAATATGCAAAATGAAATGGGCGCAGAACAAAAAAACTTTGTTTTAAGAGAAAAAATGCGTCAAATTCAAAAACTATTAAAAGATGGTGATAATAAAATTGATGAAATTGAAGAAAGTACAGATCTTCAACAACAATATCCTGATTATGTTTTAGAAACATTAAAAACTGAAAGAGCAAAATTATCATCAATGATGCCTTCTAGTCCAGATGCCAATGTTTCAAGAAATTATATTGATTTAATAGTAAAACTACCTTGAAGAAAAGTTGACCGTGAATTAATTGATATTAATCACGTGCGTGAAGTTTTAGACAAACATCACTCTGGTTTAACTAAAGTAAAACAAAGAATTTTAGAATTTATTTCAGTTTTAACTCATATAAAAGCCTCAAATAAAAATGATGATTACTTACCTATTAATGGAACTAAAGATCAATTTATTGATACTAAATTATTTATTACAAAAGCTGGTTTATCAACAAATGAACCAACAAATAATATTCCTATTTTGACTTTAATAGGACCTCCAGGAACTGGTAAAACATCTTTAGCAAAATCTATTGCTGAAGCTTTAGGACGTAAGTTCGTTAAGATTTCATTAGGTGGTGTTAAAGATGAATCAGAAATAAGAGGACATAGAAAAACATACGTTGGAGCAATGCCAGGTAAAATAATAAATGCTATTAAAAAAGCTGGTGTTTCTAACCCTGTTATTTTATTAGATGAAATTGATAAAATGTCCGCTGATTATAAAGGTGACCCAACCAGTGCTATGCTTGAAGTTTTAGATCCTGAACAAAACACTAACTTCCAAGATCACTATTTAGAATTAGAATATGATTTATCAAAAGTTTTATTTATAGCAACAGCTAACTATTATGAATCAATTCCACCTGCTTTAATTGATAGAGTTGAATTACTTGAACTTTCAACATATACATTACAAGAAAAATTAAGCATTGCTAAAACTCATTTAATGCCTAAAGTATTAATGCAAAATGCTTTACAAGAAAGTCAAATGAAAATTTCAGATGACATTTTAGAATATATAATTAAAAGCTATACAAGAGAAGCTGGAGTTCGTGAACTAAAAAGAATTTTAGATAGTATAGCAAGAAAAATAGTTGTTAAAATCCTTGATAAAGAAATAGAAAATGATTTTGAAGTAACTAAAGAAATTGTAACTGACTTTTTAGGACCAGTTAAATTTGAAGATGATGAAAACGAACATAAATCTCAAATTGGTGTTGTAAATGGACTTGCTTATACAAGTTATGGTGGTTCAACTTTAGCAATTGAAGTAACTACTTTTGAAGGCAAAGAAGGTTTGAAACTTACAGGTCAATTAAAAGATGTTATGAAAGAATCAGCTCAAATTGCATTGGCTTATGTAAGATCAAATGCTAAAAAATTTGATATTGATTTTGATTTTGAAAATAAATCAATTCATATTCACGTTCCAGCTGGTGCTATACCAAAAGATGGACCAAGTGCTGGTGTTACTTTTACAACAGCTATAATTAGTGCTCTATCTAAAAAAGAAGTTCCTGCAAACATTGGAATGACTGGTGAAATAACTTTAAGAGGTAAAGTATTGCCAATTGGTGGTTTAAAAGAAAAATCTTTAGCAGCTTCTCAATTTGGAATTAAAAAAGTGTTTATTCCTTATGATAATGCTAAAAATTTAATTGATGTGCCTGATGAAGTTAAAAACAAAATTGAATTTGTTCCAGTTAAATACTATGATGAAATTTACGAACAAATCTTTAAAAATAATTTTTTAAAAGCTAAAGTTATTAAACTTTAGTTTTTTTAAATTTAAAATTTATAAAACAAGTATCATTTAAGTTATGTTTAAAAAGAAATTTAAGATTTTAAGTTTATTAGCTGCAATTCCTCTTTCTTTATCTGCAGTTTCATGTGTAAATAAAATAGTTGATGTTCCAATAATAAAAACTGTTGAAACAAAAGAAGATAATGAAATTTCAAAGCCTAAAGAAGACAACACAAATAATTTAGAAAATGAAAATAAAAATAGTAGTTCGCAAAATCAAGGCAATGTAAATAACACAAATAGAGAAGCAAATAACCTGCCTAATGAAACTAATAATAAAAATGAAACAAATGAAAGTAAAATAGAAACTTTTAAGAGTCTCTATTCTTTTGTTTCTAAAAAATTTGAAAATTATAATGAAAAACAAAACTTAGATTCTTTTTATAATTCTTTAGACTCTTTTGATTTTTCTAATATTGAAACTTTAGATGCGAATATTGCTTTATTAAAAAATTATGAAAATAAATTTAAATTAAAAAAAGCTGAAATAGAAAATAAAAAACAAACTTTTTTAAATTTAGAAAATCAAATTAAAGTAAGTGAAGTTACTTATAATTTTTCAAATGAAATCAATGAAATAAAAAATAGCTTAAATCAAGACTTAGATGCCTTAAGTTATGAAAAGGCTGATGAATTAAATTCTAAACTAGAGCAAGCAAACATTATTTTAAATTTAGCAAACGAAAATATTAAAAGTTTTAAAACTATAAAAACAGAATTAAACAGTTTAAAAAATGATGTAATTTTAAAAGTCAATGTTGAAGATTCAGAATTAAATTTTGATTCTTTAATTAATGAAGTACAACAAAGTAATTTTGACTCTGAAAAATTAGAAGTATTAAATAAAAAAATAGAAGCTTTAAAAGCTAAAAAAGTAGAATTAGATAATTCAATTAACACTTTAAAAGAAGACATTTCAATAAAATTACAAGAATATAAGCAATTAAGTAATAAAAATGATTTAGAATCTGAATTTAATAGTTTAAATCAAAATAATTTAAATGATTTAAAAAGTTTTAATAATAAATTAGACTCTGAATTAAATAAAGAAAAACAAAAAGACAGTGAAAACAATAGAGTATTAAGCGCTGATGAAATTGAACATTTCTATGCTCAAAATCCAAGTTTAAAATCATATTCTGATAGTGATATAAGTGAAGATGTAAAACTAAAAACTAATAAAGATTATTTTTTAAACATTTTAAGTAGATCATTTATTTTGAATTGAATATTTCAAGATAATAGAACAACTGGAGGAACTGCCTGACTTTTAGATTATGCTAAACTTGATAAAGAACATTACAAACTATTTTTAGCTACTAATTATCACGTTGCAGTTGATTTATATACTGATCAAGATTCTCAAAGATATTTACAAACTGAAAGATTAAACAATCCTATAAAATATTTTTCAATTGGTGTTGATACAGTAAATACAAGTAGTGAAGAAATTAAAAAAGCAAAAAATCAATGAAGATTTAATAAGCAATATGCTTATAGATTTTTTACACCACAAGCAATGCCTAAAGTATTATTTTTAGCTCAAAACTTCACTGACAACACTCAAAATAAAGAAAATAATTACTATACTGATTTTGCTGTTTTAGAATTAGATATTGATTTAACTGAAAGAGCATTAACCGACAATGATTTTAATAATTCAATGCCTGTAAGAAATTCTAGGGAAACTAATACTGAATGAAGATTTGTTTTAGAACAACTTAAATATGCAGTTAAAAAAACAGATGAATATTATACAAAAATTAAGGGTAATTCAAAAATCTTAAATTCAAAAAATGAAGCTTATGCTACTATATCTTTTGATACTTTAGAATATTTAAGAAGAAATATTTTAAATATAAGACAAGAAGGATCTTCGCCTATATTTAGAAAAATAGATAATCAAAATGGTAAAGCTAATACTAAAAGAAAAATAAATGAGTTAAGCATTGCTATAAATGAATATATAGGAGACAATAAATATTTATACAAAACAAGATATTATTTTGCAGGTTTTCCAAACGAAAATAATAATATTTCAACTTCTAATAATATTTTAGATACAGAACTAAATTCGTTATTAGATAGTATTAATAGACCAGTCTTATTTAGTGATTCAACTTATAATAATACAGTTGCTGCTAATAGAGGTACTGAATTTAATAAAAAAGGTCAAAGCAAGCTTTATGGTTTGATTTATAGAGGAATCAGTCCAAAACAAGTTATTGGTGGAATGAGTGGTTCAATGCTAATGGATAGTCAAGGACTTATTTTAGGAATTTTGTGAGGTCAAAAGCCTGGATCAAATAGCTTTTTAACTAATGATAATAAGAATATAAAAATATACACTCCTACTTTTGTTCAATTTGTTCAACAAAGAGAGATTCAAAGTAATGGTTTAACTATCTATCCTTATAATCTAATTGATGGAAGTGATAAAAATAAATATCCTCATCAAGTTTATTCATATAGAGAAGCATTAAAAGAAAAACATCCTAATTTGAAAACTAGGATGTTTGATAAAGGGGTTTAGTTACTACCTCTTTTTTTATATCAGTTAGGATAATTATTGCCTTGTCTTTCTGAAAACATTGAATCTATGTTAGCCTCTGGTTTAACCCTTCAATTTTCTGTTGATTGGGGATCAAAACCAAAAGTTTCGTAAAACATATTTGAAAAATCTTTACCATTAGAAACATTTCAATTGTTTAAATTTTTATTAAAAAAATAACCATTTGCAAACATATAAGAAAAATTTTTCCCGCTTGATACATCTCAGCCACTTATATCTTGGTTGAATTTCGTACCGCTAAACATACCAGCAAAATTTTCTACATTAGAAACATTTCATTTTGAGATGTCTTGATTAAAAGCACTTCACATTTCATGGTAAACTGTGCCAAACATATAAGAAAGATTTTTAGCTTTTGTCATATTTCATTTAGCAATAGGTTTATTAAAATCTGAACCTAAAAACATACCAGCAAAATTTCTACCGGTTTGATACATCTCAGTCTTCTAATGAGTTGTTAAAGTGTGAAAAAGCAAACATATTAGAGAAATCTCTTACCTTAGAGACAACTCAATTTGATGTATCTATGTTTCCCTTAGTTTTTTCAAACATTCCACTCATATCTTCTACTTTTTCTGTATTTCAATTATTTATATTTAATAAAGACACGTCTTGATTTTTAAAAACATTTTTCATAGATTGAATATTTGAAGTATCTCAACTATTAACACCTGCAAGTCTTTCTTTTGAAATTTCAAAGTCAAATAAATTGTCGATGTTATCAATGAATTTAACGTCAATTGTACTTAAGTCAACGTTTCCATCTCTAACTATTTGTCTTAGTTGATGTCTAGTTTTAGGTCTATATTTTATATTTCCATCAGGTTTTTTTAATAAATACGGTGTGGCATCTTTTTTAAAATCTTGCCCTTCTTCTTTATAATTTGTTGGCTTTTTAATTTTATTGACATTGGCTTCATGAAAGAATAAAGACAAACCTGCAAGCTGTTTATCTACATTATAAATAGTTTCAGGCAAATCAAATCTAATGCTATTTATGTTAATATTTAATTTTGAATAATTGTCTTTATAACCTGAACCTAAAAACCCTCTTAGGTCTCTAACGTTAGATAAATTTCATTTTGATATATCTGGAATAATATTTAAATTACCAAATATGCCGTACATTGATTCGGCTGATTTTAAATTTCAATTGTTAAAATTGTATTTTGACATGTCTACCTTTTCTCTTGTCTCTGGAAATGGTAATTCAAACATATTATCAAAATATTTAACATTGCTTACATCTCATTTATCTATTCCACTATAATCAGTTCTATATGATTCTGAAAATAAATTTGACATGTTTGTAATTTTTGAAGTGTCTATATCACCTAAATTAACGTTTTCATCATTTACTAAGTCAATTAATCCATTTCTAGAAGCAGGTGAATACTTAAAATTTTTATTTATGTCATTAATATTGTTTTTATTATCATTTGGCTTATTGCAAGCTAAAGAAATTAAAGGAGATAAAATTGCAGCTGGCATCAATAAAAGTAAAAATTTATTTTTTTTCTTAATTTCCTTTTTAATTTAAGTTTTTAAAATACAAATTTTTAAATGTTTTTAATATAGATATATAGAAGTGTTTTATTTTATTTAATTGCTAAAAGCATTAAATAAAAATAGAAAAGTAAAATAAAAAATTATTTTTTGTTTAAAATCTCAGAAAGATTTGGAACATTATCTTCTTTTACATTTTTTGAAATATTACTTAAATGTTTAACACCGCCAAAAAAGTCTATTATAGTTCTTTCATAAACAGGATTTTTATTAAAAAAGTCTAGTATTTCTGATTCTTTTGATTCTTTTACTTCTTTAATCATTTCTTTTCTATTGTTTGATAATTCTTCTTGAACTTTATTTAGGTTCTTTAATGGAATGGCAATGTAATAAGGAATTGCGTCATATTTTTTGTCGTTTTCCATAATTGTTACTAAAAGAATTAAATAAACTTTTGGACCTAAACTAGGATAAAAATTTATAGACACATTCCATTTAAAAGAAAGGAATGTGTTTTTTTATGTCAAGAAAACAGTTTACAGCAGAACAAAAACTAAAATATATAAAAATTTTAATTGAAAAAGATTTAGAAATGGCGATGATTACTTTTGTTGAAGATTTCTGAGAAGAAAGATATAAAGAAAATTATTTAAAATACAAGAATAAAAGAAACCCATTTAAATATGCCAAAATGCTAATTACAGATTGATACAACTTGTATAATTTAGATATGGAATTACTCAAATCTAAAACGGGAATTGCTCCAAAAAAAGGTAAATCAGGTCGAAAAAGAAAAATAAGCATAAATGACTTAAATGAATATGAAAGACAATTTTATCAAGATGTCTTAGAAGAAATATTAGAAGAGCATGGGATAACAAATTCAGATATAATTGAGAAAGTTAAGAAAAGAAAAGACGAAAAAAATATTAAAAACTGCAGAATGAAAATTCTAGCAGAAATCTTTGATATAAACAGAACTTCTATTTACTCTAACTATCTTAAAAAACAAAAAAAAGATTCTAAAGAAAAATATATTAAACAAGAAATTATTGATTGGATTTTAGCAGAAGCTGAAAAATTAGGATTAGTTATAGGTAGGGACAAACTCTATTATAAATATATAAGATCAACAAAAAAATATGTTTCTTCATATGTTTTTAGAATAAATTATGAAAAAAGTCAATATAAATCTTTGTCATATGTGCGTTCAAACAAATCAAGACCACCGAAAGAAGCTAAATACGATAAAATATGAACTTATGACTTTTTAAAAGGAGATTTTTCATCATCTTTTTTCGCTCAAACAATTCATGCGGATATTAAATATGTAAGAGTCAAAGAACAATGATACTACTTACATGTTTTAACTGAAACATTTTCAAATTCAATTTTAAACTGAACATTGTCAAAAGAAAGAACCGCTGATTCAACTATTAAATTATTAGATGAAACCATTAAGAAATTTAAAATAAAACCTCAAATTTTTCATAGCGACCATGGTATAGAGTATGCAAATAATAAATTTAGGGACTTTTTAAAAACCAACAACATTAAACAATCTATGTCACCAAAAGGGAATTCATTAGCTAATAGACCTTCGGAATATTTGTTTTCAATTTTTCAAAGAGAATTATTCGATTTTTACGATACCAGTAAAATGAATTTATTAAATGTGTATAATATAGTTAACAAATTTGTGGTTTGATATAACTTAGATAGACCACAATCGAATATGGAATATAAAACGCCATATGCTGTTAATCAACATATAGCGTTTTGTGTCTAAATTTTTTATCCTAATATATATTATTTACATAACTTTTGATTTTTAAGGAGAATTAATGAAAAGAATATATGTAGCAGGCGGTTGTTTTTGAGGTGTTCAAGGATATTTTAAAACAATAAAAGGAATTAAATTTAGTACAGTAGGTTATGCTAATTCAATATTTAATAATCCATCTTATAAAGAAGTTAAAACAGGAAAAACTAATGCTGTAGAAACAACTGAATTATATTACGATGAGTCAGTTATAAGTTTAGAACAAATTATTGAAAAACTTTTAGCTGTAATTGATCCTACAGCATTAAATTTTCAAGATGTAGATTATGGAACTCAATATCGTAATGGAATTTATTATGAAATTGATAGTGATTATGAAATAATAAAAAATACTTTGAATAGATTAGCAAAAAATTATTCTAAACCTATAGTTACAGAAAATAAAAAGTTAGAAAATTATTTTTTAGCAGAAGAATACCACCAGGATTATTCAGATAAAAATCCCTCAGTAGCATGTCACATTAAGTTTTAAATAGTATAAAAAAAAGAGGGAGACCTCTTTTTAATTTTTGAACTATAATTTATTATTTTGTTAATTTTGCTAAATGTTTTAAAGTTCTTACATATTGTGAAACGAATGAACTTTCGTTGTCATATCATGAATAAACTTTGTACATTTTTTTGCCATCAACTTCTAAAATGTCGGTTAGTTGTGAATCAAATACTGATCCAGCAGTTGTTCCAATAATATCACTTGATACAACTGGGTCTTCTGTGTAAATAAATGATTCTGATGAATGTTTTTTCATTGCATTGTTAATTTCTTCAATTGAAGTATCTTTTTTAAGTTCAACTACTAAGTCAACTATTGAACCTGTAATTGTTGGAACTCTAAGTGCAATACCATTCATTTTTCCTTTTAAAGCAGGAATAACTTTACCTATACTTTTAGCAGCACCTGTTGAAGTAGGAATGATGTTTTCTGTAGCAGCTCTAGCTCTTCTTAAGTCTTTATGAGGAGCATCTTGTAGTCTTTGATCAGCTGTAAATGAGTGAATAGTTGTCATGTAACCTTTTACAATTCCAAATTCTGATTCTAAAACGTTAACAACTGGTGCTAAACAGTTTGTTGTACATGAAGCTGCTGAAACAATTTTGTCATCGCTTGTTAAAGTGTTTTCATTTACTGAGTAAACAATTGTTTTAACTCCATCACCTTTTGCAGGTGCTGTAATTAAAACTTTTTTAGCTCCAGCTTTAATGTGTAAGCTAGCTCCTTCAACATCAACAAATCTTCCTGTTCCTTCAACAACGATATCAACACCTAATTCTTTTCAAGGTAAAGCAGCTGGGTCTTTTTCACTATAAACTGGGAATGATTTTCCATTAACAACAATTGAATTTCCTGAGTGAGTTACTTCAGCTTTCATTACACCGTGAGCTGTATCATATTTTAGTAAGTGTGCTAATGTTGCAGCATCTGTTAGATCGTTAATTGCTACTACATCTAGATTTGGATCATCAAAAATTTGTCTAAAAACTAAACGACCAATTCTTCCGAATCCATTAATAGCTATTTTAGATTTCATATTTCCTCCATTTTATTTTTTTAATGCATTATAAATTATAAAACTTTTTAAAATATTAAAAAAATAAAATAAAAAAAATGGCGGGTAAGAGAGGATTCGAACCTCCGCGGGTGTTTTATCACCCCTACAGTCTTAGCAGGACCGCCTCTTCGACCGACTTGAGTACTTACCCAGTACCATTTTTAAATTATAACTTATTTTTTATTTTTTAAATAATTAATTAGGATAAATTTCATCAATATTATTATTTAGGTTATAAATTCCATACTGATTTGTTTGTGCTAAATTTTTTGCATTATTTAAAATATTAAAAAATTCTATGTCTTTTGTATAATAAAAATCTTCTTTATTTAATGATATATAATGCATTCTAGCTAAACCAAATGCAATTAATTCTTCATTTAGTAAATAAAATTTATTATCTCATTTGTTTAAATAATATACCTTAGCTAATATTCTTTTATAATGGTCATGAAAACTTTTATTTTTATTATTTATAAAAGGCAACACATAAATTGCTAAAGCTTTTTCATTTATTATTTTAGATATATAGTTTTTAGCTCTTAAACCAAATTTATACTGTATTCCGTTTGTTAATTTTCAAATATTATTAACACGCTTTTTTGTTTCAGGTGTATCAACTCCTGCAAAACGATATTTTCTATTTTCAGAATCAACAAAAGTATCTCCATCAGTTATTTCTTTTATTCAGATGTGAGTTAATTTATTAATTTGAATTGTTTTTGATTCACGATAATCAAAAAGAGTTTTAGGTTTAAGAAAATTAATATTATTTAAAAAATGTTTTAATTTGTTAATTTTTTGTAGTTTTTGAATATTGCTTAATTCATAATCTTTTAATGCTTCTTGTGTTTCATCAATTAATGAATCTAATAAAAAATGAGTTTCTAGAGGCATTGAAACTTTTTCAAGAATTTCTTTAGCTTTTGAAATTGTATTTTTTGGTTGTGTTATTTTTTTAGTTAAGGCTTTAGTAGAATCTTTAAAGAGGTTGCAAGAAATTAAACTAAAAGAAAATAAGATTAAAAAAAGTGAAATAAATTTTTTAAATTTGTAAAATAAATTCTTTAAATTTTTCAAACAAGTTTAATAAATAATCTTCCATTGCTTTAATTGAGGTTTCATATAACTTTCTAGGATGATAAAGCTTATTTTCAATAATATTATTTGAATTTATAAAAGATATTAAAGCTTTTGCATTTTCAATTTGCAAATCAGTGTTTATATTGATTTTTCTTACTCCAAATTCATCAATTGCTTTATAAAGTTGTTTAAAAGGCAAACCGCTAGCACCATGTAAGACTAAAGGTTTTTTAAATTCATTATTTATTGAGTTAAGTAAATCAAAATCAAGTGATTTTCAGTTTTTAGGATATTCTCCATGAATATTACCAACTGAAACTGCTAACATATCTATATTTGCTTTTTTTATTTCTTTAACATCTTCTAATTTACATAAAGAACCTGGATTAAATTCATTATCTTCTATTCCACCAATATATCCTAGTTCGGCTTCAATAGCTTGATTTTTTTTAGCTAACTTAATTAGTTCTAGACAGTTTGAAAGATTTTTTTGAATACTTTCTTTTCTACCATCATACATGACTGAATCAAAATCGAATTTTTCAAGTCCGTTTTTAGCATCTTCATAACTGCCATGATCTAAATGAACAAAAATATTATTTTCTAAATTAGCATTTTTAATCATTAATTTAGAAAGTTTAACTGCTATTTCAAAGCTACCAAAATATTTAGCTGCTGAAGGTGTTATTCCAATCATAATTACAGCTTTTATTTTGTTAACTGCGCTAATTATTGCTTTTAATCATTCAAGATTATTAATATTTATTTGAAACAAAACATATTTTTGTAAATATGAATTTTTTATTAATTTTCTAACACTAATTTTTCTCATATTTTTCCTTTCTAAAAAAATAAAACTAGCATAACACTAGTTTCTTTCTTCTCGTCTTAATGAAGTTCATGTTCCATTATTATTGTAAAAAAATCTGCCATCGATTGTTAATAAACGATATAATTCGCCTCTTTTATTTTCAAGCATTTTTTGATCTGAAATTTCTTCTGGTGTTTCATCTCTTCAACGTGAAAATAGTTGTTCTTTAACACCTTCAAATAATGTTGCAAATTCTAAATTTTCATTTTCATCTAGAATGCTTTTGGCAACATCTACTAAACTTTTGTATTCCATATACTCGCTCCTTAACCGTTTAAATTATTTCACTGCTAAAATATTTTAATAGATTTTAAGACAAAAATAATAATTTAGCGAGAAAAAAATAAGAATAATTACTTTTTAGACTATTTTTTATACTTTTTTTACTAAAAAAAAGCCTTAATGCAAGAATGAAAAAATAAAGAATATAATTATTATGTATAAGATAAAATTTTCACAATCAGGTAATAAAACTACTTTGGTTGCCCTAATTACTTATACATAGAATTTTAAGATCTAATTTTGAAAGGAAAAAAATGTCTGTATTTGACAGTAAATTTAAAGGAATCCACGTTTATTCAGAAATCGGTGAATTAGAAAGTGTTTTAGTTCACGAACCTGGACGTGAAATTGATTATATTACACCAGCTCGGCTAGATGAATTATTATTCTCAGCCATTTTAGAAAGTCATGATGCTAGAAAAGAACACCAAGGCTTTGTTGCTGAATTAAAAAAACAAGGTGTTAACGTTGTAGAATTAACTGACTTAGTTACTGAAACATATGAATTAGCATCACCTGAAGCTAAAGCTAAATTAATGGAAGAATTTTTAGAAGATTCAGACCCAGTTTTAAGCGAAGTTGAAAGGAAAGCCGTTAAAGACTTTTTACTATCAAGAAAATCAACAAGAGAAATGGTTGAATTCATGATGGCAGGGCTAACCAAATATGATTTAGGAATTGAATCAGAACGTGAATTAGTTGTTGATCCAATGCCTAACCTATACTTTACACGTGACCCATTTGCATCAGTAGGTAATGGGGTTACAATTCACTACATGCGTTACAAAGTTCGTCAACGTGAAACATTATTCTCAAGATTCATTTTTTCAAATCACCCTAAATTAACATCAACACCATGATACTACGACCCATCTCTAAAATTATCAATCGAAGGTGGAGACGTATTCGTTTATAATAACGATACATTAGTTGTTGGGGTTTCAGAAAGAACTGACTTAGAAACAATTACATTATTAGCTAAAAACATTAAAGCAAATAAAGAATGTGAATTCAAACGTATTGTTGGAATTAATGTTCCTAAATGAACAAACTTAATGCACTTAGACACCTGACTAACAATGTTAGATAAAGATAAATTCTTATACTCACCAATTGCAAACGACGTATTCGAATTCTGAGACTATGACTTAGTTAACGGAGGAGATGAACCTCAACCTGTAAAAAGTGGATTACCACTAGAAGGTTTATTAGCATCAATTATCAACAAAAAACCTGTTTTAATTCCTATCGCCGGAGAAGGTGCTTCATTAATCGATATCGAACGTGAAACACACTTTGACGGAACAAATTACTTAGCAATTAAACCAGGAGTTGTTATTGGATACTCACGTAATGAAAAAACAAATGCTGCTTTAGAAAAAGCTGGAATTAAAGTTCTTCCATTCCACGGTAACCAATTATCACTAGGTATGGGTAATGCTCGTTGTATGTCAATGCCTTTAGCACGTAAAGACGTTAAATGATAATATAATATTGGAATATATAGAAATTAGCTAAAAAAACATCTCATTAATTTGAGATGTTTTTAATTTAATCAAGGTTGAAAAATAATAAAAGTAAATATTAAACTAGAAAGTAATATAGCTCATAAAGGAACTTTTTTTCTAGCAGCTATATAACTCATTATTATTCCTGATGGAACTCAAATATATAAAACTATTTGTCTTCATCCTTTAAAAAAAGCAACTTTTTCAGATTGTTTTTCATTTATTAAACCAAAATAATTATTTACTCCTTCATTAAAAACTAAATAAGGAAACATTGTTGAAATAATTATTTGTATAGCTAAAGCAATAACAATTCCCGCAACAACAGGATTCATTATTAATAAAAGTTTTTTAAGACCTTCATTTTTTGAAAACTGATTTACTTTTTTCATTGAAAAATAAATCATTAAAACTGCAGGTAAAGCAAAAACTAAATAAGTTAAGATCATTGCTAAATAACCTCACCACTCGCCATTAGCAACTAAATATCCAGTAATTAAACCAAATTTAGTTGAAACGACACCAGGCGTTGCATTAGCTATTGAAAACACTTGATTAATTTTGTCATCAGTTATATTTAATTTAAATATATGATCAAGCAATCTTCACATCCATTGAAAAACAGGCATAAATACTTGACCACCACCAAATATTGATAAAGAGACAAAAATAAGTAATGGAATTGATAAAAGTAAAGCTAGCATTATTTATCACCTTCTTTACTTTCAATATTTATTTTTTCTATATTTTCCTTTTCATTTTTTTGATTAATTAAATTTAATCTTTTTGCATTTCTTTTTTGAATTTTAAAAACTATAAAGAAAATTACGATTATTAAAACCATAACAAAAACAGGCATATTATAAGGAACTGGAATTAATAATGAAAAAAGTAAAGTAAAAACAAATAAAAATAGTCATAATGCAACAGGCATTTTTTTATAACTCTTTTTTAAATAATTAACTCCAAAATTGATTAAAAAACCAACAATACTAATTAAAACACCTAAAGAAACTAAATATAAATATTTTTTAGGTACATAGCTTAAAGCTAAAAAAAGTCCAAAAAATAATAAACAATGAGGTAATATTGCAACTAAAGTTACAATTAAACCTTTTCAAAAGCCCAAACATTTTATTGAAACATATCCTATAGCTTCAATAACACTGGCCCCAGGCAACATATTTGTTATTATCACAACTCTATCAAATTCAGATTCTGATAATCAATTTTGTTTATCTACAGCTTCTTTTTTAATTACCGGCATTAAAGCATTTCCGCCGCCAAAGCCAATAAAAGAAATATATATTATGAATCAAAAAACTTTTCAAAATGAAGGTTTTTTAAATTCATTAGTATTTTGATTAATATTTTTCATTAATAATTTTCTTCGATTCTTTGATAATTTTTAGCATTCTTTTTTAAATATGATTGAATAATGTCTTCATATTCAATGTTGGCTAATTTGCCTAATGCTAAATATAGTCCATAAGCTTTTTTAATATTTCTTTTGTTGAATTTATAAAGTAGTTTTGTAAATATTTTAAATGTATATGCTAATTGTAAATTAAAGTCTTGTGATTTAAAAATTAATTTAATTTCACTATTTAAATTGGTTTTATAAGCCATTGAAGTTAGAAAATGAATACCATCTGCAAATTCTTCGAGAATTTTTTCTCTGTCTGTACTTTTATCTATTTTTCAATATTTAAAAGTTTTTATTTCATTAGCAAATTCTGCTAATTCAACTATTAAAGCAATAGCCATTTTTGTTTCAATATTTTCTTTATCTTGCTCTAAAATCTTATTTGCTATTTTTTTATCTAAAGCTTTTTGCATTGTAAATATCTCTTCTAAATTCATAGTTAAATTATAACATAAGAGCAATAAATTGGTATAATGTAAAATAAGTTAAAAAATGCTCCAGTGGCGGAATGGCAGACGCAGTTGACTCAAAATCAACCGGTGAGAGCCGTGCTGGTTCAAGTCCAGTCTGGAGCACCATATACAATTTGTATCAAAATTTAAAAAATCACTAACAAATTTAAGTTAGTGATTTTTTTCATTATAATATATATACATTAAGAAATGAGAAATGATGAACAATAGAAAAAAAGAATTAAGAAAAATAACGACATTAGAAATTCACTCAGTATGATTTCTTTTCTTAGTTTTTATGGCTTTAGCTATTTTGTGACTAGTTTTAGTTTATATAGTTATAACCTTAAACAACAGATATCATGAACTTTTAAAAATTGCTAATGACTTTGTAATTAGTATTTTAATGGGAATAGGAACTGGGTTAATTTGAGTTTTATTTGGATTTCTATTTATTGATTTATTTAAAAGAAATTCAATAACTGATTATTTTCAACTATATAGTTTTCTAACATCTTTAAAAAATAAATCTAAATGTAATGTTTTAAAAGATGCAAGATTAGCAGAATTTTATACAGCTAAAAAAAGAATGAGCAAAGAAAAATTTATTGAAGCGATGGCTAAAATATTAGAATATTCTGCTTCCTCATTAGAATATGAAAATTTAGTTAATGAAATAAACGCCGATTTTGCTAAATATAGCTTTATTGAAAACAATATTGAAGAAGAAAAAAAGAGCGCAATAATAAGAACTGTTTTTTATAATATATTAATTCCATTTGCATTCTTTGCAATAATATTATGATTAGTAATTTTATTAATTAATAATGAAGAATCATTAAGAACTGTTTCAAGATTGCTTTTAATAATTGCAACTTCAGTTTTAGTTATTTCAATTTCAATTTTTACATACCAAATGTATATTATTAAAAAAACCAAAAACCATGAATCTTATAATGATTTCTTAATGCTTTCATTTAATAACTATGGTTTTAAAAAATTAAGTTCAGCAAACAGTAAAATAAAATAAATTCCGAATTAACGGAATTTATTTTTTTATCATAATAGCATGTAAATCAACAGGTTTGTTTTTTTCGTCAACATATTTAAATTTCTTTAATTCAGCTTGTTTTGGTGTGTAGTTTTGATCTTTATTAACATATAAAAATGCTAATAGATTTAATAATGTTTGTGTTCTTCCAATAACATTATTTCCTTTTTTAATCATAGCACCATTTTTTAAATTATTTTCTACTGTTGTTGTTTTTAATTTGTTTAATTCGTCAACTGCATAATCTCTTAATTTTGTTACGTTTTTATTTACAATACCGTTTTTTAATTCATTTAAAGTCATCGCCTTAACAACAGGTTTTTTACCATTTTTAACTGTAACTTGGAATCTTCCATTAATTAATTTTTTTGCATGATTTATGAAGTTCACACCTTTAACAGCTCTTAAATAAACTAAATCTTCACCTTTAATTCCTTTTTCTGAAAGTTTTGCAATTTCACTTACTTTATTTAGTGATAATTTTGTTAAATTAGTTTTTGCTGAAAAGTCTGCTTTAAATTTTGCAGGAACATTTGGATGACTTTGTGTATTAGGTAATTCTGTAACAGTTGATTTAGGGGCTGATGGTTGAGCCTTTTCTGCTGTTTCAGTAGTTGCTGGTGGGTTTTGAGATAAAGCATTTCCGTTTTGATTTCCTGCGCTTTCAGGATTTTTGTTTTCTTTTTCAACTGCAGGAGCACCTTCAGTACCTTCTTTAGATGTACTGTCTGGAGTTTCAACATTTTTGGTTGTTGTTTTGTCGGCATTTGAATTGCTTCCACAACTCATTGCAACAGGCAAAATAGCAACTAATGGTAAAGGAGTTGCTAATAAAAATAATAGTTTTTTGATCTTTTCATTATTTTCCTTTTTATTTTATAAATTAATATATTTATAAATTGTCTCAAAAAAAAAAACAAATTTCTTAAAAACTTGTTCTTTAGATTTTTAATTAATATTCGTGTTCTGTTATGTTTAAACTATCAACAACAATAAACTTGTCACCTTTTTTGGCACCATAATCAGCTAAAACTTTTTTACCAGCTTCATGATCAAATTTAATTAAGTTTCTTACTGCTTCTGAGTGTTTTTCACAAAATACTGAAGATGTAACACCAAAGCTTCATACTAATTTATCGTCACTTACAACACCAATGATGTATGAATTTGGACGATATTTAGCAATTTCTTTTAAAAGTCTACCACTGTGGCTTAATACAATAGCAAATTTGTATTCACCTTTTTCTAGTTTTTTAGCAACTTCATAAGCAATTAACATTCTTTGACTTGGATGGTTTGCTACTTTTTCAATTTGTCTTGTGTAGAATAATTCACCGTAGTATTCTTCTTCTGCTCTTTTAGCAATTCTTGCCATTGTTTTAACAGCTTCAACAGGATATTTACCACTTGCAGATTCTCCTGACAACATTGTAGCATCAGCTCCTAATTCAACTGCATAGTAAACGTCAGTTACTTCAGCTCTTGTTGGCATTGGGTTGTTTTCCATTGAGTCTAGCATTTGAGTTGCAACTATAACTTCTTTACCTGCTAAACGACATTTTCTAATAATTCTCTTTTCATAGTAAGGAACATCATAGTAAGGAATTTCTAAACCTAAATCCCCACGAGCGATCATAATTCCATCACTAGCTTCAATAATTTCATCTATATTTTTTATACCCATTTGTGATTCAATTTTTGAAATTATTTGAATGTGTTCTCCACCGTTAGCTTTTAAAATTTCTCTTATTTCTTGAACATTTTTGGCTGAGTTAACAAATGAAGCAGCAATATAATCAACTTTATATCTTGCACCTCATGCAATATCATTTTTATCTTTTTCACCTAAAAATGGTAATGAGAAATCAACGCCTGGAATGTTAATTCTTTTGTTAGTTTTTAATTTGTGTGAATTTAAAGTTTTAACAATAACTGCTTTTTCTTTAACTTCTTGAACTATTGTTGTTAATTTACCATCATCTAATAAAACTTTATCTCCTGGTTTAACATCTTGGTCCATTCTATATGAAACTGTAATTTCATCTTTTGTTCCTAAATGTGTTTTGTAAGCTTCTTCGCCAGTTGTAATTTTAATAATGTGATTTGCAGGAATTTCAACTGCATCATTTTCCATTTTACCAACTCTAATTTCAGGTCCTTTTGTATCTAAAAGTAGAGAAATAGGACGATCTAATTCTTTTGAAATTTGACGAGCTAATTCAAATTTATGTTGGTGACTTGGACCATCTCCGTGTGAAAAGTTAGCACGGATTGTTGTAACTCCATTTTCTATTAATTGTTTCAATGTTTCATAATTGTCTGATGCTGGACCAATTGTTGCAACTATTTTTGTTTTTTGTTCATTGAACTTCATAAGTTCTCCTTCATTTAAGTTTTATTGAATTGATCATAATATTATTTTATAATATACTAAAATATTACCATTTTTAAGTTTTAGTAAAAGAAAAAACTTAAAAATTCAATCTTTTTCAATTAAAAAATCTAGTAAATAAAAATAATTAAGGTAATAAAATTACTACTTAATTATTTAATTTATTATTATCTTTTTGCTTTTTCTTTTTCAGCTGCTTGTTTATCATTTTCTTTTTGATCGTCTTTATCATCATCTCCTACTTCTTTTGAATTAGGTAGAGATGCAATTTTTCCTTTTTCTATTTGAGCTTTAACAGCATCCATTTGTTCTTTCAATTTGTTGGCGGTATAAAGCATACTTCCCATGTCATTTGAAGTGTTTACTTTTAATCTTGCTTCTGCTTGGCGTCTATATGAGTCGTATTTCTTTTGGTTTTCAACACTTAAAGAATTATAGTAGTCTACAACTTCTTGAGCAATCGTTCTAGCGAATTCAACGACAACTTTTTTTGCTTTTTCTAATGCTGCGCTTCCTTCTCTTCTTAAAGACATAACAACGTCTTTATCATCTGAATCTTTTTTAGCTTCATAATCTTTTTTAAAATCATCTCTTATTTTAGTAACCATTGCTCCTGCATCTTTATTTTCGGCATTTACAGCTGTTATTAATTTTTCGAATTGTGCTAATAAAAGTTTTGGACCTTCTTTAAGAGTATTTACAGTTTTTGCATTTTCAGCCTTAGCTGCAGCGATTTCAGCTGGTGAAGCTGTTACAGGTGCTACAGCAGGAGTTGTGTTTGGTGAAGTTGTTCCTGATCCATCATTTCCTGTTCCTTCATTTGATCCTGTTCCTTCTTTAGGAGTTGGAGCAGGAGCTGGTTCAGGAGTAGGGGCAGGTGTTGGAGCAGGAGTTGGGTTTACTTCTTCAGTTTTCTTTTCTTCTGTTTTTCCACAAGAAGCTGCTATAGCAGGTAGTGCAGCTACAGGTAAGATTACACCTAATAGTGCTACAAATTTTTTAGTTTTCATATATATGTCCTTTATTTAGATATTTGTTTACGCCTAAAATATAACACATAATTTATATATAATATATATATATTAAAGTAGTGAAGAAATATTTACATAAAAAAAGCGCTATTTTTTTTTTTGCAAAAAAAATTTTTAAAACTCTTTTAAGTTAATAAACGGCTAAAAAAGTTTAAAAATTCAAATTAACATTTTATTTTTTAATAGTAAAATAATAATGTAAAAAACATTAAAGGTAATATTTAATGTTCTTTTATTATTAATATATATTTATTTTATCAATTTAAAAAGGAAGAAATATGCCTAAATTTAATCGTGTATTTTTTATAGTAACAGATGGTCTAGGAATTGGTGAAGAACCTAGACAAAAAGAATTCCATGATGAAGGAGCAAATAGTTTACTTCATGCTTCTGAAGCTTTACCTCTAGAAATTCCTACTTGAAAAAAATTGGGAATTACAGAAGTAGCAAAAGTGGCTGGACATGTAGCTAGAAATAAAAATCCTTTAGCATATGTAGGAAGAATTCATGAACTATCAAATGGTAAGGATACTTTAACTGGACACTGAGAAATGATGGGAATTTATACAAAAGTTCCTAACCCACAATTTATTGAACACGGATTTCCACAAGATTTATTAGATGAATTATCAAAAGCATGAGATGGTAGAAAAATAATTGGAAATAGAGAAGCATCAGGTACAGTTATTTTAGAAGAATTAGGACATCAACACATGGAAAAAGGAGATATGATTATTTATACATCTCCAGATTCAACATTACAAATCATTGGTGATGAAAAAACTTTAGGTGTTGAAAAACTAACTGAATATGGAATTAAAGCTCGTCAAATTTGTTCATCACGTCCTGAATGAAACGTAGCTAGAATTATAACAAGACCTTTTGTTTATGAAAACGGAAAATTTACACGTACTTTTAACCGTCATGATTATGCAAATAAACCAACTGGTCATATTATTTTAGAAGATTTACAAGCAGCTGGCGTTGATGTTGTTGCTGTTGGTAAAATTAAAGATATTTTTAGTGGTGTAGGTATTAATAAAGTTTATGGTCCTGCTTCAGATGATGAAAACATGGACATAGCTATTGATATCGCTTCAAGTGATTCAAAAAATCAATTTGTATTTGTTAACTTAGTTCAATTTGATAGTCACTATGGACACCGTCAAGACCCTGTTGGATATAGCCAAAACGTTTCAAGATTAGATGTTAAATTAACAAAATTAATTAACGCTTTAAAAGAAGACGATTTATTAATAATGACATCAGATCACGGAAATGACCCAACAAAAGGAACAGATCACAGCCGTGAAGCATTACCTCTAACTGTATTTTCAAAATCATTTAAAGAACCTAAAGTATTTAAAGAACCTCTAAAAGGTTTAGGAACTGCTGGAAATATAGTAGCAAGAAACTGAAACGTTCCTTTAGTAGAAACTGGTGAAGATATCTTTGATAAATTAGTTTAAAAAGCGTCTTGTGCGCTTTTTAGTTTCTAAATTAAAGAAATTTTTAAAAATTGTATAAAATAAATATAGTATGAAAAAATTAGAAAAGATAACCCCACAATTAGAAAATTTTGCTAGATGATATACTGATGTAATTCAAAATGGTGATTTAATGGCTTATGGAGCAAATAAAGGTTCAATTATTTTTAAACCTTTATCATTTGGGATTTGAGACAATATTCGTTTGAATTTGGATCGTGAGTTTAAAAAAGTAGGTGTTAAAAATGTATATTTACCTCTTTTAATTCCTGAATCTCTGCTTCAAAAAGAAAAAGATCATTTAGAAGGATTTAATCCAGAATTAGCAACAGTAACAGAAGTTGGTGGCAAAAAATTAGCTGAAAAATACTATATTAGACCTACAAGCGAAACTCTTTTTGCTGATTTATTTAAAAATGAGATTGGTTCATATAATGATCTCCCTTTAATTTATAATCAATGAGTTAATGTGTTAAGATGAGAAAAAACAACAAATCCATTTTTAAGAACACGTGAGTTTTTATGACAAGAAGGTCACACAATGCATTCAAATGCAGAAGAAGCTAAAAAACTAACAGAAAAAATGTTGCTAATTTATGAAAAATTTGTTTCAGAATATTTAGCAATTCCAGTTATGGTGGGTCAAAAAACTGAACACGAAAAGTTTTCAGGTGCTGATTTTACTTATACTATTGAAGCAATGATGAAAGATGGTAAGGCTTTACAAGCTGGTACAAGTCATTACCTTGGTCAAAACTTTACCAAACCTTTTGATATTGCTTTTAAAAATCAAAACAATGTTTTAGAAAATGCATATGGTACAAGTTGAGGTGTTTCAACTCGTTTACTAGGTGCATTGATAATGACACATGGAGATGATAGAGGAATTATTATTCCACCAAAAATTGCTCCAATCGCCGTAGATATTATTGAAATATTTGCTAATAAAAATCCTAAAATACATGAAACAGCTTTATTAATTAAAAGTGAGTTAGATAAGTTAAATATAGAATCTCAAATTGATGACAGTGATAAAGGAGCTGGTTTTAAAGCAGCTAATTCAGAAATTCATGGTACTCCTTTAAGAGTTGAAATTGGACCTAGAGATTTGGATAATAACCAAGTTCAATTAATAAGAAGAGACACATTAGAAAAAAAACTAGTTTCTTTAGATAATGTAACTAATGAGATTCAAAAACTATTAAATGAAATTCAAGAAAATCTTTATAAAGAAGCTAAAAAAAGATTATATGAAAATATAGTTGAAATAAATAATTATGAAGAATTTAAAAATGCTATTGAATTAGGCAAATGAGTTTTATGTGCTTTTGAAGGCGATGGTCAAGATGAAACTAAAATAAAAGAGCAAACAGGAGCTTCAACACGTTGCATGCCTTTTGAATTGCCTTTTATTCCTAAAAATGATGTTTGTTTTTGAACTAATAAAAAATCAAAAAGATTTGTTATTTTTGCAAAAGCTTATTAACTAAAAATATTTATAAATAAAAAATGAAAGGACTAATTATGTATTTAGAAACTTCAAAACAAGAATTAGCTGAAAAACACTTAGAAGGAAAATCAATCTTAGCTTTTAGAGCTACATGATGTGGACCTTGCCAAATGGTAGGACCTGAACTACAAAGACTTGCTTCAGAAAACTCAAACATTAATGTATACAGCGTTGATGTTGATCAAAACACAGATTTCGCTCGTGAAATGGGTGTTACAAGCATTCCTTCATTATTCTACTATGTTGATGGTAAACTAGTAAATCAAAGTGTTGGTTACATGCCTGCTGAAGAATTATTAAAAAACTTTAAATAATAAAAAAATAAACCCTAAAGTTTAAGCTTAAACTAAATCTTTAAGGTTTATTTTTTATTTATTGAAAATTTCTTTATTTCAAGTTCATTAATAACTTCATCTTCAAGTTTTTCAAGCATTTCAAGTTCAATTTCTAATCTTTTAGCTTCTTCTCTATTAGGTTTTGTAACAGGATTTTTAGGAGCAAAAAGTTCACAAGTTTCACAAGCTTTTAGTAATGAAATAGGTAAGGTTTCAATTTCTTTAGCAATTTTAATTATTTCATTTTTATCAAAAGAAAGTAAAGGTCTAAAAATAGGTAAATCACAAACTTCAGAAATTGTATAAATTGATTCAAGAGTTTGAGAAGCAACTTGAGCTAAGTTTTCACCATTTGAAAGTGCTTTTATATTTTTTTGTTTAGCAATTTTATTAGCTATTCTATAAAAACTTCTTCTCATCAATGTTATTTTATATTTTTGATTTGAAACTAAACCAATATAATTCATTATTTTTGTATAGTTTATTTGATATAGTGTTGCATCGCCTTGGTATTTTAATAATAAATTAATAATTGCATCAATTTTATCAGTTGTACTTTTATCTGTATGAGGAGGTGTAATAAAGTTAATAAATGAAACTTTTAAACCTCTTTTTTGAAGTAAATATGTTGCTACAGGTGAATCAATTCCACCGCTTATTAAATGTAAAACATTTCCTGAACTCTTAGTTGGCATACCACCTAAACCTTGAATATAATCACTAAAAACATAAGTACTTTTATCTCTTATTTCAATATATATTTTTAAATCTGGATTTTTTAATGAAACTGTTTTGTTTTCTGTGTTTTTTAAAACAACTCCTCCAAAATGTATATTAAGTTCATTTGAAGTCATTGAAAAGTTTTTATTATGTCTTCTTGAATCAATTGCAAAACTATTAAATTCTTTTTCTTTAATAATTTTTAAAACTATTTTTTCAATTTCATCTAAATCGCTTTTACATTCATAAACTAATGAATAAGAAGATAAACCAAAAATGTATTTTAAAGCTTCTAAATTTTCTAAAGAATAATTTATAAAAGCTCTATCAAATTCCATTTTTATATCTTCTTTTTTAATATATCATTGTAAATTAGCTTTAATTTGGTTAATAAAATCTTTTCTATTTTCACCTTTTAAAGTTAGTTCACCATATCTTAATAAAATTTTGTCATACATCTTAATTCACTGATTCCTTCATTTTAATTAATAAGATTTTTATGATTTTTTCATAATCTTCATTTTTGTAAGCTTCTAAAATTTCTTGATAAATTAAATTATACATTTTATTTTGTGAAACTTTTGAACCAAAGCTATATAGAATTTCTTTTGCAAAATTCTTTTTATATAGCTTTAAAGATAAATAAAGCAAAGCAAAATCAATCATTTCTTCATTTTGGTTTTTAAAATCTAAAAAACTAAAATCAATATTGTTTTCAATAGCTAAACTAATTAAAGTATCTAATGTTTGTTTTTTAGCTTCATAATTCTTTTTATTTGCAATTTTTAAATTAATTAAACTTTTTTGCTTTAAATCTTTATTTATCTCTTTTTTTAGTTTTAAAAAATATTGATAATTATTTTCAAAACTAATATTTAAATTTAGTAATTTATTATTTAAAAGATATTCATTAACATTAAATAAAAAGTCTTGAATCTTTATATCTTTATTTAAATAATACTGAGATATTTTTTTAATATCTTCTAAATCGTTTTCATCAATTTGATTTTCTTTATTTTTTAAATCATTAATTAAAAAATCAAATTGGTTTTCTTTATCTATTTCTTTTAATTTATTAGCTAAATAATTTCTTTTTTTAAAAATAAAAATAAAGTTTAAAAGGTTTTTTAATTCTTTTTTTATCTGATTTTTTAAATTATCAAATTTTAATAAATCAAAACCTTGCTCAATTAGTTTTTCACATTCTAAAAACATTAAATTAATATTTTGAAATATTGATTCATTTAAATATTCTTTTTTAAGTTTTAAAACAATTTTTTTAGCTTTGTTTAAAAACTCAAAATAGTTTTTCATAATGTTAAAATCATCAAAACAATGTTTTTTAATTTCTTTATTATTCTTTTTTAATTTTTTATTATAAAAGTTTAGTTTTTTTAAAGTTTTTCAACTTTTAAAAAAACAATCTAAGTTTCAAAGATTATGATTTTCTTTATGTCTTAATTCAATCATTTCTAATTCATGTCTTTGTTTTTTAAAAAGCTTAAAATTTTCTTCATTATCTCAATATAAATCATTTATTTTAGCTAAATAGCTTTCTTTTTTAATAAATCCAGATAATTGATTAAAATTAATTTTTAGTTTTTCATTATAATCTTTGTATTTTAATAATAGATTTTGATACTTTTCTTTTTTTAGTTTCAAAAATAAATGAGAAAAATAGTATCAAAAATAAAATAGTGAAATAATTAATAATAAACTTAAAGCAATTAAAATTATGACTAGAATCTTGCTTGAATAACTCATAATTAAAATTATAAATTAATAATGTTAGTAATTTTTTAAAAAAAATCAATGATTTAATTATAATTTTAATATGAAAAAAGGCAAAAAAGTTTCTTTAGCATGTCAAGAATGCTTACACAAAAATTATGTTTTAGCTAAAAGTTCAGAAGCTAGACTAGAATTAAATAAGTTTTGTAAATACTGTAATAAATCAACTTTACATAAGGAAGAAAAATAATGAAAAAAAGCAATGAAAATCAAGAATTAAAAAACTCAACAATGAAAAATTGAGTTAAAGAAATAAAAAGAATTAATTGAGCAAGAGCACCTAAAGCTTGAAAATGATTTGGATTAACAATGGCTTTTTTGATTGTATTAGGAATTTTTTGTTTTTTAATTACTTTAAGTTTTACAAGTTTATGAAATTTAGTTGGAATTAAAGCTTAATTAGGAGATGCTATGATTAAAGATTTTAAATGATATATGATTTCTACAGTTTCAGGAAAAGAAGATAATGTTGTTGAAGCTTTATGAAACAAAATAAAAACTCAAAATATGGAAGATTATTTTTCTGAATCAAAAGTATTTAAATGTCCACATTTATCAAATAAAGAACTAGAGAAAAAAACTAGAGGTGAAGATTATTCTATTAGATATATTAATATTTATAAAGGATATATCTTTTTAAAAATGATTATGACCGATGATTCTTGATATTTAGTTCGGAACATACAATATGTAACAGGTTTAGTAGGATCTAGTGGAAAAGGTGCTAAACCAACTCCAATAAGTGAAAAAAGTTTCCAAAAAATGGTTGATAAAGAAAAAGAACTAAATGAAAAATTTGAAAGTGGAAATATAGAAACTGGTTTTAAAGAAGGTGTAATTGTAAAAATTATCACTGGACCATATAAAGGTGAAATTGGTGAAATTATTAAAAATAGTGACCAAACCCAAAAAGCTTTTGTTAATATAGAACAATTCGGAAGAAAAGTACCAACTGAATTTGACTATGAAGATTTAGAAATTTGTGTTTAATAATAATAGGCAAACGCCTATTTTTTTATGCCCAAAAAAATAATTATCTTTTTTAAACATATTTTAAAAAACTGTGTATAATAATAATTGTGCTTATATAAATAGTAAGCGCGAAGATAGTTCTTTGAAAACTGGATACAAATACCATAACGTCAATTTATTTTCAATAATATAGATAACATTTTTTAAGAGTTTGATCCTGGCTCAGGATGAACGCTGGCTGTGTGCCTAATACATGCATGTCGAGCGGGGTTTTTTAAACCTAGCGGCGAATGGGTGAGTAACACGTGCTTAATCTACCTTTTAGATTGGAATACCTGATGGAAACATTAGTTAATGCCGGATACGCATGGAATCGCATGATTCCGTTGTGAAAGGGGCCTCAAAGCCCCACTAAGAGATGAGGGTGCGGAACATTAGTTAGTTGGTAGGGTAATGGCCTACCAAGACTATGATGTTTAGCCGGGTCGAGAGACTGAACGGCCACATTGGGACTGAGATACGGCCCAAACTCCTACGGGAGGCAGCAGTAGGGAATATTCCACAATGAGCGAAAGCTTGATGGAGCGACACAGCGTGCACGATGAAGGTCTTCGGATTGTAAAGTGCTGTTATAAGGGAAGAACATTCAGAAGAGGAAATGCTTTTGAACTGACGGTACCTTATCAGAAAGCGATGGCTAACTATGTGCCAGCAGCCGCGGTAATACATAGGTCGCAAGCGTTATCCGGAATTATTGGGCGTAAAGCGTTCGTAGGCTGTTTGTTAAGTCTGGAGTCAAATCCCGGGGCTCAACCCCGGCTCGCTTTGGATACTGGCAAACTAGAGTTGGATAGAGGTAAGCGGAATTCCATGTGAAGCGGTAAAATGCGTAGATATATGGAAGAACACCAAAGGCGAAGGCAGCTTACTGGGTCTATACTGACGCTGAGGGACGAAAGCGTGGGGAGCAAACAGGATTAGATACCCTGGTAGTCCACGCTGTAAACGATGATCATTAGTCGGTGGGGAACTCACTGACGCAGCTAACGCATTAAATGATCCGCCTGAGTAGTATGCTCGCAAGAGTGAAACTTAAAGGAATTGACGGGGACCCGCACAAGCGGTGGAGCATGTGGTTTAATTTGAAGATACACGGAGAACCTTACCCACTCTTGACATCTTCTGCAAAGCTATAGAGATATAGTGGAGGTTAACAGAATGACAGATGGTGCATGGTTGTCGTCAGCTCGTGTCGTGAGATGTTTGGTCAAGTCCTGCAACGAGCGCAACCCCTATCTTTAGTTACTAACGAGTTAAGTCGAGGACTCTAGAGATACTGCCTGGGTAACCGGGAGGAAGGTGGGGATGACGTCAAATCATCATGCCTCTTACGAGTGGGGCCACACACGTGCTACAATGGTCGGTACAAAGAGAAGCAATATGGCGACATGGAGCAAATCTCAAAAAGCCGATCTCAGTTCGGATTGGAGTCTGCAATTCGACTCCATGAAGTCGGAATCGCTAGTAATCGCAGATCAGCTATGCTGCGGTGAATACGTTCTCGGGTCTTGTACACACCGCCCGTCACACCATGGGAGCTGGTAATACCCAAAGTCGGTTTGCTAACCTCGGAGGCGACCGCCTAAGGTAGGACTGGTGACTGGGGTGAAGTCGTAACAAGGTATCCCTACGAGAACGTGGGGATGGATCACCTCCTTTCTACGGAGTACACTAGTTATGGAGTAATATTTGTATCCAGTTTTGAGAGAACAATCTCTCAATTTTGTTCTTTGAAAACTGAATAACGACATTGATATATTAATTAATATTTCAAAGTTTAGATCAACCTATAGAATACAAAATTATAGACAAACAATAGGTCATACAACAAATATAACAAAACAACTATTAAACAAGATAAGAGTTTTTGGTGGATGCCTTGGGTCTGGAAGTCGATGAAGGACGTGATTACCTGCGATAAGCCTCGGTTAGCTGGAAATAAGCTACGATCCGGGGATTTCCGAATGGGGAAACCTAATTGAGCTAATCCTCAATTATCATATCGATGAATTCATAGTCGAATGAAGAGACACGCTGTGAATTGAAACATCTCAGTAGCAGCAGGAAGAGAAAATAAAGAATGATTCCCTCAGTAGTGGCGAGCGAACGGGGAAAAGCCCAAACCAACACATGTTGTTGGGGTTGTAGGACTACATTATGAAGTTACAAAATTTAGTTATAGCAGAATAAGTTGGAATGCTTAAACATAGAGGGTGAAATTCCCGTAAGCGAAATGGCTAAATCTTCTTGTAGTATCCTGAGTAGGGCGGGGCACGTGAAACCCTGTCTGAATCTGCCGGGACCACCCGGTAAGGCTAAATACTAACCAGACACCGATAGTGAACTAGTACCGTGAGGGAAAGGTGAAAAGAACCCCGGGAGGGGAGTGAAATAGATTCTGAAACCAATTACTTACAGTTAGTCAGAGCCCGTTAATGGGTGATGGCGTACATCTTGCAGAATGGATCGGCGAGTTATGTCAACATGCGAGGTTAAGTGGATTAAAGCGAAGCCGTAGAGAAATCGAGTCTTAATAGGGCGCTTTAGTATGTTGATATAGACCCGAAACCAGGTGATCTACCCATGAGCAGGCTGAAACTTAGGTAACACTAAGTGGAGGGCCGAACCGTAGTACGCTAAAAAGTGCCCGGATGACTTGTGGGTAGGGGTGAAATTCCAATCGAACTTGGAGATAGCTGGTTCTCTCCGAAATAGCTTTAGGGCTAGCGTGTAGTGTTAAGTGATGGGGGTAGAGCACTGAATATGGAATGGCGGCGCCTAGCCGTACTGACTATAATCAAACTCCGAATACTATCATGTATTACTATGCAGTCGGTACATCGGTGATAACGTCGATGCACGCGAGGGGAACAACCCAGATCGTCAGCTAAGGTCCCAAAATTGTGTTAAGTGAGAAAGGTTGTGGAGTTTCTTAAACAGCTAGGATGTTGGCTTAGAAGCAGCCACCGTTTAAAGAGTGCGTAATAGCTCACTAGTCGAGAGACTCTGTGCCGATAATTCAACGGGACTAAAACACAATACCGAAGCTACGGGCAGAAATGCGTTAGGAGAGCGTTGTAAGGGCATTGAAGGTAGACTGTGAAGACTACTGGAGCGCTTACAAGTGAGAATGCCGGTATGAGTAACGATTCAGAGTGAGAATCTCTGACGCCTATTGGGGAAGGTTTCCTGGGCAAGGTTCGTCCACCCAGGGTTAGTCGGGTCCTAAGACGAGGCCGAAAGGCGTAGCCGATGGACAACAGGTTAATATTCCTGTACTTTCTTTAAATGTGATGGAGTGACGGGGGAGGATAGTACTACCACTTACTGGATTGTGGGGTAAATAATGACTGGGTCATGTAGGCAAATCCGCATGGCTTAACCGGGAGTTATGATGCATAGTGAAATGGCGACAAAGTAGCGAATTGGATGATTCCATACCTCTTAAAAAAGCTTCTAACTTAAGTTTATTGAAACCCGTACCGAGAACGAACACACGTCCCCAAGATGAGTATTCTAAGGCGAGCGAGAAAACTATTGTCAAGGAACTCTGCAAATTCATCCCGTAAGTTCGCAAGAAGGGATGCCCACCCTAAAAAGTGGGCCGCAGTGAATAGTAAGGGGGAACTGTTTATCAAAAACACAGCTCTATGCTAAGTCGTAAGACGATGTATATGGGGTGACTCCTGCCCAGTGCCCGAAGGTTAAGCAAAGGTGTTAGCATTAGCGAAGCATTGATGTGAAGCCCGGGTGAACGGCGGCCGTAACTATAACGGTCCTAAGGTAGCGAAATTCCTTGTCGGCTAAATACTGACCTGCACGAAAGGAGTAATTATCTCTTAACTGTCTCGACAATAGACTCGGTGAAATTATGGTTCCGGCGAAGACGCCGGAGACCCGCATCTAGACGAAAAGACCCCGTGGAGCTTTACTATAACTTCATATTGGAGTTTGATTTAACATGTGTAGGATAGGTGGGAGACTATGAGGCTTGGACGCCAGTTCAAGCAGAGTCACCGTTGAAATACCACCCTTGTTACGTTGAACTTCTAACTTGTTCCCGTCATCCGGGAAGAGGACAGTGTGTGGTGGGTAGTTTGACTGGGGCGGTCGCCTCCTAAAGGGTAACGGAGGCGTTCAAAGTTACACTCAATACGGTCAGAAACCGTATCTTAGAGCATAAAGGTAGAAGTGTGATTGACTGTGAGACCTACAAGTCGAGCAGGTGCGAAAGCAGGACTTAGTGATCCGGCGGTTCTTCGTGGAAAGGCCGTCGCTCAACGGATAAAAGCTACCCCGGGGATAACAGGCTTATCTTTCCCAAGAGATCACATCGACGGGAAGGTTTGGCACCTCGATGTCGGCTCATCGCATCCTGGAGCTGGAGTCGGTTCCAAGGGTTGGGCTGTTCGCCCATTAAAGCGGTACGCGAGCTGGGTTCAAAACGTCGTGAGACAGTTTGGTTCCTATCTGATGTGGGCGTTGGAATATTGATGAGAGCTACTCTTAGTACGAGAGGACCGGAGTGGACGCACCGATGGTGTGCCAGTTGTTTTGCCAAAAGCATAGCTGGGTAGCCAAGTGCGGCAGGGATAACCGCTGAAAGCATCTAAGCGGGAAGCCCCCTCAAAGATGAGTATTCCCTTTAAATTCCTTATAGACTATGAGGTTGATAGGCTGGAGGTGTAAGTATAGCAATATATTCAGCTGACCAGTACTAATAAATTGATTGGTTTAATAGTGATAAATTTTATAGCGAGATTTAAAATTGTCGTATTCAGTTTTCAGAGAACGATTAAAAAGTGTTTAAATTAAGCACTTTTTTATTTTATTTTAAAAAAATATAAATAAAAAGAAAACTGACTTTGAAGGAGTATCAAAGCCAGTCATTGAGTATTGAGTTTGCCGAAAACAGGCTCCGCAGACCCGGTTTTCAATTATTCAGAGAAATAAGCATTAAGCTCGGATAAGACATTTATTAAATAAATCCAATTTTTATTCAAAATTGAACTACTAATATTATAGCATATCTTAAATAAATAAAACAAATAATTTATAATTATTAAAGATAAATGAGATTTATTAAATAAGGAGATAGAATGACAAGAGAAGAACAATTTAAAAAACGTTTAATTACCTATATGGAATTAGAAGGTATGTCACGTTATGAAGATAATATAGTAGAAGAATTAAAGAAAAATATTAATTTAAAAAAATTTGAAGTTTCAAGAGATAATTTAGGTTCTGTTATATTTCATAAAAAATCTAAAAATCCAAATTCTCCAAGAGTTATGATAGCAGCTCATATGGACGAAGTTGGGTATGTTGTTAGAAATATAGATCCTAAAGGTCAACTTTATTTATCAAGTGTTGGTGGAATTTGACCAACAACAGTTATTGGAACAAAAGCAAAATTAAAAGTATCAAACGGTAAAGAATTTATTGGTTTATTTGGTCATACATCAATTCATATTTTACAAGCTGATGAAAGAGAAAAAGCAGTTTCAGAAATGAAACTATATGCGGATTTTGGTTTTAAAAGTGAAGAAGATGCAAAAAATAATGGTGTAGAAATTGGTGATTTAGTTTATTTAAGTGGTGAAACAATTCATTTTGCTGACCCTAATTTAATTGGTGGTAAAGCTATGGATAACCGTGCTGGTGTTACAGTTCTTGAATATATTTCAAAACAAGTGGAAGATTTAGATTTAGATGTTGATTTATATTTAGTTGGAACAGTTCAAGAAGAAGTTGGAACTAGAGGTGCTAAAAGCTCAGTTAAATTAGTTAAACCACAAGTTGCTTTTGCTTTAGACACATGTGCATCACATGATACACCAAATACAATACCAGGAAATACTAAATTATATTCAGGAGCTGCTTTAAGATTAAAAGATCGTGGAACTATGATGGATCCTAAATTAGTAAACTTTGTTTATAATTTATCAAAAGAAAAACAAATACCAGCTTATAAATTTGTTGCTATGGGTGGTGGTACAGATGCAGCTGAACTTCAATTTGCTGACGGTGGAGCTGCTACATTAACAATCTCATTACCTCAAAGATATCTACACTCACCAATTGGTGTTTGTGCAATAAGCGATTTATTAGCTGCTGGTGATTTATTAGTTGAATTTTTAAAATCATTTAACGAAAAAGAATATAACGAAATAAAATACAAATAAATGTATTTTATTTTTTTAATTGGCTAATTTTAAAACACCTTTTTAAGTTATAATTATATAAATAAATATAAGGAGCAAACATTGAAATTTGTATTTAAAAAAGACGAAAAACTTGATTCTTTAGTTGACTATATTTTATCATTTAAAAATCTAGAAGCAATTTTATTAAACGGTGAATTAGGAGCTGGTAAAACCACTTTAGTTTCTCAAATAGCTAAAAAATTGAATATAACTAAACCAATAGTTTCACCAACATTCAATACTATTTTAATTTATGATAAATTAGTACATATTGATGCTTATAAACTTACTGGTGATTTATTTGCTTATGAAGATTATTTTGAAGACAAATTAGTAGCAATTGAATGAGCTAAAAATATTAAACATGACTTTAAAAATTATTTAGAAATCAATGTTTATTTTGATAAAGATCAAAACCATGTTTTTGAAATATTAAATAAGGAGTAATATGAAATTATTTATTGAAACATCTTTGGATGATTTAATAATTACCAAAATAGAAAACAACATTGTTTCAGATTTTTTACATATTGAAAAATTAACTAAAAAAAGTGATGAATTTTTTAATAAACTAAATACAGTAATTAAAAAAGAAGACAGAAAAAATCTAAAAGCTGTTTATGTAACAATTGGTCCTGGAAGTTTTACAGGTGCAAGAGTTGGCTTTTTAGTTGCTCGAACTTTAGCTCAAATTTCAAAAATAAAATTATACGTTGCTCCAAGTTATGAACTTTTAAAAACACAAAAGAAGTTATTAAATCAAGATTGAAAAAAGATTGTAATTAAAGCTAATAAACACAACAACTATTTAATTGATTTATCTTTTAAAAAACCAAAAGTATCAATAACAAATGAAATAAAAGAATATGATAATTTAGATTTTTCATTATTTAAAAATAATATATCTTTATATTTAAAATCTTTTAAAAGAGTTTGAAATCTAAATAAAGCAAGTCTTTTATATTTCCATGAACCTCAAATAGGAAAAGTTGAAAACAAAGGAGATAATTAAAATGTTGATTTTAGCTATTGAAAGTTCTCATGATGATACCTCTTTTGCTTTACTAAAAGATAATAATTTAATCTGAATGCAAACTCTTTCTCAGATTGAAGTTCACAAAAAATACGGTGGAACAGTTCCTGAAATTGCTTCACGTCTTCATGTTCAAAACATTGGTTTTTTAGTTAATAAATTAAAAAAAGTTGTTAATTTAAAAGAAATAAATTATGTAGCTTATACAAAAGAACCTGGCTTAGTTGGTTCTTTACAAGTGGGTTATTTAGTTGCTGAAACAATTGCAAATTATTTAGATATTCCTTCTTTACCTTTAAATCATTTAGAAGGTCATTTTTATTCAGCTTTTATTAATAAAGATGTGATTTATCCAGCCTTAGGTCTTTTAGTTTCTGGAGGACACAGTCAAATTCTTTTATATAAATCAAAAAACGAATTTGAAATAATGGGTGAGACTCAAGATGATGCTGTTGGAGAAGTTTATGATAAAGTTGCAAGAAAACTAAATCTAGGTTTTCCGGGTGGTCCTTTAATTGATAATTTATGATTAGAAAACAATAAATTTATTCAAAATAAACTAACAATTCCTAAAACAGATAAAGAATTTAACTTTTCTTTTAGTGGTTTAAAAACTCAAATAATTAATTTAATTAATAATGATATAAATAGAAAAATAAATCCAGACATTAAATATTATGCAACAACTTTCCAAAATACAGTTATTGAATATTTAAAAGAACATATGCAAAAAGCAATAGAAATTTATAAACCAAACTGTATTGTTTTAGCTGGCGGAGTTAGTGCTAATAAAGGTATAAGAGAAATGTTTTTAAAATTACATAAAAATGTTTATTTACCTGAATTTCAATATACAACAGATAACGCCATGATGATAGCAAGATTAGCTTATGAAAAATTAAGAAAGGATTAGCAATGTGAAAATATATAAAAAGTGCTTCTGATAAAAAAAGTTGATATGAACACAGCGAAAAAGAACTTATTTTTTGAGGTAGATCAAATGTTGGAAAATCTAGCTTAATAAATGCTCTAGCTAATCAAAAAATTGCTAAAACATCTTCAACTCCAGGTAGAACTAGATTAGTCAATTATTTTTTAACTAATAATCAAAAAATAATTGTAGATTTACCAGGTTATGGCTATGCTACAATGTCAAAAACTGATCAACAAAAAGTTGCAAATATAATTGATGATTATTTTACTAATTCAGAAAATCAAAAAACAGTATGTTTATTAATTGATGCTAAAATTGGTTTTAGTCCTATTGATTTAGAAATGATTGATTATTTAAGATCTTTAAACATTCATTTTGATATCATCATAACAAAAATTGATAAAGCAAATCAATCTCAAAAACATAGAGTAAAAACACAAGCATTAACCTTTAGTAATGAAATCAACATTTTTTTAGTTTCATCAGCTAAAAAAATAGGCATTTTAGATATAATTGATTTTTATCAATTATAAAGGGAATGCTTGTTTTTTCATATATAATTAATTTGTATGAACGAAAAAAATAAGAAAAAACTTTTTTTGATATTAGAAATAATCTTTTTATTTTTACTCCCAAGTATTTTGTTTATGGTGGGAGTTTTTAAACTAAACACTTTAGGCAAGATTATTACTTCTGTAATTTATTTAGTTTTCATTATCTCTACAGGAATTTATTTAATTTTTGCTTTGATTAAATATTCAAGGAGTGTTACAGTTTCTAAAAAATCACTTGATTATTTTGTTCAAACAGAAGCAGGACAATATGGAATTGGAATTATAGTCTTTTTAGACGCTGGTTCAATTTCATGAGTTTCTCCTTTTGTTAAAGAACGGTTTGGAAGCATTATAGGTCAAAATCTTAAAGATGTATTTGACATAAAAGAGTGAAATAATAATAACGTTGATTTTGAATTTAAACATGAAAATCAAGAATATGAAGTCCATGTTATGTTTGAAAGAAACTTTGTTATTTTAAAAGACATAACTGTTCAAAATAACTTATTAAGTGATTATAAAAGACAAAGAATTGTTTTTGGAGAAATAAGCATTGATAACATCGACTTATATCAAGCCTCATTACCACAAGAAGAATTATTTAAGATTTATACTTTGATAGTTAACATTCTTGATGAATTATCAAAAAAATACAACTTAATTTATCGCCAATACGAAAATGGTCGTTTCTTTTTAATAACAAATCAAGAAACTCTAGAAACTTTAGAAAAAAATAATTTTGCGGCTTTTCAAAACATTAATAGCCGTTCAGTTTCTAAAGATATTTCAATAACAATATCTGGTGGTTTTTCATTTGGTATTTTTAAAGATGATACATTAGACCAACTTGCAAAAGATGCTCTAATGCAATCACAAACAAGAGGTGGCGATCAAATAACAGTACTAACCAAAAATGAAAAACCAAGACATTATGGTTCAGTTACTGAAATTGAAGTTAATTTTTCAAGAACTAATCTTAACTATATGGCTAAAAACTTGATTGCAAAATTATCTTCTAAAAAGATTACTAAAGTTATTGCTTATGGACATAAGAACGCAGATTTAGATGCTTTAGGCTCAACTTTTGGAATCTATTCATTATCTAAAGCATTTGATAAAAAGGCTTATATTCAAAACGAAACATTTGATGATACAACACAAAGAGTGTTTAATAATTTAAGTAAAGAAATTAAAGATATATTTATATCACCAAAAGAAGCTAGAGCACTTAGTGATGATAATACTTTAGTTGTAATTTGTGATACATCAGATGAAACAAGAATTGAAAATCAGTTAGCTTTTGAAAATATTAAAAAAGAAAATATTATTGTTTTAGATCACCACAGAATTACTAAAAATCCTGATTTTGCATATCATGAGAATTTATACATTGACTCATTTGCATCATCAGCTAGTGAAATTGTGACAGAAATAATTGCAATCACAAACAATCAAGATAAAATTGATGAACTAACAGCTCAACTTTTATTAAATGGTATTTATCTTGATACAAATACTTTTCAAAAACAAACAACAGCAAAAACTTTCAATGCAGCATCTATATTACAAGAGTGAGGAGCTAAGATTTTAGTTTCAGTTAATACTCTAAAAATGCAAGAAGAAGTTTATAAAGTTGTAAAAGAATTAATTTCTTCAATGCAAGAAGTTAAACCAGGCTATTTTTTAGCTTATAAAAATATCGAAACTTCTACAGATATTATTTCAATGGCAGCAGATGAAATACTACGTGTTAATGGAAGAAAAGCGGCATTCGTTGTTGCAAAACTTTCAGGAACTAAAAAATGCAAAATGTCTGCCCGTGGAATTAACACAAACGTTCAAATAATAGCTGAAGCTGTTAATGGTGGTGGGCACTATGGAACAGCAGCAGCAGAAACAAGTGAACCAATTGAATTATTTGTAGATAACATTAAACAAGCAATAGTGAGTGTGAAAGATGAAAGTAATAATAATTAAAAAATATGAAAAATATAACTTAAATGAAATTGTTGAAGTAAATGATGGATTTGCAAAAAACTTTTTAATTAAAAATGGTTATGCTCAACCAGTTAATAAACAAACATTAGCAAATCTTGAAAGAGTTAGAAGTAATATAAGTGAACAACAAGCAAAAGAAAAAGCTAAAGCAGAAGAACTTAAAAAAGAAATTGAAAAATTAAGTTTAAACTTTACTTTAAAATCAAATGGCAATATAGTTCATGGTAATATTACACACAAAGCAATAATTAAAGAATTATTAAAACATAATATCAAAGTAGACGTTCATAGTTTACAAGGCGAAAGTTACAATACTTTTGGTGTACATCAAGTATTTATTAAATTACATCCAGAAGTAATAGCACTTTTAAAGATTACAATTTTTGAAGAAAAATAATAACTTATTAAGGGGTTTACAATGGCACAAAAAGATATTTCAGTCCAAATTAAAGCATCTTTAAATAATGAAATTTCATTACTTGGTCTAATAATAGCAGATAACTCTGCTTATTTAAAAGTGGCTGAAATTGTTAAACCTGAAATGTTTTATTTCACTGCTAATCAAGTTTTATTTAGAGAATTAAAACAATATAATCTAGACAATCTTGGAAGTGACATTGTAGGCTTTTTAAACTTTTTAGTTAATAAAAAGAAAATAGAAGAAATAGATATGTCAAAATATCTTGACATAAATGAACCTTATGGAACTAATTACATAAACTTTTTAATTCAAAATAGAGGCTTTGAAAAAGAAGTTAGTAGTTATGTAAAAAACCTCGTTGATTCATATAAAACAAGGCTTCTTTATGCTTTATCTCAAAAAACTCAAAATGTTATTAATAATGAAGAGTTTAATATTGATGATTTAATAACTAAAGTTCAAGTTGATTTAATGAATCTTGACTTATCAGAAATTAATGTTAATTTTCAACACGTATCTGATGTAGCGTCTGAGTTAGTTAGCGATATATTAAATAGAAGTAATAATGATGTTGGAGTTGGTCTTCAAACTGGGTTTCCAGAATTAGATAATTATTTAGTCGGTTTAAATCCAGGTTATTTTGTTATTCTAGCAGCACGTCCAGCCATGGGTAAAACTGCTTTTGCTTTGAATCTAGCAGTTAATATGGCTAAATCAAAAAACAAAAAAACACAAAAGAACTTAAATGTTTTATTATTTTCACTTGAAATGTCAAAAGCTCAACTTATACAAAGACTTTTAGCAATTGAATCAACTATTTCAATTCGTTCATTAAAAACAGGCGATCTTTCAAAAGATCAATTAGGGCTTTTATCATTTACTGTTCAAGCAATGCAAAAATGAAATATGTTTTTATGTGAAAAATCATCTTTAACTATTTCGGATATTATTACTATTTCAAAACGTTTTGCAGGTAAGACAAAACCTGATATTATTATCATTGACTATTTACAATTAATTAATGGTGGAAGTGCTGAAAGTAGACATTTAGAAGTTGGTCGGATTTCTCGTTCATTAAAAATTTTGGCTGGTGAATTAGGTTGTCCTATTATTGCTCTTTCTCAACTTAACAGAAATGTTGAAAAAAGAGAAGATAAAACTCCTATTTTGGCTGACATTAATGAATCAGGTTCAATTGAACAAGATGCTGATATTGTTCTGTTTCTATACCGTAAAGATTACTACACTTCTCGTAAGAAAAAAGATAAAGAAAACGAAAACACAGAGATTAGACCAATTGAAGGCGATTCAATGGATAACTTTTCTATAACTGATGTTATTGTTGCAAAAAATCGTCATGGTTCAACTGGTGTAGCTCAACTTACTTTCATGCCAACTTACAACATGTTTGTTTCAAATACGAAAGCTGATATACATTTAAAAAATCAAAAGAAAGGAGAATAATCTAGATGAGTAATTCTGTTAATAAAAAACAGCAAAAAATCAATAAGACTCTTTTAAGTAAAGAAGAAAAAAGAGAACTTTATAGAAAAAAAATGGAAGTCTTGAATCCACAAAAAGTTACTTTATTTAATGTTTGAAAAAAAGATCCTAAAAAAGTTTTATGAATGTTAGTTAGTGCTTTTTTATACAACATTGCCTTAACAGTTTTCTTAAAAAAAGCTGCAACAATTGCTAGTGGAACTTCTTCACTTTCTCAAATAATTACCTTTACTGCCCCTTCTACAGCTCAATTTTATGGTTTGTTTTATGTTTTAGTTAACTTACCATTAATGTTTGCTTTTTTAAGATTGAATCCAAGAATGTTTATGGTTTTAACTTACTATTGAATGGTTTTTCAAGTCGTTGTACAATGTATCTTTATTGAATATTCAGGTCGTGGTTCTAATCCAATAGTTAACTTTATAAACCAGAGAATTACAATATATAATCCTTTAGGTCCTATTACAGTTAATAATCAAGCCTTAGCTTATTACTGAGATCCTTTTGGCTTAGATTTAAGAATATTACCTAAAATAACAAGAGAAAATCACGCTGAAATACTTGGAGCAGCTAATTTATTATTAAATAAAAAGTCAATAGTTTTAGAAAATAAAGAAAATCTTTTTGTTGCTAAGTATTTAGCAAATCAATTTAATGCAAAAGATTTAAGTTTAGTATCAAGTAATATAGTTAACTTTTTTAAAGAAAATAGAGATGCTATTGCATTAGATCATTTAAATGCAGTGGATGTTTTAAAAGATACAAAAATATTTGGTGTTTATGATGGTGCTAATTGACCTACATTAATTTATGCAATACTAGGGGGATTATCTGAAGGATTTGCTTCTATTGTTGCTTGAAGACAAAGAGGTTCAATTGGTGGAACATCAGTTATATCAAACTATATAGCTTATAGAAATAAAAAACCAGTAGGTAATGTATTTTTAATGGTTGCTATTTGTTTTTCTTCATTTTCAACCATAGTTATTGGATCATTAGAATTTACAGGAAATATTAGCGGTCACGTTTGAAACTCTGATTTATTTTTAGTTAGAGTTATGGGAACAATAGTTTATTTATTAGTATTCTCAGTTCTAGTTAATAAATTCTATCCAAAATATAAAAAGGTTAAAATTGAAATTTATACAAAAAGACCTGAGCTTTTAGTTGAAAAATTTAAATTATCAGGTTATAATCACCCATTTAACATTTTTCATGGTGTAGGTGGTTTTAATCACCGTGAATTTGGAAAAATTGAAACAATTGCTTTATATTTAGAAAAAGACCTAATTTTAGAGCATGCAAAAGCAGTAGACAAACAAGCTTGAATTACTATTTCAAACATTCATGGCATTGTTGGTTCATTTGATACATCATATGTTGATTAACTTAATAAAATAATTTAAAAAATAAGTTAAAATATTAAATTATTATTATCGCATTAAAAAATAAATAAAAAAAAGAAAAGGAGGTGTACTATGCTAAGAAAAGAAACTTCAGAAGAGTTAATTCAATTAGAAAAACAAAATCAGTCTAAAAGAATTAAAAGGATTAAAGAATCAAAAAATCACTTTGATTTAAACCCTTATGGTGTTAACTTCTTTAATATCTGAGTTAAATTTCCTAAAAAAATGTTCTTTATTTTTATATCAGCAATTTTATATAACATTGCTGTTGCAACATTTTTAGCAAAAGCAGCAACAATTGCAACCGGCTTGTCAGCACTAGTACAAACAATTACTTTTAGTGTTTCAAAAACAGCGCCATATTTTGCTTACATATACTTTTTATTTAACTTACCTTTAGTTATCTTCTTCTGAAAGAAAAATGCACGTTTATTTATGGTTTTAACAACCTATTGATTAATATGACAAATGTGTTTTCAAAGTTTATTGTTAATTCCACAAGTAAGCAACGTTTTTGACAAAATAGCTATTTTTTATGTTAACTGACAAACCCCTGGTAAAGGTGAATATGGAGATATTCAAAATAGCTTAAGAACTTTAATACCTTGAGAAGCTTATGGAAATTATTTAAATCATTACAGTTCTTGATGAAATTTAATTAAAGACCAAGATGCTTTTATGAAACAATTTAACTTATCATCAGCGGAATATCTATCATTATTAAGATTCTATGATGTTTTATCACGTGGGTATACAAACCCAACTTGACCGATTATTATTTATGCAGTAATTGGTGCAATATGTGGTGGTTCAGCTGGTGGATTAGCATGAAAAAATTCAGCTTCAACAGCTGGAGGGGACTTTATAGTTTACTATCTATCAAGAGTTAAACAAAAATCAGTTGGTAGTATGTCTATGATAATTGCTTTCTGTTTTGCTAGTTTTTCAATTTTTGTTATTTCAACTCTAGAATTAAGTGGAGTTGTATCAAAAGGCCCTGGAGGCAAACCATTAAACCATGGAGCAATTTTATTAAGAGTTTTATGTTCAGTTTGCTACATCTTTATTTATAGTGCCTTCCTTGAACTTATATTCCCTAAATATAAGAAAATTAAAATTGAAATATATACAAAAGAACCTGAAAAAATTATTAAACACTTTAAAGACATTAAATATTGACATGGTTACAATATTTCACATGTTACAGGCGGATATACAGGCACAGAAACTACAGTAATCGAAACTACAGCGCTATTTTTAGAACAAAACTCAATTAAAAATGAAGTTTGAGTAGCGGAACCAAATGCTTGAATTACAATTACAAGAGTTCATAACATTCACGGTCACTTTGATACTTCTAAAATAGATTAAAAAAATTCCTTGCTAACTTAAAGCAAGGAATTTTTAATTATTCGTCTTGACCAACTTCGTCTAATTTATTAATTCTTGGAATATGTCTATTTCCTTCAAACTTAGTTGTTTCTCATTTGTGAAACATAGCTTCAATATCATCTGAGCTATTTAATCTTCCACCCATACATAAAATGTTAGCATCGTTGTGAAGTTTAGCTAATTCAGCTTCTTTAACACTTGTTACTCTTGCACATCTTACATGTTTAAAACGGTTTAGAGCGATACTTATACCAATACCTGAACCACAAAAAGCCACGTATTTAGCTGTTTCGCTGTCATTATCTTTTAATAATTCTTTAGCAAAGTCAATTCCAACTTCTGAATATGAAACAGATACATCTGGGCTTGTTGAACCATATAATTCAACATCATAGCCTTCGTTAGTTAATCTTTTTGCTAATTCAACTTTTGCTTCATGACCTGCGTGGTCACTTACTATTTTAACTTTTGTTTTTTCCATAATATCCTCTTTTACGGTCTTAAAATTTTTCCATCTTCAACTCTAATAATTGTACTAGGTTGTTGCGTCATTTCTCCAAAATTAAAAACTTTTTTAATCTGAGGAAATAATATTTTAGCATTTTCAATTGTCTTACATACCGGCTGATTAGATAAATTACAGCTTGACATATAAATAGGTCCATTTTTTTCAAGATAATCTAGTAATTCTTTTTGATTTGGCATTCTAAAGCCTTGATCATTAATTACTAAAGTATAAGCTCCGGGTCAGTATTTTTGAGCCAACTCTTCAGCTTTATCATTTCACTGTTTAAATTCTCTTGCTTGTTTTATTGAAGAAACTAAAATTATTAATTTTTTAGAACGATCACGACCTTTAATTTCATAAATTAAATCTTCAATTTCTTTTGAAACAGGACCACCTATACCCAAAACTGTGTCAGTGGTAGAAATTAGCAATTTATCATATTTATCTTGCATATTAAAATTATAACAAAAAAATGTGTAAAATTAAGTTATGCCCGAATTACCAGAAGTAAGAACTGTTTGCCGTATTTTAAAAGAAAAAGTGCTAAATAAAGAAATAAAAAAAGTTTTAGTTTTTAAACCTAAGTTGTTTAGAGAACTAATAGTAGATGATTTTATTCAAGAATTAGAGAATGAAAAAATCTTAGGTATTGAAAACTTAGGCAAACACATAATAATTAAATTAACGAATAAAAAAGTTTTATTATCTCATTTAAGAATGGAGGGTAAATATCGCTTTTTTGAAAAAAGCGAATCACCTGATAAACATACAGTTGCTATATTTAAATTTAAAGACAATACAGAACTTCATTATGTTGACACAAGAATGTTTGGTACATTTTATTTAAGAACCATTGATGATTATTTAACTAAACTTCCTTTGTCTAAAATAGCAGCTGAACCAGGAAATATTAATGTTGAACAAGTCTTAGAAAAACTTTCAAAAACAACAGTAAGTATAAAAACAAAACTTTTAGATCAAACAATTGTTTCCGGAATTGGAAATATATATGTAGATGAAGCCTTATTTTTAGCAAAAGTTCATCCCACATCTCCATCTTGCAATATACCCAAAAATGTTATTAAAAAAATATTAAAATATACCCACGATGTTATGCGAGAAAGTTACGAATATGGAGGTTCAACTTTATTTAGTTATGAAAGTATGAATCATGAGCAAGGACAATTTCAAGATAAATTAAAAATTCATAATAGTAAATTAAAAAATTGCTCAGTGTGCTCAAATCCTATTTATAAAATCAAAGTTAACAAAAGAGGAACATACGTTTGCCCTCATTGTCAGAAGGTTTACTAATGAGAGCATGATATGAACCATTAGAACTTGATTTGCATGGTTTGGATACTATAGAAGCAAGTTCACAAACACTTTTAGCATTATATGAATTTAAAAATGATGAGTATAATGATACAATGGACATTATTGTTGGTATAGGCACAGGTGCTTTAAGATTAACTGTAGAAGAAATTTTAGACAAAGAAGGATATAGATACTCTTATTTAAATAATAGAGCAGTTATAAGAGTTTATAAATAGAATTAAAAACGCCATATTACAATTGGCGTTTTTAATTTGTTAAATAAATTGTGGTCCTTGAATTTCTGCTGGTTTTGAAGGATTGAAGTTATCTGGTTTAACTTGAACAGTAATGTTATGTACAGAAGCAGCTTGGGTGCTTTGAATTGCATCTCTCATGGCTTCATTATCTACATAAACAGTTTTAAACACTTTTTTACCAGCTTCAAAAAGTCCGTATAGTTGTTCATTATAGCCATAAGGTAAGTCTTTTGCAAGCCCTTTTATATATAGTGTATTAACTGGAACAGGACTTACAAATTTCAATTCAGCTTTTTGAGGTCCTTTTACTATAAGTCTTTTTCATTGCTGTTGATCTAATGTATTTCCATCTACTTCAAAAACATTACTTCCATTTGCTAGAGTTAATCTATTAAATACTTTATCATTTAAATCTAAACCCTTTAAACTTCTTAGTTCAGGATGAAGTGATAAATCTATTCTTGACATTCAACTACCGTCACCCATTGAACCATTAAATATTCGTCAAGTTTTTCTAGTTGTGTAAGCTAGTGTAAAACCTTCTTGAATTTCAGAGAACGTATCTTTTTTAGCAGGTCTAATTGTATCAAATACTATAGAACTTGCTCTAGGTGTTGAATTAGAAGGATACTCTGGAGATTTGTTTACATTGTAATCAAATGAAACATTTTTAGTGTGTCTAAATGCAATGGGGTCTATTCCCCAGGCTTCATCTAAGTTATTTCCTTTTGTAACAATTTGTATGTCGTCTAAGTATTTATCTTTTAGACCAACTAATGAAGAAGTGTCATTTGTTTCAAAGAATAATGTTGCACTTTTAATTTGAGTAGGCAATTGGGATAAAATTTCTGAAAAATCTTGTTTTTTATCAATTAATCCCATGTTTTCGATTATAACACCAGTTATTCTAGGATTAGCTTTAATGAAGTCTAAGAATTTTTTGTATCCTTTTTTATTTGTTGCATCAAGTTTGGCAATATATTTTCTAGTATTTTTGTCAGGAACTGTAGTATTATCTGCGTCTGGTTTGTATTCATAAACTCTTATACCATCATCTAACCTATCCCCATTACCGTCTATTTTTTCTCTATCTGCTATTTTGGTTAAACCATCGAATGTATCAGATGCATCAACTTTACTTCAACCAAAATAATCGTTGTCTAAAACTTGACCAGGGTTTCTTTTGTATTCTGATGAACTTGAAAAATATCTATGTTCATTTTCTTCTATATAATGGTTTAAAACAGCGTTATCTTTTTTGTTTGCGTAATCTCAAACTGTTCCACCATTATTGTAAGTTGGGTAATGTTGTCAAAATCAAATAACAGGGACCATACCTTTGTTAGCAAAATCCTCTCAGTTGTTTTGTATGTCTCTTATAAGATTTTTTAAAGTCGTTAAGCCATTTGGTTGGCCGAAAACAGCATTTTCAAAAAATCTATCAAATATAACTGGATCGCTAGGATTGAATGTTTTAATAAGATCGTTTTTTAACCTATTAAAATCATTTCTATTGTTTATTTCAAGGATTTTGTTATACTTATTGACTTCTGCTCTTACGTCTTCTTTTGCTTTTCCTGTCAAAGGTTTTGGGTTTGTAGGTGTTAGTGATGTTTCATAAAAATCTTTAACGTATGAATCAGGATAAACATTCACCCCTGGGCTTGCAGTAGGAGGTTGATCTTCTGGAGCATTACTTCTAGGTTTAGGGATTTCAGCGGGTCTTGTAATTGATGGTGGAGGTGTAGGCGTGTTTACTTCTCTCCTATTATCTTCTCTTCTATCTTCATCTAAAGTTTTAGGAGGTGTAGGATCTTCTTGTGGTCTTTCTGGTAGTTTGCTTGTTGGTACAACAACAATATTATTTTCTTCATCAGGTTTAATTTTAATAGTATCAGGATTTTCTTTTGTTTTGAATCCTGTTGGAATTTCAGATTTTCAGTCAATAGGCGTATTGTCACCTTTGTCTCTTGTTATTGTTGTTCTATAAACAGTGTGGCCCTGTTCATTTATGAAATTTAAAACAGTAACAACTTTAACTTTCTTTATTAAAAATCTATTAGTTTTACCTTCTATAATTTTATAGTTTGGGTCTACATATTCAAAACCATCAGGTAAATATGAAGCTAAATTTTCTAATGATCTTGTACCTTTTTTAAATGAATCACTTCTATAAACTTCATCATTAAAAATAATTTGAATTACAGTATTTTCTGAAGGGTCTTCTTCTTTTATTCAATATTCATTTTCTTGACCTAAATTCACAGTTGGTTTATCTGTTTTTTGTTTTTCAACATCAATTTCTCATCCAGAAGGAATATATGTTGTAGGATCTATTTTTTTATCTTCATCTTTTTTAGATATAACTTGAGCTTTAAATTTTAATTCTCCTGTTTTTGAATCTTTAAATAACAATTTAGTAATTACGTCTTTTTCAGGATCTGGTTTTCTAACTAAGTTAACATCTGTGTTTGAATTGTTTGCATCTTTTATAATAACATCATCAGTATTAAGTTTAGGTGTTGAATTACGTTCAAAAGCATCTAATTTAACATTAAAACCAATTTTTGAACGAGTTGTATATATTCCTGCTGCTACACCAGCAGAAACCATTCCAATTGAACCTATAGATACTAAAGCTTTTATTACTTTTCTTTTTTTACTATAGACTGCCATATTTACCTCCTATCTTTTACTAGTTGTGTTTTTAAATTGATGATCAACAGGTATATTTTTAACACCTTCTGGGAATAAATGAGTTTTATAATCTCCATTATACAACTTTTCTAAGGCTTGACGATAAGAAGTTCTTTGATTTCTTCCTCCGCCATATACTAAATCATATTGTTCTAGATTATATTTTCCATACGCACCTTTATAATCAATTCCATTTGATCTTAATGCTAATACTAATGAAATTAATGATACAGCAGCTGAATCACCAGCAGCAAAGTTAATACCTACTATATTTCTATCAATATCTCTAACTTGTGAGCCTGATGAACCACCTAATGGTTCTCAAGAGTTTAATGAAAATCCTAAACCATAAAATAAGAACTCTTTACCAGGTCATGGCGCATCTTTTTCTTCAAAAAATTTTGGAACTGTAAATCCAGAAGCGCCGTCACTAATTGTTGGAGAAACAATAGTTAAATCAAATATTCCTGGTTTTGTTCTAAAGTTTCTTATTGCTAATGATCTTGAAACTCCTCACCCTTCTTCATCTGTTGTTCTTTTTAAATTCTTAGGTTTATTTACTCAAACTGAGGCGGCTCCTCTTAATGAAACTCTATCAGTCTGTGTTAAAAATTTTTCATCTTCTATTTGATTATCTCCTTCAGCATTAGGAAAACCTAAAGCTAAAAAGTTTACGTTTAATTTATCAGTTTTTACATTAATTGTTGTGTCAACTAAATTATTTAAATCATTTGGATCTTGTTTTTGTGTATCGTATGAAACAGAAACTTTTTCATCTTTTAAATTGTTGTAAATTTCATTAATATCAAAGTTAGCTGGTTTTGCTTTTTCATTTTCAGGAAGTTCAGCATAACCATTTGTTACTCATTTAGCGAAATCCTGTGCAGTATTAATATTAAAATTTTGTGAATAATTTGCAAAATTTATGTCGTTTCTAATTACTCTAAAATTCTTACTTTTTGAAAAATCTATTTCTAGAACAGCAAAATCAGCCATTTCTTGAAGATTTTTTAATTTTTCATTTGCTACATAATCACTCGGGTTAGTCTTTAAAAAGTTTGTTCCCGCATAAACTATTTTTACTTGTTCAGGATCTAAAGTCACTCTTTCTACATTTGGGTCATTATAAGTAAAATTCAAACGAGTTTTCAAAGGTGTATCTTTTCTAAATCTTTCTAATGTAATTCGACTTGTTTTACCTTTATTTGCTGCTTGAGCAGCTTGAAAAAGTTTTTGAGCATTTTCATATTTATTTATATATGGTCTCATTCTTGGGTCTGTGTATATTTTACCATAATCAAATTCTGGTGTTGTTGTACCACCTACAGGTACTCCATAATCAGTCATAGGAATTGCATAATATCCTAATTGTGTAGCCATTACTTTAAAATCTTCAAAAGCGCTATCAAATTCAGCCTTAGCCGCTTTGTAATTCTTAGCTTCTTCTGCGGCATTTGAAATATTATGATATGGATCATTTTTATGTGATTCATCTTGTCTAAAAGACATAGCAACGTGTAAATTTGTAGCTAAATATCATTTAGTTGGATATGATTCATTTGGGTTGGATTTAGCATAATCTAAAATTCATGTTGTTCCTCAAGTTGCATTAGTTTCATTTTGTAAATCTTCATTAGTATTAGAAAATATAATTCTAAATGATTGATTTAGCAATTCTTTATATTTATCATTTGGAATAAATCTTGAACGGCCTGCGTCTAAAGGTTCTGATTGTCAGTAAGGTCCTTTTAAAGAATTTCCAAATGGATTTAATACTAATTTACCATCTCTATTAGGAACAGAAAAGTCTTTTAAAACCGAATCTTTAAATGATGGAAGATTGTTTGCTTTTGCATCTCTATCAAATTTTTCTACGTCATATTTGGTCGTATCAAATGTACTATATTTAGGAAAGAAATCATTACTTTCTAATCCCTTAATATATGATGCTTCTTCTACTTTATATTTCTCTTCTTCATTTGGTAAAGCATTAAATGTTTTAGGATCAATATCAGGAACAGTTGCATTTCTGCCTGCTCCTAATTCACCAAATGAGCCATCACCAGGATATCTAAGAGGTGGTCCTGCTGGATCAACTTCAACGTCATCTCCTGGATCTGGTTGTCCTGGGACTCTAGTTTTGTTTTTTTCTTTAGTTTTTTCTTCTTCTTTTACCTTACCACTATTGTTTTCATTTGTTTTATCTAATTTTCCTTTTTCAGGTTTTGCACAAGAAGCTGAAATAATAGGTAAAACGGTAGGTATAAGAATAGCATTTAATAATAAAGTAAGCTTTTTGACTTTTTTCATAGAGTCCTCCAGTTTATTTTTTAAATTTTGTTTATATATTTTATATTTATTTTTTATTTTTTAGCTTTTGTTTTAATTTCTTGACTAGCTTCTTCAACTATAGGTGTTGGCTGAACAATTTTTAGATCTTTTGTTGAGCCGATGTATAGAAATTCTGATGGGTGAACATCTATATATTTACCTTCAATTATTTCTACAACTGAGTCAACAGTTTCATTTAAAGGTACATATTGTCCTTTTTCATGTGTAAAGTATTCTGTCATAAAGAAGTATTGTGAGAAAAAGTTTTGTAATTGTAAAGCTTTTTTAACGACAATTTTAGAAGCATCATCAAGTTCATCTACCCCTAAAATCAAAATAACATCTTCTAATTCTTTATATTTTTGAAGTATTTTTTTAGTTTCTAAAATAGCTTCATAATGTTTTTTACCAATAATTAATGGGTTAACAGTAGCTGATGATGAAGCAAGAGCATCAAAAGCTGGGAAAATATTTTTAGCTGAAACTTCACGAGATAGAACTAAACTACCATTTAAGTGGTTAAAGATTGCAACAGCAGATGGGTCTGATAAATCATCCATTGGTAAAAAGACTGTTTGGAATGATGTAATAGCACCATTTTTATTTGTAAACAATCTATTTTGAATTTGTGAAATTTCAGTGTTCATTGTAGCTTGGTAACCACCTAAAGACGGTTTTTTATCTAAAGAGGCAGAAATTTCGTTTCCAGCTTGTAGAAAACGGAAAATATTATCAATAAATAATAAAACATTCTCTTTATTAACATCACGAGCATATTCGGCAGCTGTAACTCCAACAGGAACTATACTCATTCTAGCTCCAGCGGTTTCGTTCATTTTTGCTATATACATTGATGAGTTTTTCATCAAGTTTGATTCTTTTAAATCATTATATAATTCAACACCTTCACGAGAACGTTCTCCTGAACCTATAAAAATTGATGATGTATTTTGTTGTGTATTTGAAAGTTTAAAAATGATTTCTTTCATTAAAACTGTTTTTCCAACCCCAGCACCACCAAAAATACCAATTTTAGCACCTTTTAGAATAGGAATAAAGAAGTCAATTGCTTTAATACCAGTTTCCATTAATTCAGGCTTAATTGCATAGTCTGAATTTTCGATAATTGTTGAGTTCATTTCAACATAATCAAAACCTGAGTTTGCATTATTTTGTGAAACACCATCAACGTCAAAAATATTGTTTTTAGCTTTTTTTCCTACTGGGACCATAAAGCTTGATTTTGTGTTAGTTATTTCATCATTGATTTGAATTTTTCCATCAGTTCTGATAATCATTGCATAAACAGTTTCATCGTCAACAATTTTTTTAACCATAAAACTACTTGTTTTATCTTTTTTTAGTAATATGTCATTAATTTTAGGCATATTACTTTTATTAAAATTTATTTCAACAACGTCTGTTCAAATTTTTGTAATTTTAGCCATTATTTAGCCTCCATTATGTTTTCTATTGCTTGAATTTCTGAATCTGATAGTCTAACAAATTCTTTATCTATATTAATTTTTCAACCTAAATTCTTGTATTCACCATATTGTCTTAATACAAAAGCGAAATATTCTTTTGCTTTTGTTTCATTTGGTAATGAGTTAGCCATAATTTTCTTAAATACTTCATTAGCTAATTCGTTTGTTGCAAATAGAGCTTCTAAGAATTTAATTGCTACTTCAATGTCTTTAACATCTGAGAAAATGTTTCATGATATTAATTTAGACATTAAATACATATTTTCATCTGAATAAATTGAAACACCTTTTTGAATAAACATGTTTTCAATTAATTGACCTTTATTGATTAATGCTTTAGTTTCATCGTTTAAATCGTATTTTAATGATGCTAATTTAGTTTGACGTTTATATGCTCTAAATATTTTTCCAACTTCATGAGCAATTCTTGAAATGTGTTCTTTTTGAACTGCTCCCCCAATTCTACTTACAGATAAATCAACATCAATAGCAGGTAAATAATTTAAAGCAAATAATTTATCATTAGTTACTAATTGACCGTCTGTTATAGATATAACGTTTGATGCTATTAAAGAAGTTATATCATTATCAATAATTTGTAAAATAGGTAATGCTGTAATTGATTTACGGTTTTTAAATTTACCACTTCTTTCTAATAATCTAGAGTGAGCGAAAAACATATCTCCAGGGAATGCTTCTTTACCAACTGGTTTATTTGTTAATAAAGCAATTTCTCTAAATATATTAGCATGAGCTGTTAAATCATCAAAGACAATTAAAACATCACTTTCATAAGATAGATTTTCAGCATGAGCCATAGCTACATAAGGTGCTAAATATTGGTCATATGGGTTATCAGATTTAGCTGCAACTATCATTGTGTAATCTAAAGCACCATTTGCTTTTAACATTTCATAAATTGCTGAAACTTGTGAATGTTGTTGTCCTATTGCTACATAAACACATTTAACATTTTGATTTTTTTGGTTAATAATAGCATTTAATGCAATATGAGTTTTACCAGTTTTTCTATTTCCAATAATTAATTCTCTTTGTCCTTTTCCAATTGGAATTAATAAATCAGTTAAAACATATCCTGTTTTTAATTGATCTGTTAAAGGTTCGTAGTCTAAAAGTTTTGTATATGTGTTAAAAATTTGAGAATTGTATTTTAAAAACTTTTTAGGTTGTTCTTTTACTAAAGGGAAAAGAATATTGTTTTTAATATCAATAATTTTTCCTAAATAATCAAGTGAAGTTTGAACTGTGTTTGTATTTTCAATTTCAATAACTTCTTTACCAATTGCAAAATCGTTAATATCACCGTTTGATAAACAGAATGCTTTGTTTTCACTTGCTGAAATTAATAAAAGTTGTGCATTTTTATTATCTTTTAAAGCAAACATTTGATTTTGTTGATAATCATTATTACCAGTTACTTCTATAACGTAATCAAATATTGCAGTAATAATTAGTTTGTTTTCTTTTGCCATAAATTGCTCCTTAAATAAATGGTAATAATGCTATAGCAAGAATTAATACTGACATAACAACTGCAACAGTAATAATTTTTGCTTTAAGTTTTTTAATTTTTAATTTATCTTTTTTAGTTAGTGCAGCTAATACAATTAATGTTACAAATAATGATGTTGCTATTGCGGCTAAAGTAATACCAACACTTAATTTAATATCACTTTTGTATTCATTTCTTTGAACAGTGTCAAGTTTATCAAATGAAGCTTTTAAATCTTTGATTGATTTTGCTTTAACTGCATCTGCTTGATTTTCAAATAATTCATTAGTTGTAACCATAGGTAATAAATCAAATTGTTCTCTAATGTCTTTAATATCTTTTAATATTTGATTATATTCAGGCAATAAAGAAGCTTTATTTTTTAATGAATAACTTTTTAGATTGTCTATTTTTTTACCTAAATTTTTTAATGCTACATCTAGCATGTGTAAACGATTTTGGCTATCTTCAGGGTATGCTAATGCAAAGTTTTTTGCAATACTTTCATTAAGTTCTTTTTTAACATATTTTATATATATATCATAAACTTGTTTGTAGGCATCTGCTAGATAACTTCAATAGCTTCTTCCATTAATGATTGCATTTTTATGTAAACCTAAAAATGCTTCTACTAAGTTTTTATTATATGAGTTTGTTTCTAATGCAGCAGGTTCTTGAGATTTAAAATTATTAGTTAAATTTATAAAATAATTACTATATTCTTGACTATTAATAATTTTTACTGATTCTAAAATCATATTAAAGACAGCTTCTGCTACAATTCTATGAGACATTTTTGAAAAGTCAATATTTTCTCCTATTCCTAATGCGTCATAAAACTCTTTATATAATTTTTGGATAATTTCTATTCCCACTTGGTGAGCTCTAGCGAACTCCACATTGCTTCAGATTGATATAACTCTTTTATATGTTATTTTCTTTGTTTCATCTAATTTGTCAGTCAAAATAACATTAGCTTCTATTCCGTCTTTTGTTAAATCTAGATTATCAACTTTATAATCGAATCTAGTGTTAATTGGGTTATTAAAATAGAAGTATTTTTCTGAAGCTTTATCGGGTTCGCTTTGTACAGCTTGTTTAAATGATTGAACTAATCCATCTCTGTTATTTGCTTGATCATAGAAATTAAATTTTAAAAATGGACTTAATCTTCCGATATTTTCAGTAGCAGCGTTAACACTTGATGGAGGTGTTGGATCGGCTTGACCAGGAATTAATCTTGGTGTTGGATTAGGTTCTTGAATATCAGGTGTTTCTTTTTTATTGTCTTGAGAGTTTTCTTCTAAGTCAAAAGCCTTAAATCTTGAACTAATCTTTTCTTTTAAAAAGTCGTCCCAACTTTTATATTTATCGGGTATTGTTAAACCGATGTTTGTATCGTTATTTTCATCTTTAACGAATCTAACTGCAGTGTTTAATTCAGGGAAGTCTTCTTTGTTTGCAAATATTTCATCAAATTTAGAATCTAAATCTGAAAAGTATTTTTCTGTTTTAGATTGTAAATCGTCAGCGTTAACAGCATTTACAACATTTTCTTCTTTAACTTCCTTTTTATTACCTTCTCCTTGAATAAAATCACGGTAGTCAGTTTTGTCAGTTTTACCTACTACGGCATTTTCATAATCTTTTCCGTTATAAGTAATGGTTGTTGATTCTAAAGAACGGTCATTACTTAAAATTTTAGGATAAACTATTTCAAAACCATATTCTTTGTATTTGTCGTTAATTATTTTTTCTTTATTGGTCTCTAAATATTTTGCAACTTGAGCTAAATATAAACTTTCGTATAATGATTCAGTTGTAATTTTAGTTTCAGCTGGATCTATTAATTTTGATGATTTAGCTTTAAGTTGAGCTATTTTATTATTAACTAACTCTTTTAATTTTTCTTTTATTTTATCTTCAGTAACTTTTTTAAATGTACCAAATTGAGGGTCAACTACTTTAGGTTTTTCTGGTTCAGCATTTGCATTTGGTGCAAAGGGATTAGTAGGCTTGTTTGTATTTGTTGCGCCATTTGAAGCGTTTGAAGTAGCTCCATTGCTTGCGGGTTCAGGATCAGCTGAAAGTGTAATTAATGGTGCCATTGATACAGGTAAAACAGTACCTAATAATAACCATTTTTTTAATTTCATAATACCTCTTCTGGAGTTAAATTAAATAATGTTACTGCAGATAATTCAAAAAGGTTTATTTTAAGTTCGTTAATATCTTTTTGATTTTTTTTGTCTAATCCTAAATCTTTCATTGCTAATGAGTTTTTAATAGCATGTTCAAGATTTTTAAGTTCTATTTTAGCATTTTGAATAAATTCGTTTGGTTTTTTAATACTTTTATAAGGTTTCATAACTCCTGAATATTTAACAGAAATTTCATTGTCTATGTTTGTTATAAAAGCATTTGTTAATATAAAACAAATTTCTTCTTTTTCAATTACTGCTTTAATAAAACATTTTTTAAAAGAAGCTATTGAGTAATTTTCAAATTTTACTCAAGTGTCTTTTAATTCACTATTTATATATAATCCATCAATTTCTAAATGTTTAATGTCAAATGTTTGAGAAATAAATGTTAAAGAAGTGCGGTTATTTTTCATTTTTGCCCTCCTTTACAGTATGCAACATATCCTTTTTCTTTGATAGAATTGAAATTTGTTCAACTTCAAGTTCTCTTTTCGCTTGAATAACTTTTTTATTTAGAAATAGAATTCTATCGTCTAAATCATTAATTGTTTTGTTTTGAGCAACTAATGTATATTTTTGATTAATTAAAGCTGATTCACTTAATAGAGTTAATGTTATATAAGTTAAAAATGAGTAAATTTCACTATCTATAAATGAGCTAACATCTGGGAAAATTTTTAGTTTGTTAATGTTTGTTAATGTTTCTAAGTTTTGATATTTATTTTCTAAATTTAGTTCGAATTCATTAATTGGTAAAACATTTAAATATAGTTTTTTAATTTTTGATGAGTTAATAATGAAACGAACATTGTGAAAACCATTTTTTAAAAGATAAGCAATTATGAACTCTGGTAAAACTTTTGATAAAACGTCTACATTATTTTGTTCATATTGATAAATAATGTTGAATTTCATTTCTTTAGCAAAAGAAATTGCTCTTTTTCCAATTGCTATAATTACATCGTTTTTATTGTTGTAATCACTTTTTAAAAGTTTTTCATGACGAATATATGAGTTAGTTTCAAATTTTTCTTCTTCAGTTATATAAATTCATAACTTTGGAATACTTTTTATTTCATTTCTATAAAGTGAATTTTCACTATATAATAATTCATTTTCTATTTCATATTTTTTATCTAAAGTACTAATTAACATTTGTGAGTGTAAAGCTCTTTCTAAAAAGAAGTTAATTTGTTTAGATAATTTTAAAATACTAATTAAAGTAATATTTTTATCAGATTCAACAATCTTTACAATTTTTTCTAAACTTTGTTTTTTAGTTACTAGATCTTTAATATTCATTAGTTAAATATTCTTTTCCGAAAGTGACTTTGATAAGTTTGCTTTCTGGTAATCTGTATATTATTAGATTAGAAAAAATTTCTATTGGGCTTGAAGTTATATGTTTTTCAATAATTTCATTTATTGAATCTAGAATTTTTTGAACAACAGGGTCTGAAGAATTTACAAGACTAAAAGCGGAAACATTTGCTTGTGATTCTTTTTTAAGAGTTGGAACTAAGAATAATAAACTATATCTTTCGTTTCTTTCTTTTGATAAAACAAAGCTTCTAAAAATAATGTCTTTGTCTTCTTTTCATGCCTTTTTTGCTTGTTCAAAAATGTTTTCAATTAATTCTTCATAGTCTCTAGTTGGGTATAAAAAGTTTAATTGATTCATTAATGCTTTATATGAAATTAAATTATTAGCCTTTTTAATTGTGTTAAATTCGTTAATAACGTTGTCTCAATTTTCTAATGCACCTTTTAAGCTGTCTACTAAAAGTTTTTGAATTTGTTTTTCTTCGGCTTTAGTCATTGTTTGCTCCTATTTTAATTTCTTTTTGATATTTTTGAATAATCACCAAACTCTTTATCCATCTGCTTGTTTGATAAATTAAATATAATGCAACTATTGAAGAACTTAGAATTGAAAATACATCGACTACGTTTAATGGACTTGCAAAGGTTGCTAATGAGTTATTATCTACTGCCAACATTTTTGCATTATAGAAATTGAATAATGCTACTAATGTGCTAAAAATTAATGTTAAGAATAAAAATGTATTTGTTATTGGGTTAGTTATCTTAACTTTTTTATTTAATACAAAAGCTAAGATTAAAATAAATAATAGATTTGAAATTGTTAATATTGTGTTTGCTAAGTTGTCTCTTGCGACTAATGATTGAACAATATTTACTAATAGAAAAGCAAATACTGAGATAAAAAATAAAAATACTTTTGTTGATTCACCAATTTTTTTACTGTTTTTGTTTGAAAATAAAACTAATATAGTTATAAAGATTGAAATGTTAATTAATAATGGAATAGCTCAAGCAACATGATTATTTGTCTCTGCAAATAGTAATCCTTTTGTAAATTTCAATGTTGGAGCAGAAATTATTAAATATAGTAGAACTGAAAATCCTAATGTTAGAGAAATTAATGAAAAGTCTCTTAAGCTAATTATTAATTGTCTTTTTCATCTATAACCTGCAAATGAGTCAAGTATTGCAATTGTAAATAGAGAAATTAAACCAAAAATAATCAAGAATAAATATATAAAGTTGTTTGCAGTTTTAGTATTAAATGTGTTTAATAAAAAGTCATAATAATCATTTCTATCAAAAATGTTTAGTTGTGATCTTTTGTTTAATAAAGTCACTAATACTATCATTCCTACTGCTACTAGAATAATTCTCGCAAATTGAGCAAAAACTATTATAAAAATACTTTTTGCTTGTAAAGGGTTTGTTTTTTTAATAATGATAATGTTATAAAACTCATGTAAAACATTCAACATCATTAAAGCCACAAAAAAGGCAGTTTTGTTAATTAAAGTTTTTGGGTTGTGAGTTTTTGTTGCTCCTTGATAAGCTACATAAGCAACTAGAAGTACAAAATATAATAGAAATCAAATGCTAAAATATTTAAATTTGAAATTACTTCTTTTCAAGTTTCTTATTAAGCTAAAAATTAAATAACATACAAAAACAATTGAGAGAGTTAAATTGTATATAAAAATAAAGTTAAGTGATTTAAGTCTTATTTCTGTTAAATCAAACATTTGTTCAGGTTTTAAAAACTTATATTTTTCATTTAAAAAATTGTCATGTGAAAAATATATTGTTGTAAATAATGCTATAAAACCGAAAACTAGTGCTAATACATAAAATAAGAATTTAGTGTTTAAAATTTTCTTTTGCATAATTTATTAATCAAATGAAGGTCCAGTGCTTGTGTTTGCCCCTGTTGCTTCAAATCCTTCTGGTTTTATTTGTACATTAATTCCATGTTCTCTTGCAGCTTGAGTATCTTGAATAGCTTTTCTCATTGCTTCGTTATCTACATAAACGTTTCTAAATACTTCTCTTCCGGCTTCAAATAGACCATAGAATTGTTTGTTGTAATCTTGAGGTAAGTCAACAGCATTTCCTTTAATGTATAATGTGTCAACTTGTCTTGGTCCTTCAAAGAATAATTTTGCTTTTTGAGGTCCTCTTACAATTAATCTATCTCAATTTTGTCTGTTAATTGTTGAGCTATCTACTTCAAAAACATTAGTATCATTGTGTAAAGTAAGAGCTGTAAATACCTTATCGTTTAGATCTAATCCTTCTAAACTTCTTAATTCAGGGTGTTCAGATAAATCGATTTGGCTTGCTCAGCTACCATCACCGAAATTACCATTAAATATTTTTCAATTAGCTTTCGTTCTATATGCAATTGTAAATGCTTCTTTTACTTCTGAAGGAGTTGTTCCTTTTGTTGGTTTAATAGTATTAAACATTATTGAGCCGGCTCTTTCAACGCCCGCTGCATATTCAGGCGATCTATTAACATTGTAATCAAATGAAACATGTCTTGTATGTCTAAACGCAATTGGGTCTATTGCTCAACGAGAGTCTAAATTGTTTCCTTTTGTTACAAGTTCAACATCCTCTAAATGTTTATCTTTTAAACCTACTAATGCTGATGTATCTGTAGTTTCAAAAAATAAGGTTAGAGTTTTAATATTTGAAGGCAATTTTGCTAATATTTCTGAAAAATCTTGTTTTTGATTTAATTGACCCATATTTTCAATTACTACACCAGTAATTTCTTTATGATCTGTTATAAATTTTAAGAATTTTTCATATCCTTTATTATTGTTAGCATCTAATTTAGCTAGGTATCTTGGTTCTTTATTTGTTACTGCATCATTATCGCTATCAGGAACATATTTATAAACTCTTATACCATCATCAAATTTATCTCCATTTGAATCAACTTTATTTCTATCTTCAATTTTTGTCAATTCTTTATAACTATTTGAAGCATCTGTTTTAGTTCAACCGTAGTAATCATTATCTAATAATTGACCGGGATTTCTCATATATTTGGTTGAGCTTGCAAAGTATCTTTCTTTGTTTAATTTTATGTAGTGATTTAAAACAGGATTATCACTTTCTTTTGCATAATCTCAAACAACAGCTTCATTTACAGTTGGATAATTTTGCCAGAATTTTATATCAGGAACCATTCCTTTAGCTGCGTAAGCTTCTCAATCTTGTTCATAACTTCTTATAACCGCTTTTATATTTTCTGCAGCATTTCCTCTGCCTGGTTCATCAGGTCTAAACATTCTTTTGAAGAACGCATCAAAATTCTTAATTTCATCTGCTCCTGTAATTTCAAATTTTCGTAAAAGTTCGTTTTTGTTTCTCTCATAATCTTCAAATGAATTTAAACTTAATAAGCTATTGTAGTTTCCAATTTTTTTTCTTAATTTTTCTTTAGCTTCACCAGTAATTGGACTTGGGTGTGTTGCTGCTATATATGAAAAATCGTAATTTGGAACGTATGATTCTGGATATATATCTTCCCCAGCAGAAGCTATAGGCGCTTTTTCTTCTTCTGTTAATGGTCTTGCAGGTACGGGAGGAGTTTCTACAACATCCACAACAGGTTTGGGATTTGGCGCGTTCACTTCTTCTTTTTTAGGTTCTTCTGGTTTTTTCTCTTCTATTGTTTTAGGAGGGGTAGGATCTTCTTTTGGTTTTTCAGGTAATGCAGCTTCTTTAACCACATCCACTTTATTAAAATCATCTATTTTTATTTTAATTTCACTTGGTTTTAGTTTCAATTTATAACCTTTTGGAATTTCACTTTGTCATTGAAGTTCGCTTTTATCATCACGTTCTCTTGTAAAAGTTGCTTTATAAACAATAGAGCCTCTTTCATCAACGAAATCAATTATAGTAACTGATTTTGTTTTTCTTACCATGAATCTATTTGTTTGGCCTAAAACAATTTTGTAATCATCTTTTGCAAATTCAAAACCAACAGGACGATATTGTGAAACTTCTGGAATTTTTCCATCTTTTGCTCTAAATCTATAAGTTTGATAAATTTTGTCATCAAAAATAATTTCAACAACTGTTTCTTCTGATAAAGGTTCTTTTTAATTCAAATTATATTTTCTTGTCCTAAAACAACTTTTGGCTTATCTAATTTTTGTTTTTCTTTATCATAAATTCATAAACTAGGAATGTAAGCAACGGCGTCGATTTCTTTGTCTTCACCTTTTTTAGATATTATTTCAGCAGTAAATTTTTCTTTTTCATCTGCTGAGTCTTTAAAGATTAGTTTAGTAACCACTTGTTCTTCTAGATTTATTTTTTTGACTAAGTTACTATCAGTGTTTGAATTATTTTTATCCTCTGTAATAACTTCTTCAGTATTTAGTTTTGGAGTTGAATTTCTTTCAAAAGCTTTTAGAGCAGATGAGCGCCCAACTCTTGTTCTGGTGGTATAGATGGCTGAAGCAGCTGCTACTGAAACAACACCTATAGCACCTATGGATACTAAGGTTTTAACTAATCTGCTTTTTTTAGTATATATAGCCATATTTTTTACCTCCTAATTTCTATTTTTTAAATTTGTATTCGTCAGGCAATACAGAAACACCTTGTTTAAATAAATGTGTTTTGTATTGACCATTATATAATTTTTCTAGTGCTTGTCTATATGAAGTTCTTTGGTTTTCACCACCACCATATATCAAGTCATATTGCTCTAATTTTTTATAATTACCATATGCCCCATGATAATCAACACCATTTGATCTTAATGCCTGTATGTATGAAAGAAGTGATATTCCAGCATCGTCAGCTGCAGCAAAATTGATACCAATTATGTTTTTATCAATGTCTCTAATTTGAGAACCTGAAGCTCCACCTAATGGGTGTCATGATGTTAAAGAATAACCCAAACCATAATTTAAGTACTCATTTCCTTTATAAGTACCACCTTTTTCTTTTAAGTTTTTAGGGACAAAAAATCCGCTTTTTCCACCATTTAGTGTAGGCGAAACTATTGTTAGGTCAAAAATTCCCGGTTTTGTTTTAAAGTTTCTTACTGCTAAAGATCTTGATAAACTATAGCCTTTATCTAATGTTGTTCTTCTATTTTGTTCATCATCGATATTATAAGGTTTGTTTATTCATATTGACGCTGCACCTTTTCTTGATCTTCTTTCCTCGTCAGTTATAAATTTAGAATCTCTGCCTTGGTTGTCTGCCTCTGCATTAGGGAAGCCTAAAGCCATTAAATCTACATTAAGTTTTTTAGTAGTTATTGAATTACCCTTAAAATTAACTGAAACGTCTTCCCTAGATAGCTCATCAAATTTTTGTAGCATATCAAAATTTGCGGGTTTTGATTGTTTACTTTCTGGCAATGTAGCAAAATCATTTGTTGCTATTCTGGCAAATTCATGAGCATTTGAAACACTTCTTTCTGTTTTGTCTTCTACTCTTAAATTATTTTTAGTAATTTTGTAAGTGTTATCACTTCTACTAAAATCAATTTCAAGTACAGCAAAATCAGCCATTTCTTGTAAATCTTTTAAGTGTTCATTTGCTATATATGATCTAGGATTTGTATTCATAAAGTCGACTGCAGCATAAACTAATTTAACTTTATCTGGTTCAATTGAGAATTTTTCAGAAAAAGGAGATTGATAAGTAAATTGTAATTCTTCTTTTAAAGGTGTTTGTTTATTAAATCTCTCTAAGACAACTTGATTGGTAATTCCTGTATTTGCATCGTCTGCTGCTTTTTTTTCTTTAAATGCTTTGTCATAAGCTATTAAAACTTCTTGCATTTTTGGATCTTTTGCTATCGCTTGGTTGTCATATGGGTTCAATCCCTTTTTTTCTTTTTCAGAATCAAAATGGTTATATTCTATTGCTCTAATTCTAAATTTTCTTTCAGCTTCTTTTAAATTAGCATCTGCTTGTTTGGCAGCTTCAGTTTCTGCTGTATTGTTTTCCACTATGCTATAAATATCATTTTCTCTTGCGTGACTTTGTCTTAAAGCCATAGCCACGTGTAAATTTGTACCTAGATATCATTTTGTTGGATAACTACCATCTTCGTTTGGTACATAATCTAAAATTCAAGCTGTTCCCCATTCTGCTTTTCCAGATTTTGTAATAGGATTCTTGTTTGCGATTGTTATTCTAAATGATTGGTGCAATAAATCCATATAGTCTTGGTTAGGAATTCAACGAGATTTACCGGTATCGTCTAAATCAGATTGTCAGTATGGTCCTTTTACTGTTCCACCCTTTGGATTAATTACTAATTTTCCATCTTTATTTGGAACTGAAAAATCTTTTAATAAGGAATCTTCTAATGAAGGTAAATCATTTGCAGCAGCTTTGGCATCGAAATCAGCTTGATTAAATCTTGTACGATCAAAAGTGTTTGGTAGGCCATCCACACCATTTAGTGCATCGATATAAGCTTTCTCTTCAACATTATATTTTTCGTTTTCATTTGGTAAATTTGAAAAATAAGAACTGGTTATTGGGTTTCCTTGAGCATCTTTTGGCACAGTAGGATTTCTTCTTGCACCACTATTTGAACTTCCTGGTAATCTTGGAATAGTTCCAGCTGGGTCAACCGGAACATCTTCTCCTGCTCTTGAGTTAGGATCACCTTGGGGTGAATTTGGTTTGTTTGCATTAGGTTTTTCACCTGGCTTTTCTTCATTATCTTCATTTTCATTTGTAATGGTCTTTTTATTTTTGCTTGTAGCACTATTATTAACACATGACAGCGCCGCGCTTGGCAATGCTACAGCTGAAAAAATAGTACCTAAAACAATAGATAATTTTTTTCATCTTTTCATATATATTTCCTCCCATTTTTGGTTACTTAAACTATTAATAGTTTAACAATATATTATACAGTAAAGGCAAAAAAAAAAAAAAAGAGACTTTTTTTCTCTTTTTTTCACATTTTATTGGATTTTTTTATGTTTTTTTATTAAAAAAACAAAAAATACAAGGGCTAATAGCTTTTTATTTTGCTTTTTAGAAAATCTACTTTAATTTTTGAATTTAATTTTAAAATCATCTTAGGATAAGCGTGTCCTATGTTTATATTGTATAAAACTGGAATGTTTTTAAAATATGGATCTGAAAAGAAAGTTTTGAATAAATTTTTATATTCTAAATAATATTTTTCGTCTTGTGGCTTTCCTATAATTACAGCTTTTACATTGCTAAAAATATTATATTTTTTTAAATATTCAAGTTGATTTTTTATTATTTCTGGCTCTAATTTTTCTTCTGATGTTTCTAATAATAAAACTTTATTTTTAAAAGTTTTATTATCTAAAATTCAATAGTTTTTATCAATTTCATTATTGTTTTGTTTTTCTAATAAAGAAAAAATTGATTCTAAACATCCACCTAGTAAAATGCCTGAAAATTTTGCTTTTCCTTGCAAAAGTTCATACCCATGTTCTTCTTTATATTTTTCTCTTGGTATATTTTTATTTTCAAAACCAAAAGTTTTTCTTTCTTTATATCAATATTCTGAAATAGTATATTCTTTTGGTTTATTTATATTAAAAAGTCAATTGATTGAAGACTTTGTATAATCTAAAATTTCTTTGTCTCATTCTGCAATACAAGTTAACAAAGCAATTCCGTAAAATGATTTTATTTTAAGTTTATTTAGCATCAAATGGTTGACTGTTGTATCTGAATAACCTACAAAAATTTTTTTATTTTTTTGAAGAGTTTTTATATTCTTTTTATTATTTAGAATAAACTCAAGAGTTTTGTAAGTATCAAAACCACCCAAGGCACAAATTATTGCTTTTATATTTTTATTTTCAAAAGCTCAAATTAAATCCTCTGCTCTTTTCTGAGGATTTTTTTCTAAATAATCAATACCTTTTAAAGCGTTAGGAGTATAAACAAAATTTAAATTTAGTTCTTTTAGTCTCTTTTCAGCTAATAGTTTTTGCTCTAAACAAAAGCTTTCACCAAGCAAGCCACTTGATAAAGAAATAATAGCTACTGTGTCATTATTTTTTAATTTTTTCATAAAAATAAAATTGCATTTTTTTTAAAAAAAGTGCTTAATTGCTGAACAAATTAACAATTAAGCAACTTAAGATTAATATATTTTTTTATCAAATCTTCCTGACATTTGTTGATATGTCAAATTAGCTACATCTTTTGAATAAACAGTTGCTAAAATAGCATAACCTAGATCCATTGATGCAAGAGAATTACGTCCAGTTATTAATTTTCCAGAAACAGTAACATCATCATTATTACGTTTTTGAGAAGCAGCTGCTAAACCAAATTCACTTGGATATGATGAATAAGGACAGTCTTGTGAAATTACATTTGCTTCTCTTAAACTATTAGGCGCGTCACAAATTGTAAACACATATTTATTATGTTTTTGAAAATCTCTAACTACATCTAAAGCTACTTCATCTTTTCTTAAATATTGAGCACCAACTCCACCTGGAATATAAATTGCATCATAGTCATTAACATCATATGTATTTTTAATATTAGTTAAATGAGTAATATTATATTGACCAGAAGCTTCTTTTATCTTAGGTGAATAATAATCTCATTTTTCTAATTTTTGAGATGTAATTAAAACACCTAAAACTGAAGTTAATTCAATATCTTGAAAATATGGTTCTATTAATACTAAAAGTTTCATTTTAGCCTCCTAATTTTTTAGTTTAAGAAAGTATAGATTAAAAAAACAAAAAATTTTTAAATTTGATAAAAATAAACAAAAAAACACAAAAAATTACCAAAGCGACAATAAAAAAGTTATAAAAATAAAAATCTTTGTTTTTAAAAACTAATTTGTAATTATATAAAAATTAATATCTCTAAAAAGTTGTTTTTTAGTGTCTTATATTTTTAAAAACTAATATATAATAAATAATAGATATATTACTTTAAAAAATATAAGGAGAATAATATGGCTAAAAACACATGAAAAATTGCTGTAGAAGCAATTGAAGCACACGATAATATATTTATATTTCACCATATTAGACCAGACGGAGACTGTTTAGGTTCTCAATTTGGTTTAAGAGAATTAATTAAAACAAATTATCCCGAAAAAAACGTTTTTGTTTTAGGAGATAATGGAGGAATTTTCCCATTTTTAGAATGAGATTTTGATAAATTTGATGAAATTCCAAAAGAAAACTTCAAAAATTCTTTAGGAGTTGTAGTTGATGCTAACTCTTCAAATAGAATTCAATTTGGTAATTTATTATTAGAAGGTAATTTTACACATACTTTAAGAGTTGACCATCACCCTGTTGATCCAGATATTAATTATACTTATACATGAGAAGATGCAGGTTATGCAGCTGCTGCTGAACAAATTGGTTATATTGCAATGAAAGCAAAATGAAATGTAACAACAAAAGCAGCAAATTATGTTTATTTAGGAATTAATACAGACAGTGGTCGTTTCCAATATGAATATGTTCAAGAAAGAACATTTGAAGTAATGCAATATTTACACAAAAACAATGATTTTAAAGTCTGATACATTAACTTTCCTTTATCAATAAGAGAAGAAAAGAAAGTTAGATTTGCAGCTTATATAATGTTAAATTACATAAATGATAATCAAGTTTTATATTTCTATGCAAATAAAAAAGTTCAAAAGAAATTTGGCTTAGATGATAACAGTGCAAACGATGTTAACGTTATGGCTAACATTGGCGATGCAAAAATTTGAGTATTATTTATTGATTTACCAGACGGAACTATTAGAGCAAGAGTTAGATCAAATGGAATTTGAATTAACCACATTTGTGAAAAATACAAACCAGGTGGTGGCCATGAAGTAGCTGCTGGTGCAACTTGTCAAAACAAAAAAGAAATGAAACAATTGATTGAAGATTTAAAAGCTGAGGTTAGAAAACATGCTAACAATTAGCAAAGAAAATTTAGAAATTTTTAAAAACATTGAACAAAAAATTAAAAATCATAAAAATATTGTTATATTTCACCATATTAGACCAGACGGAGACTGTTTAGGTTCTCAATTTGGTTTAAAAAATTTAATTAAAGTTAACTTTCCTGAAAAAAATGTTTATGCTATTGGAAATGCTTTAGGTAACTTTCCATATTTAGATTTTAAAATGGATGAATTACCATTTCAAAAATTAGAAGACTCATTAGCAATAATTGTCGATGCAAATTTTAAAGAACGTTTAGAAAAAAGAGAATATTTAGATGAAAACTTTTTTGATGAAGTTATAAGAATTGATCACCACCCAAATGATGACGATTTAAATGCTTCATTAGTTTGAGTTGATTCAGTTGCTCCTGCTGCAGCTCAACAAGTAGCAGAATTAGCTTATGGTTTAAATTGAAAATTAAATTCATTAGCAGCAACTTATTTATATTTAGGAATTTATACAGATTCTGTAAGATTAACAACTAACACAACTACAGCTAAAACAATGGGTTTAGTAAGTTGACTATGAGAAAATGGTGCTCAAAAAGATTTATTACACACTGAAATGGCTAAAAAATCTTTTCAAGATATTAAAATCAATGCATTTATTCAACAAAATATGGTTATTGATAAAAATGTTGTTTGATTTTACTTTTCTTTAGAAGACCAAGCTAAATGAGGAATAACTGATCCTCTAAAAGCAAATAGACCATTTTTACTTTCTTCAATTGATGACACAAAAGCTTGAGTATTTTTCACTCAAGAAAAAGAAAATCAAATTCGTTGTGAATTTAGATCAACAGGCTGCTGTGTAAGAAATGTAGCTGTTAAATGAGGTGGTGGCGGTCATCACAGAGCTTCTGGAGCACAAATTTCAAATCCTGAAGTAATTAAAGATATTGTAAAAGATCTACAAGAAGAAACAAAAAATCTAGCTGAATATATTTAAAAACATCTTATTTTAAGACTGAATTGCATAATAATTCAGTCTTTTTATATTCAAAAAAATCTTTTTTTAAATATAATTTACATATAAAATAAAATAACTAAATTAATCTAGTGAAAGGGTTTTATGAAAAAGAATCTTAAAAAGTTAATTATTTTATCTACACCTTTATTTACTTTATCAGTTCCTTTGATAGCTGCATCTTGCCAAGATATAAAATTAAGTGATACACCTAAAACAACATTAACAACCATTGATAATAATAGTGAAGAAGGCAAAAAACCAGTTACAGAAGAAAAAGCTGCTCCAGAAACTACAACTGAAAAAGTAAATACTTCTGAAGAAACTAACAAACCTGATGAAACAGTAAATCAACCTGAAAATAATCAAAATCAGACTTCAGGAGATAATAATGATTCAGCAAGTGAAGAATCAACAGACAACTCAGAAACTGGTTCAACTACTGAAGTAAGTGATGAAGCAACTGGGGACAGTATGCAAGCAGATGATTCAAATAGTCATAGTGAAGAAGAAGGTAATTCAAATAAAGAACAATTATTTAATGAATTTTCAGTTGTTCTTGATGAAGCTAAAAAATTATTAGTAGAACCTTTTAACACTTTAGATGATTATGTAGCTTTTAAAACTAAAATTGACGAATTTGATAAATATAAAACAAAAACAAATAGTAATTTAGATGCTGCAAATCTAGATGATATTCAAAGACAAAAATCTGATGTAGTTTTAGCTATTTCTACAGCATCATCTTCAATTGTTGAAGGCAAAAAAGATTTAGAAAATAAAATTCAAGCTGCCATTCAAAAACTTACTGAAAAGAAGGAATTATTAAAACAAAAAAATGATTCTGATGCTGAATTAGCTAAAAAAATAAGCACAGACATAAACGCACTTTTAAATAATGCACAAAATGAAATAAGTGCTCAAAATAAAAATATTAATAATATTAGAGTTACAACGAAAGGTATTGAGATTGCTTTGGATAAAATAGAAAAATTACCAAAAAATTCTTCATCACCTTCAAATAAAACTACTCCTTCTCCAGTGGCTAGTATAAACGCAGGTCAGTTTGCCTCTTCACAAAAAATAAGTGAAGAAGAAGCAAATAGATTGAGTATAGAAGCCGACTTGGGTTTTAATTATGATATACAAACTAACGTTGCTCAAAATGGCTCACCTGAGAAAAAAGCAACTCTTAATTTATATCTATTTATTAAAAAGCTTATAGATTATTACACAAAAAACCCCGATAAAGATACAAGCAAATTTAAAGAACAAGCTCAAACTGTTTTATTTGGTTTAAAAGAAGACTTATTAAATATTATTAAAGAAGATTCAACATTGCAAGATGCGAGTCTAAACAATAATATAAAAAATGCTAACAATTTATTAGTTGATGCTATTAAAGACCTAAAATCAAAAGGTGTAGACATAGCCGATTTAAAAATTGATGAACTTACCCAAAAATTAGATAATTTAGCTCAACCTTCAACAGACGGTGTTTCTGGTACAGGAGCCGTAGTTGGTGGAATAAGTTTTACACCGGGAAGCAACTAAAAAAATTCGAAGTTAAAAGCTTCGAATTTTTATTTACTTTGAATATGATTTTCTAAAATATATTCATTTGCTTCTTTGATTATTTTTCTTAAATATTCAAAATAAATTGGATATTTTTTTAAATCACCTTTTCAAATAAATTTTTGTTTTGCTGTTGCTTTTAAAAAATCAATAGCCATAAAGATATCAAAGTTATCATAAGCATCGTCACAAGACATAATTAATTGTTGCATTAAATATCTTATTTCAAGACTCTTAATTTCAATATAATCTCTTTTGTATCCTTTTCTTTCTAAATCGATTAAAAAGCCATATAAAGTGTCTAAAGAGCTTTGATATCTTGAATAATCTTTTTTAAATTCTTCATTACTTATTAAATATTTATCTTCTAAACTTTCATTTTGAAATAATTCATTAGTATCAACTGAAAGTTTTAAATATTTATTATCTGTTAAATAAATCATAATTATTTTTATTACTATTAAAATAAAAATAATTGCGAAAATTGAGCCAAAAACATAACATGCAATTTGTGCTTTTAAATTTAAATTTGCAATTACTTTAGCACCTAATAAAAATAAAATAATACTTATTGCTAAAAATAAACATACAATTAAAAATCCAAGAGTTTCAAAAGCATAATTTTTAATTAATATTTTTTTTCTTTTATCCATATTTATTTCCTAATTATATTCAATTAATTTTGGGTTTTTTAAATAACCACGGCCTGCTTTTGCTATGTTAACATTATTTAATTTTGTAGCATCGGCTGAAAAATTAACTCAAACTTTTAATAATGTAGCTCCAACACCATAAGAATCAACTGGTGTATTTTCTGCTTCAAAATCAGCGATTTTTTGAGCATTAAAACCACTTGAAACAGTGATTTTAACATGTTCACCACCGTTAGCATCTAAAGCTTCACGTAATCTTTTAACTTGAGTACTTGTAACACCAAATTCAGCTTCACCTTCTGTAAACATTTTATCTATCATTGCTTTTGAAGTATCGATTCTTACACCCTTTAAAGTTTTACCAAATTCTTTTAGACAAGCCAATGAATCACTTATAACATCGTTATGAAAATCAACTAAAGCAAATAAATCATCTTCAGGAAAAGTTTCATGATAGGCTTTACATGCTTCAACTAAATCTCCACCAAACATTTGAATTAAAGCATGAGGCATGCTTCCAAACATTTTTGATTTATCATAATTTGCTGCTAAAGCTGTTGAATGATTTTCAATTCCACCTAATGTTATTGCATAAGCATCTTTTTCTTGATTAATATATCTATCTGCTCTATCGGCCATTGAGATTACTTTTTTGCCTTTAGCTGCTTTTATAATTTGATATGCATTAGTTGCTATAGATGTTTGACGTGCTAAAATACCATCAATTATGCCTTCTCAAATACCAAATTCATAATATGGTCCTTCAAGTTCTAAAACAACCTCACGGTTATTTATTATGCTTCCTTCAGGCATATATCTTATTTTATATTTTGTTGTGTCTGTATGCTTTTTTAAAAGATCTAAAGCTTCATTTATTCCACATAATTTAACATCATTGTGTCTTTGAAAAAACTGTAAAGTTACTATATCATTTTTACGATATTTTTGAGCTATTTTTTGAGTTTTAAAAAAATATATTGAAATATAATCTAAAATATCTTTTTCATCAAATTTCATAATACCTTCTTTAAATAAGATTTTATTAATAATATTTTAACTGATTAAATTATTAATTAATAAATAAAGTAGTAAAGAAAAATATTTTTGTATTAAAATTATTTTGTAATTAAAAAAGAAGATTAAATATGAAAGCAAAAACTTTAACTAAATTTGGTTTTTGAAGCATTGTAGGATTTTATATTTTTTTAATTGCTGTAATATCAACAGCAGTATTGTATGCACAAGTTCCTACATTTAGAAGTCGTATAAGTTTAATTATTTCAATTATATTTTTAAGTGCTTTTACAATAATGGTTCTTGTTTGGGGCGGATTATGTCGTAAAAAAGCAGTTGCTTTAAAAGATCAAAAATTGAAAATAATTTTTACATATACTTTAATGGTCGAATTATTAATTATTTGATTAATTTTTTGTGTTGTTGGACTTTTAAAGATGCAAATGCTAATAGATTTAGAAAAAAACCAAGAAGCAGAAAAACAAACTTTATAACTCAAAATGTGACTTTAAAAAGTCATATTTTTTATATAAAAAAACTAGAAGCCAACGTTCTAGTTTTTAAGATTATAATTTTGGATAAATTTTATTTTTGAATAATTTTGTTCTTTGGAAGTAATGAACAAATATATGTTGTAAAATAGTCCATATACCACCAATAATTCAATAAATTTGAAGACCAGCACTGAAAATTGCACCAAGGAAAATAAATATTAGTGACATTATATTATATTTTCTATTTTCCTTTTTCATAGCTTCTCTTTGATATGCATCTGCTCTTAGTGATTTATTTTTCTTATACATTAAAAGTTTAGGTGTATATTGTGCTAATGCTTGAACTAATATAGATATTAATATAATAGGCAAGTAGCTATAATCTTTATTTTGAACTATCATAAAGAAGGAAGTAGCAGATAATCTAATACCGTATCATGTTGCTTGTTTGATTTCAGGGTTTGTACTAATAATTCTGAAAACAACAATCAATATAGGAAGTGTTAAAAACATTGTAACAATTTGACCAAATGGGTTAATTTTTTCTCTTTTATAAAGTTCGCTAATTTCCATTTGTTTTCTTTGTTGCATTTGTTTATCACCTTTATAAGGCGCATATTTAGCTTCCACTTTAGCTTTTTTCTGGTTAAATTCTTCCATTTTAGCTTGACCAAACAAGCTCTTAAATGAAATAATAAATGTTAGTAATCTAACAATAATTAATGTAACAGTTAAAGCTAATATAACACTTCAACCAGTTGTACCTAAGCTTGTGATAATTGTGTTCATAAATAAGTTAACTGGTTGTACAAACATTCCAAAGAAAGGCCCTTGTGATCAATAATCTTTAGCTGTTGATAATGCTCTTCTTGGGACAAGAGAGTTATTAACATTGAATAAGCGATTTCTTCATGCATTAGGGTTATAATTTCCTAATCCTGAAAATGGAGAATATGCAAATTCTTGATAACCTTCTGGTGTTATATTTTCTGTTGCGAAAAATGAAGCGTTATTTAAATATTCTTTTGAAGCTTCTTGCAATTTAATTGCTAGTAATTGTAGTTGAAAACCACTTTTTTCGTCTAATTTTTCACCAGCTTTGAATTTAGTGTAAATGTTAGAAATATAATTATTTCATTTTGCTAATATTTCTGCTTTTGTATCATTTTCATTTAAATTTAAAGCTTGTTTAAAAATTTCATCATTTTTTGATCATTGACTAAATGTTTCTTCAAATAAAATTTGAATAACATCTCTAATTAAATAATTCTCTGGTGTTAATAATGATGAAACATCAGATTTTATTATTGCTAATCTTAGTTTTGAAATTGTTGTATAGTCGTTAACTAAATCATATGTAACTGATGTATTTGTTCCGTTTGTAGTATTGTTTTTTGGAGCTTCTTTTTCAGTTGTTTTTCAATTCAAGACTAGAGGTAATAAAATGTTTGTAAATTTAGAAACTGGTTTATAAACTTTTGTATTTCCAGTTACTACACCTTTTTCATCTTTTCCAAAGTTGAAGTAAACATATTTACCGTCACGACCATAAATATATCCATCTTTTTTAGATTCTCCAGCGTTAGTAATATTAATTAAATTATCTTCCGCTTTCATTCCTCTTTTTTCATCAATTAGTTTGTCTAATTGTAATGCAAATGATTGGCCACCATAAATTCCATATTGTGCTCCACTTGCATTATCTTGATCTCTTAACTTAGGTAATACTCCGGGTTCTTTTAAACCTAAATAAGTGTTGACTGCTAAGTTTTTTTCTTTGTTTAACTTGTTAGGTAAAATAAATTTTGCTGCATTTTTATCATATCTAAATGTAACAACGTTTGGTGATATTTTTTCAGTGTTTGCATAAAGCTCTTGACCTGAACCAACTTTGTTGCTACTTTTAACAGTGAATGATTGGACGCAACCTACTAAACCAACGGTAACGAATAAAACAATGATCACAATTTTTATTCATTTTCAAACTTGCTTAAAAACATTTTTAGGACTTTTTTGTTCTGGATCTTTTCCATATCTAAAATCCTGATAATGTTTAGAGCTGTTATTTTTTGCCATCGATTATCCTTTCATAAAGTTTTTTAACTTCTATGATTTTATGCTGTCAATCTAATTTTAAAAAACCTCTACGTGCAATTATTATTGTTTCGTAGTTAATTTTTTCAATGTCAAGCATTCTTAAAATCGCTCTAACTTGATTTTTAAAGTGGTTTCTTTTTACGGCGTTGGCAAACTGCTTGGGAATAGAAACGCCCACTTTAAAATAATCAGCTTTATTAAAATATATTATTAAATTCTCAGATATAACTTGCTTTTTTTTATCAAGTATTCTTTGAAATTCCCAATTTTTTTTGACTATGTTTTTTTTATTCATATTTTCTAAAATAAAAAAATAAAGATTCAAACTATTTTTCGTCTGAAACTGTTAATTTATGTCTACCTTTTGCACGTCTAGCAGCTAAAACTTTTCTACCGTTTTTTGTTTGCATTCTTGCCATAAATCCGTGAACTTTAATATGTTTACGTTTTTTAGGTTGGTATGTTCTTTTCATATCTACTCCTTCTTAAATAAAATTAATATCAAAATGGATAATTTAAATTATACCAAAAGAGCAATAAATATTTAAGAATATTTTTATTTAAAGCAATAAAAATTTTTATTTTAAAAAATTGCTCTTAATTTAAAAACTTTTTTAAAAAATTATCGACAAAAAAATAACTTTAAACATTTTAAAATGTCAGTTAATAAAAAATATGCAAAAAAAGCCTTATTTTAAGAACAATACGCATAAAAAAATTGTTCTTAAAAATGTCAGTAACTTTTGATTTTGAACATTTTTTTTAACTTCAAATGTTTATAAATAAAATAATGGTAAAATAAAAGTTATGTCTAATGATAATTTATTAAGAATAAAAGCAAATAACAAATTATTTTCTCAAGAACTTTTAAATATTTGTGGGGGCAAATTAATTTTTGAGCAATATTTAAAAGAAGTTAAAATAGTTCATGAAGAAAATTTGAGTGTTTATGTTTTATATTTAGAAGAAGAAACTAAAGATAAATATTCAAGTGAAATAAAAAGAGCTATTAAAAACGTTTATGGAGAAAAATATAATGCTTTTTTAATCAAAAGTTTAGATGAAGTTAAAAAGAATGCTAATGAAAATAAAGAAATAAAAACCAAAGAAGTAATAGATAATATAACTCAAGATTTAACTTTTGAAAATTACAGTTCTGGGCGTTTTAATAAAATGGCTATAAGAGCTGCTAAAACAATTTGCGAAAGCGATTCAGTTCAATTTTCTCCATTTTTTATTTATTCAAGTAGTGGGCTTGGAAAAACTCATTTACTTCATGCAATCGGTAATGAATTTAAGAAAAGAAACAAAACAGCTCTTTATATTAATCCAGATGCTTTAACAAGAAGATTAGTTGAACAACTTAAAAATAAAAATGAAGAGCAAATAAATAAAATAGTTGATAGTTTAACTAGTTATGACTGTTTAATGTTTGATGATATACAAATTTATGGTGGTAAAGAACAAACATTAAAAGTTTTATTTACAATAATTGAAAAAATGATTGTAAATAATAAACAAATTGTTTTTGCTTCAGATAAAAGCCCTGATGATTTAGGAAGTTTTGAAGAAAGATTTATAACTAGATTTAAAGGTGGATTAGCTATACAAATAGAAAATCCAGATGATAATGATATTATTGAAGTTTTAAAACAAAAATTATTACAAAACAATATAAATGTTGATTTATGAGATCCTGAATGTTTAAGATTTGTTGCAAGAAATTACGGACATTCAATTAGAGAGCTTCAAGGTGCTTTAAATAGAATAAAAATTTATGCAGATATGGATGATTATATGTCATATGACGTTTATACATTCAAAAACATAATTTTTAAAGATGTTGCTAAAACTAAACAAAGTATAACAACAGATCATGTTTTAGATGCAGTTGCTAAATATTATAAAATTGAAAAAAGAAAAATTCTTTCAGTAACAAGAAAAGAAGAAGTAGTCAATGCTAGAAGAATAGCAACTTATATTATTAAAACAAATTTTGAAAATCTTACTTTAGAGCAGATTGGAAAACTTTTTGCAAATCAATCTCACTCAACAGTTATTAATTCACTTCAATGAGTAGAAAAAACAATGAAAATAAATTCAACAATTAAAGTTGCAATTCAAAAAATACAAGAAAATATCAAAAGAGTTTTATAGTTAGGAGAAATTATGGAATTAAAAATTAGCAAGATTCTTTTAGATTTAGCAATTGAAAGAATAGGAAGAGCAATAGATCCAAATCCTTATATTCCAGCATTAAAAGGTGTTTTAATTTATGCTGAAAACAATCAAATAACATTTACTGGCTCAAATGGGAAAATTAATATTAAACACACAATCGAAGCTTCATTAGATGCAGAAATTATTTCAGCTGGGGTTGTTTTAGTTGACTATGTTTTTTTAAGAAATATAGTTAAAAGATTAGAAGGAGATGTTTTATTAAAATCTGATGATGCAAAATTAAGTATTAGCACTGAAAATGATAATTTCCATTTAAATCTATTTGCTTCTCATGAATATCCTTTAATTGATTTCAATATTTATGGTGAAAAATTAAAAGTTAATTGATTAGCTTTTAAAAATATGGCAAAAGATGTTATGTTTGCAGCCTCAACTAATGAAGCAAAATTAATTTTGTGTTGTGTAAATATTTCAAGCCAAAACCGCAAATTAAAAATGATTGCAACTGACAGTTTTAGATATTCTGAACAAACCATTGATGTAGAAGAAAATAGCGAATTTAATATTTCTTTATTAGCTAAAAACTTAAGAGATTTATTGAGTTTTGAATACAATGGAGATGTTATTTTAAATATCTCAGAACACAAGATATTGTTTGAATTAGATGGAACAGTTATTGAATGTGCTGTCTTTAATCAAGCTTATAATGATGTTTCAAGAATTTTTCCTAAACAATTTGCTCACACAATAAATATTTCAAAACGTGTTTTAAATTCATTGTTAAATAAGGTTTTAGTAATAGTTTCTGAATCATATAATAAAATAAGATTGAATATTGGACATGAATTTTTTGAAATTTCTTCAGTAAGAGAAGAAATAGCAGATGCAGCTATTAGAACTAGTGAATTCAGTTTAGAAGGCGAAGAATTTAAAGTAGCATTAAATTCTAAATATTTAAGAGAAGCTATTGCTGTATATGATGATGAAATAACTTTAAAATTCACAGCCGACAGAACAAAAATATTATTAACTTCAGATACAAAACCTAATGCAATTCAATTAATTTCAGCATTCAAAGGATTCTAATGAAAGTAGAAATAATTCAAGAGTTTATTAAACTAAGTCAATTTTTAAAAATAATTGATGCATGTCCTACTGGAGGTCTTTCAAAATATTTTTTAGACATTCATGAAGTTAAAATAAATGATAGAAAAGCAGGTGGTCGAAACGCTAAAATAAGAGTTGGTGACACTGTTTGAGTTGATGATGATGTTTATTTTGTAGTACAAAAACAACAAAATGAAACAAAATAACAATTTTTAATGTACAATATATAACATACTAATTAAACTAAAATCAAACATAATAAATTAAGGAGTGCCCATGCCAGGAAGAGATCAACTTACAGGTCAAAAAGCTCTAAGTGGAAACAGAAGATCACACGCTTTAAACACTTCAAAAAGAACTTTTGATCTAAACTTGCAAAAGGTAACTATTTTAACTGAAACAGGAACTAAAAAAACAGTTAGAGTTACAGCTAAAAATGCAAGAACATTAAAAAAATATGGATTAGTTGCTTAGTAATCTTTTTAAATATAATTAAAGTTGCCCACAAAAGGCAACTTTTAATTTTCTAATAATTTAAATAATTTATAAAAATCTAAAACTTCAATTTCTTCTGATCTAACTGCTGGTTTTAAATTTAATTTTTCAATTGCTTCAACAATTTTTTCTTTTTTATAATTTGAAATCAAATTGTTATAAAGTGTCTTTCTTTTAAATTGAAAACACAATTTAATAAAGTCTTTTAATTTTTCATAATTATTTAATATGTCTAAATCTTTTTTATTAAAATCAATTCTTATTACAGCTGAATCAACTTTAGGTGCCGGATTAAACTCTTTTGCTTTTACATCAAAACCATATTTTACATTTGCAAACATTTGGCAAAAAACTGATAATTTTGAATAACTTTTATTTTTAGGCAAGCTTGTTATTCTTTGAGCTACTTCTTTTTGAACCATTAAAGTTGCTGATGACAAATATTTCATATTATCAAATAATTTAAAAATAATTAAAGAAGTAATATTATAAGGTATGTTACCAACTACTATTTTTTTATTTTCAGAAAATAAATTAGCTTCTAAAAAATCTTGATTAATTATTTCAATATTATCATTGTATTTTTTATCTTTTAGATATTCATAAAGTCTATTGTCAAGCTCATAAGCTTTTAAAGATTTAACTTTTGAAACCATTAAATTAGTTATAGCACCTAAACCAGGGCCTATTTCAATAACATCTTCATTTTCTATTTTTGCTAATGAAACTATTCTTTTTTGAATTTCTTTATTTATTAAAAAATTTTGTCCAAAGGATTTTTTTGCTTCTATATTCATTAGATTTTATAAATTCTTTCTATATTTTTTCTAACTTGGTTTACAAACTCTTCAAGATCAATATTTAAATAATTGGCAATATATTCATACACATATTTTACATAAGGTGAAATATTAGGCGTTCCTCTAAAAGGAGTAGGTGTTAAATAAGGTGTGTCAGTTTCACAAGTTATTCTATTTAAAGGAATTAAAGGCAATGTTGCTTGCAAACTTTTTGCATTTTTAAAAGTAATTACACCGCTAAATGAAAAATTAATATTTTCATATGCTAAACATTTTTTAGTAAATTCATAATCACCGCTATATGAATGAAAAACAAATATTACATCTTTATATTCAGGACGTGTAATTATTTCAAAAGCATCTTCTAAAGCTTCACGAATATGTAGCATCACTACTAAATTATTTTCTTTAGCCACTTCAATTTGAGCTAAAAAACTTTCTTTTTGAATTTCTTTTGAAAGAGAATCATCATAGTGATAATCAAGTCCTACTTCACCTATTGCTACTATTTTATTTGATATATATTTTTTTAGAAATTCTCCATCTTCTTTACCTTTTGCATCGTTTGGATGAATTCCAATTGCCCCATATAAATAATCTTCTTTTTTATTAGTTGAGAAACTTCAACAACATTTAAATAATCAGTTCCAACTAAAATCATTTTTTCAACATCTTGTTTATGTCAACTTTTTATTATTTCTAAAGGATTATCATAATACTCTTTAAATGGGTGAGTGTGTGCATCAATATATTTCATTTTAATTTCCTATTTTTTTAAATACTTCTATAATTTTGTTTTCTCATATTTTTTTAGCTTCTAAATATTCAACATTGCTATTACTTAATAAATTATCTGAAACAATTTTATAGCAATAAAAATCAATATTAAAGTTTTGAGCAACTAAATTATAAGATGCTCCTTCCATATCAACAACTTCAACATTTTCAAAATTAGTTAATAAAAAATCCCTGTGTTTTAAAAAAGCAAACTGATCAGCAGAAGCTAAAGTGATTTCTTTTTTATCTATTTTATTTTTAGTTTCAAAATAAGTTTCAATATAAGGAAGCTTTCCTAAATTATAACCTTTTAAAAAAGTTAAATCAACATCATAAAAACAAGTTTTATTTACTTCAATAATTTCTCCTATTTCTCTTTTATTTATTGAAGCTGCTGGTCCTATATTTATAATAATGTCTATTGGATATTTAGCTATTAAAAAACTTAAAAAAGAAGCTGCGTTACTTTTACCTACACCTGAATGAGCTAATAAAACATTTTCTTTATACATATATAAACTTTGATAATTATTATTTATATTTAAAGAAATTTTATTTTTAATATTTAACTCATTTCTTAGTTTTTCAGTTTCTCATTCTTCTGCAAAAATAAATAATTTCATAAATACTTAAATTATAATATGTTATATGATAAATAAAGAAATAAAATTTAGAAATGAAACAATAAAAGTCGACATTTTTGAAAAAAAAGACTTTAAAAGTTTAAAAGAAATATTTAAAAAATGAATAGAACTAAATAAAAAACTAAAAGAATTAAATGGTAGATCTATGAATGTGCCTGATGTCCTTAGCGAGGGCTTGTTTTGCTTGCTTTTTAATGCTTATAGAACAAGAAATTCAGCTCATTCTTATGATGCTGTAGATATAAAAAGAAACAAAGGAATACAACTTAAGTCGTCTTCAATATTAAATGATTTGAGTTCTTTTGGACCTAAATATACATGAGATGAACTATATTTTATAGATTTTGCCCCAGAGGGTAAAATAAATGGGGAAGTACACTTTTATAAAGTTGATAACGAAATACAAACTGTAGTTTTAAATTATGAAAAAAACGAGACTTTTAAAGCACAACAAGAACAAGGCAGAAGACCTAGACTTTCTATAAAACAAAAATTAATTAATTACAAAAATATAAAACCTATTTTGAAAATTAATTTATTAGACTAAAATAATTAATATCAATAAATAACAATATTGTATAATTAAATTTAATTAAAGGTAGCTATGAAATATAAAGTTGGAAGTTTGTTTGCTGGTATAGGTGGAATATGTAGAGGTTTTATTGAAGCAGAACACAATGGTTCTGGTTTTGAAATTGCCTGAGCAAACGAAGTGGATGACTATGCTTGTGAAACCTACAAAAATAATTTTAAACATCCTATTTATAAAGGCGATATTGAACAAATACTAGATTATCAAAAATCAAGTGATGTAGATTATTATTTTAACTTATACAAAAACATAGCTTATGAGCCTTTAGACATTTTAGTTGGTGGTTTTCCATGTCAAGCATTTAGTATTGCAGGGCAAAGAAAAGGTTTTTTTGATAACAGAGGTAATTTATTTTGAAGTATTGTTAATTTAATTAATTTATTAAATAAAAATATAAATAAAAAACCAAGGGCACTGTTTTTAGAAAATGTTAAAAATTTAGTTTCTCATGATAACAAGAGAACTTTTAAAGTTATAAAACAAGAATTAGAAAAACTAGGCTACGTTGTTAAAGAAAAAGTTTTAAATACATCAGAATATTCTAATTTGCCTCAAAATAGAGAAAGAATTTATATAGTATGTTTTTTAAATAATCAAGATGCTGAAAACTTTTCTTTTGATAATTTAGAAACTTACAAAAATAATTTTAATTTAGAAAAAAGAAAAGAACAAATAAAAAATTTATTAACCTTAGATAAAAAAGTCGATGATAAGTATTATTATGATTCTGAAAAATATCCAAAGTATTTTGGGGAACTAAAAGACAGTATTAATTTAAATAGAGATATTGATGAGTATTTTCAATTTTTTCAATTAAGAAGAGGCATGTATGTTAGAAAAAATAAAAGTAATGTTTGCCCTACTTTAACAGCCAACATGGGTACTGGTGGGCATAATGTTCCTTTGATAAAAGACGATTATGGAATAAGAAAATTAACGCCAGATGAAACATTAAAATTACAAGGTTTTAATTCAGATACTTGATTTAAGATCCCACAAAGTTTTAACAATAAAGCTTACCCAGATTCTCAATTGTATAAGCAAGCAGGCAATGCTGTTTCTATTCCGGTAATAAAACTAATAGCAAACGAAATTCTAAGTGCATTTTCAAAAACAGATTTAAAAGACAAAATTGCTTAAAATAAGCAATTTTTTGTTTAATTAAATAAAAAAATAAAACAACTTTTATTGCATTATAACATTAGTGTACATTTAAATAAAGTTAAAAATTTAAACATTGTTTTCTTAATAAATTAAAAAAATATTTTTATTAACCAAGAAATTAAATAATATAAAAAATTTATTTATTTAAAAAATTTACTTTGATGATTTTAATATAAATAATATATTTAAAATAGTAAAAAATTTAAAAGATTAATAAAAAAATATTTTTTTTAATAATTTTTATTTAAATAGTTTATAATAATTAAGTATGTTAAGTACACACCTTGCCCAGGTGGCGGAATGGTAGACGCTACGGACTTAAAATCCGTTGGCTGTAATGGCCGTGCTGGTTCAAGTCCAGTTCTGGGCACCATTGATGCGCCCTTAGCTCAGCAGGTAGAGCAAATGGCTTTTAACCATTGGGTCAGAGGTTCGAATCCTCTAGGGCGTACCATTTCAGGAAACTGATCAAAAAAGAGCTTCGGCTCTTTTTTATTTATTTTAAATAAAAATATAAATCTTGTGCTGATCGCTATTTTTGTAAACAAAATATAGTAAAATTAATTTAGATAATTAAATAAATATAGGGAGTAAATTTAAAATGCAATTGTTAGAAAAATATCTAAAAAAAATAGATGATTTGCCTACTTATGATATTGAAAAAGAATTAAACTTGAAATATATTTAAAAAATTACTCTTTTTTCAACAAGACAAATAGTTGAGAAATTAAGCTTATCCAATGTGTCAGTTTTGTATAAAACGAAAGTTAATTCTTCTGAGTTTTGTTATTCAGTGGCGGATGCGCATTACTGGGTAAAAGTCAGAAAAAAAATTGTTTTATAAAATTGAACAGACGAGAAAACACAGCAGAATTCAATGAATTATTTAAAAATAAATATAATAAAATTTCATTTATATTTGAACCAACTAGAAACTTTATAAAGAATAATTATAATTTAACAATCCAAGCAGTTAAAACTATATATACTTGAGTAAATTCTGGCGATTAAATACTTAAAAAAGTGCTTTAATTATTTCTAATTATGTTAAATAGAAAAAACAAAAAAAGGTTGTTAATTAACGCAAAGCGTTTTTGTGTCTAAATTTTTATCTAACATGGTTTTATGGATCGAAAGAAAATGAACATTAAATGAAGGTCGAAAAAAGTTAATAAATAAATTCATGTCTAAACTTCAAAATGAGCAAAATATTCTTAAAAAAGATTTAGTGAAGTTACAAAATATATTTTATATTTGTGTAAAAAAAAGATTTAATATTAATAATTTTATAAAAGAGGAAATATGGCAATAATTTTAAAAAATGATAGACTATTAGTTATTCAAGTATCAAATTCAGTGGCTTCTGAAAAAGCTCAACATTTTGATACCAATGATACTTTTGATTATGGCTATTACATGGATGGAAAGCAAGAAGAAATTAAGAAATTTTTTAATAACTTTGAAGGAGAATTTTATATAAATTTTTCAGAAGTTTATTCAGTTTGCAAAGATATGTTTGATGACATAAAAAATAACGGATTAGAAACAGTTTTTAAAAGCGAGTTAATAGTTCAAGAAAAGAGCCTAGAATGTATACATTGATTAATAATCGCAGAAAATAGCTTAATTCCTATTAAAAAACCTTTAATAAACGAAAATAATGAATATTTGAAATTTGACAATATGCAACAAGCAATGAAAATTTTTAGAAATTTTTGCTTGGGAGATCTGACAGATATATATATTAATAAAATTGGGCATAATGGATATATTTTATCAGTTAGACCAATAGAAAATTATTTAGAAAAAATAAAAATAAATTATACAAAATGGGCAAAAAAAGATAATTAGAATTGCAACAGTTTTTAGTGATATAGCGGCAATAAAAAAAGATTTAAAAAATAACAAAATTGTAAATGTATATTAGGCACAAAAAGCTATACGTTTTTTAACAGTATTAGTGTATTTGTGTCTAAATTTTTTATTTTAGTTTAGTTAAAATTATTTGTTCCTTTTTTCATTAACTTCATTTTTTATAAAATCTCATAATAAAAGAACTTCTTGTCAATCATCTATAAGTCAAGGTGTTTTGCCTTGCAAAATAAGAAAAAAGATTTATTTCTGCTAACTCTTTATTTGAAAAGTGGTTGTCATCATTACCTATCAAAATTTACTGTTAGAATGATGAGCTGAAGTAAAGGTTTTTCCACATCATTTTGGCCCTTCTAGACAAATAATGCTTGCTTTTTTTAAATAACTTTTTATTAATTTATCTACAATTCTGTTTTTATAATCTTTTTTATTTTTTAATATGCGTATATTAATCTCTTTATAACTTAATTATATTAAAAGGTAACAAAATGAGCAATATTTTGTTTAAAAAATGAGCAATATTTTTGAAAAATAATGAACAATATTCTATTTTTAATTTTTATACTTTTTATAATTGATTTTCTTTATTTTAAACCGTATTTAAAAAATAAATAAAATTTATTTTTATTATGTTATAATTAAATTAATACTAGCAAAGGAAAAGTAAAATTTTTAAAATGAAAAATAATCAAAACAACATAGAAGAATTAAAAAAATTATGTAAAAAATATTAAGATGGTATTTATAGATCAAAAACTGGTTTAGATTACAAAAAAGCTTTAGAAGAAATATTCATTTTGGCAAATAAGAATGATAAACCTTTTACGTTGGAGGATGTAAAAGAGCAACCAGAGTTAAAAGATTTTAAATTTGAAGGTATTATAGATTTTCAATATATTTGTAAGTTAAAAATTAGACCTTTAGAGATAGTAAATGATATTGTAACAAATGAAAAAATTTTAGCATTTGATTTTGTTAATAAAGAAACTGAAAACGTTTTTAAAAAATCTTTAGGTGTAGTATATATGATTACATGTGTTTCAGATGGAAAAGAACACATAATAAAATTTGGTCAAACTAGAACGACTTTCAAAGAAAGATTAAATTCTTATAATTGTGGAACAGTTACTCATTGAAGAACTGTTTCAACTACAAATATAAAAATTGTTCAATCAATGATCACAACCTATACAACACAAACGACATACAAATTATATATTTATGATTGCAGTGATGATTTTTATTCTTTTAACTGGCATGGTGTTGAATCAAAAAAAATTGCAACACCAAAATCAATAGCAGCTGAAGACATTATTATAAAAAAATTTGTTGAAGCTTTTTCAAAAAAACCTTTAGCAAATGTTCATGCTAATGCAACTGCAAAAAAAGAAAATATTTAAATAAATGTGTGTTATTTCAAAAAATAAATTTAAAATATATTTATTATTAAATTATCTAGCGGGAGTTTTATATGGTCAAAAGTAAATTAGATTATTTTGTTGATATTAAAGACGATTCTTTTACTCTATCTTTGCCAGACAAAAAAAGTCGAACCTGAGAAAACTTATTTCAACTTTTAGACGATTTAAATAATGACTCTTCACATTTCAATAGCCGTGACGATATATGTACACCAATGAAATGTGTAAAAAAATGATTGATTATATCCCTGAAGATTTTTGATTAAAAAAAGATATAAAGATATTAGATCCTTGCTGCGGTAATGGGAACTTTGGAGCTTATTGTTTAACAAAAACAAGCATAGAAAATATTTATTTTAACGATATAAATGAAAAAAGAATAAAGAAATGTATTGAACTTTTAAACCCAAAATATATTAGTAATATAGATGCTTTAAAAATAGAAGGAAGTTATGACCTAATAATGGCTAATCCACCTTATTCTGGTGGAGGCAATAAAAACAAAAGCCTTTCTAATCTTTTTATTGAAAAAGGAATTGATTTATTAAATGAAAAAGGGTATTTATGTTATATTACTCCAAATAATTGAATGTCTTTTAATAACAATAACAATACATTAAAAAGGTTACTAAATGAAGGATCTTTTTTAGTAATTGATAATGATGCAAAAAAATTTTTTCCTCAGGTAGGGTCATCATTTACAATTTTTATATGACAAAAAGGGGTTTTTGATAATAAAACAACTGTTTTTAATAATTTTCTTGTAAAAGACATACAGACAAATGTTTTAATATCTAAAGAACTTAAATTTTTACCACTATATATATCTAATGAAATACTAGAAATTTGTTTAAAAACAATAGGCAAAAAAAGAAACAGTTTTAACTATAGATGTGATTTACATAACCATACAAAAAGTTCTTTTTTAAAAGACATTCAAGATAGTGAATTTAAATATAAAACTATACATACGCCAAATATAACAAGATATGCTTCAATAAAGCAAGATATATATGAAAAATGGTTAATAATAGTTCCACTTTCTAATTTTTATAAACCTTATATTGTTTCTAAAAGTAATACAACTCAATCTGTTGGATATTTTGCTTTCGATAGTGAAAATGATGCACAAAAATATTTAAAGAAAATTACCGAACCTTTATATAAATTGCTTATACACATAACAAGATATGGTAATTTTAATAATATTTCAGTTCTTAAATATTTATTATTTGATAAAAATATAAAACTAAATAAAACCCAAGAAAACAAAATAAATAAGTTAATAAGCTTTCTAAAATATTAAAAAAGATTGAACAAGGCTATAAACCATAGTTCAATCTTTTTTTGTTTTATTTAAAAATAGATTTTTAATACTAAATTTAAGTTTATTATAATTATTATTTCTTAATAAATAACTAGTAAATGAGATAATAGCTAATATAAAAAATGATAATCATAAATAAGGAGCTATTTCTGGTATTTCTCTTACTCTTGTTTGAATAATTTTTTCTCCAAATAATGAAGCTGAATAAAGACCATAAGTTATAAAGTTTCTTAAAGTTTTTTCTATTTCAAAACTTATAAAAGTAATTAAATCAGTTTTAATAGTTACTAAAACATAATCATGATAAATTCTTAATAAACTGAAATGATTTTTTTTAAGCTGTTCTATTTTATTTATTGAAATATTGTTTAAAGAAGATGTCATGGCTCTAGAAAGTGTAGAAGCTCCATGAATACTAAAAACAATAGAAAATGCTGCAGCAGGCATATTATATAAAGCTGAAATTAAAAAATAAAGTGATATTACAGGTATAGTTCTTATAAAAATATTACTAAAACCAAAAATGCTTTTAATTGTTTTTTTAACTAAAGAACTAGTTAATAAAAACATTTTAAAATAAGCAATAAATAAAGTCATTACTAAAGTTAAAAAAACTAATGCTAGAAGTTCTAGAACAATTCAAAAAATACCTTGTTTGTCTAAACTAAATTTTATTTCAGATCAATTAGGATTAAAAAAGTCTTTAAAATTCTTTTTAGCTTGACTATTATAAAACTTAAGTCCATTTAAATCTTTAATAGCTAAAGCAATTAAAGTAATAAACAAAATTAATAATAAAATTAAAACAAAGTTTTTTATACCTTTATCTATTTGATATTTTTTATAATTAAACTCATGACTTTTTGAAACAAAAAAGAATTTCTTTAATAAATAAGAAGACAATTCTAAAAATAATAAAAAGCCTAATAATGTAACTAAAGGAATTAATAGTTCATTATAATAATTATCTAAAGAACTAATGCTTGGATTAATTAATAAACCAATTCCAGGAAAAGCTAGTTTAGATAAAATAGTTGATCATCTTATATTTGATTCAAAAGCATAAAAAATATAATTAAAAAACTTAACTCTTATTTGAGGTCATATTTCTTTTTTAAATGCATAAAATCTTGATGTTTTATTTTTTAGCATTCAATAATAAATATTAAAATCAGCATTTTCAATTATTTGACTAAAATATTCATGAAGTCAAAGCCAAGTAAATCAAATAAAAATTAAATTTATAGCAATCATTTTTTCAGCTGAATTTTGAAATAAATATATAAAAAATAATTCAGGTAGTAATCTAAGCAAAATAACAACAATTTTAAAAGGAATTGCAATAAATTTATAATTCATTTTTAAATTAGAAAAATAACTAGTAATTAAAGCTAAAATAAGCCCAATAGTTGTGCCTAAAAAAGTTATTTTTATACTAGTAAATAAAAATTTAAAAGATAATATTCATAAATTTTGATTTAAAAATATTTCAGATTTCTGAACCGGGGTAAAAAAGTTTTTTAAATTTCTTGAAAATAAACTTAGTCCATTAGATGAGAAACTAAAATTTATTATTACAATACTTAAAATAATTAAACCAATTATTAATAAAAAAATAAAAATCTTAAAAATACTTGATTTTGAAGCCTTTATTTTTTTTGAATCTTTAATTAAATAGTCATTAACTAAAGAAGTTTTAATATCTAAATTAGTATTCATTATTGAGTTGAATCTTTATAAAACTTAATTACTTCAGTTTGATAATCATTGATTATTTTATAGCCATTAAATCCAACTTTAAAGCCATAATCATCTTCATTAGCTTTTCATGTTTCTATTATGCTATTAGCTAAAGCATCTCTTAAATCTTTTGACATTCTTTTTGAAGTTACAAAAACATTGTATTTTAAAGGATCTGTAACAGTTAAAAATTCAATTTTAGCATTTGAATTATCTGGTTTATAATAATTTAGTTTTTCATTACCTTTTATATTATGAGTATAGCCAAAAGAACCTAGATCATCAAATACAATATGAAAATCAGCTAATGAGCCTTTACCAATATCTTTAATATTGCCTGTGTTATATTTATTTGAATGTTCAATTTTATCGACTTCAAAACCAGAAAATTCATTGCCTTTTTTATTAAAATGCTTTTTAAATAAAGCTTGAGGCAAAATGTATTTTGAACTACTATCTTTATCACCTAAAACAATACCAAAGTTTCTAAATGTATTTCAATCTTTATTTTTTCAAGCTTCTTTAATTTTAGTTAATTCTTCATTGGTTCCTTGAATCATAACTAAACCTCTATAAAAATCAACTGATGTATCAGCTGGAGCATAAAATTTTTGATATAAACTTCCATTTCATTTATATTCTTCGTCATTTCATTCGCTATAAGGTTTTTCTAAAAATAAAGCCTCAGCTTTTTTAGCTATTTTAACAAGTTCATCATTATCTGAACCATCTGAATATCTTTTTGAACTATCTAAATCAAAACTTAAAGCTCTAGTCATTGTTTGAACTATTGGAATTAATTCGCTTGCATTATTTGATGCATTATATAAACCTGATGTTAAAACTGCAACATCACTAGAACCTTTTAAAATATTGCTTGCTAAATCAGCATTGGCTTGTTGAAAGTTAACATTATAAGTAGCATTTGAATTAGTTTTTTCATTAAATCTTTTTGTAATATTTTTAAAAAATCCTTCACTTCTTGAACCAAATCAAGGATCATTTACAGCAAATCTTATATCTTTTAAAGTCTTAATTTCTTGATTATTATTTTGACATGAAATTGATATTATTGGACTTATTAAAGGTAAAGTAAATAAAAATAATTTTAATGATTTTTTCATATTTCTCCTTTTATAGAGAAACCCTTAAAATTGAGAAACTCACTACGCTAGTTCTAACTAGATCAGTTAATGAGGGTCTATCTCAGCCCTTGGGCACCCCTGTTCTTTTTTATATATTATAAATTAGTTTTAAAAAAATCTTTATAATTAAATTAAATAATAAAATAAGGGGTAATAATGAATAATTTAGAAATAGGAAAAATAATAAGAGCAAAAATATTAAAAATAAATAAAACTTGAGTAGTTTTTGGATCAAAAGACAATGTAATTTTTAATCTAAATATTACCGAAGTAAGTGATTATTTTATTGCTGATCTAAATGAAATGTTTAAGGTTGGGGAAATTAAAGAATTAATAATAACTGAAAAAATCACTGATAATGAATACAACGTTTCATATAAAAGAATTCATCCAAAATATTTAAAAAATCCATTCAATTTTAAAATGGATAAAAAGACTGCAAAATTTGATAGTTTATTAGACTTTACAAACAAAGGAATAAACTATGGAAAATAAAAATTTTATTTCAGTAGATACATCTGATGCTGTTAATGATGAATTATTCGAAGCAGCTGAAAAAGTCATTAAAGAAATAAATCATAAAATTATAAGCGGAAAATATAAAGGATATCAAGTAGTAAACTGCTTTAGACCATTTGAAGCAAGTGAACCAAAAACAATTGAAAAAATTAAATCATTTGCAAATTTATTAGAACAAGAACAAATTGATTATTTAGTTGTTATTTCAAACTCAACAACAGCAATTCAAAGTCAAGCCTTAGTTGATTTATATTCAAACGTCTTTAAAGACAAAGACAAACAAAAGACAACTGAAATTTTGTATGTTTCAAATATAATTACAACTTCAGATATGATTAAACTTTTAGCTAAATTAGAAAATAAAAGTTTTGCAATAAATGTAATTTCACAAAACGGAAAAGATTTCAACACTCTTGTTTTATTTCATGAATTAAGAGCTTTATTACTTAAAAAATTTTCATCCGATTCAGCTAAAAAATATATTATTATTACAACCAATAATAATTATGGAGAATTATTTTATCAAGCAAGAGATTATAAATATTCACATTTAGTTATCTTAGATAATAATCATGAAAAATTCTTTGCATATTCACCAGCTGTTCTTTTACCCCTAGCAGTAGCTGGAATTGATATTGATAAATATTTATTAGGAGCTGAAAATGCTAATAAAAAATATAATGAAGCTTCATTAATAAATAACGAACCATATCGTTATGCAACAGCAAGATTTAGGTTTTATAAAGAAAGTAGAATTATTGAAAATATTTTTAGTTTTTCAAAATCTGAATTTAGTTTAGCAAAACTATTTTCAATGGTATTTTTAGAAGTTGGAAATAAAGCTAAAAAAGGAATCAATTCATACTTTTGAGATGGCTATGAAATAAATAATGCTTTTTTAAATATAGTGGCTTCAAACCCTGTTCCATCATTTAATACAGCAATTATTAATAATAGCTCTATTTATGATAAAAATGTCTCAACTTTCAGTGATACTGAAGATGAATATTTGAATTATTTATCAAATTTAACTTATAATAGTATAGGTAAAATTATGAGTAATACTTTTTTAGAAAATCTCGTAAATTACTGTAAGACTCCAACAATTAAAATTACAATAAATGATTTAGAAAATAATGAGGCCTATGGATGAATAATTGCATTTATTTATAGAGCTGCAATTATGTTCGGTTATTTAATGGACTATGATCCTTTTGAATCTAATGGAACACCATACATGTATAATGTTGAACTCGTAAAAAACTTAAAAAAGAAAAGAGGAACAAATAATGACTAAAATAGGACTTATTGGTACAGGAGCAGTTGGATCAGCTTTTTTATATGCTGCTCTAAATAAAAACATCGAAGCTGATTATGTATTAATTGATTATTTCAAAACATTTGCTGAAGCACAAGCAAAAGATTTAAATGATGCTGCTGCTTCTATGTCTAACTGTGGCGCTAAATTTAGAGCTGGAGAATATTCAGATTTACATGATGCTGATATTATTGTTATTACAGCATCAGTAAAACCTAAAGAAGGTGTTTTAAAAGACCGTTTAGAACTATTAACTGACAATGCAAAATTATTAAAAGAAATTGGAGAAAATGTTAAAAACTCAGGATTTAAAGGAATTACTATTATTGCTTCAAATCCAGTTGATACAATGGCTTCAGTTTATCAAGAAGTTACACAATTTGAAGCTTCTAAAGTTATTAGTTCAGGAACAATTCTAGAAACAGCAAGAATGAAAAAATTCTTAGCTGATAAAATCGGTGTTAAAGCTTCTTCAATTACAGGTTTTGTTATTGGAGAACATGGAGCACGTTGCATCATTCCATTTTCAAAAATTAGAATCGGTTTAGGTTCATTAAAAGACTATTTGGCAAACGGTTCTTTAGACAATGAATGAGTAAGTTCTTTATATGAAAAAGTTAAAAATGAAGCTTTTGAAATTATTTCAGGTAAAGGAATTACAAACTTCGGTATTGGTGAAAACCTAGCTGAAATTGTTAACGGTATTTTATCAGATCGTCAAGCAATTTACTCATTAGGTGTTAAATTACCTAAAGAATACACAAACCACGGCGTATACTTTGGTTTACCAGTTATTTTAGGACGTAATGGATATAGACACTTACCAAAAGTTAGATTAGAAGAAAATGAATTAGCAATGTTTGAAGAATATTCAGCAGAAATGAAACAAACAGTTATCGATGTATTAAGAAACTTAGATATTAACCCAAAATTTTAACAAATAAATAGTGTTGTTTATAAAACACTATTTTTATTTATAATTTATTACTATGGAAATACAATTTAAAAACTATTTTGCTAAATATGAAAAAAAAGATCAAAACTTAGTTTTAGAAAATATTAATTTTTTAATTCCTCAAGGATCAATGGTTGCCATAATTGGGCCATCTGGCGCTGGTAAATCAACAATTTTTAATGCTATTTTAGATCAATTAGAAATTCAAAGTGGTGTTTTAGAAATAGATAATAAAAATTTAAAAGATTTATCTAAAAAAGAACATAAAAAATTACTGACAAAAATTGGATATTTAGGTCAAGAGCCAAATTTAATTGAAGATTTAAATGTATATGAAAACATTTTGCATTTATATTCGCAATATAAAAACTTTATTTTTACATTTTTTAAAATTTTAACTAAAAAACAAAAATTAGAAGTTTTTAGTGTTCTTGAAAAACTAGGAATTTTAGATAAAGCATTTATAAGAGTTTCTGAACTAAGCGGCGGTCAAAAACAAAGAGTTGAAATTGCTAAATTATTACTTCAAAAAAGTGAACTTATTTTGGCTGACGAGCCAACTTCTAGTCTTGATATTTTAAATGCAAAAGAAGTTATAAATCTTTTAAAAATATAAATAAAGAATTTAATACTACTGTTTTAGTTAATATTCATGATTTAAATTTATTAGCTGATAATTTTAGTCATATATTAGCAATTAAAAACGGTAAAGTTGTTTCTTTTGAGAATAATAAAAATAATTTAAATGAAGAATTCATTAAGGCACTTTATGAAAAAAACTCATAAAGTGCTTTTTATATTATTTATGTGGTAAAATAAAAATAACTAAAAAGAAAGGGAATTTTGTTCTATGGAAAATTCAAGTACAGGGCGGAGTAATAATAGCAAAACTTGTTTAAAAAAAGAACAAGTTCTCTTTTAATTATTCGCTCTTTTTAAAAAAATAAAAGGAGGAATTATGATAGCTAAAAATACTTTACAAAAATCAGCTAAACAACAAAAATTAGAAGCTGAACGTGAAGAAATTAAAAAACGTTTAATAATGGCTTCAGAAGCAAGCGAAGAAGAATTATTTAAAAAATATAATTCATCTTCAATAGGTATAGTAACTGAAGAGCAAGTTGAAGAAAATTGCGATGAATATGGTGAAAACAAAATAACTAAAAAAGGAGCTGATACAACTTGAAAAAGATTATTTAGATCATTTTTCAATCTTTTTAATGTTATTTTAATTGTTTTGGCCGGCGTTTCAATGGTAGTTGACGTTATTTTGCCAATTGTTCAAAATAATAAACAAGACTTAAATTTTATAACCATGACTATTATTTTAGTAATGGTATTTTTAAGTAGTATTATTCATTTTATACAAGAACAAAAAAGTGCTTCGAGTGCTTCAAAATTAATTGAAATAATTGAAACGACGTGTTTAGTTGAAAGAAATGGAGTTTTAAAAGAAATTCCAATGGATGAAATAGTTGTAGGTGATATTGTTCACTTTGCAGCTGGTGACATTATTCCTGGTGATGTAAGAATTTTAAAAGCTAAAGACTTATTTGTTTCACAAGCTTCTTTAACTGGCGAAAGTGAACCAATTGAAAAATATAATATGTTAGCAAAAAAGAAAGTTATGACAATATAACTAACCGTCATAATTTAGCTTTTATGGGATCAAATATTATTTCAGGTTCAGCTAAAGCTATAGTAATAGTGGTTGGAAATGATACTTATATTGGACAAGTTGCTTCTAAAGTAAATGAAAAACAAGTACCAACCTCTTTTGAAAAGGGAATTAAAAAGATTTCAATAATGTTAACAATAATTATGGCTTCAATAATTCCTATTGTGTTTTTAATTGTTGGTTTAACAAATAGAACTGATTCAAAAGCTTGAATTAATGCACTACTATTTGGTATTTCTATTGCAGTCGGTTTAACGCCTGAAATGCTACCAATGATTGTAACAGCGTGTTTATCTAAAGGTGCTATTGCAATGAGTAGAGCTAAAACCATTGTTAAGAATATAAATTCTATTCAAAACTTTGGAACAATGGATATTTTATGTACTGATAAAACAGGTACATTAACACAAGATGAAGTTATTTTAGAACGTCATTTAGATGTTAATGGTAAAAGTGATGCACACGTTTTAAAATATGCATTTTTAAATTCATTTTATCAAACAGGTCTTAAAAATCTATTAGATAAATCAATTATTAATAGAACAATGGAATTGGCTGATGAATTAAAATCATTAGAAAATTTAGAGTTGCATTACGATAAAATTGACGAAGTTCCCTTTGATTTTAATCGTAAAAGAATGTCAGTTTTAGTTAAATCAATTAAAAATGATAAAGTTACATTAATTACAAAAGGTGCAGTTGAAGAAATAATTAATGTTTGTTCAAAAATTTATTTAGATGGTAAAGTTGTTGAACTAGACAAAAAAATAATTAAAAAAGTTTTAAGAAAAGTTGAAGAATTTGGGGAAGAAGGAATGCGTGTTATTGCAGTCGCTTCTAAAAAATCAGATATAAATGCAGTTGGTAAATTATCAGTTGTTGACGAAAAAGATATGACCTTAATTGGTTATTTGACTTTCTTAGATCCACCTAAACATTCAGCAGAATCATCAATTCAAAAATTACATAATTTAGGTGTAGAAGTTAAGATTTTAACAGGTGATAATCCACTAGTTACAAAAGCAGTTTGTGCTAAGGTAGGTATTCCATATAGTCGTATTTTAATTGGAAAAGATATTAATGATATGACTGATGAACAACTGGCAATCGAAGTTGAAAGAACTCAAATATTTGCAAAATTAAGTCCAGATCAAAAAGCAAGAATTATTGAAATTTTACGTAAAAATGGTCATGTTGTTGGATATATGGGAGATGGAATAAATGATGCTCCTGCTATGAAAGTTGCTGACGTTTCAATTTCTGTTGATACTGCAGTTGATATTGCAAAAGAATCAGCTAATATAATACTTTTAGAAAAAGATTTAAATGTTTTAGCTACTGGAATTATTGAAGGTAAAAAAACACATGCAAACATTAATAAATATGTAAAAATGACCGTTTCTTCAAACTTTGGTAACATTTTTTCAATAATATTCGCTTCAATTTTATTACCATTTATTCCAATGGCTCCTGTTCAAATAATTTTCTTAAATTTAATTTATGACTTTTGTTGTGGAACGTTGCCATGAGACAATGTTGATAAAGAGTTTATTCAAAAACCAAGAAAATGAGAACATAAATCGATTTGGCGCTTTATGCTCTGATTTGGACCAGTTAGTTCTATAGTTGATTTAATGACGTTTTTAATTCTATATTATGTTTTTATTCCAACTATTTCAATAAATGGCTCAGCTTTAGGTCAATATAAACAAATTACTTCTTTAGAAAATCAACAAGCATTTAAAGAACTATTTTGAACAGGTTGACTAATAACCTCTATGTGAACTCAAACTATAATAATTCATTTTATAAGAACTAATAAAATACCATTTATTAAATCAAATGCTTCAACGCCTGTTTTAATAATGACTATAGTAGCAGTTGGTATAGTAACATCTATAGCATACGTTCCTAAAGTTAATTCATGACTTCAATTAAGAGCCTTACCTGCAATGTTTTATGCTTGACTTGGTCTGTTTTTATTAAGTTATATAATATTAGTTCAAATAGTAAAAATTATTTACAAAAAAATATATAAAGAATTTTTATAAAAAATGCGATTTTACTTTCGCATTTTTATTTATAAAATAAAAAACTTATTTATTATAGTAAAATATAGATGTATTTATATAGGAGTGAAATATGAGTTTTAAAGATGAAAATGTCATAGTATTTGGCATGAATAATTCACTTGAACTAGCTAAAGAAATAGGTAGTGTTTTAAAAACAGAAGTAAGTGAAGTTGGTCAAATCACTTTTAAAGATGGAGAAGATTTATTATATTCTTATGATACTGTTAGAAATAAAACAGTTTTTATAATTTGTAATACTTCATCACCAGTTAATGATAATTACATGAAATTATTTATATTTGTTGATTCTTTAAAAAGAGCATCAGCAAAAAGAATAATTTGTGTAATGACTTATTATGGTTATTCTAGACAAGATAGAAAAGTTCAAGGACGTCAGCCCATAACTGCTCGTTTAATGGCTGATTTATTAGAAAGAAGTGGAGTAGATAAAGTCATTGCAATTGACTTACATAATCCTTCAATTCAAGGTTTTTTTAACATCCCAGTAGATGATTTAAGAGGACATTTTATTTTTTCAAAAGAACTTAAGAATCGTAATGAGAAATTTACAATAGTCTCACCAGATCATGGGGGCGCTGTTAGAGCAAGACAACTATCTGAACTTTTAAATAATGAAGAAGAAATAGCTATTATTGATAAAAGAAGAACAGCTCCAAATGTTTCTGAAATAGTAAGTGTTTTAGGTAATGTTAAAGATAAAAACGTTGTAATATATGATGACATTATAGATACAGGTGGAACTATTTTACATGCAGCAGAAGCTTTAAAAAAACAAGGCGCAAAAAAAATTATTATTGCTGCTACACACGGTTTATTTTCATGCGGATTTGAAACTTTTGAAAATAGTGAAATAATAGATGAAGTAATAATAACAAATTCAATAGATCATAGCAATTTAAAACATTTTTCAAAAATTAAAATTTTATCTTTAGCTCAATTTTTAGGTCTTGTAATTAAAGCTAATGTTGAAAACACATCTATAACCGAAATTTATCATGCTTACAGTAAATAAATTTATTGACCTTATTCAAACTCATTTAGATATTCAAGACAATCAAATTTTAAATAATCTATATAAATATTATGAACTTGTTGAAATAGAAAATCAAAAATATAATTTAACAGGTTACAGAGATGAAAAACTAGTTAATGAAGGCATTATTGAATCTATTTTAATTTTTATAAATATAGAAAAAGAGATTTTAAATTTAGATAATAAAAAAGTTTTAGATATTGGCTCTGGTGCTGGTTTTCCTATCATTCCTTATAAAATTTATAGACCAAATTTAGATATAACAATTTATGAGCCAATGCAAAAAAGAGTTAACTTTTTAAATATGGTTATAAATGATTTATCACTTCAAAATATAATAGTCAAAAAAATAAGAGCAGAAGAATCAAATGAAGAATATAAATTTGACTTTATTTCAGCTAAAGCAGTTAGTGAATTAAAAAACTTAATTGAAATAAGCTTTAATTTAGGCAAAAAAAATGGAGTTTTTTGCTTTTTAAAATCAAAAAATTACCAAAATGAAATCAATAATGCATCAAAAATAATAAATACGTTTAAAATAGACACAAAAATTAAAAAAGTAATAAATCCATTTGGATATGAAACAAACTTAATTTTTTATAATAAAACAATCAATAATTTAGAAAATTACCCACGTAAATGATCTTTTATAATAAAAGATGATTTAAAGAAAGTTTAGGCAAATATGAAATCAAAAAAATTACTAATTTTACTAACTCCAGCAGCTTTAGCAATTCCTATGATGGCAGCTTCTTGTGATTTTGGCTCTAAAAAAAGTTCTGGACCTATTTTAGTTTCTACAACAGGAAGTGACGGAATTAGTTCAGGAGGTTCTTCATCATCAAACGGAAATACTAATTCGAATTCTTCAGCTAACTCATCTTCAAATTCAGGAAGCGCTGGAAGTTCAAATGGATCAGGTAGCTCAGCAAATGGTAACTCAGCTAATATAAACCCTGGTTCTACAAATACAAACGAAAGACCATCAAATGATAGCCCTAGTTCACAACCTCCCGTAAATCCACCTAGTGCACCAGTTAATAATGGTCCTACTCTAGGTATGTCACCAGAGGCAAACTTTTCTTTTGTTTTTATGGAAAGAAATATACAAAGTTTAGCTCCTAGAGCTAATAAACTTCCTGCCGATTTAAAAGCTAAATATGATGAAGCTTTGCAGAAACTTCGTGATTTCAAAAGAAAGCCCGCTACAAAGGAAGCATTAAAAGAATTTAAAGAATTCGAAAAAACTTTTTATACACTGATGTCAGAATTAAACAAAGCTTTACAAACAATTTCGGCAAATGCAGATTCTTCAAGTTATGCTTCTGTTGAAGAGATTAGAAATGCCTGAATAGAAGCAATTAAACATTTAAAGGATGAACCATTAATTAAAAATCCAACTCCTGAAGATCCTAATAATGTTATAGTTCCTACTGCGACAGTAACTTATCCTGAAGGAAAAGTTGTTCGTAATCAAGAAGCTTTTGCTGCTGTTCAAGAATTTATGAAAGATGATTTAACAAATTACCCTTTTCTTTCTATAGCAAGTAATGGCAGATGAATATTTAAAAATGGTCTTCCAGGTGAAATTGGGACTACAATATTTCAAAAAAATGATTTAGATGCTGCTGGGTTAGCCAAAAGAGAGTGAGCTAAAGAATTTATATTGTCTCAATTTTACGATGGAATGCCCACTTTAGAAAAAGCATATGTAATAATGAAATTTGTTACAGAAAATTTAAATTACTCAGATAAAAAAGGTAAATTTTTAGAAACAGCTTATATAGATCACTATGGTGTATGTAAAGAATATGTAGATATGATGATGTGATTACTATCAGCTGCTCACATTCCATATAAAGTTGGTACTGGAGATGCACATATCTTTTTAGCATATCAATTAGAAGATAAAACCTGAGTCTATGCCGATCCAACATTTGTTGACACTGGAAACAGTACAACAGGGGAAAACTCAGTAGATCAAATTATTGGTCAACCTTCAACACCAGAATTAGATGGTTCTGCTGCATTTAATACTTATAGAACAACTCAAAGTGTTGAATTAGATGATAGACCAGGAGAAAAAACTGGTTGATCATGATCATATTTTCCTTATGATTTAGATATTCCAAAAGATAAAGTAATAACAAAACAATTTTTTGATTCTCATTTTATGAATACAATTTGAGAACTTGCAAGTAGAGAAAGCAATTACAGCAGACTTTCTGCCTTTCAATACTACCATGGCAACTTTTACTATATTTGAAAGGAAAACGATTCTAGTCCATTTAAAATAAAAATATTAAATGCAAAAAATAACACTACTACTGATTTAAATGTTACTGGTCTAACAATTGCAAAACCTCTTTTAAATGAATATAACGGAAAATTATTCTTTTTAAAAAATGATACAACAGTAATGAAGTTAGATTTAACAAATGGTAATCAAATTAGTGAGTTTTATAAATCTAATGTGCCTATAAAAACTATGAATTTATTAAGAGATACAAAAGATGCTAAACTAATTATTAATGGTGCAGATGCTACTACAAAAATTGAAAAATTAATTAATTCATAATTTTGCCAAAATCAGGAATTTCCTGATTTTGTTTTTTAATTTTTACTAATAATATATAAAATTTTATTTTTTATATTACAATTTATATACTTTTAGGAGAAATTGTATGAAAATGAAAAAAGCAACTTTAATATTAATATCAAGTTTAATAGCTACATCAGCTATTAGTTTGTCATGTGAAAATACGATTTCAAAACTAAATAATAAATCTAAGCCGGTTTTTGTAACTATTGAAGAAGATGAAAGAACAAATAGCAAAAATAGCGAAGATTTAAATAAAAAAGAAACAAAAGAAAATGATAGAATTTTGCCTCCAAGTGAAAAAGAAAAAAATCTTTTAGAAGATAAAACTAAAATATCTAAAAAACCAAAGGAGACTATAAATACTCCACAAGAGAAAAAACCTATTAGTGAGCCAGAAAAAATGGAATCTCAACCAAAAACACCTTCTTTAAATAATTTAAATAATAAAACAAATAAAGAAAATGTAGTGGCATCAAATGAAGAAAATCAACCCGAAGTCTCAACTAAAAATAATGAAATAGAAGGTGAAAATGCTTCACCAGTAAATAAACCTACAGTTTCTGATGCAAGTAATGAAAATGAAGTTTCAGCTTCTAAACCTACTACTGAACCTAAAACACCAGCAAGAGAAACTACTGTTGAAACATTACCAAGTTTAAATGAAAATAATAATACTTCACCTGCAGAAACAACTACTACAATAGAAAACCCAGCGCCTCAAAATGAACCTGAATCTGACAATCATAATATTAATGAACCTTTTGTAGCAATCACTGGCGAACCATTAAGAAAATTAGGATTAATGAGAAATGGGCTAATGATTTATGCTACATCATTAAGAACCTTACCTTTAGAATTGCAAAATGAGTGATCTCAAAAAATGAATAATATTGAAGAATTAATGAATGCATCAGCAACCGAAGCAAATCTTCAAAAAATTAATGATTTAGAAACTAGTTTTAATGAATTTGTTTTAAAACTAAGACAAGCAATTGAAAATGCAAACAGCTCAATTTCAAATGATAAATTATTATCTAAAGTAGAAATAAGAAACTTATGAATAAAAGCAATTAAAACACTTGAACATCAAAAAAGAGGTTCAAGTGTCACTGTAACTTATCCTAAAGATAAAGTAGTTTTAGTTTCTACAGTTTTCGATGCTTTACAAGATTTTTTACAATTTGATTTAGTAAATTTACCTTATTTATCAGTAGCAAGTCAAGGACCTTGAACTTTTAGGGTTGCTAAACAAGGTCAAATAAGTGAGACTATTTTTCAAAGAAATGATTTGAATACAGAAGGTTTAAAAATAAGAGAATTTCAAAAAAATTATGTACTTTCATTATTTTATGAAGGTATGAGCATAGCTGAAAAAGCATATGTGATAATGAAATATGTAACTGAAAATTTAAATTACTCAGATAAAAATGGTAATTTTTTACAAACTGCATACGAAAATCATTGAGGTGTATGTAAAGAGTATGTTGATTTAATGACCTATTTATTATCAGCTGCAAATATAAGATATAAAATCGGGACTGGTGAAACTCATATCTTTTTAGTTTATCAATTAGATGATAATAAATGGGCATATGCCGACCCTACTTTTGTTGATACTGATGGTTCAACAACTGGTGAAAAAGCAAAAGTCGAAATTATTGGTCAAACATCTACTTCTAGTATTGATTCTTCTTCAGCATTTCAAACTTTCAAATTAAATCAAAGTGTTAAATTAGATAAAAACCCAGTTGAAACAAGAAGTTCTTGAAGTTATTTTCCATATGATCTAGATATAAAAGATGGTGAGTTAATAGACCAAAATTATTTTGATAGTCATTTTATGAAAACAATTTATGAATATACTTGAATTTATCGTGACAATAGAATATCAGCCTTTCAATTTTATAAAGGAAAATTTTATTTCATTTTAAAAGAAAATAACACTTTTAAACTAAAAGTATTAGATGCAAAAACTAACAAAATTATTGATTTAAATTTATACTTAAAAATAGCAAAACCATTACTAAATGAATATAATGGAAAACTTTATTTTTTAGAAACTGATAGAAAAATAAAGACTTTAGATTTAAAAAATGGTAATGCAGTTGCTGATTTTTATAACTCAACTGAGGTAATAAAGGACTTACATTTACAAAGATTTTCAGAGCAAGCAAAGCTTGTTGTAAACAAAAATATTTTAGTTAATATACAAAAATAAGACCTTTAGAGTCTTATTTTTTTTGTTTAATTTATGTCATAAAAAGCCCTAAAAATTAAATTTTTTGTGCTTTTAGACGTCTATAAGACGTTTAGGACAACAAAATTTTAAATTTTGTTATAATTATTTATATTTTATTTGCCAGCAAATCTAAGGAGAAAATATGCGAAGACTCTTTAAAGAAGTATTCAAATCGCTGTCAAGAAATAAAGTAACTTTAGTTTGTTTAACTATTTTAATTTTCTTAACAACTTTTTTATTTACTTTATTAAATGACGTTAAAGTTAGTTTTTCATCAACTGTTAATTCATATGACAAAGTATCTCGCCTACATGATGTAACAGTTGATTTAGATGTTAACCCATCAGGTGTTATTCCTAATTCCGGTTATAGCCAAGTGGGTAAAGACAACGTTACTTTAACAAATGATCCAATAAAATTTGCTGCATCTAAAAATGGCAGTGATATTTCGTATTCAATTTCTATTAAACCTGAAGAACAAAATTATATAAAATTAAAAAACCGTTTTGAAAACTGAAATATAGACAATGATAATTTATATATCAGTACTGAGGATTTTATGAGATTTTATTATTCTCAAAAAGATCCTGGTTCTAGTGTTGCTTTTGAAGTTCAAAAACAAAATCCTGACCCAAATAAAATAAGAGAATTTACATTCTTTGGTTCAGATAGAAAATTTAAATTATATAAAAAAGAAAATAATAAATTCGTTCCAGTAACTCAGCATATTTCATTAGCCCAAAATCAAACTTTTAAGTTATTACACGAACCCACATTAAATGATATTGCTAGAGTTGCATTTGCACCAAGAGGAGCAAATGCTGCACAAATAGAAAAAGATTATTTATTTTCACCTAATCCTTTGTTTATAAATATTGAAACAAAAGAAGCTTCATATGCTACTGAAGATTATGATAGATGAAATTCTCAAAATACTTTAATTGTTATACCGGCTGAAAAAGCTATTCAATTATTAGGCTTTAGAAAAGACGGTAATAATGATAAATATTATTTTAATAAAAATTTAAATTCAACTTCTGATTTACAATTAGACTCAAACTTTAGCAGTACTGATACTACTTTAAATATTAGAGATAAAATTAAAACAAATTTTTCATTAAATAAATATTTACAAAATAATAGAATTGAAAGAGATATAGATACTTTTACTTCATTAAAATCAGCAACTACTTATAAAATACCAGAAGACTGAATAAGAAAAACTGAAACAGAAGTTTATTTTAATTGATATCGTCAAATTTTAAACTGAAATAATGAACTAGATGAAGATAATTCTAACTGAAAAGGTTCATATTTAAAATTTATAAGTGATTTTAAAGAAACTAATCCAGATGAATATAACAAGCTTCTTTATTTATCATATTGAAATAAAACAATTGTAACAAAATATAGCATAGGTGATTATGCTAAAGAAACATTAGAACAAACAGTTCCTATTACAAAAGAAGATACTTTAACTGTTTTTAAAGAACCTTGAGAAGGTGGAAAAGAAAATCCAAAAATTAAAGTTTTTCATCTAAATTTAGAACATCAAAAACTTAATAATATTAAACAAGTTGAATTTAAAGAATTTGGTTCAAATCCTATTAGTGATAGAGAATTTTTGAAAATTTCAAATGTTAATCAATTAAAAACTGCACAAGATTTTATTTCTAAATCTGCAACTAATTTTGCTCGTTCATCTATTATTAATTCTCTTAAAAAAGAAGTAGGAGAAGAGAACTTAGGTTTAAGACAAACAATTACAGTTGAAACAGTTAATGAAGAAACTGGAAAGAAAAATGTTTACCATTTTGTTAATGTTGGAAATGAAAAAAATACAGTTTTAGATATTAAACAAAATGTTGATAAATTATATAATGAAACATTAAACCCAGGTTATTTAAACAGCTCAATAACTAATGAAAATGTTGATAAATTTGTTTTAAAACCAGATCCAAATGATAAATATATTAGAAAGATTCCTTCAGTATATACTAAAGATTTAATCGAATATACTTTAAAACAATTTACACCAGATATTAATTATTTTAATGCTGACATTAGATTTGATACTTATTATGACTATTTACCTAATACTGAAATTCCTTATCCAGTAAAAGGTAAAATTTTAGCTATAACAACAGCAACACCAGAACTTAAAAACCCAAAAGGGTCAACATTAATTGGTGGTATTGCTAAAGTTAAAGATGATCAATACATTATTTTAAGATATTCACCTATTAAAGGCTTTGTTAATAATAATGTTTGAAATAAAGTAAAAATTAATAATAAAGAATATTTATCATTAAATGAACTTTATGACTATTTAGTAACTCAAAACTACACAGTTAGAGGAGAAATAGGACCTAATGGTTGAGCTAAAGTTAATGAAGAATTTAAAAACTCGATTTCTTTACCAATCAGCTTTGGAGCAATTAATAATGAATTCGTTCAAGAAATTATTCAAAAAAATTCAATTCAAAGTTTAGTTCAAAAAGTTAGAGATATTATTTTAAATTCAGATTTAAGAAAACTATTTAATAAAGATGATTTATATCGTTTCTTTGAAGCTGGTTCTCAAAGTGTTCAATCAAACGGTTTTCATACTTTATTAGCGGTTGGTAAAATTAATGGTCAAATTACCACAAAAGTATTATTAGATATTTTAAAATTTATAATTAAACCAATTAATCATAGCAATAATAAAAACTTAGAATTTGCAAACACTAATGCTAATACTTTAATTAAAAAAATATTTAACAATATTATTACTTATTTACAACAACAATATAAAAATTCAGGAACTACTCAACAAGAAAGAGATGACTTTTTATTAGAACAAATTCATAATATTTCAGGATTTTTAAATTTAAATTCTCTATATTTAATTCCTCAAATCAAATTTTCAATTAGAGATGCTTTAGATTTAATTAAAGACAAAAATGAAATCTTTGAATTTTTAAAATCAATTGTAAATTCAGTTGACTTTATTAAGTTTTCAGCCATTATACAAGATTGATATGAAAAACATCCATACAAACCTTTCACTGCAATTAATGATACTTATTGATCATTATCAAATGAAAGAATTTTATTAAGTTTACTTCAATCTTTAGATGAATATAAAATAAAAACAGCAATAAATAATTTAATAAACCAATTAGATTTTTCAAAATTACTAAATCCAGATAGCCCAAGAAGTTTATATCAAAAATGAATAAATTCAAATACTTTAGTTAATAATGTAATTTCAGATAATGAAAAAGCTGAAATGAGAAAAATATTTATTAAACTAAATGGATCAAAAGACGGAACATTAAGTTATACAAACATCAATAAAGGTTTATTTGAAATATTTAGCCAATTTAATTTAGCTCGTTTTACTCAATCGTTAAATAAATTAATTAAACACGATAATTATCCAATTTCATCTAACAATAAAATCTTTAAAGACTTTAACACTGAATCATTAACTAAAAACGATTATATTGCTGCCTTTTTATCAGCAATTAACTCTTCATATGATGGGATAGTTTCTTCAGGTAAGATTTCACAAATTCAAGCTGCTATAATCAAAATGTTTAATTTATCTAATAAAACAGATATAGCATCAAAAACATTGAACTTAGCAATTCCAGCTGCTGATGAAAATAAACTTTCATTATTAGATATTCCAACATTATTAAAATTAAATTTCCCAGTTAATGAAACTGAAATTAAAAATGAAAATAATGCACCTCAAGCAATAAACGAATTTTCTATTGATGATGTTAATAAAATTTTATTTAAAGTTCAAAAAGCAATAGAAAACAAAACACTAATTAATTTAACTTTAGATGAATATAAGTTTTTAGAAAATAAAGTTTTAGTAACCAAACAAGATCTTCAAAATCTTGAAATAATAAAACAAAAAATTGAAGCTTATAAAAGCTATATTCAAAAACTTTTATATGTTAATTATTTAAATAAAAATCAAAACTATAATTTTTCAGAAGATAATGCTGAAAATATTAAAGCTGCAAGTTATGGAGATTTAGCTTATCGTTCAGCAATATTTAATGATAATGCTCCTGGCCATGAAAATGATTCACAAATTCTAAAAACATTACATAGTGTTTTAGCTAATAGTTTTGTTTCATCAATGTTAGGAAAAGATCCAGCTAATTTAATTAGACAATCTTTAGGTGTCTTTAGTTTATGAACCAAACTTGGTTATAATTTAAATAAATTAGCTAATGTTACTGAAAAAATTATTATTGATTCAAAAACTGATGATAGATATAGAGAATTCCATTATGATAAATTCCTAACTTATGATCAAATAACTTTAGTTTTACAAGAATTATTTAAAGTAGCAAATGATAATGAAATTAAAGCTAAGATGGCTAATTATAATGCTGTAATTAATCCAATTCCAAGTATGGGTATTTTAGGAAGTGATGACACATTTAGAGCTAAACTTTTAAAAGTAGCTTATGCTAATGCTCAAAATACTGAAGCAAACAAAGTTTTAGTTTCTTTAATTTCATCAAGCCCACAATTTAGCACTTTCTTTAATAATTTAAGAAAAGCAAATATTAATGAAAAAACAATTGAAGAAATTAAAAAGATTTTATTAGCTAACTCAAATGAAATTACATATAATTTTGGTTTAATAGCTTCCGCTAATGAAATGCCAACTTATTATTTAGAATCAATTAAAACATTTATTGATTCATTTATAAAAACATCTCATTCAGCATCTAATTCTTTAGTTCCTTTAGTCTTAAATGATCAAGATTTTGATATTTTATATAAAAATACTTTAGAAGCTGCACAACTACCTTCTTATTTATCATTATTAAATATTCCAAGAAGTGTTGTTAATCCTCTAACATTCATGAGTTTTCCTCAAATTGCTTTATATTATTTATTAAGTCCAAATCCAAATGAAGGTAATTTAGCTTATGTTATTTCTAAAATTTTAAATAACTTGCAAAATGCTGACGTTAATGAATTAAAAAATAATATAGCTGCTATTACTCAAGAATTTAATTTCGTTTCAACCACATTTGAAACTCAAAATGATAATGCAGTTTCACTTGACATGTCTTATTTTAATTATTTAGTAAACCATGTCTTTAAAAATCCTGAAGGTAAAGATTTAAATTTCTTTAATATTAATATTTCTAAAATAGCTAAAGATTATATAAAAAGTTTAATTGAACCAGTTGTTATAGCTAACCAATTAGTTTATACAGATTCAGGTTCATATTTAGCAAAAGTAAGCTATGGTTATTTATCTAAAAATAAAAAAGAACCTTATACAGGAGACATTTCAAAATATTTATCTAAACCTTTTGAAATGCAAGACTTTATAAGAAATCTAGACGATAAATATAAAATAATAGTTAATAATCAACAATATTTAATTATTGGTGTTGATAATACAGCTGATTATTTATATCCTGTAGTTAATGAAGAAAATATTCAAGTTGATACATCAAATCAAGCTATTGTTTTTGTTAATAGTAAAGGGTTTGATAGAATTTATTCAGCTTATCCTACTTTTGCTTTAAAAACTTATGTTTTAGTAAAAGCGCCAGTAGATAAAAAAGGTAATTTTATTAAAGGAAAAGATCCAAAATCTTTAAAAGCTAAATTTAATGATATTGTTTCAACTATATCAGCTTCACAAACTCAAAAAGCTTATTTAAAAGATGAACAAGATCCAATTAACCCTGAGCGTTATATTAGAGTTGTTACAATTAGATCTATTATTACATCTATAAGAAATGCGACACTATATTTAGTTTTAGTTCTTTCATTATTAGTTTCATTTATTGTTTACTTTATTATTAAAAGATATATTGAAGCACGTAATAAAGTTATTGGTATTTTAAGAGCACAAGGATATAAATCTGGTGAAATAGCGCTTTCATTTGCCGCTTTTGGTTGACTTCCATCAACGGTTGGTGCTATAATGGGATACATTTTAGGTTTTGCTTTACAAAAGTCGGCAATGAATGTTTTATCAAGTTACTGAACTTTAGAAACTGTAATAATTCCATTTAGTACATATGCTATGCTTTTAACTATTTTAGTTCCAATATTCTTTACTTCTGGATTAATATTTATAATTACAAGATTATCAGTTAAGAAAAAACCTACTGAATTAATGAGTGGACTAACTGAAGTTGCAATTGGTAATTTAGGTCAAAGAATATCTTCATTATTTAGAAGATGGCCTATTAAAATTAGATATATTGCAGCTATGGCTTTAAATAACTTCTGAAAAATGTTTTCACTATTTTTAGCTTTCTCAACTACTTCATTGATTTCAATGTTCTTCTTATCTTCAAATAATGTCTTTAATAAAACAATTTCTAAAACATATAAAGATAGATTATACAAATTTAAACTAGATTTAGAATCACCTACAACTGAAGGTGGACCTTATGTAACTTATAATAAACAAGATATTAATTCGTTATTATATGTTCCAAATGATTTGGCTGGTAATACAGGAAATGGAGGAAGTCAATTAGATTATGACAACCCTAATTTCTTAAGACCTGGTGAATCATTTAATACTGATGTTATTCATCATAAATTTGATCCAACAGTTATTACAAAATCATCACTAGATTTATTAATGGATCTATCAGTTGAGTTAAGTCCATGAGACATTACTTATGCAAATATGCCTGAAACTCAAAGGGCTCGGGTTGCTCAAATATTCAATAGAATTTCTCTTGAAATGCAAAACACTCAACAGTTAATTAATCTTAAAAAATTAGCTAATGGTGATAGTAACTATCGTGAAGTTAATACTGATTATGATGATTATACTAACATTATTGCTGTTAAGGATTTAAATAAATTCTTAAGTGATTATAAGGCTAATAAACTTGAAGATTTAAGTAATAGAACTGGATTCTTTATATTCTTAGGACAACAATTTGGTGCTGGAAGTTCAAATAAAGATGATAGAATTTCACGTCAATTCTACTACATTGAATGAGACGCTGCAAATGCTACATATTTAAAACCAAAAAGAGTTTCAACTTCAAGTTTTAGAACTCAATATCGTGACTTTTTAGTAGATGCTTATTCAAAATTAACTGGAAATGATTTCTTTACATCATTTGGTGGGGTATTTTGAAATGATCAAACAAATGAAAAATATACTTATGCAAAAACATTAATTAATGGAAGAGAAAATAGAATTTATGGTTATTATGATGATTCTGAGTTTATTAAACTATACAACTCAAAAGGTCAAAATTTAACTCAAAAATTAAGAGCTTATAATTATAAATTTGATTCAAACGACCCTGTTCCAGTAATTGTTAATGAAGTTGCTGCAAGACGGTTCCATTTAAAACCTGGTTCAATATTTAGTGCTAAATTATTAAACCACGTTGACCGTTTTGCTTATAGAGCCTTATTACAAGAACCACCTAAATTAGATTATAAATTTAGAGTTATTGATATTTCAGAAACTTATATTAACCTTGAAATTGTTTCAAGAAAAGATATTTTAGATCATATTCTAGGTTATGATACTTTATCTAAACGGCTAAAAGATGCAAGACAATATGAACTTGATAATCAAATTGCTTTAGATCCTGAAAACGAACAAAAATATAGAGAAATTTTTGATAGAAAATATGACGCATTTAATGGTATATTATCAAATGATGATACACCTGTTCAAACAATCGACACTCTAACTACTTATTCATTATTAGGATTCTGAGGGGCTGCTGCTTCTTATGATGTTGCTTCTGCTTCTTCTGAAAGTATTTGAAACTTCTTTAAGAGAATATTTATTTCAGATCCTTCAGTAAGATATAAATCAGTATATGAACACAACGTTGAAGCTTATAATGAAGCTCATCCAGATGCTAATTTAGATTACAAAACTCAACTTAAAAAGTTACTTGATATAAATGATGAACAATTGGCTGAAATTGTTTCATTAAAATCAACTAATGAAAAATATAAAAACTTAGCTTTATCTACTTTAACTAAGTTTTTCGGAACTCAACCAACAACTATATATGGTAAAACAATATTAAATGGTGCTTCATTTGATGTTAATAGTAAAGACATTGAAGCAAGCTTTATTTCAGGTATTTCAAATACTGTTAATACAATTCTTTTAGCATTTATTATTGTTTCATTAATAATTTCTATAGTTATATTAGTTGTTATTACTAATATAATGATTGCTTCAAATCAAAGATCAATAGCAACTTTTTCTATTCTTGGTTATACAAATAAAGAAAAAGTATTCTTGTTCTTCTTTAACTATGTACCCGCAATTTTATTTGCTTGTTTATTAATGATTCCAGTTACTCTTTCAATAATTGCAGTCTTTAATACATTTATGATGGTAACAAGTCAAATAGTTCTACCACTAATTTTACATTTATCAGCAATTGTTCTGTCTACTGTTATTTGTTTAACAGTCTTCACAATTACCTCTGTTGCTACTTGAAAAAGCTTAAATAAAATAAAAGCTGTCGATGCTCTGAAAGGAAAATAATGAAAGACGATTTAAATATTGATGAACTTTTAACTGAGGTTAATAAAACTGACGACACTAAAAAGAAAAGAAACCTAAAAAAGTTAAAGAAAAAGTTCAAAAAGAACCTAAGATAAAAAAAGAAAAAAAGCCTAAAAAGGATAAAAAAGCTAAAAAAGATAAAAACGAAACAACTGTTTTAGATTTAAATTTAGTTAACATTAAAAAACATAAAGAACCTTTTGAAATAAAAGACGAAGACATTACTGTTAAAGTTTTGGATCAAAAAACTTTAAAAGATTTTAAAAAGGCAAACAATAAACCTAGAAAAAAAGATGATAAAATAGATCAAAAAAATTCAGAAGGCAATATTGTTGAGGTTATTAATATTAAAAAAACTTATTTATCTGGAAACGTTGCAACTGATGTTTTAAGAGGTGTTAGCTTTGAAATTAAAAGAGGTGAAATAGCCATTTTATATGGTAAATCAGGTTCAGGAAAATCAACTTTGTTAAATATTATTAGTGCATTAGATAGACCTACAAGTGGAGATGTTATTGTTAATGACGTTAGCTTACCTTATTTAAGTGATAATAAGCAAACTTTATTTAGAAGAGAAAATATTTCATTTATTTTCCAAAACTATAATTTATTAGCTAATTTAAATAGTTATGACAACGTTGAAACAGGTTCATATTTGCAAAGAGATAAATCAAAACATTTAAATATTAAAGATTTATTTAAACAATTTGAACTTGAGCAATGTATGTATAAATATCCATCTCAAATGTCTGGTGGTCAACAACAAAGGGTTTCAATTTTAAGAGCTATTGCTAAAAACTCTGAAATCATGGTAGCTGATGAACCAACTGGGGCTTTAGATGAAAAAACTGGTCTAACTGTTTTAAAAATATTGCAACAAATAAACAGAGATTATGGAACTACAATAATAATAGTTTCTCACGATCCTGACGTTGCTAGTTATGCTGATAAAGTTATTTATTTAGAACAAGGAAAAGTTAAAGAAATTAAAATTCAAACAAGAAAATCAATGTTAGAAGAGAACTAAAAAAATGAACTAGTGTATAAGCTAGTTCATTTTTATATTCATTTTTTTTAAAATTTTATTCTAAATTTTAAAATAAAAATAATTTTATTTGCGTTAATGTATAATTATTATGTATTTTTAAGGAGAGATATGACTACTGGATTACTAATAACAATGATTATCTTCGGTACAGTAATAACATCACTAGTTCTTACAGTAGCGATTTTTATGATCAAAAAATCAGTTCCAAAAATATATAAAAGATTATGTTTAGTTGGACTTGGTTTTATGGCCGCATCAATCATTTACTTCATGGACATTGTAAACTACTCAATAACAGTAATTAGTTGAAAACAAGTAAAACCGCTAGTAGTTTGCATGTTAATCTTTGCAGTATTATATTTAGTATATTCTATTGCTACTACAGCAACATTTGCTACTTTTTATATACTAAAAGAGAAAGGGTATAAACTAACAAAAAAATAGGAAACCGAATTCCTATTTTTTTATTCTTCTTGTTGATTTATATTTACTGAAGCAAAACTTTTTATATTTTTATAATCTCCAAAAATATTACTTAAATAAAGATCATAATTTTCAAGTACATTAACATCAAAATTATCAAAACTTTTTTTATGAACTTTTAAATTTAAATTGGGCAATCATTTTCTATGAGAATTTTTTTTAATTAAGCCTTCTGTTGCTATATAGCCTTCTGCATTTTGAATATATAAAATTTCATAAATATCTTTATAGTTAATTAATTTAGTGCTAGGTTTTAAAATCTTAGCTAAAAAACTTTTAAATTTATTACTAAAATTTTTTAAGTCATAATAATGTAAATAATGACTCATAAAAGCTCTTTTTCTATTTTTAAATTTTAAGTAATTCAAAATATTTTTTTGATTACTTGGAATTAAAAGATTGATTTTAATAAAGACATTATTTTCTAAATTATATTCTTTTTTATTAGCTGAAATAAATAAATTTTGAGGTGAAAAATATTCTGAATGACTCATTGAATCTAGAACTCTTTGAGGATATAAATATTTTAGTTTTTCATAATCTTTATATTGCATCATAACTTCAAAATGTTCAATATTTTCATCTAAAATATAGCCATTAAAAAAAGATAATAAACTTAAATTATCCATTGAATATCACAAGTCATTTTCTTCACAAATTGACACAAATTCTTTTAAAATTTCTTTATTTTTCATAATTAAAGTATTCATAACTAAAAGTATTATAATTTAAAAGTTAAATACCTGAATAAAAAATCTATAAAAATGGTAAAATATATAAATATTGAATATAAAGAAAGGGTTATATGTCAGAAAAAGTAAAAGTTAAAACAACTGAACAAAAAGCGAAAAGAAAAAAAGTTATTTGAGCTTCTGTTTGAACAACTGCTATTGCGGCAGTTATTACAACAGGTGTTGCAGTTCCTTTAGTTCAAGCACATAAATCATTACCAAAACCAACTCCAATTTTAGGAGATAATTCAGTTTTATTAAGTCTAAGTTCACCAAATGGAGATTCTTCAACAATTACTTATGGTGATGTTGATAAAGTTCACGAACAAGTTAATGCAAGTAAACACATTGCTTCAGAAGTAGAAAAACATTTAGTTAAATATCTATATGAACAAGAATACAAAGGTTCATTATGATATGAAGCAGTTTATAATGCTGATAAAGCAAAAAGTGATGAAAAAACATTTGCATTGCCAAGTATTGATAAAGTTAGACAAGATGTCACAAAAGAAATTGATGACCTTGAAGTCAAATTCCAAGAGCAATTTGGTTTAGAAAAGAAAGCTGATGAAAAATTCTTAGAACAATTAGCTACACCTGAATATGGAAATGCTAAAAATAAACAAGAAGCAATTGATTATAAAGTTACTCAAAGATTAAGTAACGATGCATTTAGAAGATATCAAACCGAAACTAATTCAGACTTCACTTATTCAGAATTAAAAAATGGTATAGTTGCAAATAAAGATGTATTTTACACATATCAAGGTAAAAGAGTGGACGTTGCTAAAAAAGGAACAGTAATTAATTTAAGTTTTGCAACTGAAAATCAAAATTATGTTTTACCAGTTGATAGTGATGTTGAAGTTAAAACAAATACAAAAGATGAAATCAAAATTCCTATTTTTGTAACTAAATCATTTGTTGAAAGTCAAAAAAGAGCAGATAGATTTTTAGCTCCTTGAATTAACCGCAAACAATCAATTACCTCATCTATTTCATTATCAGCTCACCCAGTTGCTAAAGATAGTGCTAAAGAATGATCAGTAACAAAAGATGAAATAATTAAACTTTTAACATTTAGTGCATACTTAACAGACGATGGAAAAGTTGAATTAGCTTTAGGAGTTGATAAATTACCTACTTTTAAAGGCTTAAGTTCATTATTGGCAGCTGATAAAATTACACCTCAAATTGAAAATGCGGCACGTAATGATGAAAAATTAATTCAATATGTTGCTTCAGATACATCATTAGCTTCAAAATATGGTTCAAATGGTTTTGAAAATATTAAAACAAAAATTGGATCAAAAAATCCAGATGACTACATTCCATTAATTTCAATTCTTTTAGGCGATGCAACTGCAAATTCAGGTATTTTTAAATTTGAACAAAAAGACAATTTATTTACTAAATTAAAAGAAGAACTTGTAAAAGTATTTGGTGACAATCAATTTACAGACACTGATAAATCACAAAAGAAATTTAGTGAAATATTAAATAAAAAGGAAACATTAGAAAAAACTGATAAATACGTTGAAAAATACACACGTTATAATGATGCAATTAAAAAATTCATTAATGATATGACAGATCAAGACTTTAATGAAAAATTTGGTTTAGCATTTAGAAATGCATTTGGTCATGAAAATGAAAAATATCAAGTTTCTAAAATTATTAAAGTTAAAGATAACTATGTTTTAGTAACTGATAAAGGTATAACAATTGAAAACGTATTTAAATTAGATTCTGAAGATGTCGTTAGACGTTTAATTACACATGATTTATCAATTTTATCAAAAGCAAATTATACAAGTACTTTAACAACTCAATTATTTAACTTAGACAGTATTTTTAGTGAAATTTTAACTAAAGATTTCATGGTAGATGATTTATTAAAAGAAGATGATTTTGTAAGCTATATCAAAAATCAAGATTTAACTACATTAGATGGTCAAACAGCTAAGTTTACTGATGAAGATATTGATAAAGCTAAAAAATATGAAGTATTATTAACTCAAATTAAAGATCAAAACTTAATTGATGGTAAAGCTAACCAAGTAAAAGATTATTTAAAAACTGAAATAGAAAATGGTTTATATAGAGACTATAAATTAGATGCTGATACAAACAAATTCTATTTTGAAACTCAAGGTAAAGATAAAGACTTATTAACATACTTATTTGAAACTATTACTAAATTTATTAGAGGAAATAACTAGAGAGGAGAGAAATGAAAAGAAATAGATTATTAGGTTTATTAACTTCATTAGTACCTTTAGCAGTTTTACCTATTGCAGCTAGTTGTTCAACTAAAAAAGAAAACAAAACAACAAGTGCTGGCTTTCAAGAAAGTGTTTTAAAACAAAATTTAACAAAAAATAATATTTTAACAAGAGTCTCAAATCAATTTTTAGAAACTTTTTATGGAAATGAAGTTGCAACTTTAACTGAAGATGAAAAAGCTTCAGATCCAATCAAAGTTTTAATAAACAAACCAAGTTCACAATTATTTAATGATATTAAAAAAGTTTTTAAATTCTATGCTGATCAAAAGTTAAAAGAAAACCCTCAATTTTTCTGAAGTTTAAGATCTAATTATATAAATGCTAATGTTGATACAACTGACTTTAACCCTACACCTTTTGCTATTCCAACAGATGATCAACTTAAATTTATGCTAAATAATTCAGAATTTATAGAAACTGATATTAGATTAGATTTACAAAAAAGATTACTAGTTTATAACTACTTATTAAAAAATAGAGATGAATATAGAAATCTAGCAAATGATAGTTCAGGCCGTGACTTATATCAATTGTCTTTAAAAGATGAAATGAATAAAAAAGAAACAGCTGACTCAGTTAAAGATCTATATAATGCTTTAAATTTCCAAGATAATTCATTATATCTAATTAAATACTTAATAGATAATCCAAAATTAGAAGAATGATCATTTACAGATGATAGAGATATGAATTTACGTTGAGGTCAAGCTAATGTATCATCATTCGCGGAATTTAATGCATTAGCATCATATAACCCAAGTGCTACACCTCAATATGACTTTAACCCTCCAATTAAAAACCCTGATTTACTAATTGCAACAGGATCTTCAGAAGGTCAAGACGTTTTAAAAACTTTATTAGCATATAAAGGTTTAACAGCTAATACATCAAGTGGAGAACTTTCAGGTACTTTAGCAAACGTTAAAGCTGATTTATCAAGCGTATTTGGATTTGTAGATCCAAGAACAAATCGTGTTTATTCACAAGATAGTTTCAAATTTGCAAAAATATTAGCTCAAGTAGGTAAACCACCTAAAGCTAAAAAAGACGGTTCTTTTGATAGCAAATTATCAGAAAAGAAACTAGACACTTTAGCAGCTGAAGATATTCAATTCGAAGGTTTAAATAGAGATAGTATTAATAAAAATTTATTTACTAAACAAATTACAGTAGATCAAACAACTTACACTCTTCAATACAAAATTAATGCTTTAATTACTTTTGATGGTCAAGCTGTTACAATCCCTGTGCGTTTGAGTGTTAAAGAATTAGGCGCAAGAAACTATTATGATTACAGTGCTAAATTAAAATATACAGAAAGTTCAAATTCAGTTAGTGAAGTAGATTTACCAAACTTTAACTTAGATAAATATCCTCAAACTGTTGATATGATTAAGGATAATAAAATCCAAGCTAAATATGTAATTAAAATTTCACCATTATATAGAACAGAAACTGTTAAAGAAGGTGATCAAGATGTTTCTAAAGAAGTTTTAACTTTTAATGGAACACCTTGAGAAAGTGCAACTCAACAAGAAAATATAGCCTTAACTATAGCAACAAATGATGCGGATAATTTATATCGTGAAGCTGTAAAATACTTTAAATTCTTAGGCTTTAAATTTGACGAGCAAAAAATGAATAGAAATGTTACAGACATTTTAAAAATAGAAGGATTAATTTAATGGAACGAGATATTTTTCAAAGAATCATTGATCGTGATTTACCAGCAACAATAATATATGAAGATGCCAAAGTTATAGCATTTTTAGATATTAATCCAGAAACAAAAGGACACTTTTTAGTAGTATCTAAAAAATACTCAGAAAATTTATATGACATTAAAGATGAAGATTTAGCTGAGCTTATGCTAGCAGCTAGAAAACTAGCTTTAGAACAAACTGAGAGACTACACGCTACTGGTTTTAGATTAGTTGTAAACAACAACGAATCAGCAGGGCAACAAGTGTTCAGAACTCACGTACACATTATTCCTTATTATGAAGACTAAAAAATCAACAAACGTTGATTTTTTTGTTATTATTTTTTTATGGATATAGTAGAAAAAAAGTAATTATTTTAAAAAAAATACCAGTAAATGAATATGATGAAATAATTGAATGTTTAGGAGAAAATGGATTATTTAGTTTCTTTGCTCCTGGTATAAAAAAAATTACCTCAAAAAATGCCTTTAATTTGCTACTATTTTCTTTAAGTTTTCTTGAATTAATTAACTCACATAAACCAAATTTACTTTTAAGATTAAAAAAAGCAACAGCTTTAATTACTCTTGAAAACTATACTAATTTTTTAAAAGATATTGAAGTAATTAAAACTTTTTTATTAAAATTAAGTCCTGGCAATTGTTCAGAAATTATTAATACTTATGAAAAATTAATTCCATTATTAAAAACTAAGACAAAATCAGTAACAAACTATTTATTGTATAAGATCTTAATAAAAGAAGGTATTAATCCTATTTTAGATCATTGTGCTGAATGTAATAATTTAGATAATATAGTTGATTTTTCATTTCATAAAGGTGGTTTTTTATGTTCTATTCATTCAAAAAACGAAATAGATGTTAAATATTTAAGAGCAATATATTATATAAATAAAGATTTTGAAACATTTGATAAAGCTTGTGATTATCAAGTTTCTGAATATATCTATAATATCTTAGTTGCATATTTAAATGAAAATATGTAAAAAAAAGTAGCTTAATTGCTACTTTTTTTAGATTTTAATTGTTCTTCATAGAATGCTAGTTGTTCACTGAATTCTGCAATTTTATCTTTTTTATCTTGAATAGTTTTAGGATTTGCTTTAGCCATAAAGTCAGGATTTGAAATAAATCTTGAATTAAATTCTATTTCGAATTTGCATTTTTCTATTAACTTTTTCAATTCTTCTAATTCCGCTTTAGCTGCATTTTCATCTAATTTAATATAAATTTCTTGATTTAAAACTTTTAAAGATAAATCATGATTTTCTTTAAATTCGAAGTTTGTTAGTTTATTAATAATTAATAAATCATTTTCTGATAATTGATTATTATCTAAATAGAAATATAAAGTTTGTGATTTTGATATTTTTTTATCTTCACGGTATTTTCTTAAAGTTGTAATTAAAGAAATAATAAATTTAACATTATTTTCTTTAATATCACTTACTTTAATTAAATCATCTACTTGTTTTTCTAAAAGTTCATCTTCATACATTGTTTCAAATAAATAATCTGTTAAAAAAGGCATGTATGGATGTAAAACAATTAACATTTGTTTAAATAAGTGATGAATTAAGTTGGCGTTATTTTTGAATTTTAAAAACTCTAAATATCAAGAAGAAAAATCATTAATTATAAAGTCTTGAATATGTTTAAAAATAATAGTAAATTCATATTTTTTCATAGCTTCATCTACATTATTTTTAAATTCATTAAATTTATTAATGATTCAAAAATCATACTCATCTAAGTTTTTTGTATTAAAATCAATTTCAGTTCTTTCAAAATTATTTATTAAACGTGCTATGTTTCAGAATTTGTTAATAAATAATCTAGCCATTTGAATTTTTTCATCACCATAATTAATGTCTTGTCCAGGAGTTGAATTAAAAATTAAAGACATTTTTAAAACATCAGATCCATATTGATCAATAACAGCGATAGGATCAATTCCATTGCCTAAAGATTTAGACATTTTTCTACCTTGTGAATCTCTTACTAAACCATGTAATAAAACTTTTTTAAATGGTTTTTTATGCATAAAATGTAATCCTTGGAAATACATTCTAGAAACTCAGAAGAAAATAATATCATATCCAGTTACTAATAAATCAGTTGGGTAGTAATGATTTAATTTTTCATTACTTTGAGGTCAACCTAAGAAAACAAAAGGACTTAGAGCTGATGAAAATCAAGTATCTAAAACGTCATTATCTTGACTTCAACCTTGACCAGGACTTTCGATTTGAACTTTAATTTGGTCATCTTTATATCATGCAGGAATTCTATGACCTCATCAAATTTGACGACTTATTGTTCAATCATGAGCGTTTTCCATTCATTGTCTTAAAGTACTTTCAAAACGTACAGGAATAATTTCAACTTTATCTTCGCTATCTAAATGATTTAAAATATCTTTAGCTAATTTTTCCATTTTAACAAATCATTGAGGTTGAACTAAAACTTCAATAGCTTCTTTTGATCTTTCTGAATATCCAACGTTTGAAATAACTTTTTCTTCTTTAATTAAATAACCTTCTGCTTTTAATTTTTTGGCTATTTCTTCTCTTGCTTTGAAACGGTCTAAACCTTTAAATTCAGCTGCGTTTTCATTCATTAATCCATTTTTATCAATGCTTTCAACTAAATCTAGTTTATAGTTTTTAATTATTTCAATGTCATCCATTGCATGAGCTGAAACTTTCATTAGCCCACTACCAAAGTTAGGATCAATACTTTCTGATTTAACAATAGGTATTTCTTTTTTTGTTAAAGGATGAACAATTATTTTATTAATTAAATCATTAACTCTTTTATCTTCGGGATTAATTGCAATAGCAACGTCTGAATAAAGTGTTTCTACTCTTGTTGTTGCTATTTCTAAATACTCATCACTATCTTTAATTGGATATTTAATGTAGTACATTTTTTGTTCAGTTTCTTTATTAATTACTTCAATATTAGATAAAGCAGTTTGTAATTTAGGATCTCAATTTATAGCTTTATTATCTCTATAAATTAAACCTTCTTTATACATTTGAACAAATATTTTTAAAACAGCTTCGTTAGCTTGAGAATCTAAAGTAAATCTTTCTGATTCATAGTCTAAAGCTAAACCTAATTTTCCTCATTGTTGAGTTATATTATTTGAATATTCATCTTTTCATTTTCAAATTTCTTCTATTAAAGCTTCACGGCCGATATCATATCTTGTTAGTTTTTTGTTTTCTAGTAATTGTTTTTCAACTACTGCTTGTGTAGCAATACCAGCATGATCTTTACCTGGTAAAAATAAAACATCATATCCATGTAATTTTTTATATCTTATAACAGTGTCTTGAATATAACCATCTAAAGCATGACCAATATGTAATTTTCCTGTTACATTAGGAGGTGGTAAAATGATGGTAAAAGGTTTTTTATTTTTATCATGTTTTGAAAAGAACCTTCTTTCAATTCATTTAGCATTTCTTTTTTCTTCAATTAATTTATGATCTAAATTTTTTTCCATTTCACTTACTCCTTTATTTTCTTTAATTATTTCATTATCAATACTTAAATCAATAATTGTTGTTTCTTGAAAACTTTCTAAATCTTCAATTTTATCTTTTTCTCACTTTTAATTTCAGGTTTTAAAAATAAAAGATTATTTAATTTTTGATTTTTAATGTTGTTTTCAGTTGCTCAACTATTTAGTTGGTTTCAAGTACAGTAAATGCTGTGATTATTTTCAATTTCGAATTTAAACATATTTTCATATGTTTTAGATTTTAGAAAATCTTTTAGTTGTCTTTCAGTGTCTTTATCATTATATGACAACATTTTTTTAACAACTGGGTTGACAGGATTTTCTATTATTAATGATGTTTTACCTTTTTCAATAATTTGGTGGTTATTGATAATATATAAATCGGTTGTATATTTGGATGCAAAGTTTATATCATTTAAAAAATATAAAGCCATTTTGTTATTATCAAAAACATATTTGTTAAATAAAGTAAATAATTTATGTCTTTTTTCAACTTCTAATTTTCTTATGCAGTTTCCTAAAATAATTAATGAAGGATTATTTATTAATATTTTTTGAATTTCAATTTGAATTCTTTTTTCTAAATCGATAAAACGAATTTTTTGTTGTAAATCTTGCAATAAAAATTGAGAAGCATTGATTATTTTATAAACCATTAATTTAATTACTAGATTATCTAATATATTTCTATTAATTTTATCTGAAGAAAGTAATTTATTATAATTACTAAATTCGCTGTGAAGTCTATAAATTAAACCAATGTTAAAAATCAAAATTTCAATGTTTTTAATAAAAGTTATATTAGGGTGTTCTTTATCTATATCTTTAAAATCTTCAGAAACATTTAGATATCTAGCTAATGCAATTTTGATTTCTGAAAAGTTATTTGAAATATCTTGCATTAATTTTAAATTATTGCTAGTTAAATCTTGACCTTGTTTTTTTAGTTCTTCTGATTCTTTTTTAAGTAATAAACCTTTTGTTTTAATATTTCATAAATATTCATTTTTAGCTTCTAAATAATTGTTTCTAATTATTTTATTTTTTTCTAATTCAGCTATTGATTCATAAATTGTAATAATTGGTTTATTTTTGTTTTTATTTGATTTTATTAAATCTGAAATTATAGAATCAAAGTTTTTTCTAGCTAGCTCAAAGTGTTCTAAAAATATACCAGTTTCTAGCTTAAAGTTTTTTGAAATAATACTTTTAATTCTATTTTTAAATTCAAGCTTATTATTGCTATCAGCAATTATATTTATATCATTAATAATATTTGGTTTTAAATCAAATATTTCATTAATTAATTTGCTTCAAGTTGCATAATGCATCTTTTTAAAATCTTCTTTATAGTTATTTAAAAAACTTATAAAACTTTTATTAAAATAAAACTTTTTAATTAAATGAATATATTTATCATTATTGTTTTTTGTTTTTTTAATTTCTTTTAATGTTACTTCATTTTCTTTTTTTAAGTCAAGTAACAATTTAGAAAAATAAAATCTAGTTTCAGTTAATTCACGTTGTTTTATTTTATTAATACTATAAAAACGAGTTAAAAATTTTCAAAGCTTAAAAGTGTCTTTTCTTTTATTTAATTTTTTTAAATTTTCTTCATAAGCTTTTTTAGTTTCAATATATTCACGATAATTTAAAAATCAAACATTATTTTGATAGTCATTAAAAATATCTGAAATATTGTTTAGAAGTTTATTTTCATGGGTTTGAAAAGTTGAAATAACTTCAAAAGTATGAGATGAAATAGCAGTTATTTTTTGATTTAATTTAGCCAAATTAGGATATTTTAGTTCATCTTTATCTATTTGAGTAATTTCTAAAAGCAATGTTTTTAAAGTTTGCGCTAAACCTTTTTGAAGTTCAAGGTGATTAACTCAATAATGCTTTTGTAAAGCTAATTGATATTCATCATATATATTTTTTCAATTTTTAAAATAGTAGTCAGTTATACCTGAAATAACTTGACTTTGTTTAAAATATGAATTTAAATATTCATAAGCTGTTAAATCAGATAGATTATCATTACTAAAAATATCTTCATTAAAGCCATACGCAAAGTTTTTTCTAAAAATATTGTTTTTATAAGTTAAATCAAATTTATCATTATTTGATTGAAATTCAATTAAACCTTGGTATTTTTTAGGATTAATATTAGTGTCTGTTAGATATTTAAAAATTAGTTCTTTTGTTTCTTCATCTTCACCTAAAATTCCTAAAATTGCTCCTGATGATAAATTAAAATTTAAATAGTTAAATCAATTTTTATCAGAGTATAGACTGTTTTTATTATTAGCACCTAAATTTCAAACTCTAAAAGCGGTAAGACCATCTTTATTCATTAGAAACGATCTCCCTCTTTTGATTTAATTAAGGTTGCAATAATTTTATATGTTGCTAAAATGATTGCTAAGTTAAAAAAGATTTTTACAGGACTTAAAAGAGTTTGACCAGTTATATTTACTCAAAAATCAGTTTTTAAAGTAGAAGTATCAGCTCATGAAAGTAAGATAACATTTATGAATTCTAATACAGCACAGAATGAAATAATAGCCATAACTTCTATAAATGTTTGATAATTTTTCTTTAAAAATAGTCTATAAAAAACAACAAATATAAACATTGCACAATAACCTGAAATAGTTAAAATAATGTAGAAAATTTTATTTTTTATAAATCTATTTAGTTCAAATATCGAAGCATCTAATTTTGAGAATATTGCTAAAATAATTAAAACTTGTAAGGCTAACATTAAAACAGTAGAAATAAATGAAAAGTTAATCATTGCTGTTGGTTTTTTTCTAGCTTCTAATAAAATTATTTTTACTTCATAAAAAGCGATTCTTTCTGAAAAATATTGTAAATCTTCAGAATTACCTCTAACAACAGCATTGTCATATTGAATTTTAAAATATTCAACATATTCTTTAAATTTATAGATACGATAATTTCTTGAAAAGAAAATTTCATTCATATTAAAGAAATAATAAGCGGCTAAGCCAGGTATAAAACCTGCAGTTGCGACGGCTAAGGTGTAAAGAAAATTATAATAAGTGGGAACTAAAGCAAAAGAAATTAAATCAGCTAAGACCCCAGTAATGACTCCAACTAAAGGACCAAAAATAAAGCCAGTAATTTTAATAGGTAAGCCAATAAAACTAAACTTAAAACTTGGTAAAGCAGTAATTGGGAATATTCTGACTGAAATTAAGAAAAATACAACTGAAATAGCAATTAAAACACCTACGAAGGCGATTTTCTTTGAATTTCATTTTTTATAAGAAATATTTGTTTGAGTTCTAACTCAACGCAAATAATGTTTTAATCCACCTGGTAAGCGATAGTCCATAATTTTCCTTTATTTTATATTTAAATTATATTCTTAAATTCTAATCTTTTTATTTTTAAATCAACTTGATTTTTCTGCTATTGGTAATTTTATAAAAGTGTTATAAAAACTTGAGTTTACTATGGCTCCAGCATATATAAAATAACCCATAATTGATAATAGTAATATTACATACATAAATGTAGCAACAACACCGAATTTTTTATAAGGTATTAAAGATGCTAATGAACCAAAAATTAAAATAAATATTGATGTAGGAATTGAAGCAATTAATGCTCCTGAATTAACATGTGAAAATTTTAATTTAAAACTTGGCGCAAATTTAAAGTAAACTAGAAAAGTTAAATAAGTTAAAACGGGTAATAAAATAATAATTGAAAATCAAAAAATTAAATAAAATTCCCATCCTAATTTAAAGTCTGCTAAAGTCATTTTAGATAGATCTTTTAAAAAGACCCCTAAATTAGCATTTTCAATAACAAATGTTGTAAAAGCAGTTAAACCTAATAATAAAACCATTAAACCAAAAGCTAATATTAAACTTGTTATAAAACCTTTAATTCTTGTTTTTCATAATCTATTAGGTGATTTATATCCATATAAAGCATCAATAGAATCAATAAATTTTGCATATCCTTTTGAAGAAAGTCATAAAACTGAAAATGCAAATAATAGAAAAGCAATTGCACCTCCAGCAGTATTTCAAAGCGTAGAAATTGAAGGTATTATTTCACCTATTCCGGGTATAATTTGACCTAAAATAATTAGTTTTAAAACAGTTTCATATTTAATGTTTATTGATGAAATTATTCCTAAAACTAAACATATTATAGGAACAAATGATAAAAATAAATACATAGCATAACCAGCAGGCACAAAAGCAAACTCGTTAGAATTTAATTTATCATATGTTGTATTAACAATTTCTTTTCCTTTTAATCTTGAGCTTTTTAGATATCTTGGAATTGCTATAAATAAAATTGCAAAAATTATTCATTTAATTATTTTTTCAAAAACGCTGTTGTTTTTTTTAGATTTAATAATTTGAGAAGAATCGACTGTAACAAAGTTTTCTTGTTTTTGTTCTTTTTTTTGTGCTTCTCAACCGCTTTTTATTTTGTTTTTTCTTGGTTTAAACATTATCTTGGAAACCTTTTTGCAATTAATTCATTTAATTCTTTAGCATTTGCCTTGCCCATTGTTTTTTTCATACATTGGCCTAAAGCAAATTTTGAAGCTCTATCATAATTTTTTGAAAATTCAGCTTCTAGACTTGGATTTTCTTTTAAGATATCTTCAAAAACTTCTTCTAAAGATTTTTCATTTTTTTCTAAATATAAATTATTTTCTTTAATTAAATCTAATAAATTTTTTGAAGAATTTGTTTCTTTTAATTCAATTATTTTATGAATATTTTTTTTGTCAATTTCATTTTTAAATAATAAAGATAATAATGTTTCAAAATCTTTATTGTCAAATTTAAGTTCAGTTATATTTTTTGAATTTAAATTTAAATAAGAAACTAAATCTGAAAAAAAGATATTTGCTGCTTTTTTAAAGTTATCAACTTTTATACTATCTAAATAATTAGCATATTCAATATTATTTACTAATTGTGAAATTTGAACATCATTTAGATCTAAAGATTTATATCTCATTTCTTTTTCATAAGGAGTTTCTGAAATGGTTACTGAATTTATTAATTCATCACTTAATGAAATGGCGGGAATATTTGGTTCAGGATAGTATTTATAATCAATTGCTGAACTTTTAGATCTCATTGAAACAGTAGTTTGTGAACTCTCATCAAATCTTTTTGTTTCTTGCTCAAATGTTTCATTATTTAAATATTTTTGAATTTGTCAATTCGCTTCATATTCAATAGCTTTTTCGACATTTGAAAGTGAATTTAGGTTTTTAATTTCAACTCTTGTATTATATACATCGCTACCTAGTTTTCTTACTGAAATATTAACATCAGTTCTTAAACTTCCCTCATTCATTTTCGCATCACTAATATTTAATAGTAAAGCAGTTTTTCTAATGGCATCAACATAGGCTACTGCTTCTTTTGCTGATCTCATAACGGGATCTGAAACTATTTCAATTAAAGGAACACCTGCTCTATTGTAATTTAAATAAGTATAAGGACCTTCATGAAGTGATTTTGCAGTGTCTTCTTCTAAATGAATTCTTTGAATTGAAATATCTTTTCATTCATTATCTAATTTAATTTCAATAGTTCCGTTAGACCCAATTGGGTTAAATTGTTGAGTAATTTGATAACCTTTTGTTAAATCAGGATAAAAATAATTTTTTCTATCAAATCTAATAAGTTTATCAATTGTCATATTTAAAGCTTTGGCTAATTTTATTCCTTTTATAATAGCTTCTTTATTTACTAATGGTAAAGAACCAGGATAAGCTAAATCTATATTTGAAACTGCTTCGTTTGCTTGTAAATTAAAATCATTTGCTACTGGAGAAAACATTTTTGTTTTAGTGTTTAGTTCTATATGAATTTCAATTCCAATAATAATTTCTCAATCTTTATTCATTTTTATCTCCAATTATTTTTTCAATATATAACGCATGATTTAATAATTTTTTGTCTTGATACAATTCAGCATCTATTGCTAAATTAAATGGCATATTATCTTTTTGTTTATCATTTCCAAGTTTTAAAGTTAAAGACGGATTTCCTGTTAAATTAGCATTTGTAAGAATGAAATCCATAAAGTTTCCTTCATAACGTTCATTAAATTTAGGTGCAACATCATTAGCGGCTGGGTAAATAAATATATCCGCTTTTTTATGAATTTCAGTAAAATAGTTTGATAAATAACGACGCATTTTTTTAGCTTTTACAAAGTATTTAATTTGATTTTCTTGTGATAAAAATAAACTTCCTAAAATTAATCTAGATTGAACCATTTTTCCTAAAAGTTCTGATCTTGTTTTTAAATAAGTTTGCTCTCAATTTTCACCTTCAAGTCTATTTCCAAATTCAACACCTGTTAAATTTGCCAAATTTGAAGAAGCTTCTGAAAATGAAATAACTTTATAAACTACATCAATAGCGTTTAAAAGGCTTTCATTAACTTCAATTTTGACTAATTCAACTCCTTCATTTTTTAATTTATTTAATAATTCTTGATAACTGTTTTTTATTGCTTCGCTAACATAATTAAAACAATCTAAATAAGCTACTTTTTGTGGTTTTGTTTCTTTTATTTCTTGAATATCAAAAGATAAATCAAGTGAAGTTAAATCGTGTTTTAAATCTTGTTTGAATAAAACAGAAGTAACATAAGCTGAATCTAAAACATTATGACTAAAGTAAGCAACTGTGTCTAATGATGAAGCAAAGGCATATAAACCATAACGGCTAATAGCACCATAACTAGGTTTAAAACCAACTACACCAATGTTACTTGCTGGCTTTCTTACTGAATCTCCTGTATCAGAACCAATTGCAAAAGAAATGTTAGAGCTAAAACTTGCAGCAGCTCCGGAAGAAGAACCACCAACTAAATAATCATTATTTAAAGGATTTTTTATAATTCCAGCGCTTGAATATTCTCCAGAACCACCTAACCCAAATTCATCTAAATTAGTTCTAGCTACACAACTTGCACCTGCGTTTCTTAACAATTTTAAAATTGTTGCTTCGTAGTTTGGTTTAAAGTTTTTTAATAATAAACTTGAACCTGTTGCTTCAACATTTAAATCAGCATAGTTATCTTTAACAGTAAAAACAGTATTAGCTAAAAGTCCTTCATTCTTTAATTTCACATTTTCAAAAACATGGCATATTGCATTATTTTTATCGTTTTTAAGTTCTAAAATTGCATTTGATAAATTACCTTTATTTTTCATTTACAACTCTTTTCATAATAACAAAGTCTTCATTATTATTTGCAGCATTTTTTAAAATTGTTTCTTTAGATAAATAAAAACTTTTATCTATTTCATCTTCTCTTAGTTCATCAAATGAAAGTGCTTTTTCATTAATTCTTGCTAATGGTTTTATGTCGTCTAAATTAAATTCATGTAATTCATCTAAACCAATTTCAATTGATTTTAATAATTTTTTAGCAAGTGCAATAACTTCTTCATTAGGCTCAAACAATAAATTTTTAGCTAAGTTTTTTAAATATTCATCATTCATAAAAAACTCCTATCATTTTGGATGTGAAATAAACATTTGATCATTATATTCATTAAACTCTTCACTTAAACCGTGAAAAGTTACTGAATATGAATGTAAATATAATCTTTTAGCGAATTTTCCATTATATTTTAGATCTCCTAAAATTGGGTATCTTAAATATGCTAATGTTGCTCTTATTTGGTGTTTTCTACCTGTTAAAATTTTGGCATATTTTCTATTGCCTTCTTTATAAAAAATTGTATGCGCTTTGACTCCAAAATTAGGGTCTACTACCATTTTTTCATTTTTAATATCTTTTTTAAGTCTTACAGTTATATCTAATAATTCTTCATTAAAATCAGAAACAAATTGATAAACTTTTTCAAATTCAGCTTGTTTATTTTCAAACTCTACTAATGTTGCATAATTTTTTGCATAAACAACTAGACCACTTGTTTTTTTATCGATTCTTCCAATTGAAGCAGGTCTAAATGAAGATGTTTTTTTATAGTTTAAATATTTTAGAACTTGATTGTCTAAACTATTTTCTTCTGAATGCATAGCTATATTAACTGCTTTATCAATTATTAATAAATTTTTATCTTCAAAAATAACTTTAAAATTAATTTTTGAAACATTTTGTTCTTTAGGTTTTGAAACTTCAGTTATTCCATATATTTCAATTTCATCACCTAATTGAATTTTGTATTGTTTATCATTTATTCTTTTGCCATTTACTTTAATATCTTTTTGACGAAAAATCCGTTCAATTCTTGAAACAGGGACATTGTCACAAATTTTGATTATATATTTAAATAAAATCCGATTAATATCGTCTTTTTTTGCTCTAAGTTTAATCATCTTCTCCACCATCAGTTGACATTAAAACACCATTGTTGTCTGTGTCTTGTCTTTGTGAATCAAAAAGGTTAAAGTCTTTTTCATATTCTTCATTTTCTTCAAATTCAAATTGATTAAATTCAGGAAATGGAGGTAATTCTGCTAAAGTTTTAATTTTAAAATAGTCATAGAATTTATTTGTAATTCCATATAAAATTGGATTTCCAGGAGTTGAAGCAATACCAACTTCTTCAATAATTCCTTTTTCTAGTAAACTTGAAACAATTCCATCACTAACAACACCTCTAATGTTTGAAATCATTGAACGAGTAACAGGTTGTTTATATGCAACTATACCAGCAACTTCTATTCCGGCATTTGATAATTTTTGTTTTCTTGCAATTGTTACTAAATCTGAAACATAATCTTTTACAGCTTCGATTGTTAAGAATTTAAAAATATCATTAAACTCATGTACTTTAAAGCCATGTTCTTGTTTATTAAATTCTTCTTTAAAATCTCTTAACATTTTTCTAGCTTCATTAATTGTGTTAAGTTTAAAAACTTCTTTAATTTGCTCACAACTAACACCTTCGCTACCTTGCATAAATAAAAATGCTTCTAAAATCTTATTTTTCATATTCTACTCCTCTTTTAAAAGTTATTGGGCCTTCATTTTCTTCTTGGTAAATTTCAACTTTTTGTTGTCTTGCTAAATCAAGAAGAGCTAATAATGTAATAACGAAATGACCTTTACTTGGAACATCAAATATTTCTTCAAAATCTACTTCTTCTCTATTTTCAAATAGTTTTAAAATACGTTTTTTTTGTTCTTCAGGACTAATTGCTATTGTATTTATAGTAACTTTTCTAATGAATTTTGCTTGAACTCTTTCAAACATTCTTCTTATAGTTGCTACTAATTTTGAACTATTAGAATGACCATCTAAAACACTGTTATCGATTTCTCTAATAAAATCTTCAGAATCTTCAGCTGCTTTTTCATAAAGTAAAGCTCTTTTTTCTTCTTGAATTCTCAAAACTTCAGAAATTTCTTTGAACTTTTCATATTCAGCAATTTGTTCAAGTAATCTTTTCTTTTGCTCTTTAACTTCTTCTTCTACTTCAGGGTCTTGTAAAATCATTCTTGCTTTAAGTTGCAATAATGAAGCCGCCATAACTAAATATTCAGAAGCTATATCAAATTCATATGATTGCATTGTTTTAATAATTTCTAAATATTGGTTTGCTAATTCTAATAAGTTAACTTCAAAAATATCAATTTTTTTCTCTCGAATTAAAGTAGATAATAAATCAAGAGGACCATCAAAATTCTCTAAGTGAAAAATATTGTGTTCTCTTAAATCGTCTTTTTTGACTTCATTTTCATTTTCTTCAGTTAAATTTGGTTCAATAGAGATTTCTCTAACTTCAGGCTTTTTAATTTCTTCTAGCATCATTTTTCCTTATTAGTTTTTGTTTTCTCTTTTTGTGTAATTATTTTTTAATGTTTCTTTAGAAGTGATAACTTGTTCTTTATAATCTTTTTGAATAATTTCCTTAACTCTTTCTGTTAAGGCTTTTGGATCTAATGTATGAAACTGAACAGGTTTAAGTTGGTTGTGGAATATAATTTCAACAACTAATTTACCTATTCTTTTTCAATCTAATGAATTAGCAGCATTATTTATTGTAACTGGAACAATTGGTAAAAATGTAGATTGAGCCACTCTAAAAGCACCGGTATTAAAGTTACCTAATTTTCCATCTCTAGTTCTAGTTCCTTCGGGATAAATAACACCACAAGATTTATTTCTTTTAACAAATTGTCCAAAAGCTGTTAAAGTTTCAAGCGCTTCTCTTGGCTTTTGAGTGTCAATAAAATATGTATCACCTAAATATGAAATTAATTTAACTGATCTTTTATTTTTTGTTTCTTTTCTTGCTAAAAAGTTTACTATTCTACTTCTTTTATTTCCATCTCCATGGTTTCATAAAGCTGATCATAAGAAAAATGGGTCTAAATATGTTGAGTGGTTTGGAATAATTAAACATGGGCTGTTTGGAACATTTTCAACACCCTTAATGTCTAATTCAATATTTAAATGTTTTAAAATTTTTGCTGAATGCTTTTGTAAAAAGTGATTTCTTTCTTCAACTTTATAGTAATCAGGCATTTTTTTGAATCTTCTAGATTTAATTTCTAAAGATCAAATATTTGATAAAATAGGCAGCATTCTAAAAAATACTCTAGTTTTTAATGTCATAAAACTCCTTATTTTTCTGCCACTGCTACAACTAATCCACAGTCGTTGCTAGTTGACAAATTAAAATTTTCAAAAATGTAGCGACCTGAAGGGTCTTTATTGATTCGAACTTTTTTGAAGTTAATAAATTTGTTATCGCATTTAAATATTGCTTCTTTTAAAGCTCATCTAGTTGCTAAAAATTGAGGTTTGTCTTTTTTTTGTAGTTTTTGAAATTCTTCAAACTCTTCTAAATGCAAAATCTTTTCAATTACTTTTGCTTTCAAGTTTCTAAATCTCTTAATTTTTGTTATATCAATTCCTATCATGTTAGTCCTAATCGTTTTAAATTATATACTAAAGACTAAATTTTGAAATAACTTTGTTATTACAAAATAAAAAAGCCAGCAGGCTTTTTATTATTCTTCACATAGAGGGTCAAATGGAGAAATTTCAATAACTTCTTTATCATAAGCTTCTAAAATTTCTTTTGATAAGTATTTTTTATCAACAATAGCCATGTAATTGTATTCTGTGAATCATTCATCGCTCATTGAGAAAAATCCTTTTTTACCTAAATCTTCACCTCAGCTATTTTCAACTTTTCAGCTTAGTGGTTTTCCGTTGTTGTCTAAATTAACTCCAACCATGTTCATAGCATGACTAATTACTGATGCTCTTGATAAGAATTTTTCTTCTTTTGAAAATTCAGGAGTTTTTGTTAATGTTAAATCATAGTTGAATACTTTAAGGTCTAAAATTCCTTCTTTTGAAGCTAAAAATGTGCTAACATCACAACCAAATCAAACACTTTCTCCAGCTTTTAGTTGTTCAATCATTGCCTTTTTTAGATCTTCAATTGAAACGTTAACCATTTCTAATGGTTGACCGTTAACCATGTTTTTAGTGTCTTTTGAAACAATTAAACGATTTTTAGGTTGTGCAGGTCTTGGATCAGCTACTAAATCAACTTTGTTGTCAATAAAATCACCAACGTATTTCTCATAAAATTCTTTGGGACTTTGTTCATCTAATCTAACAAATTTTTTGTCTTTGTCTGTATATTCATATACGAATTTTTTAGGTGGTTTTCCTAATGCTTTAACTAAAATATTGTAAACATCTTCTAAAGCTTGTTCTTTTAATAAAGCAACTTTTTTAAGATCTTTACTTTTTGAAAATTCTTCTCTCATTCTCATTGTGTAAGCTTTTAATCTTCAGTTAATTTGAATAACCATGTCGTTTGTTGCTTCACTGTGGAATGATTCATTCATTATTCCTTTTGGGACAATTCCATATTTTTTAATTAATCCAGTAAAGAATTCTCAGTAACCACCATCTGAAATAGGGTTAGCATTAAAATGTCTAAATAATCTATCTTCATTATCTAACTCTAAACCTTTTTCATAAATTCATGTTAAATAAACATTTGCTTTTTCTAATTTATCATAGAAGTGTAAAAAGTTTTGTGAAAGTTCTAAAGCTTCAAGATTTAATTCTTTCATTAATTTAATTCTAACTGAGTTTAAAGCAGCAAATATTCAGCAACGTCCACTACTTTTTTGATTTGTTACAGAAGGTGTATTAACTTCAACTGAAAATTGGTAATTGTGTTTTTTAACTACTTCATTAACTGTTGATGTTGCCTTAATTCCATTTTTAAAAATAGCATTTTCAATTACTTTATTTTCTAATTTTGAGTCATAATTTTTTTCAAATTTTTCTAATAATTTTTCATCTATATTATTCATAAAATCTCCGATTATATATATTTATATTTTTTAAAATTGTTCTTATTTTAAAGCTTTTTTTGAGTTGCACAGAATTCTGAAACTATTGCTACATTATCTAAAAGACCGATAAATGTAACTAAATCATTTTCTTCAATTGTGAAGTCACCTTCAGGAATATATGATTGTCCATTTCTTTTTATCATTGTTATTAATGCATCATATTTGTTTCTAAATTGTAGTTCACTAATTTTTTTGTTAAAAATATTAGGATTTTTAACAATTACTGATGTAGAAACAAACCCATCTTGCAATTCAACAAAATATTCAGAATGAGCTGTAAGAGTTGGATATGTAACTAACATAGCAGTTTTTTTGCCAGCTTCTTCTTCTGGTGAAACAATTAATTTAACACCAATTTGTCTTAAAACTTGAGCATGTCTTTTTGATGAGGCTCTTGCAATTATAGAGTTTACACCCATTTCTTTTAATGCTGCAATAATTTCAATATTATCTGAAGTCGCAACTATAACAACGTCAAAATCGATAACATTAATTGCTTCTAAAGTTTTTTGTTCAGCACAATCAGCTACATAAATCATGTCAACTTCATCTCTAAATGGAGTTAAATGTTTTTCATCTTGATCAACTAAAATTAATCTTAAATTATTTTCTCTTTCTGATAATAATTGCTTTGCAATTGCAGAACCATAACGACCTAAACCGATTATGCAAATTTGTCCAGCATTTCAATATTTTCTCATAAATTCCTTTCTTTAATAGTTTAAATAAAATTATATAGCATTATTAATTTTTGCCTTAAAAATGCAAAAATTTACAACTAAATAGTTAAAAAATTAGTAATAATGTGCGTATATCTATATTTATTATTATATTAATAATATTATAGTATTTTTAGTGTATAATTCTCTCTTATGAAAAAGGAAAAGACAAATTTTAAAAGTAAAAGTATTTTTACGAAGATTTTCAAAAAAATCGGAACAATAAGATATATCTTTTTTATTTATGTTTTATTTACTGTTGTTATGTCTTTATTACTATTTTGAAATATTTCGCATAATGCAGATGAACATGGAAAAAAAGTGACAGTAAAATATTTAGATGCTTTATTTATAGCGGCTTCTGCATTTAGCGATACAGGGCTCACGACGGTCACGGTCACGGATACATTTAATATATTTGGGCAGGCTTTAATTGCATTTTGTATTTTTGTTGGAGGAGTTGGAATATTCACTATTAAAGTTTATGTATTTCACTCACTTCTTAATTTAAAATCAGATGTTTTAAGCAGTCAAGTTTCACAAACTGAAAGAGGTGGAAAAAATGCCTTTGAAACTAAACAAATGATTAAAGTGTCTATTACTTTTATAATTTTAGCAACCATTATTTCCTCAATAATTTTTACACTTATGTTTTACTTTAATCCTTATGGTTATTTTAATGACACTAAGGCTTTAGAAATTACAGGTAACCGTTTTAATCCTTATTTAGCAGCTAAATATAATCCTTATAGAAATATTTTTATGTCTTTAAGATATGGATTTTTCCATTCTATAAGTTCAATAAATAATGCTGGTTTTGATATCATAGGAGATAAAAGTTTACAGCCTTATTATAAAGATTATGGTCTTCAAATTATGACTATTATTGTCTTTATGATAGGTGGAATTGGTTTTCCAGTAATCTATGATATTTGACTAAAAATTAAAAGTACTAATAAAAAAAATAAAGTACACCGTTTTAGTTTATTTACTAAATTCACTCTTGTAACTTATTTTGCTACAACTGCAATTGCTCTAGCATTAACATATGTTTTTGAATTAACTTCAAGTAATCCAAATACTATTTGAAATCAAGTAGAATATGGAAACACTTGAGATAAAATATTTGCAATTTATTTCCAAACTAAGTCAACAAGATCAGCAGGATTTTCAACAGTTAACTATACAAACTTTACACAACCAACAGTCGTTTTACATGGTATTTTAATGTTTATAGGTTTCTCACCTGTTTCAACAGCTGGGGGAATTAGAAACACAACTATAGCAGTTATATTCTTAAGCGTAATGACTATGATCACAGGACGTCAAAGAATAAATGCCTTTAAAAGACAAATTGGTAAAGAAACATTAATTAAAGCAACCAATGTTTTAACTATTGGAATGCTTTTGGTAACAGTTTTTACTTTAATTACTTTTGTTAATATAAACAACCATATTCCAAATAAAAGTGAATTTGAATATCCAATGACATATGTTTTATTTGAAATATGTTCAGCTTTCGGTAATTCTGGTTTAAGTGTCGGAGCTACTAAAGAAACCGGAGTAGTTGGAAAAATATTATTAATAATTATGATGATTATTGGCCAATTCGGTATTCCTCAAACAATTAAAATTTGAGGCAAATGAAGAACTGTTCCAGAACGTTATCAATTTATATATGAAGACGTTTCAATTGGATAGGAGTTAATTATGATTAATCAAAAGAAGTTTAAGAAAGTGTCACTTTTACTGTGCACACCTTTAATAGCATCTTTTGGTGCAATAACAACTTTGGCTTGTCAAAAAAAGTCAGAGCCTACTTTGAAAAAACAATTTCAACCTAAAATTCAAGGTGATGTAAATTACATCGCTATTGGTGATGATTATGCTGTTGGTAAAAACAACAGTGATAACTGAAAATTCTTTAATAGATTTGAGACAAACACAGGTATTGTTAAGGGTATTTCTTATCCTTCATATTTTGCTAATGCCTTAAGAACTATTTCAGATGATAAAACTCAATTAGTTACATATGAAAATGAAGCTTTAATAAATGCTACAGTTGAAGACTGACTTTATTTATTAAACCCAAATTTATATAGCGACAGTTCAAAAACTCAAAGATTAATTGCTTATAATGAAAATTTAGATTATGAAGAACCTAAAAAAGAAAGTTTCCCTTTTAATTTAAGAGCCTCAACTTTACAAGCTAAAATTGAAGATGCAAATTTTATAACTATTTCTTTAGGTCTTAATGACATTTTTAAAGATGATTTTTCATTTGATAATTTAATTAGTCTTTTAGGTTCTAATAAAAACAAAGAAGAGATCAAACAAACTTTAGAAAATTGAGTGGCTTCTTCTAATAGAAAGATGGTTTTATTAGAAGAAAATTATCGTCAATTGATCAAAGATATTAAAAAAATTAATCCTAAAGTTAATATTACATTAGTTGGTTATTTAAAACCATATTTAAAACTTGCTCAAATTATTAAAAATGAATATGGACAAGACTATTTAGAAGCAGTTACAAATCAATTAAATGCAACAATTAGATCAGTCGCTTTTTCTGAAACTGTTAATTATGCTTCGTTTTCAGGTGAAAAAGAAATATCAGAAGATGTTGATAAATATGCTTTAAATGTTTTTGATTATTTACCTTCAAATAATGCCTATAAAAAATTAGGTCAAGATTTATTTATGAAGCTTTCTTTAAGTGAAAAAGATTATGATTCTTTAGTAGGCAAAAACGTAAATGATAGTGATTATAAAGCTTATGAACAAGTTTTTGAATTTGAAACTTTACCTTCAGAAATTAAATCTAATATTTTAGGTTTAAGTGGAGCTAATGTTGATACATTTACTAAAGAATATTCTTTTGAATCTCTAGATGCAGTTAGAGAAAGCATTAGTTCTGAATTTGAAAATAATTACACAATTAATTATTTAAAAGATTTTAAAACTTATTTAAATAATGGTAAAAATTTCAGTGCTGAAGAACTATTAAGATTTGGCGATAGAATTCTTTCATTTTTTGGAATTGATTCAGCATTTTTTGAAAAATCAGTTTTATTATTAAAAACCGATTTACAAGATCCTGATAAAAAAGCTGATTTTGTTAAGTTTTTAAATATCATTTTAGATTCAAAAGTTTTAAATAGAAATATAAACCAAATTAATTACAAAATTAATGAATTAATTAGACAAAAATCATATGAAGCTATTAATTTAAATGATATTGTTGGAACTATTCAAAGCAATGTTTTTGATTTACAAAATTTATTTAGCTTTTTAAAAGAAATCTTACAAAATCCATATTTTAAAGACGCTGCAAATCGTGAAAAATTAAGAAAATATATTAAACCTTTAGTCTCAGATCTATTGCTTTCTAAACCTTATAAAGCAATCTTTTCATTGTCATCTTCAACATTAACTGACAAAATTTTAGAAAATACTGATTTAAAAATAGCTATTCAAAATTTACTTGAAACAATTAGCAATAAATTATTAGATGAACCTAAATATTTTGAATCAGACAATTATCAAGAAGTTATTAGTTTAATTGTTAAAGATTTAAAAGAAGATTTTAGAGGTGTGGCTGAAAAATTAATTCAAGCATTACACAATAACCCTGAATATTTTAGATCTGTTTTAGATAGCTTAGTTGAAAATTTAATGACTAAATATAAAATTGATTCATCTAAAAAAGATGACATTAAATACTTTTTATCATCATTTATTAGCAATATTCCAGAAATGCCTGATTACAATAAATTAATTGATTTTGTTTTACAAGAATTAATTGAAAATGGATATAGTAATCAAGATAATTTAATGCAAAACTTAATAAGTGATATAGTTTCAGATAAATTTGATGAAACTAAAAAACATGATTTATTATTCTCTTTATTATCTTTTGTTCCTCAATCAGAAACTAATGCTGTTAAATTTAGAGCCGGAAAACAAGCTCTTGCTTTAGCGCTTGCAAAATTTGCAAATGTTTTAGAAGCAAAAAACATTAGTTCATTGCTAAACGCATCAAAGAGAAATGATATATTTAATTTATTTAGCAATATTTTAAAAAATCCTAACAATAAATTAAATAATGAAGGAAAACAAACAATTACTATTATTTTAAGTAATTTAATAAGTGAAGGTTTAGCTAAAGGAAGTTTAATTAATCAAACTTTACAACAAATAGGAAACTTTGTTTTCACTCAACCAATTAGTAAATTAATTAAAGAAAGTAATTTAAGAAATCTATTTCCAAAAGATCAAACAATAGAACAATATGTAAGTGGAATATGAAATGATATAATGACTGTTTTTAACGATCAAAATATCATTAATAAATTAAGAGATGTTTTATTAAATATTGTTTTACATAGTGATAATTATGATTATTCAAGTCCAATGGCATTTGTTAGATCATTATTAATTAACGCAAAAGAAAATGGGCTTATTGATTTAGTTTCTAAATTAATTACACACTTTACAAATCAAGATTCAGTTTTAACTAAAGCTGTAAATGTTGGAATTGTTTATATTCAAAATGAATTAAAAGTAAACTTCAGTTCAGATGAAATAAATCGTTTAAAAGCTTATTTAAAAAAGGTTTTATTAGCATTTGATAAAAGCACATTATTTAGCAAACTAGTTAATCAATTAGTGGCTGGTGCAAATCAATCAAAAGTGAAAAAACAAACTGAATTTTCTCAATTATTTGAAGAAATTAAAAACCATATATTAGATGTCTTTTCTTCAACTCAAAATCCAAATTTCTTAAATGATATTTTTGATTTATTATTAGCAAAAACAGGCGACACACAAGCTGTAACTTTTTCTGAATTAATAAAAGTAGCTCAAGACATTTTAAGCAAAGATCAAGCAGTTGATTGATTAATTAACAAAATAGATCTTAAAGATAGTATTATTCAAAAATTAGATGGTATTAATGTAGATAATTTTAGTGATGATCAATCAGCTAAAAGTTCTTTAAGAACATTAATTAACAATGTAAAATCATTTATCAATACAAATTGACAAACCGAAGTTAGAGATAAAATAAAAAAATTAATTAAGGATACATTTAATTCAAACAATACTGAATTAGCTAATGCTCGAAGTCCTAAAGAATTCTTATCTAAAGCAATAAAGAAAAATAAAGATGGAATTAAGGGGATTATTCAATTATTTGTTAATGAATTTTTATTAAAAGAAGAAAATAAAAACCTATTAGTTAACGTATTTTATGGAGTCTTAAAATCTAAAAATGGATTTGTAATAGAAGACAATCAAAGAGAGTCAATAAAACGTCTATTTACAAGTATTTTAAATTGAATAAAATCTGATAATGTGGCTTCAAAATTAGTAGATAATTTTGCAGATACATTAAGTAAACATATTGAAGCTAATGGATTAAACTTTAATGGTGGAACTTTAAAAGATATTTTGATTAGTAACATAACAAAATTCGTTATTAATTCAGAATCATTAGAATCACTATTCAGTGGTCAGGATATTAAAACTATTATTGATGTTTTAGTTAACAATGCTGATTATTTCATAAATAATTTACTTGTTATTCCAGCAAAAGTAAAAACTGTAAATGAAATTAATAATGATATTCAAAACAATGTTCAAACTACAAAAGAAGCATTTTTATTAGATGAAGACGATATTTTAAAACTAATAAAAACTATTCTTAAAAAATTAGATGGGTCACAAAAAACGCAAGTTTCAAAAGCTATTGTTGAAGCAGTTAAAAAAGCAAGAAAAAATGAAAAATTAAGATCATTTTTTGCAAGATGAATATCAAATAAATTAATTTCTACAAATAATTCAGTTTTAAATGAATTTGTTGCTGCTAATAATGGAAATGATTATGAAGAATTTTCAAAAGCTGTAATAAATGAATTATTTGACAATGTGTTAAATGATGAAGTTATTGGAATTTTTAAAGAATTTGTAAACGGGATTTTAAATTCAGACACAGTTTTTGATGAAACTAAATTTGAAAAAGTATTAATTAAGATCCTAAAAAATAATAATGGTAATAAATTAAAAGAATTACTAAATAAAATGTTAGATACTATTTTAAAAAGTAATTTAACTAAAGAATACTTGTTTATATTCTTAATCAGTTATTTAAAAGTAGAAGCAAAAACTACATTTACAGAAGCTGAAACTAAAAAATTAAAACATTATTATGACCAAATAATGAATAAATTACCAACTTCAGCTTTATATACACAATTTAAAGATAATTTCTTAACTCAATTACAAGGTTTTGCAGGTCAAAATCTAGAAAGCTTAAAAGACTTCAGCTTAAACACAGTTAAAGCTTACTTTGATTTGAGTAATAAAACTTTAATAAACAATATTCAAGCACTATTTTTTGATACAACTCACGATGGCCGTGTAAATCTACAAAACGGTGAATTAATTCAAGTAGCAAAAGTTTTATTAACTAAAGAAAGTTTTGTAAATTGAATAATAGAAAAAATTAATTTAAAAGAATTATTTAAAAAATTCTTAGCTAATATTGATTTAAATAATGGTAGATTTAAAGGTGCTACAAAAACAGAACTTCAAAAATTTATAAATTACACAAACGCATTTGTTGATAGTAAATATCAAAGTGATTTATTGCCAATGTTAAAAGAATTGATTAAATCACTATTTGCTGATAAAACAGTTGAAAACGCTAACTCAATTCCAGAATGAATTTCTAAATTTATTGAATTAAATAAATCAATGTTATTAGAAAAAACAAAAAAATTATTTAAGTTATATTTAGAAGACAATGAAAATGTAAGAACTTCATTAACTTCATTTTTAGTTGAATTAATGAAACAAGATTTAAAAAATGTTCGTTTTGAACCGGGTTCAGAAGATCTTTTAAAAAGTGCAATTAACAAATTAATTAAAGCAATTCCAAGCTTTAATATTATGGATAATTTATTAAATCCAGCATTAGAAAAATTAGCAAATAATATAAGAACTCATTCATTTGATTACAATGATTATGACTTTAATAATACAATCAATATAATAGATATTTTAAATGGGTTAAATTATGACAAAATTAAAGAATTTTTAAATTCATTAACATCTCAAGAAATTAAAAACCTTGCTTTAATATTAATTAAAAATGCTCCATTATTTACAAATATCTTGCCTGAAGAAACAACTTCAACATCATCTACAAGTTCTTCATCAACTTCAACTAATAGAACAAATGCAAATAGAAATGTTGTATTTGCAAATGGTCAATTAACTAAAAATATTAATGTTTATTTTGAATTAGCTAAAGCAGCTTTTACAATTTTAAAATCTACTGAAGATAGAAACGAAATCAAAAAGCTTTAGGGACTTTAATAGATTGAATGAAAACAGATACAAAACTTCATTCATATGTAAGAAATAATCTAGGAGTTGTTAGAGAAGCTATTTTAAAAGCAAATCCTGATGCAACTAAATTTGCAAATCAAGTGGTTGATTTATTAGTAAGAATTATTTTTAAATCTGATGGAACAGAAAAATTTATTAGACCTTTAATTGATTCATTATTAGACTTAGATGAGGCTGCATTTAAGAATATAAATAACTTTGATGATTTAATTGCGACATTAGTTTCAAAAAATAAAGAAGGTATAAAATCTTTAATTAGAAGTTTAATGAAAGATATTTTAACAGATCAAGAATTTGTAAAAGAAGCTGTTAAATTTACTTTTGGTATTTTAAATAAAAGTTATAACTTTACAAGTACCGGTATTCAAATGGAAGATGTGTACAATTTCTTTACAAGAGTTTTAGTTAAATTTAACCAATTAAATGTTGTTGAACAATTATTAACAAAATTTGTAGATTTAATGGCAGATAATTTTAGAATCTTAGATGCTCAGGGTCATTTTGATAAAGAAAAATTACAACAAAAATTCATTTCTGCTTTAAGATCAATTAAATATGCCGATTATATTACATCAAGCAATATTAGAGAAGTTTTATCTACTGTTTTAGACGACGGTTTGACTAAACAACAAATTGAAAACCAATTAACAAGCACATATAAATATTTTGTTGCTAATAAAGACAAACTTCAAAATATTACTGTAGCAAAAGAATCAGCGGCTGCAAATAACTTAGCAGCTCCAACTGAAAATGCTTCTGCTGAAGCTAAACAAGAATTTTTAAAGAATCTAGAATCATTATTATTTAATATACTTTCAGGATTAAATAACTCTATTAACAGAAGCAATAATAATGGAAAAGAAGGTTTAACCAACTTCTTATACACTGTTTTAAAAGATCAAGTTAAAAAGATTGATTGATCATCATTAAAACAAAAAGTTATACCTCAAAAAAGATTGCAATGAATTACAACTAAATTTATTGATTATCCCGAAGTGAGGGATATTATAAAATCTGTAGTAAATGACTTTTTGGCTGGTGATAGAATAACGAGCACGAGTCTTGGAGATATGCTTTCAAAAACAATCGATAGAATCAAAGAAAATTTAAAGAATAATTTTACTAATTTTCTTAAAAAAGCCTTGGCCGATGATGAAGTACTTACAGCGGTAGTTGGGGATATATTTAACTACATGAAGTTAGAGAATACAGACCAAGCTGACAAAGATTTTGCTAAAAATTTAATAAAACAACTATTACCAAAATTAGTTACAACTCCTCTTTTCCAAAGAAAATTATTAAATCGTGGATTAACTGTTTTATCTAAAAAAGCAAAAGATTTTACACTAGCAGAACCAACTAAATGAATAACTGAAGCAATAGATGAAATTACCAAAGTATTTAGTATGGGTGATATGGCTGTTTTAGCTCAATTCATTGGCGAAGACAATGTAATTAATGGTCCTAACCTTGTAAAATTAATCAATTTATTGTTTGGCAAAAGTAAATTATCTGACTCACTATTGTATAATGCTTTAAGAAATCTAAACAATGATTCTAATCTTTCTGCAAGAACAAACATGAGAACTTTAAATAATTTCGTTTCAGATGCAATTAGTTCAGCTTTTAAATCTAAAAGAGGAACTAATAATGATCCTGACAATATAACTGTTGATTTTGATCCTTTAGCAACTTTTAATACAATATATAGAATTTTGGCTAAAGAAATTAATAAAAAGAAATTAACAGAAAATGGGTCATTTAAAGTAAGAGCTGCTCAACCAGAATGAAAGGCTGTTTATCGTTTAAATGTTGCAGTTGACTGAATAATTTTTGAAATGTTTGGTCGTGAAAGTCTTGTAAAAGATAGAGAAAAAGGACCTACTTTAGCTTTATATAGTGGTACAAGATCTATTTTATGAGAATTACAAGAAGGAACAAACCTAAAATTCATTCCTGGCATAGCTGCTAAGTTCTCAGGTATGGCCACATATTTTACTTCAGATTGAAGAAGAAGAGAATTTACTAATTATATAAGAGACTGATATGGTGGTTTCTTTGGTTTAGGTGCTAGATATTATTACTATGATGAAAACAATTACACGCCAGAATCAATAATATACATAATTCAATCAAGTGGTTATAATAAAAATGAAACAACCAGTAGAAACACTCAATTTAAATATGCAGTTGATGAAAATAACAAATCTAAAAGAGTTTCTAAAAAAGATTATATAATGATGACCTTAAAAGAAGGTGGATATGGTCGCTTTATGAAATTAAATAGAAAAGGTGGTTCTTCTGTTTGAAGTGGTTTAGCAAACCATCACAACCCAGATGATTTCTTTTAAAAACAAAATCTCGCAAATGCGAGATTTTTTGTTTAGCATTATAAACTAGCAACTTCAACGTCATATGAGGTTTTGCTTGTATCACTTGCAAAGTAAAAATGTAAATATAATTTATTGTTTTTAATTTTAAAAGTTAAAAATTTTCCTGAATTGCTAATTAATCTATCAGTGTTAACAAACTCTAAAAAATCGTTATCAAAAGTTAAACCTGTAAATTCATTTTTAACTGTTTTAGCTGATTTTCCAAATTTTAAAACTTTGTTTTTTACTTCAACTCTTCCAAAAGGAGTTTCGGTATTTTTCTTTGTTTGTAAAGCTTTTATTTTATTAATTGTATCAGCAGATAAGGTTCCATTTACTATTTGTTTGCTTTTAATTTTTTGTTTAATAGTTTCATCATTTATTACTAATAAACCTGTAAATTGTTTTTCATATTTATACATTTGATTTGAAAATTCATTTCTAAATGTATAAACTAATGTTGCAGTTCCTTTTTGAAGTTCAGCTTCAACTTCAGGTCCTTTTTTTCTAGTAATGCTAATAATTTTAATAAATGGTAAACTGCTTAAATTATTATTTAATTTAATTTTTAAATTTAAATTTGTTACATTTAATGAAATAGCATTTATTGTGTTTGCTTTAGCTGTTAATTGGTCACCAACTTCGTTAGCTCAAACACCCATATCTACAGTTGGTTTTGATAAAGTGGTTTCAATTGTATATTCTTGACCATTTAAATGTAAAGTAGTAATTAATTTATGAGAGCTTTGATCATATTTAGCTTTGTTTAACTCCTCAACATTAAAGTCAGTAATTCCTTTTAAACTTAAAAGTTCTTGATCTAAAATAGGACTTTCTTGAGTAATATTATTATTATCTGAATATCTTAATGGTATTTCATTATTATTTTCATTTAAAAGTGAACCAAAATAAAAATCACCATGAGTTAATTTTTTAACAAATTCGGCTAATTGTTCATTTGTAGCTTTTTGAACTTCTTTTAATCCAGTTAATTCAAATTGAGTGTCTTTTCCTCATTCTTCATCTGTATTAGGCATTTTTAGATCAATTAATAAATTAATTTTTCTTTCTTCTGCTAAAACTCCATCAACTCTAATATTTTCAAAAGTTATATTGTGTTTATCAAAAAATGCTTTTGCAGCTTCTAAATTGCCATCAAAAGCTGGTTTTAAATGACTTTTCAATTCATCTGATAAATTTCCTTCTTGAATTTGTGAAACTGATATGTTTTCTAAATTATCAAATGTAAAAGTTAATTTTTTAAATTTAGTTAAATAATCAACAGAAAAACCTGGTTGAAGTTGATTTTCAAATTTAATCATTTTTTTCTTTGACGAAACTTTTTTATTTTCTTTTTCATAATTAAGTTGAACTTCGAGATCAACTGTACCATTAAATTTTGAATTAACTTCAGTTGAATCATCAAATGGGCTATAATCAACTATTAAATCCAAATTTTCTGGAATGTACATATCTGGATTTTTTATATTAATTTGAATTGCTCCTTGACCTTCTACTAAATGTCAAACGTTTAATTGTTTTACTGTTTCTTCTGAACCATCATTTGAAGCATCACCTAACTTTAAAGTTGTTTTAGTGTCATCTAATAATGCATTTAAATAATTTTCTGTAATTGCAAAATCATTAATGACCATTTTTCTTGTTTCTGATATTTTGTTGTCTTTTTTAATATAGACATCAAAAGAAACTGAATTAAGTTTTGGTTGTTTTTTAAAATTAGATATCTTAAAACTTAAATCTTCATCATTGTTTTCAATTTTTATTGCGTCTTCATTACTATTTAAAACGTCTACATTATTTTTATTTTCATATATAAAATTAGTTTTATCTAATTTTTCATTTAAATCTTTACTAATCTCTTCTTTTTTATCTGTTTTTATACAAGATATTGCAGTTGCAGGCATAGCAAAAGCTAAAAAAGATAATGTATATAAAATTTTGACTTTTTTCTTCATTTTATTCCTTATTTTGTTTATATATATCTTAATTTTAATATATTTTTTAAAAAAAAATAAAATCTGGCGATATGCCAGATTATTTTTTGTCAAGAATTTTCTTTTTTAATACCACTTCTTCAATAATTGTGTATTTCTTTTGATCTTCCTTAACGAATTGAGTTTCTAAATCAAGAGGTTTTTCATCTATTTTAGAAACTATAAATGAAAGAGTATTATTTTGAAATTGAGCAACACCAGTATTTACATAAAAAGTTTTTTGCTCATGATTTTCTTTTGTTAATAATATTTTTGAAGGAACAATAGAACCAGTAAATGATGTGGCGTCAGCCATTAATCCTATTTCTCCCTCTGTTGTTTGAAAAGTACAAATTCTTACATAATCATCATAATAATTACCTAAAGGTGTGCTGATTATGACATGAATTAATTTTTCTTGAGCCATTATTCTTTAATTTCAGCTCCTAATTTTTTTGCTTTTTCAACCACATCTTCAATTGTTCCGACATATAAGAAAGCTTCTTCAGGTAATTCATCATATTTACCACTTAAAATTTCTTTAAATGATCTTATAGTGTCTTCTAATTTAATATATTGACCATTGATTCCAGAGAATTTTTCAGCAACGAAAAATGGTTGTGATAAAAAGTTTCTTATTCTTCTTGCTCTAGCAACAACTTTTTTATCTTGTTCTGAAAGTTCATGCATACCTAAAATAGCGATAATGTCTTGTAATTCTTTAAATCTTTGTAAGATGTTTTGAACTTCTCTAGCAGTATTATAATGTTCTAAACCAATAACATTTGGGTCCATCATTCTTGAATTAGAACCTAAAGGATCGATAGCTGGATAGATACCTAAAGCGGCTATGTCACGGTCTAGAACTGTTTTAGCATCTAGGTGAGTAAATGTTGTAGCAGGAGCAGGGTCAGTTAAGTCATCGGCAGGAACATAAACTGCTTGAACTGATGTAATAGAACCTTTATTAGTTGAAGTAATTCTTTCTTGTAATTGTCCCATTTCTACAGCTAATGTAGGTTGATAACCAACAGCAGAAGGCATACGTCCTAATAGAGCTGAAACTTCAGAACCTGCTTGAGTAAATCTGAAGATGTTATCAATAAATAATAAAACATCTTGTCCCATGCTATCACGGAAATACTCGGCCATAGTTAAAGCAGTAAAAGGTGCTCTCATTCTGGCTCCAGGAGGTTCGTTCATTTGTCCGAAAACTAAAGCAGTTTTATCTAAAACACCACTAGCTTTCATTTCATAGTAAAGGTCATTTCCTTCACGAGTTCTTTCACCAACTCCAGCAAAAACTGATAAACCACCGTGTTGTTTAGCAATGTTATTAATAAGTTCTTGAATTAAAACTGTTTTACCAACTCCGGCACCACCAAATAAACCAATTTTTCCACCTTTGATATATGGAATTAATAAGTCGATAACTTTAATTCCAGTTTCAAAAATTTCCATTGTTGATTTTTGTTCTTCATAACTTGGAGCAGCACGGTGAATTGGTAATTTTTCTTCAAATGTTTTATTTGTATCTAAGTCAATTGGTTCACCTAAAACATTAAACATTCTTGAAAGAATTTTTTTACCAACAGGAGCCATAATTGGATTTTCTAAGTCTAAAACTTTCATTCCTCTTCTTAATCCAATTGTTAAGTTCATGGCAATTGTTCTAACGGTATCATTTCCTATATGTTGAGCAACTTCAAGAATTTGGTCACCGCCATGTTCATTTGTTACGTCTAAAACTTTTAAAGCGTTAAGCATTTTAGGTGCTTTACCTTCTTCAAATCTAACGTCAATAACAGCTCCTAAAATTTGAGTTATTACACCGACATTATTACTAATTTCTTTTTTTGTTTCCATGTTTGTGTCAGGAGAAGCAGGTTGTTGTTTTTTAGTAGTTTTTCTAGTTGTTTTTTTAACTTCTTTTTCCATACTTTCCCTTTCTAAGAATTAGAACCATTTATTATTTCGGTTAATTCTTGTGTTATTTTAGCTTGACGTGATGAGTTATATTGAACTTTTAATTTTCCAATTAAATCTTCAGCATTATCACTTGCTTGTTCCATTGCGGTTCTTCTTTGACTCGTTTCAGCTAATTTAGCACTTGTTAAAGCACTATAAATAGATGCCTCAAAAAAGATTTCAAAGAAGTTTTGCAAAATGGTATCAGCATCAGGTTCAAATGAATCTGGATCAATTATGTCAGCTGATGTGTTTTCTTGCTGTATTTGAGAAATTGTTTCTTTTGAAATAGGGAAAATCTCTTTAATAACAGGATCAGCTTTAATTGGATTTACATAATGTGTATAAATTAAACGCACTGATTTTAATAAAGAAATTTGCATAACATCATAGATTTTTTTAGATATTATTTGGGCTAATTCATAACTAGGATTATCTCCTATTTGAGTTAGTGTTTGAATAATTTGATATTTTTTATTTCTTGATATTAAACTTAATAATTTTGAACCAATTACTATAACAATATCTTCGCCAGTTATTTCTTTATTAATAGTTTTTAACATTTCAGAATTATAAGATCCGCAAAGACCCAAGTCGCTTCCAAAAACTATATATAAGTTTCTTTTAGCTTTGAAATGTCAAGAATGTGAGTTTAATAATTTATCAATATTTTGTTCAGAGCTTTTAATTAAATTAATAAAAACTCTTTGAACGCTTTTGTAATAGTTTTCAATATTCTCATATTTATTTTTTATTTTTGCAAATTTAGCAGTTGCAACAAGTTGCATTGCTTTTGTGATTTTTTTAGTTGAATTAATTGAATTAATTCTATTTTTTATTTTTTGTAAGCTCTCCATGGCAACTCTGGAACTGGTTGATATGAATCTGGGTTGTAAAGTGGAATAGTTTTTACAAATGATTCATTAAATTTCATTATTTTATCATAAAGCATTTCGATTAATTCTTCACTTCAATCTTGTTTTTCAGAAATTAATCTTGCTACTTCAAATGCTTCTGCTTCAGTTGCAAAATAAGTTAAAATTTCATTTTTGTAATTAATAATAGATGTTTTTGGAATAACGTTTATTAAACGATATTTTGTACAAAATAGTAGAATTGCTTCTTGAATAGGTGAATATGGTGAATATTGAGGTTGTTTTACTAATTCATAAACCTTAGCACCGTGTTCTAGAACTGTTCTTGTAGCAGCATCTAAATCACTACCAAATTGTGCAAAAGCAAGCATTTCATTATATTGAGCTAATTCTAGTTTTAAACTTGAAACAGCTTTTTTAATTAGTTTTGTTTGAGCGGCTGAACCTACCCGGCTAACTGAATAACCTATATCGATTGCAGGTCTTTGTCCTGAATTAAATAAGGCTTCTTTTGTAAAAATTTGACCGTCTGTAATTGAAATTACGTTTGTAGGTATATATGCAGCAATATCTTCTGCTTGAGTTTCAATAATAGGTAAATCAGTAATTGAACCACCACCATTATCTGAATTTAATCTAGCAGCTCTTTCTAAAAGTTGAGAGTGTAAATAGAAAACGTCTCCAGGATAAGCTTCACGTCCAGGTGGTCTTCTTAATAATAAAGATAGTGTTCTATAAGCAACAGCATGTTTTGATAAGTCATCATAAACTATTAAAACATCTTTTCCTTTAGCCATTCATTCTTCGGCAATTGTAACTCCTGAATATGGTGCTATATATTGTAAAGGAGCACTTTCAGATGCAGAAGATGCAACAACTGTTGTATAAGCTAAAGCGCCGTGTTTATCTAATTGATCAACTATTTGAGTTATAGTTGAATTTTTTTGTCCAATTGCAACATAGATACAGTTTACATTTTTACCTTTTTGGTTAATTATTGTATCGATTGCTATTGCAGTTTTACCGGTTTGTCTATCACCGATAATTAATTCACGTTGTCCTCTTCCGATAGGAATCATGGCGTCAATTGCTAAAATACCAGTTTGTAAAGGTTCATTAACTTCTTTACGAGTCATAACTCCAGGTGCTATTTTAAAAATAGGTCTTGTAACATCAAAATCAATTTTACCTTTTCCATCAATTGGGTTTGCTAAAGCATCAACTACTCTACCTAATAATTTGTCTCCAACAGGAACAGAAATAACTTGTTTAGTTCTTGTTACAATACTTTCTTCAACAATGTTACGGTCATTACCCATAACAACGACACCGACTAAATCTTCTTCTAAATTTAAAGCCATTCCATAAATACCACAATCAAATTTAACAAGTTCACCATATTCAACGTTTGTTAGACCACTTACTAAAGCAATCCCATCACCAACGGTAATAACTCTACCAACTTCTTCTGTTGAAACTGTTTGATTAAAGTTTTTGATTTGTGATTTTATTATTGCTGATAAATCAACAGGTTTTAAAGACATAATTCCTCCTTTCGTTATTTAATTGTTTTTACTAATCTTCTTAAATGCCCATCAATAGAATTATCAATTAAGTAATCCTCTACTTTAATTTTGATTCCACCGATTAATGATTCGTCAATTTCATTAATTAAGTGAACTTCTGAATTTAATTCTTTTGATAGTTTTAATTCAAATTTTTTAATTTCTTCTTGGTTTAATTCTTTAGTTGTAAAAATTGTTCCATATTTTATATTTAATTTGTTATCTGAAAGTTCAACAAATTTATTTAATATAAAAATAATATATTTAATATAGTGTTGTTTAATAGCTAATTTTATTGTGTTAACAATATAAATATTGTATCCACTAAAAGCTTCGTCAACTAAATCATTTTTGATTTTGTCATCAATATTATAAGAATTTAAAATTTCTAGATAATTTTTATTTTTTTTCAAAACTCTTACAATTTCAGCTGCTTCATCTGTTATTTCTTTCAATTTTTTACTTGAACGAGATAAATCATACAAAGCAAAAGCTCAATTGTAAATTAAATCACCAAAGTTCATAAAATTATTCTTGTTCTTCTAGAACTTGTTTAATAAGTTTTAAATTATCTTTATCTTTAATTTCTCTACCAATAATTTTTTTGGCAATATCGATAGCATTTTCCATTATTATTTTCTTTTGATTTTTTTCGAATTCAGCAGCTTTTTTGTTTGTTAAAACAGTAGCTGTTTCTAAAATCATATCTGCTTTTTTCTTGGCAGCATCTGCACCGCTTTGGATTATTCTTTCGCTTTCTACTCTTGCTTTATTAATAATAGTAGCAGCTTGACTTGCAGCATCAAGAATTTTTTTATCATTTTCTTCACGCGCTTTTAAAGCTTCTTCTTTAACTTTAATAGATTCATCAATATTATCTTGAATAAATTTTTGACGATTTTTTAGCATTTTTTTAATAGGTTTATATACTAAAAAAGTAATTATTAAAGTTAATAAAACTAAAGTTAAAAGTGAAAATACAAAGAAAGGTCAACTGAAAGTTAAACCGTCAAATGCCTTACCAAGTTCATCACTTATTGTTGGCTTTGCTTGGCTAACTTCTTCTAAATTAATTGCGTATTGCATAATTTTTTGAAATTAAACGAAGAATAATAAAAGTGAAATAATAAAGCAATAAATAGCTGCAGTTTCAACAATAGCTAGACCTAGAATTAATAAAGTACGAATTTTTGATAATGCTTCTGGATTTCTTCCAACAGCTTCACAGGCTTTACCAACGGCAATACCTTGACCAACTGAAACGAAACCTGCACCGGCAATAGCTAAACCAGCACCTAACATAGTTAAACCATATGCTAATTGGTTACCATTTCCAATTTTTGTACTATTATAAGCATTAACTGCTAAGTTTGATAGATTATCAATCATTTTTTCTCCTTAAACTGTTTGAATACTATTAGTTTGTAAATCAGAGTTTTGTAACTCTTTTTTATGTTTATTTTTAATAACTTCTTTTTTTCATGCTCTAATGTGTTTTTTGTGATTTTCTTTTTCTTCACCACTTGCCGCTTGACTCCAATATGAAATTGATAAAATTATAAAGACTGTGGCTTGAATAAAGCTGTCAAATAAATCAAAATACAAATTAAAGGCAGGAATTAGTAGCACACCTAAAGGATTTATTTGTGCTGCTACTGAATCTGATGAAACGCCGATAATTTTTGATCAAATGTAATTGAAAAATAGCGTTCCTAAAGTAACTAGAACAGTTCCTCCAATAATGTTTCCGAACATACGGAATGTTAAAGAAATTAAAGGTGAAACGTTTGAAACTAATTCTAAAGGATTTAGCATTTTTTCAAATAGATAGGCAAATTTATTAAATACCAAACCGACAACCATTGTTCCCACTCAAGTTATAAAAGTGGCTGCAAATATAATCGATATATTTGTTGCAATTGGTGTCAGTCCTATTAAAGAAAGTAAATTTCCAAATAAAAAGAAAACAAATATTGATATAAAATATGGATTCATTTTATCAAATTTACTTTCATGAATTTCGCTTATAAATTGATCTGAACCATCAATCATAACCTCAACTAATAAAAGACCACCACTAGTACTTTTTTGAACGCTTTGTCTTTTAACAGCTAAATAAATTAGTACTGATAAAATCAAAACAATTACTATTAAAGCAGCTAGACTGAAGATATGGTTTTCATTAACTGTAGGTTTAAAGATTTTATCTGTAGGTCCACCGAATCAGTTAAGACGAAATAGTCGATCCATTGTCCTCCTTTTTAGCAATAGTTTTTAATTTTTTTACTTTGATTAAAGATATAAAACCGATTGCGACTAAATGTAAAACAAGTAGTACGTAAGGGGTCATAATGGTTAAAATGTTTACTGGTTTAAAACTAAATAAATTCAATTCATGTTCTCTTGAATAAATTAAATTTAGTCCAATTGCTAAACCAATAATAAATAAATTTACTAGTCCCATAGCTAAAAAAACTAAAACTGACAGTGCTTTATTTTTTTTAATAGAACTTGTTTTATTAAACATGTAATTTGTAATCAGATATATTGAAGCTATATGATTAACAAAAGTTATCATTCCAAAAATATGACCTAAAAAAAGGTCAAATCTTATAAATGAAAAGGCTAAATAGCCCAAAAAGATAATAATGTTTAATACAAAATTTATGGTTCAAAAATTTTTGTTAATAATTTCTTTCATTTTAACTCGTTTAGGTTATATCAAAATAACCTTTTAACATTATAGAACAAAAAAAATTTTTGTTGTTGTTTAATAAATAAAATTAAAAATTTTTAATTTTTATAGATATTTTTAAATAAAAATTTATATATTATCTTCAAAATCCAATAAAAAAAACTAAAAATTTAGCACTCTTTTTATTTGAGTGCTAAAAAATATGGTATAATTTAAATATAAATAATTAAGGAGGTTAAAATGAACGCATCATGAACACCAAATGAAGAAAATAAAGATCCATTAAAAGAATATGGACGTAATTTAACTGAACTTGCTAAAAAAAATAAATTAGAAGCAGTAATTAACAGAGATGAAGAAATAAGATCTTTAGTAAGAATATTATCAAGAAAAACAAAAAATAATCCTGTTTTAGTAGGAGAACCAGGAACTGGAAAAACAGCTATTGTAGAAGGACTAGCTAGAAAAATAATTGAAAATCAAGTGCCTGAAAATTTAAAAAATAAAGAATTAATTGAACTTGATTTAGCTTCATTATTAGCAGGAACTCAATACCGTGGTCAATTTGAAGAAAGATTAAAAAATGTAATTAAAAAAATAGAAGAATCAAATGGTCAAATAATTGTTTTTATTGATGAAATTCATATGCTAGTTGGAGCCGGTGCAGCTGGTGAAGGTAATATGGATGCTGCTAATATTTTAAAACCTATGATGGCCCGTGGTCAGCTTCATTTAATAGGAGCAACTACTTTAGATGAATATCGTAAATATATAGAAAAAGATGCAGCTTTAGAAAGAAGAATGCAAAAAGTAATTATTGATGAACCATCAGTAAATGATACTATTACTATATTAAGAGGAATTAAAGAACGTTTTGAAACTTATCATGAAGTTAAAATAGATGATGAAGCTTTAGTAGCTGCCGCTAATTTATCAGCTAGATATATTTCAGATCGTTTTTTACCTGATAAAGCAATTGATTTAGTTGATGAAGCAGCTGCTAATATTAAAACTGAAATGAATTATATTCCTGAACCTTTAGAAAATATAAATCATGATATAGCAAAATTAGAAATTGAAAAAGCAGCTTTAAAAAATGAAGATAAAAATCAAGAAAAAACTAAACAAAGAATTTTAGAAATAGAAAATGAACTTAAGACTTTAAAACAAAAACAAAACGAATTGAATTTATTATGAAAAGAAGAAAAATCTGATCTTCAAAAATTATCTTCAATTAAAGAAAATTTAGAAGAATTAAATAGACAATTACCTCTTTTACAAAGTGATGGAAATTATGTTGAAGTTTCAAAAATTTTATATGTTTTGATTCCTGATTTAAAACAAAAACAACAAGCATTAGAAGAAAAAATTCAACAAAGAAAAAATCCATTAATTAAAGAAATAGTAGATGCTGAAGAAATAGCAAATGTTGTTTCAAAATGAACTAAAATTCCTGTTTCAAAATTGCTTGAAAATCAAAAAAATAAACTTTTAAATTTAGAAAAACATTTAGAATCAAGAATTATAGGTCAAAATAAAGCAATTGAATTAGTTTCAGAAGCTATAAGAAGATCTAAAGCAAATATAAACGATCCTAATAGACCAATTGGTTCATTTCTATTTTTAGGTCCAACTGGCGTAGGTAAAACTGAATTAGCTAAATCATTAGCTGATTTATTGTTTGATAATGAAAATGCTTTAATTAGAATTGATATGTCAGAATATTTAGAAAAGCATTCAGTTTCTAAATTAATAGGTTCGCCTCCAGGATATATTGGTTATGATAATGGAGGTCAATTAACTGAAAAAATTAGACAACATCCTTATTCAATAGTTTTATTTGATGAAATTGAAAAAGCACATAGTGATGTTTTAAATATATTACTTCAAATTTTAGATAATGGATATATTAATGATTCAAAAGGTAAGAAAATTAATTTTAGAAATACTATTATAATAATGACTTCAAATATTGGAGCTTTAGAAATTCTTGAAAATAAATTAGATGATGAAAAATTACAAAAACTTTTATTAAAACATTTTAGACCTGAATTTATTAATAGAATAGATGAAATAGTTCGCTTTAATGCTTTAGAAGTTGATCTTTATAAACAAATAGTAGCTTTAGAATTAAATAAATTAAAAGAACGTTTATTTATTAATAAAAAGATTATTTTAAATTTTGATAATTCAATAATTGACTATGTAACTAGATTTTCATATGACGAAATGTTTGGAGCTAGACCTATAAAAAGATTTATTCAAAAGAATATTGAAACAAAATTAGCTTTAGAAATAATAGATGGAAAATTAAAAGAAGACGATAATGTTCAAATTTTATATAACGGAAAATATGTAGATTTTATTATAAATAACTAAATTAAAAGGACTTTTATTAAGTCCTTTTTTTGATTTTAAAGAACAAAAAAAGCTTGATTTTACAAGCTTTTTTAAGATATGGTACATCCTGTGGGGCTCGAACCCACGACCCAGGGATTAAGAGTCCCTTGCTCTGCCAACTGAGCTAAGGATGCATATATATTTAATTATAACAAAAGTGATTTGAATATAAATAAAAAATTACAATTAATATTTTAACATAAAAATAAAGGTTTGTCAAGGTTAATAGTATATTTTGATATTTTTTATGTAATTTAATTAAAAAAAATTGTTTAAATAAATTTATTTTAAAAATTTCACTCTTTTTGCATTTGTATAATTAAGTTATAAAAGACAAAAATTTTATAGTAATTTGAATTAAATAAAAGGAAAAAATAAATGAAAAAAACTAAAAAAATGTTGTTATTATTGACAACACCTTTACCTTTATTTACATTAGGTATGATAGCAGCTTCATGTGATAAAGAAGTTAAAAAAATTGATACTAAAACTACAGAAAACAGTAAAGAAGAACCAGCAAATACAAATGATGGTGCTTCAAACAAAGAAAATCCTAGCGACGGAAATGCAAATAACGGAACTCCAAACACAGGAGCAGCCGGGAACGGCAATTCAGGAGCTTCTAATTCTGGTGAAAATTCAGAAAATAAAACACCAGCTGAACCTGAAATTCCTGAAGACAGTGCAGCTGTTAAAAAATTAAAAGCAGTATTAACAAATGAAGAAGTAAAATTAAAACCTCAAAGTCAAGAAGTTTTACAAGAACTTTACAAACTTATTAAAAATCAAGATGTTGCAAGACAAGAATATATTTATGGATCAAAAAGAAGCAATAAATTAAAAATCGGTGTTAATAGAAATAATGCAAATGCTGATGAATCAAAAGGGCTTGTTTTAGAGTTTAAAGATGAAATTCTTGAAAAAGAACAGTTGAATACTTATTTATACAATACTATTATAAATCCATACAATGGTCCATCAAATAATGCAAAATATATTCCAATTAAATGAGAAGATGCAGAAAATGGTAAAAAAAGATTTTATTTATATGTAAGATTCGCAGGTGATGGATCTTCAAACATAAGTGATGCTAGAAAAATTCCACTTTCAGAAGGAAAATTCAAGATTTATATTAATGACCCAGCAACAGATCCTCAAGTAGATTTAAATGCTCAACCAGATCCTGTTGCACCGAAACCAAAAACCCCTAAAAAACCAAAAACTCCTAAAACACCAGCCGCTCCTAAAGAATCTAGTCAACCATCTGGAACAACAAGTTCAGGTGATTCACAACCAAATGTAGTAAATAGACCTCAAGGCGATGATGCTAACGCTGGAACAACTGGTACCGATGCACAAACTCAACCAGCTGCAGAAAGAAGAGAAGGCGCTGTGCCAGCACCAGCATCAGCACCCGCACCTGCTGAAAGAAGTAACCAACCTGCTGCAGAAACAGCTGATCGAAGAGAAGAAACTGTTGCTACACCAGCAGTTGTAAATAATAATGAAAATATTTTAAAATTAGAAAAACTATTTTCAGATTCTACTGAAGTTCAATTAAAACCACAAGCTGAAAATATTATAGCTAAGCTAAATGAATTAGTAGGAGTTGCAAGTAAAGAGAGACTTTATACTATAAAAGGAGACAATAACACTCTTAAATTTGGTAAAGCAAACAAGGATACTCAAACTGCGGGAGCAGATCAACAGTTAATAATTGCTTTAAAAGATGATGTTGAAAATCACCAACAACTATCAACTATTTTATTTAATTCAATGGTACATGGCGACAATGGTGTTGATGGTGCGCCAGAAAAGAAATCAAAATTTGTACCAATAAAATGAGAAGGGGAAGCAACAGCAAGAAGATTTTATTTACATGTTAGATTGTCAGGCGACGGTAGCGATGACATACTAAAAACAAAAGGTGTTTCTCCTGCTTCAAACAAAATTCTAAAAATTTACATTAACTAATAATAATGAAAAAAAGTTGGGCGTGTCCCAACTTTTTTTATATGGCAGGGGATACAGGAATCGAACCCGTACAAGAGGGTTTGGAGTCCTCTGTTCTACCTTTAAACTAATCCCCTAAATAAGTTGCTTTATTTAGCAACTTTGAAATAACAAACGTCTCCGTCTTCCATTATATAGTTTTTACCTTCTAAACGCATTTTTCCAGCTTCTTTTGCACCTTTTTCGCCTTGATAAGCAATATAATCTTCATATTTTATTACTTCGGCTTTTACAAATTTCTTTTCAAAATCTGTGTGAATGATACCGGCACATTCTGCAGCATTCATACCTTTTTTAAATACTCATGCTCTTGCTTCAATTTCTCCAGCTGTAAAATATGTAGCTTGATTTAGTAAATAAAAACTTTCTTTAATTATTTTATCAATACCTGATTCAGAAATATTATATTCAGCTAAAAACATTTGTTTTTCTTCAAAATCGAATTTTGATACTTCATATTCAATTTTGATTGATATAGGAATCAATAATTCATTTTCTTTTTCTAAATATGTTTTTAAAGTTTGATAATGTTTAGCATTTTCTAAATCTTTAAAACTTTCAGTATCTAAATTAGCAACGTAAATAGTTGGTTTATCAGTTAAAAGTTGATAAAATTTCACAACTTTTTTTTCTTCTTCATCTAAATCAAGAAGTCTTATTAATTTTTCATTTTCTAAAGCCTTTTTAATTTTTAATAAAGTTTCATATTCAAATTTTAGTTCTTTATCATTACTATTTTGAGCTCTTTTTGAAATTCTTGAAAGAATGTTTTCAACAGTTTGTAAATCAGATAAGATTAATTCTAAATTAATAACTTTTAAATCATCAAGAGGATTAATTGCATTTTTAACATGCATTATGTCATTATTTTCAAAACATCTTATTACATGAACAATTGCATCTACTTCTCTTATGTTTGCTAAAAATTTATTTCCAAGTCCTTCACCTTTAGAAGCACCTTCTACTAACCCAGCTATATCAACAAATTGAAAAGTAGCGGGAACAACTTTTTTAGCATTAACTAATTTAGCTAAGTTATATAATCTTTTATCTTCTAAATTAACTATTGCAACATTAGGTTCAATTGTTGTAAAAGCATAATTTGCAGATTCAGCCTCATTTAAAGTCAAAGCTGAAAAAAGAGTACTTTTTCCAACATTAGGTAATCCTACTATACCAGCTTTTAAAGACATAATTCACCTCTTATTTATTTAGATTTTTAACTTTATTTATTTTATCAAAAATTCAAAATTTAAGATGCATATTTTAACTAAAAAAATAAAAAATTTTACAAATAAAAAATAATTTTATTTATCAAAAATTTAAAAAAATATTAGATAAAATAAGGTTATAGAAATGGATAAAAATGTACAAAATATTTAACGAAGGAATGATAGAAGTTATCACTGGTCCTATGTTTAGTGGTAAAAGTGAAGAACTTCTAAGAAGATTAAGAACATTAGAATATGCTAAATTAAAACCACTTGTAATTAAACCCAAATTTGACACAAGATTTTCATCTGAAAAAATTATTAGTAGATCAGGAGTAAGTCATGAAACTCATGTGCTTGAAGATATTAATGATCTTTATTTATTATTAAAAAAAGATCCAGAAATTAAAGCTGTTGTTATTGATGAAGCTCACTTTTTTAATCAAGATTTAGTAAAAGTTGCCGATGATTTAGCTAATAAAGGCTATTTAATTATAGTAGCAGGATTAGATCAAGATTATTTAAGACAACCTTTTGGTCCTATTCCTAATTTATTAGCAATAGCTGAAAGAGTTACAAAACTAGCTGCAATTTGTGTTAAATGTCAACATGCTGCTTCAACAAGTTTTAGAAAAATAAAAGACAATTCACAACATTTATTAGGTGATCAAGATGAATATGAAGTGCGTTGTAGAAAATGTCATGTTAAGGGGATGAAAAAAGCAGATTAATCTGCTTTTTTTTCATTATTTTAATTAAAAAAAGAATAAAAAAAATGGGGCGTTCGAAGGGGATCGAACCCTCGTATGCCGGAGCCACAACCCGGAGCGTTAACCACTTCGCCACGAACGCCATTAACACTATTATTTTAACATAAAAAAAGATATTTAATTAATTTTAATGATAAAATAAAATAGCATGGCTAACTGCTATAGAAATATAGAGGAAAATCCGCTCTAACACATACTGCGATGTATGTAGTGTTCATGCTAAACCTAAGAAGTTTAGGCAACTTATAGTTGACGACTAGTGCAACAGAGACGAGCTTATTTAGTTAAGATGAAACGATGTAAACTCCATGAGTTAGAAACCCAAATTTTGGTAGGGGAATCGGATATTAGGAATCAAACGAAAGTCCGAAGGTATTTTTTATACTTAGATAAATAGTTAGCGCTAAGAAATTAGTACAGAAAGCGGTTTATAATGCAAAAAAAGAGAGTTTTCTCTCTTTTTTCTTTACTTTTTCTTAACTTTACTTTTTTAACTTTTTTTATTTATAAACTAATTTCGGGAGCAAAAAAATGAATGAATTTATATTATTTTTTAATTACAAATACAAAGGTGATTGAGACAATATCTATAACGCTTTTAGAAATAAAGAAATAATTCCAAAAGAACAGATGAAAGAATTTTTAGAAAAAAATGATATTATTAACGTTAAATTTTTTTCAATTTTAGATGAAAATTATCCAAAAAGTCTTTCTGTTCTTAAAAAACCACCTTTTGTTTTTTATTATTCAGGTGATTTAAAAATTCTTGAAAATCCAAACAAAATATGTTTAACAGGAAATTTAGAAAATGAACATACTTTAGAGTTTTTAAATAATATACCTGAAATAAAAGAAGATGTTGTTTTTATAAGTGAATATTGAAGCGGGTATGATAAAAAATTAGTTAATGAATTAATTAATAAAAAAGGAAAGGTAATCATTATTGTTTCATGTGGTCTTGATTATGCTAAAAGCAAATTATTAGAACCACATTTATTTAATCATCCAAATGTATTAATTATTACTGAATATCCTAATTTTTATCATCCAACTAAAAAAAGCATTTTTACAAGGCAAAGAGTAACTAGTGCTTTATCTGAAAAATTAGTTTTAGTTGCTACTAAGGAAAACAAAAATAATCCCTTAGTAGAACAGTTTTTAGATCTTGGTAAAAATATTGCATGTTTTTTTATTAGTAAAGATGAAAAAAACGACAATAATATTTATTTAATAAATTCTGGAGCAGAATTAATTAATAATTTTCAAGACGCCTTAAAATTGTAAATTAAATTAATTTTTAATAAAAATTAGAGTAAAATTAAAATTGTATGTAAATAAAATAAAAATTTAAGGAGAATCAATGACCCCACATATAAATGCAAAAGATGGTGCTTTTGCGAAATTAGTATTAATGCCAGGAGACCCACTTCGGGCAAAATACATTGCAGACAATTATTTAGAAAATGTTGAATTAGTTTCAAATGTTAGAAACGTATTCATGTATACAGGAACATACCAAGGACACAAAGTTTCTGTTTGTGCTTCAGGTATGGGTGTTCCTTCAATTGGTATTTATTCATACGAATTATTTAGTCAATATGGCGTTGAAGCAATCGTTAGAATTGGATCAGCTGGTTCATTTAGAGCAGAATTAAAAAACTACGAAATAGTTTTAGCAGATTCAGCTTACAGTGAAAGTACAGCATTTAGATCAAACATGATTGCAGGAGCAAAAGAAACAGTTGCATATCCTGACAATAAATTAAACGATTTAATTAGAAAACATGCTGACAAATTAGGAATGAAAATTAATGAAGGTAGAATTATGTCAGAAGATGCATTCTACTCAATTACACCAGCATTAGATAGAGCAAAACAAGCTGGAGATGCTCTATGTGTTGAAATGGAAGCTTACGGACTATTTTCAGTAGCTGAAAGATTAAACAAAAAAGCAGCTTGTTTATTAACAATTTCAGATAACCTAGTAACTCACGAATATACAACTAGTGAAGAAAGACAAAATTCATTTAACGAAATGATGAAACTAGCTCTTGCTCTTGCAGAAGATTTCCAATAGGATTTTTTAATGAGAGCAATAGATGTAATTACAAAAAAAGTTGAAAATTTACCTTTAACTAAAGAAGAAATCGATTTCTTTATTAATGGTTATGTAAATAATGAAATTCCTGATTATCAAGCATCTGCATTTTTAATGGCTATTAGATTAAACGGATTAAGCGATTTAGAAACAGCTTATTTAACAAATGCAATGATGTATTCAGGAGATGTATTAGATTGATCTTTTTTAGGCAAAACCATTGTTGATAAACATTCAACAGGTGGTGTAGGAGATAAAGTAAGTATTGCATTATGTCCTATTCTTGCATCATTAGGTCTAACGGTAGCCAAAATGTCTGGACGTGGTCTGGGTCATACAGGTGGAACATTAGACAAATTAGAATCAATCGAAGGTTACAACTTTTCTTTAACAGACGAACAATTTAAAGAAACTGTTAGAGAGCATAATTTAGCATTAGTAGGTCAAAATGAAAAATTAGTACCTGCTGATAAAAAAATGTACGCATTAAGAGATGTTACCGGAACAGTTCAATCAATTCCTTTAATAGCTTCTTCTATTATGTCTAAAAAATTAGCTACTGGTTCTAACTGCATTTTATTAGATGTTAAATGTGGTAACGGTGCCTTTATGAAAGACATAGAACAAGCTAAAAAATTAGGAGTTTTAATGATTGAAATTGGTAAAAAATTAGGCAGAAAAATTGCTGTTGAAATTACCAATATGGAACAACCATTAGGACGTAGCATAGGAAATAAAATTGAAGTTCTAGAAGCAGTGGAAACCTTAAAAGGTAAAGGACCTAAGGATTTTGCTGAAATAGTTTATTCATCAGGTTCAACTTTATTAGTTTTAGCAGATAAAGCTAAAAACGAAGAAGAAGCTAGAAAATTAATAGATGAAAGCATCTCAAGCGGTAGAGCTTATGAAAAATTTGTTGAATGAATTAAATCACAAGGTGGAAAAGCAGAATTAATTGAAAAAGAAAATTGATTTAATCCTGCATATAAATATGAAATTGTTTCACAAAAAGAAGGATATTTAAAAATTAAGTCAGCCATTGATTTTGGATTAGTTGCTATGAAATTAGGAGCTGGTCGTGCTAAAAAAGAAGATGGCATAGATTATGAAGCTGGAATTTATTTAAATAAAGCTTCAAATGATTTTGTGAACAAAGGCGATGTACTTTTCACTCTTTATTCATCAAACCCAATTGACAAATCATTAGAAGGCGAATTGCTAAATGCAATAGAATTTAGCAAAGAAATACACGAAATTAAAGAAGTTTTCGCCAAATTATCATAAATATTATTAATTAAAAATTACTCGAGGATATATGGATTTAAATAAATATATTGATCACACTTTGCTTTCTGCACAGTCTGTTCATAAAGATATTGATAAAATTATTGAAGAAGCAAAAAAATTTGATTTTAAATCAATTTGTATAGCTCCTTCATACATCAAATATGCTAAAGAAGCATTAAAAAACACAGATGTTTTAGTATGTACAGTTATTGGATTCCCATTAGGATACAATACAACACAGGTAAAAGTTTTTGAAACTAAAATTGCTCTAGAACATGGTGCAGATGAAATTGACATGGTTATAAACATAGGTCGTTTTAAAGATAAACAATACGAATATGTATTAAATGAAATTAAAGCGATAAAAGATGTTTGTGGAGATAAAATCTTAAAAGTTATTGTAGAAACAGCTTTATTAACAAAAGATGAAATTAAAAAAGCTACAGAGTTAGTAATGCAATCAGGAGCTGATTTTATAAAAACTTCAACAGGATTTTCATATCGAGGAGCATCTTTTGAAGATGTTGAAATCATGAAATCAGTATGTGGTGATAAATTATTTATTAAGGCATCAGGCGGAATTAAAAATAAAGAAGATGCTTTAAAAATGATCGAACTTGGTGCCAATCGTTTAGGTACTTCTAAATCAGTTGCGATTATGGAAGGCAGAACCGATAACTCAAACAAATATTAAAAGTTCAAAAAAAGAAGAAAAAAACTTTCTTCTTTTCTTTTCTAAAACTTAAAAAAGTTAAAAAAGCACTAAAAAATAGTACAATTTTTAATGAAATAAATTATTTTAAGGAGAAAAAATGGCTTTTAATAAAGACTCAAATCAAAGAAGATTCTTATTTGCTCTTGATTTAGATGGAACTCTTTTAGCTGATTCTGGTTTAGGAACAATTCATCCTGAAACTGAAAAAGCAATTAGAAGAGCCGTAGCAGAAGGTCATATTGTTTCAATAATTACTGGTCGTCCATGACGTAGTACTATGCCTATTTATGAAAAATTAGGTTTAAATGCTATTGTTGGTAATTATAATGGAGCACACATACACAACCCTGCAGATCCATTTTTTATTCCCACAATATCTTATTTAGACTTAAATGAAGTTTTATACATATTAGGGGATCAAAAAGTAAAACAAGAAATTTCAAACTATGCAATTGAAGGTCCTGACTGAGTTCAACTTATGCACAGAGACCCTCATTTAGAAAAAGTTTTCGGTTTTAATCAAGCAACAAAATTTAGGGAAAGTATTAACTTAGAAAAATTACCTCTTAAACCAACTGGAATTGTTTTTGATGCTAAACCAACTACAAACGTTTTAGAATTATTAACTTATTTAAAAAGAAGATATGGAGATTTAGGAGAATTTTCATCTTGATCAAAAGGTGAAGGATTAAGCCCTGTATTTGACATTACTTCTATTGGTGTTGATAAAGGAAAAGTTATTTCATTAATGATGAGATATTACAATATAGATATAAATGATACAGTTGTTATGGGAGATTCATATAACGACTTAAGTATGTATAGTATTGGAAATATAGGTGTTGCACCTGCAAACGCAGTTAATGAAATAAAAGAAATGTCAACAGTTGTTATGCCTCAAACAAATAAAGAAGGTGCAGTAGGACATTTTATTAATGCGTTTTTAGATGACCCTGAAAAATACATTCAAATGGGAATCGAAAAGAAATTAAAAACTAACCAAGTTAAAACAGTTGGAGCAGAAAACTTTTATTCTAAAAAATAAAATCACTAAAGAAAAAAATAATTATGACAAGTATCGAAGAAAAATATAAAAATTTTATTGGTATAGATGAAACTGGAGTAGGAGATTATTTTACACCCGTTGTTTCTGTAGCGTGTTATATAAAACCTGAATTTTATAATGAAATTTTAAATTCAGAAGTAAAAGATAGTAAAAAACTTTCTACTAAAAAAATAATTGAACTTTATGATTTTTTAAAAAACAAAGTTCATTATTCAAAAACACTATTAACACAAAGAGGATATAACAAATTAATTAATTCAAAAATTAATAACAATGAAATAAAGACTTTAATTCATAGCAATTCCTTGAATCAATTAGTAGCTAAAAATAATTTAGAAAACATACCAGTTTTAATAGATCAATATGTTGTATCTTGAGATATCTTGGAAAAACATTTTATTAAACTCAAAAATATTGACTGATTAAATTTTTCAAACCCAGTTTCTAAACTTTATTTAGAAACAAAAGGTGAAAGCAAATGCTTAGCAGTAGCTTGTGCATCCATTATTGCAAGATATTTATTGCTTGAACATATGAAAAGGCAAAATGAACTATATAACTTTAACTTTAAATTAGGTGCTTCTTTAGAAGTTGATAAACAAGCAGCTGAGTTTATTAAGTTACACGGTGAATCTAAACTTGCTTTAGTTGCAAAAATATCTTTTAAAACTACTGAAAAAGCAAAAAAATTATTATAAAAAAAGTGAGGTTGTAATAACCTCGCTTTTAATATCCCATAGCTTCTTCATATTCTTCAAGTGAACCATAAAATAAAAAGCTTTGTTTTGGTTTAATTTCTAAAATAACTGATGCACATTCTTTTATCATGGCTCTATTATATGTTGTAAAAATACATGAACTTTTGTAATTTTTTACAGCTTCAATTAAACTATCAATAGATTCTGAATCTAAATGATCTAATGGTTGGTCAAATACTAAAAAGTTGCTTTCTTCTAACATAAGTTTAGACATCATTAATCTAACTTTTTCACCACCACTTGTAACTGTTACATTTTTAAAAACACTGTCATTTGAGAAAAGCATTCTTCCTAAAAAGGCTCTCATTCTTGAATCACTATTATCTTTAGTTTCTTGAGTTGAGTTGTTTAATGGTCATTTACTAATTCATTCTAAAATTGTTTGAGATTCTAAAAAGTATTCTGAGTTATTGTTTGGAAAGTAATTAGGTTTGATTGTAATACCTCAGTTAACTGTTCCAGAAGTTGGTTTTCTTTTGCCCATTATTATTTCTAATAATCTAGTTTTTGCAATGTCATCATTTCCTATAATAACCATTTTATCACCAGGTCTAATTGTAAAACTTACGTTTTCAAATAATGTTTCACCAGCATCATTTACATAGGTTAGATTTTCAACTGATAAAATTTGTTTTCCAGGTGCTCTATTTAATTCAAAATTTATATATGGGTATTTTCTTGAAGAAGGTTTAAGTTCATCAATCACAATTTTGTCTAATAATTTTTTTCTACTTGTTGCTTGTTTTGATTTTGAAGCATTAGCAGAGAAACGAGCAATAAATTCTTTAAGTTTTTGAGCTTGTTCTTCTTTTCTTAAATTTTGTTTTTGTTGCATTTCGATTAATAACTGGCTTGATTGTTTTCAAAATGAATAGTTCCCAACAAACATTTTTGCTTCTGAATAATCAATATCAATAATATTTGTACAAATAGCATCTAAAAAGTCACTATCGTGAGAAACTACAATAACAATATTAGGGTAATCCATTAAAAAGTTTTCAAGTCATTTAATTGTTTTTAAATCTAGTCTGTTAGTTGGTTCGTCCATTATTAAAATATCTGGATTTCCAAATAATGCTTTAGCTAATAAAACTTTAACTTTTTCATTTGCTTTAAGTTCAGACATTTGAACATTTCATTTTTCAGGTTCAATTCCTAAATTTGATAAAAGTGTTTGGGCATCATTTTCAGCATTTCAACCACCCATTTCACCAAATTTTTCTTCTAAATGACTAGCTCTTTCATAATCTTCCATTGTTGCTTCAGGATTTTCATAAATTTTATTTTTTCTATATTTAATTCATAAAGTTCTTTATTTCCCATGATTACAACGTCAGTAACATTATAAGCATCATATTCGTTTTGATTTTGTGATAAAACACTCATTCTAGCATTTTTTTCTTTTACAATTTGACCTTCACTAGCTTCAACTTCGCCACTTAAAATTTTTAAAAAAGTTGATTTTCCAACACCATTAGCTCCAATTATTCCATAAACATTCCCAGGTAAAAATTTTAAATTAACATTGCTAAATAATTTTTTATCAGGAAATATTTTACTAATTCCACATACATCTAACATTTTTGCTCCTTTTTTTCTAAAGATAATCTTATAAATTATACAACAAAGAAATAAAAAACCAACCTAAAGGTTGGTAATAAAGCAAGATATTTATTAGTTAATATAAACTTTATATTCGCCATCTACTTTTGGAACATCAGAACCAGTTAAAGTTGTTACGTCAACTGTTCCGTCGCCAGCAAATTTAACGTGTAAATAATATCTTTTTGAACCATTTGCTTCTTCTCATTTGATAGCCGCAAATTTAACTTTTGGTCTTTCAACATTTTCTTTTTGATTATCAACATTTAACATAGAGTTAAATAAAGGTTCTAATAATTTTTCGTTTAATTTAGAGTTTTTAAAATTAATGTTTAAAACTTGATTTTCATCACCCTTATCAATAGATTTAGAATCTAATGAAAATTTAATAGTGTAAATATTGTTTCCAGTTTCATTTTTTACTTTTTTAGTGTATAAATATGGTCTGGTTGCCTGAGATGATAATTCATTTAGTTTATTAATTACTTCAGGTTTTTGATTTGCTAATATTTGTTCAGTGCTGTCTTTAAACATTTCTTTTAAAACTGTAATAGAATCTTTATTTTTTAATGATTCTAACACGTCTTTTTCTTCTTTATTTTCTTGCATTTTTGTTTTAGTTTCTTTTTTGCATGACAAGGCAATTAATGGTGTAGTTAAAGCTATACCTAGAGTAGATAAAGATAATAAATATTTTGCAGATTTTTTCATATCAGTCCTTATAAAATTTTAATTTTGATTGTAGTAATCATTTTTATTATACAAAAAGTTTTTTGTCTAATTTTAAGAATGTTTTAATTTTTTTGCTTTTAAAAAATTTGCAAAATTTATTAATTTTAAGTTAAAAAAATAATGCACTTAAGCATTATTTTTCACTCTAATTAAGTTGTTATTTAAACATGCATTATGGTTTTCTGAAACATATTTAGCAGCTCTTAATTTTCTAATTAATTCAAAACTATCTCTAATAATTGGTGTATCGCTAACCTCTAATGCTTTAATAATTCCTTCTGGATTTATAATATATGAAGCTCTATAACTTATACCTTTTTCTTCAATGTAAATCCCTAATTCTTTAGATAATTTAGCATTTTTATCAGCTAACATAGGATATTCTACTTTATTAATTTCTTTATCAAAATCATGTCATGCTTTATGTGTATAAACGCTGTCGTTTGAAACTACTAAAATTTGAGCACCTTCTTTTCTAAATTCTTCATAATTTTGTTGAAGTTCAATTAATTCAAAAGGACAAACTCCTGAAAAATCAGCAGGATAATAGCATAACACTGTTCATTTCCCTTTTAAATCATCATTTTTAAAACTTCTATTAATTTTATTTTCATAAAAAGATACTAACTCAAATTGAGGGAATTCTTTATTAATTAGTTGTGACATATAATCTCCTATTTTTTAAAATAATCTTGTATTTTGTTTATAGCATTTAATTCTTCTCAAGGTAAATTAAGATCTAATCTACCAAAATGCCCAAATGAAGCAGTTTGTAAATAAATAGGTCTTAATAAATCTAATGTTTTAATTATACCTTCAACACTTAAATCAAAGACAGAATAAATCATATCAATAATTTCTTTTTCAGAATATTTTGAACTATTAAACGTATCAACATAAATTGATTGAGGACGAGGTAAACCTATTGCATATGAAAGCTGTATTTCACATTTTTTTGCTATTTTTGCAGCTACTATATTTTTAGCAATATATCTAGCCATATATGCTGCTGAACGATCTATTTTTGTTGCATCTTTTCCTGAAAATGCTCCGCCACCGTGATGAGCAAAACCACCATAAGTATCAACTATAATTTTTCTTCCAGTTAAACCAGTATCTCCAACTGGGCCTCCAATTACAAAACGTCCTGTTGGATTAATTAAAATTTCATAATCATTATTAAATTTATGAGCTTTTAAAACATACTCAATTATTTCTTTTTTAATAAATTCTTTAAATTTTTTCTCATCATAATTGTTATCATGTTGAATACTCATTAATACTTTTTTAACTTCAAATTTATTTGTTTCATCATCATATTCAATTGTTACTTGGCTTTTCATATCGCTTTTTGCATATAGAAATTTATGTGATAGACGTAAAGTTTCTGCCCTTTTTACAAGTTCATGAGCTAAAACAATACTTCAAGGCATAAAATATTTATTTTCATCAGTTGCATAACCAAATAAAATACCTTGATCACCAGCACCTAATTCATGTTCTTCTGATTTATTGACACCTAAAGCTATATCATTACTTTGAGGAATAATTCCATTCATAATTGTAAAATCAGTTTCACTATAACCTAATGGTTTTAAAACTTTTCAAGCCTCTTTAACTGTGTCTACATAAGATTTAGTTGTAATTTGACCTCCAATATAGATAATATTGTTGTTAGCTAAAACATCACAAGCAACTCTAGCATGTGGGTCATGTTTTAATAAAGCGTCTAATACTGCGTCACTAATTTGATCACAAATTTTATCAGGGTGTCCTGCTCCGACGCTTTCTGATGTAAGTAATTTTTTCATAAAAATAAAAACCTTTCTTACATAGAGAAAGGTTTTAAATTTAACAATATACATGTTAGATAAATCCCTCACTATCCACCTTACTTTTATGCAGGTTGGCATGCTTCAACGCCGCTAGGCTCAGCAACTCTCTATGTATTATAAATAATAATATATATTATAACCAAACTATAAGATTTTTGTTTGATTTTCTTTTGCAATTTCTAAAGTTTCATTGTCTCATACACTAACTTGAACTTCACCAATATGTTTTTTTTCTAATAAAAACATTGCTATTCTACTTTGGCCAAGACCACCACCAATTGTAAATGGTAAAACTTCATTTATTAGTTGTTTATGAAAAGGGCTGATTTTTTCAATTTCTTCATTTGAAAGTTTATATTGTTTTTTTAAAGCAACTGAATCAACTCTAATTCCCATTGAACTTAATTCTAAAGCTTTGTCGTTTTGTTCATCATAAACAATTAAATCGCCATTTAATTCTCAATCATCATAATCTTTAGCTCTTTTTGAATGAGGTTCTCCATCTTTTAAAGGATATCCTATTCTATAAATAAAAGCAGCTTTATTTTCTTTTATAAATTTATTCTCTCTTTGTTCTGCATTTACATTTGGATATAATTCATATAACTCTTCAGAAGAAATAAATACTAATTTTTCAGGTAATTTATTTTTTAAAAAAGGATAAATATGATTAATCTTTTTTTCTGTTATTTTTAAAGCTGAATAAATTTTATTTACTATTCTTTTTAAAAATCTTATGTTTCTATCTTTTTTATTTATTACTAATTCTCAATCTCATTGATCTACATAAAATGAATGTTTATAATCTAAATCTTCTTCACGTCTTATAGCATTCATATCAGTATACAAACCTTCATAAACATTAAATCCATAACGATATAATGCATCTCTTTTTCATTTTGCAAGTGAGTGAACTATTTCTAAATTATCTTCTATATTTTTAGCTTTAAATCTAACTGGTTCTTCACCGTTTAATCCATCATTTAATCCGCTTTTAGTTCTAACAAATAAAGGAGCTGATACTCTAACTAAATTTAGTTTTCTTCTTAAATTATGAGAAAAAAAATCTTTTAACTTTTCAATTGCATATTGAGTTTGTTTTAAATCTAAATAATCTTTTTTATACATGTAATTAATTTTAGCAAATATATTAAATATTTATTATGAGTTTTAAAATATAATTAAATTATGGATAAAAATGAGTTTTGAAAATCTAAATCAAAAGAATTAGTATTTTTATTATTAGATCTTTTTAAAGAAAATAAGTTTTATTATTCATTATGTTCTATTTTTAATAAAAGAATGAAGTAGTAGATAAACTAAGAAAATTTCTTTTTAAAAATGCATTAATTGAAGAAAAAAGATTAAATCATGATTTTTATATTGATGTTCTTAAAGAAGAGCATGTCATAGTTTTGGGAGGCATAGTTGAAGAATTAACAAAAAACGTCCTTTTTTAGAATTTTGATAATAAAATTCAATATAAAGAAGCAGAGACTAATTTTAATTTTTTTGCTAATTTAGCATTTGAAACTTATAATATTATTTTACTTGGAAGATGTGGAAAAAAATATACTCAAGAAATTTTAGACCATAAAGAAATAATTTTAAAAAAAGCAATATATTTGTCAAAAATTTCCTTGAATTTAATTTATAAAGAATTTAAAGAAATTAAAACTATTAATACTCATCCTATAATGAATATAGTTTTTGAAGAAATTAATTTTTACCTTTTAGCAGATAGTGATTTATTAATTAATAACTGTTTAATAGATTTTAAAAATTTAAATGCTCCTCTTTTAAGATCGACAGCAAAAGCACAACTATTTGGATATGGTCTTTTTTATTACTATTTAAATAATAAAAGTTTTGATAAAATTTATTATTTAAATTCTAGATTCAATCTTTTAAAAGAACTTAAATTGCCAAAATAAAATTTCATTCTAAATCAGAATGAAATTTTTAATTTTAATTAATATTTTATTTATCATTTATAATTCAATGCCAGGTAATTTATTTCCTTGAACAAATTCTATTGATGCTCCACCACCTGTTGAAATAAAACTAAATTTAGATTGGAAACCTAATTTATTAATAGCTGAAACAGAGTCTCCTCCACCAACTACTGAATATGCTTCTTCATTATTTGCAATTGCAATAGCAATGCCTTTTGTTCCAGCTTCATAGTTTGAAAATTCAGTAACACCGGCAGGCCCATTTCAGAAAATTGTTTTTGCATCTTTAATGATTTCTTCAAATACTTTAACTGATTCAGGACCAATGTCTAATCCCATGTAACCTTCTGGAATGTTAGGGTTTTTTGAAGTTGTATATTCTGGTTTATTATCAGCGAAATCTTTAGTATAAGCATTGTCAACTGGTAAAACAATTTTATCACCATATTTTTCTAAATATTCTTTAGCCATTTCAACTTTATCTTCTTCAAAAATACTTGTACCAATTTCATAGCCTAGAGCTTTTCTAAATGTATAAGCCATTCCACCAACAACTAATACTTTATCAGCAACTTCAAATAATTTAACTAGAACTTTAATTTTATCACTTACTTTAGCTCCACCAATTATTGCAACATAAGGTCTTTTAACATCATTCATTAATCTTGATAAATGACTTACTTCATCATGCATTAAAAATCCTAATGCAGATTCTTTAATAAAGCTTGGAATTCCATAAGTTGAAGCGTGAGCTCTATGAGCTGTACCAAAAGCGTCATTTACATAAATATCAGCTAATGAAGCTCAGTATTTTGCTAACTCTTCATTGTTTGATGATTCAGCTTTATCATTTAAATCTTCAAAACGTGTGTTTTCTAGCATTACAAGATCACCAGGTTTTAAGTTTTTAGCAGCTTCATTTACTAAATCACCTCTGGTTTGAGCTATGAATTTAACTTCTCTATTCATAATTTCAGCTAATTTTTTAGCAACTGGAGCTAAGGTTTTAGTTGCTTTATCTTCTTCTACTTTAACTCTTCCTAAATGTGAAAGTAAAATAACTCCTGCTCCGTTTTCTAATAAATAGTTAATTGTAGGTAAAGCGGCATCAATTCTTTTTGTATCCATTACTTTGCCATCAGCAATAGGAACATTGAAATCTACTCTTAAAATAACTTTTTTATTTGCTAAATTAAGATCTTTAATAGTTTTTTTCATAATTTTAACTTCTCTCCTTATAAAATTACATATATATTTTAAACTCTATTAAATAAAATATTATAATATTTTCTATAAAATATGTATGGGAGAAAAATTATGGCTAAAATTTTACATGCACAAAAGCAAAAAGATACACGAACTTTAAAATATGACCCAGAAAAGGATAATCTTTCAAGAGTTATAGCTGAATTTCAACATTATAAAAAAGATGCCCATTTTTATAAAGATTATTCAGAAATAGAAGTTTTTTCATATTTTAAAGAAATTCGTTGAATGAAAACAATGGACGAAAAAAATGAAAATGTTGTTTTAGAATCAACAAATCGTCAAAATAAATTAAAAATAAAATATGATAGCTACATTGAATACGAAAAATGATCTGATTCTCCACAGGCACAAAAAACTAGACCATTACCAATGATATGAAAAATAGCTATTTTAGCAATTTCAGTAACAATAATTATTCTTATGTTAATTTTTATTATCGCACTTAATAAATACTTATAGGAAAAAAATATGCAAGACATTCTTTTATATATCATCTTATCAATTGTTTTAATAATCACTATTTTAATGGTGGTTAATTATTCTATTAAATGGGGACGTGATTTAAAAGTTAATAAATCTGCCAAAAGATCATTAGGTGAATCAACTAAGTTGAGAATAGTTTATCAATTAAAAGAAGCTATTAAATTTTTAGCTAAAACAAAAACTGGAGCTATTATTACAATTGAAAACAAAGATAATTTAGACATGTTAAGAACTGATGGAATTATTATTGATGCAAATATATCATCTTCTTTAATAATTTCAATATTTAATAAACACTCGCCTTTACATGATGGGGCAATAATAATAAGAAATAATAAATTATATTATGCAGCTACATATTATAAAATAACAAAAAAATCTATTGATAACCGTTATGGTGCTAGACATAGAGCTGCAATGGGAATTTCAGAAATTTGTGATGCAACTACAATTGTAGTCAGCGAAGAAAATGGTGGAATAACTATTGCTAAAGGTGGAATTTTTACTCCTATTTTATTAGATAATTTACAAGAAACATTAGGTGCAATATTTAAAGAAAACGATTAAAAATATAACTCACTTTACGTAAGTTATATTTTTTTAATCTTTTTTTATATAAATAAAAGCTAAAAAAGTAACTAAATATTTTCTGTATCTTTTATTATTTTTAATGTATAAGATGTTTTAAAAATGTACATTAAGGCTAATACAATTTAAATACTATTTAAAAATACATAAATATATATTTGAATACAAAAGATTGCATTATTTTATAACAATTAATAATTAATAAACAACTAAAAAAGATTAAAAATATTAATGTTGTTATAAACAAATCTAAAATAAAATTAATATTTCTTAACTTTTTTATTTTTATAAGGTATTTATTTAATTAAATTTAATTAAAACAACCTCTAAAAATAAAAGTAATAAAATAGTAAATATTTTTTTAAACTTTTTAATTTGTTTTAACTAAATAAGTAATGGTTTGTAAAATTCTATGCTACATTTTTTAATTCTTTTATATTAAGTTTTATAAGTTAATTTATGTTTGTTTTACATAATAATTACTTAATTTTTTTATACTTGTAACTTTATTAATTATGAATAATTAAAAATCCTTTAAAATTGTATTTTCAAACAATTTTAAAGGATAATTTAAATAATTTTTTAAGCTAAATTTTCAAATAATCAGTCGCTATTATTTTCTCTAAGTTTTTTATTTGCTTTAATATATCAAATATAAATATTGGCTAAATCATTTCTTGTTAAAGATGTTTTTTCATTATTTAATATTTGTTCTACTAAAGTATATTCATCTAAACTTAGTTCTCTATAATATCTTTCAATTTCTCTTGAACCACTTGAAACTTCATCAATTGTATTTGTATGATATAGTTGAACTCTTTCGGCTGTATTGTCTTCAAAAATAGCTTTTTTTAGTTCTTTATAAATTCCAAAATTTTCATTTTCTTCTGCTTCTTTTAATTCTCTTAAAACTTCTTTTACTTTATTAAATAGTTCTAATGGAAGATCTTGGTTTTGTTTATATATAAATGTAAATTCAATTTGTCCATCTTTTTTATTTTGAATAAAAATTCCGTCAGGATGTTCATTAAAAATATGAACTAATTTGTTAAGTTTAATAAAAACTGGTTTTAATTTTTCATCTCTAAATTTTTCAAAAGTTAAAGTTTCTTTATTTTCTTTATTTTCTTTTTCTAGAAAATCACTTTTGTTTTGTATTTCTTTATTTTCTAAATCCTTTTTTAATTCTTTATCTTTATTTTTTATACAAGAAAGTGCAACAAAAGGCACTAATGTGGGCATTGCTAATAAAAACACAGTTTTAAGTTTAATTTTCATATTGCTCCTAAAATAAATATAGTTTAATTTTAACATATAAAAATTTAATTAAGAAATTAATTATTTTAGTCAAAAGATAATATTAATATTTTTTAAAATAAAACTCTTATTTTTGTTAAAATATTTAAATATAAAATGCTTTTGGACAGGACATAGATGCAAGGCTATGCTTAGGTAGGTTAAACGCGTTTAATCAAACATATAAAAAAATATAATAAAATTTTTATTTTTAAGAAAGGATTTAAAATGGCAAAATTAGATTTTGACCGTTCAAAACCACACGTAAATATTGGTACAATTGGTCACGTTGACCACGGTAAAACAACATTAACTGCTGCTATTGCTACAGTTTTATCTAAAAAAGGTTTATCAGAAGCTCGTGATTACGCTTCTATCGATAACGCACCAGAAGAAAAAGCACGTGGTATTACTATTAATACATCACACATTGAATATCAAACAGAAAAACGTCACTATGCACACGTTGACTGTCCAGGTCACGCTGACTATGTTAAAAACATGATTACAGGTGCTGCACAAATGGATGGTGCTATCTTAGTTGTTGCTGCAACAGATGGTCCTATGCCTCAAACACGTGAACACATTCTTTTAGCAAAACAAGTTGGTGTTCCTAAAATCGTTGTTTTCTTAAACAAAATTGACATGTTTAAAGATGACGAAAGAGAAGAAATGGTTGGATTAGTAGAAATGGACGTTCGTGGATTACTATCAGAATACGGTTTTGATGGTGACAACGCTCCTGTTATCGCTGGTTCAGCTTTAAAAGCTTTACAAGGTGATCCAGTTTATGAAGAAAACGTTATGCAATTAATGGATGCAGTTGATTCATACATCGATGAACCTAAACGTGAAACAGATAAACCATTCTTAATGGCTATCGAAGACGTTTTCACAATTACAGGACGTGGAACTGTTGCAACAGGTAGAGTTGAACGTGGTGTTCTACAATTAAACGAAGAAGTTGAAATCGTTGGTTTAAAAGAAACCAAAAAAACAGTTGTTACTGGAATTGAAATGTTCAGAAAGAACTTAAAAGAAGCTCAAGCTGGAGATAACGCTGGTTTATTACTACGTGGTGTTGACAGAGATGATATCGAACGTGGACAAGTTTTAGCTAAACCTAAATCAATCGTTCCTCACACAGAATTCGAAGCTGCAGTTTACGTTCTTAAAAAAGAAGAAGGTGGACGTCACACTCCATTCTTTAAAAACTACAAACCTCAATTCTACTTCAGAACTACAGACGTTACAGGTGGTGTTGAATTCCACGAAGGACGTGAAATGGTTATGCCTGGAGATAACGTAGAATTAAAAGTTACTTTAATTTCACCAATCGCTGTTGAAGAAGGAACAAAATTCTCTATCCGTGAAGGTGGTAGAACTGTTGGGGCTGGTTCAGTTATTAAAATTATTAAATAATTGAATTTTAACCAATTTTAAACAAATAAAAAAAAGCAAACTCATACTCATAAAAAAATATTGCAATTTATTGTTGCAATATTTTTTCTATTCATTTTCTTCTATAGAGTCTGGAGTTACTTCTTCAATATCTGCTAAATCTGATAATTCTTCTTCACTTTTTTGTATTACTATTTTTTTATTAAGTCCAATTCTTTTAGCTTTATCATTTAATACTTTTATTGTTGAATTTAATTTGTTTTGAGCTATTCTTACACTATCACGGGCTTTATCCATTTGTTTACCAGCTGAAGTAAATTTATCATTTATAATTTGATAGTTTTCAAATACATTTATAAATAAATTTTTAATAATATTAACATTTTTGGTAATTTTTATAATAGCAGCATTTGATCTTATTAATTCTAAAAATGGCATTATAGATAAAGGACTTGTTATTCAAACTTTGTCTAATTTTCCATTTTCAAATCTTTCATCCTTAATTACTTCATTAAATAATTTTTGACTTGGAATATATAAAATAGCATAATCAGTTGTTAAACCAGGAATAATATATTTTTTTTGTATATCTTTTGCTTGTTTTACAACAGCATCAACTATTTTTTTAATCTCTTCACTATATACTTTTTCATCATCTATTTTATCAAGTGACCCAATTAATGAACCTAAAACGAATTTTGAATCTATTGGAAGTCAAATATCACTTTCTAATTCTTTATCAGCTTCAATTTTTATAGCAAAATCTACAATTTTTCTCTTTTCTTTTTCTTCTTCACTTAAATCACTTAGATTCTCAATCATTTCAGAACTTTTTAAGTCAATTTGTTCTTTTCAAATAATTCCTGTGTCTCTAAAATAACTATCTAAAATTCCTTTAAGTTGTCTTTCTCCTCAGTTTCCTCTTGATTTATTTTCAATAAATATTTTATTCATTAAAGTCATATCACTTTGAACGTTATCAATTTTTGAGGCTTTATCATAAACTTGTTGTATATCACTTGAAATTTTGTTTAAATCGTTTTCTAATTTTTTAATTAACTCAGTTTTTAAATGTTCATCTATTTCATTTTTTATTCTTAAAAGAGTTTCAGTATTTTTTTGAGTTATCTTTTCAAACTCTTCATTTATAGTTTTTATAATCTTTTCTTTAAGCTTTTCAATACTAAAAGTTTGAGTTTTAATTTGGTTTACTATATTAGAAAAGTTATTTGAAATAATTTCATTATTTTCTTTTAAATTAATCTTAAGATTTTCACTTATTTTATCTTTTCACTCATTATTTAGTTTATTATCTAAATGTGTGTATTGTTTGTCTATTAAATTTTCAATTTTTAATATCTTAGCTTCAATTTCACGCAATAAATCAGCATGTTTTAACTCTTGCACTTCTAATAATTTTTTTGTTAATGTTTCATTTAAATTATTGCTTTTATTCTTAAAATAAATAAAGCTAAATGTAACAAAAACAATTAAAGAAACTAAAAGCAAAGCAATTAAAGCTAATAAAACTGCAAATATTGTAGTCATTATTTTTCCTCCTGTTTGTATTATATATGATAGTTTTTTAAATAATTTTTTTTGATTAAATTTAGTAAAATTTAATTAATTATGAAATTAAAAAAATTATTATTAACTTCCACTTTATTACCAATTGCAACAATTCCTACTGTTGCAATTTCATGTAATAAAGAATTAAAAGAACTAAATGAAAATCAAATTCCATTACCTAAAGATGGAAATTTAGCTAAATCTCAAGCTATAAAATCACTATTTTCAAAAATAAACTTTAATGATTTTTCTTCTAATTTATTTCCAAAAGATTTAGAACATTACCATCAAGAAGATTATTATAAAAAGTTTGCTGAAAAATGATACTTTGATGAGAATTTTAAAGACATAAGTGATGCTAAGAAAATAGACAAAATTGAGTTTTTAGATCCTAATTCAAAATTTATAGGTGAATTAAAAAAACAAAATTTATATGAGTTTTTTAATGAAAATTTTGAAATTAGATTAAGAACAGCATATAGACAATTAAGAATAGTTTTATTTCTATTTTTAATTCCTAAATCAGAAGCAAAAAGAGTTAATGAACTTGATAATATTGAATATTTTAACTTTAAGTTTTATGCTACAAAATATAATGAACTTTTATTAGAACAGTTTAATACTGAATATAATACTCCAGAAACAACATATAAAAAAGTCTTTAAAATTTTAGGTTATGTTGTTCCGACTGTTGCAATTGGTGGAATAATTTTATACATTACAATAATGGTTATATTAAAGAAAAAAAGAGAAAAGAATTTAAAAAGAAAATAAAAAGAGGTAATTATGAATATTGATTTAAAAACTACAAATGATAAAAAACCAGTTATTTTTTCAGACGTTGATGGTACTATTTATCGCTTATTTGATTTAAAAAAAGAAGTTATTAAAGATGTTGAATTTGCTTTATCTCAAGGAGCTGATTTTAATATTTGTACAGGAAATCCAGTTCAGCAAAGAATGTTTTGATTAATTGATGAACTAAAAGCAAATTATTTAATAGGATCATCTGGTGCACAAATTTATGACTGTAAAAATTCAAAAATAGTTAAATCATGACATATTAATAAATCTTTAGTTAATGAAGTAGTTAAAATTGCTAAAGAAAACAATATTCAAGGTTTTTTATGAGATGATAATCAATATTTTTATTTACTTGAAGAAAAAAAAATTAAAAATGAAGTTTTTGAATATCATTTTTTAGATGACATAACTCGCCAAAACTATCCTCAACTTTTTATAAAAGATGATTTTGAAGCTGTTAAAATAGAACTATATAATAATGATGTTGCTGAAGATGAAAGATATTCAAATCAAATGTTTGAATTATTTAAACATTTAGAAAACGATTTAACAATCATTATTACTAATTATGGTTTAGAAATATCTCCAAAAGGTATTGATAAAGGTTCAGCTATTAAATGAATGATAGAAAATATATATAATCAATATGATCTAAAATTAGAAGACGTTATGGCTATTGGTGATAGTAATAATGATGTTCCTATGCTTCAAATAGTTGGTTATTCTTATGCTATGGCTAACTCTTCAAAACAAGCCTTAAAATCTGCTAATTATTTCACTAGTTCAGTTGAACAAAATGGTCTTGGTGAAGCTGTATTAGATTATTTATATAGATTAAAAAATATAGTAAAAAAATATATGTTACATGAATTTGAAAATATAGAAAGGAAATAAAATGGTTAATGATATTTATGGTTGAAATTATGATATAACAATTAAAGAATCTGATGTTTTATTAGATCCTTATGAATATAAAGAATTTAAAACTAATACTCCTTTTAATTTTTCTGAAATAAATCAGACAATTAGTAGCAGTTTAAATTATCAAGATTTTTGAGATTTCTTTTCTGATGTTTTAAATTTAAAAGAAATAACTAATTCTTGATGATTTACTATAAATAAAAAATGAACAGTATTTAATTTGCCTTTAAACGATGAACAATTTTTTTCAAATAATGCAATAGACAATTCAACCGCTTTAATAAGTATTTTTAGAATTTTAGAGTCCAAAAAAGAAACAAATTTTAAATTAAATATTCTTTTAAAAAATAACTATTTATTATCTTTTGATATATTTGCAAAAAGCAATTATTCAAAAGGTGAAATAATAAAACAAAATAATATTGAAAAAATTAAACAAATAAAATTTGAATTAGATGCTGAAAAATTTGCTGTTTATCCTGAAAATGAACTTAAAAAAATTGAAAAAAATTTAAATTATAAAAAAGGTGCTTTTATATATAAAATAAATGCCTATTCAGGTTATTTAAATTTTTTAAAAAGAGCTAAAGAAAAAGGCGCTGGTGATTTGACTTTTCCTTGTGAATTAAGAGCAAATTATGAAGAAGATGTTTGAAGTTCTGAAGCAATAGAAAAAAACCAACAAGCTCATTTAAATAAAGATAATCAAAGTAAAGAAAAACCAAAATTACAACCAGAAGACATTGAATTTCCTGAATGAAATAATCCTTTTGAAATTTCACCTGAAAAAATGTTTGATGAATTATATAATGCAGCAAAAGATATGGGTCTTGACGAAGACAAAATAGAAGACTTTATTAGAAAAACTTTTGACGAATTTGATAATTTAGGAATAGATGATTCAGAAAACAAACAAGAAATCAGAGAAATGCTTGAAGAATATTTAAAAAAGACAATTGAAAAGAAACATAATAGCAAAAAATTTGAAGTTAAACCTAAACCAAAAAAAGAAAATCCTGATCCAGGGGAAGTAAATTAATATGAATGAAAAAATAATAATTAAAGGTGCTAAAGAAAACAATTTAAAAAATATTAGTTTAGAAATTCCTAGAAATAAATTTGTTGTTTTTACAGGTTTAAGTGGTTCTGGAAAAAGTTCGTTAGCTTTTGACACAATTTATGAAGAAGGAAGAAGAAGATACGTAGATAGTTTATCAAACTATGCTAAACAATTTTTAGGTGGAACTAAAAAACCAGATGTTGAAAGTATTGAAGGTTTAAGTCCTGCAATTTCAATTGAACAAAAAACAGTTCACAATAATCCAAGAAGTATTGTGGGAACTGTTACTGAGATTTATGATTATTTACGTTTACTTTATGCAAGAATTGGAAAACCATTTTGTCCTAATCATAAACAAGAAATTACAGCTCAAAAATCAAGAGATATAATTAATAGCGTTTTTAAATATCCTAAAGGAGAAAAAATTTATATTTTGGCTCCTTTAGTTTCTAATGCAAAAGGTTCTCATCAAACTTTATTAGCGAGATTAAAAAGAGATGCCTATGTTAGAGTAAAAATTAATGATGAAATTGTGCATTTACAAGAAACAGAAATTAATTTAGATAAAAACAAACGTTGAAATATCGATTTAGTTGTAGATAGAATTATTCTAGATGAAGATATGCATTCAAGAGTTGCTGAAGCAATTGAAATTGCTTTAAAAGAATCAAATGGTTTAGTAACTATTGAGGCAGTTGGCAAAGAAAAAAATACTTTTTCAATTTTTCATAGTTGCGATAAAGGCGATTTTGATATGCCTAAAATTGAACCTAGACTTTTTTCATTTAATTCACCCAATGGAATGTGTGAACAATGTAAAGGACTAGGAGTTTTACAAAGAGTTGATTTTGATTTAGTTTGTCCAGATGATAAACTTTCAATAAATCAAGGCGCACTTTTATACTATAAAAACTTTTTAAATACTCCAAATCTTGAATGGCAAGAGTTTGATAAGCTTTTAAAATTTTATAAAATTGATAAAGACAAACCAATTAGAGAATTAACTGATCAACAAATTAACTATATTAAATATGGTTCTGATCAAGAAATTTCATATATTATGGTTTCTGAAAGCGGAAACAGATACGAAAGAACTAAATATATTGAAGGTTTAGTTGATAAAATAGAAAGAAAATATTTAGAAACTAATTCAAATGATTCAAGAATTTATTTATCAAAATATATGGCTGATTTACCATGTAATCTATGCCATGGAAAAAGATTAAATAAATATGCTTTAGCTACTAAAATTTCTAATTTAGATATATATGAAATGTGCAATAAATCAATTGAAGAACTGAACTTAATTTTTCAATCTATGGAACTTTCGGATATAGAAAAAGAAATCAGTGGTCTAATTTTAAATGAAATTAAACATAGAATTGAATTTTTAATAAATGTAGGTTTACAATATCTAACTTTAAATAGAAAAGCTGAAACATTAAGTGGTGGAGAAGCACAAAGAATTAGATTAGCAACTCAAATAGGAGCTAATTTAACTGGAGTTTTATATGTTTTAGATGAACCTTCAATTGGTTTACATCAAAAAGACAATGAAAAGCTTTTAGCTTCTTTAAGAAAAATGGTTGATATAGGTAATAGTTTAATTGTTGTCGAACATGACGAAGATACAATTAGACAAGCTGATTTTATTGTCGATATTGGTCCTAAAGCTGGTGAACATGGCGGAGAAGTTGTTGCTATTGGTAAACCAGAAGACATTAAAAATAATTTAAATAGTATTACTGGCCAATATTTATCGGGTGCTTTAAAAATAGAAGTACCTAAAAAAAGACGTTCAGGTAATGGAAAAGTTTTAACTTTAAAAAATGCTAAAACTAATAATTTAAAAAACGTTACAGCAACATTTCCACTTGGTAAATTTATTGCTGTAACTGGAGTTAGTGGTTCTGGAAAATCAAGTTTATTAAATGAAGAATTAGTAGTTCATTTAAATTCTTATTTAAATTCAAACACTTATGATTTAAGACATGATGAAAAATTAGTGGGTCAAGTTAATATTGATAAATTAATTGAAGTTAATCAAAATCCTATAGGAAGAACACCACGTTCAAATCCTGCAACTTACACAGGTGTTTTTGATGATATTAGAGATATTTTTGCTAATGTTGAAGAATCAAAAATACGTGGTTATACAAAATCAAGATTTTCTTTTAATGTTGCCGAAGGGAGATGCGATAAGTGTCAAGGTGATGGATTAATCAAAATCGAAATGCATTTTTTACCTGATGTTTATGTAAAATGTGATCACTGTGATGGCAAGAGATATAAACTTGAAACTTTAGAAATTAAATATCATGGTAAAAGTATAAGTGATGTATTGGATATGACTATTGAACAAGCTTATGCATTTTTTATAAATCGTTCTTCTATTAGAGAAAAACTTCAAATTTTATTAGATGTGGGTTTGGGTTATATTCAATTAGGTCAAAACGCCACAACATTAAGTGGTGGAGAAGCACAAAGAGTTAAGTTAGCTACTTATTTACAAAAAAAACCTACCGGAAAATCTTTATATATTTTAGATGAACCAACAACAGGTCTTCATAGCTATGATGTTCAAAATCTTTTAAATGTTTTAAATAGAATTGTAGATAATGGAGATACTGTAATAGTTATAGAACATAATTTAGATGTGATTAAGTGTGCTGATCATATTATTGATTTAGGTCCTGATGGAGGAGTTGGTGGTGGAAGAATTATTGCTACAGGTACTCCTGAACAAGTTGCAGAAAATGAAATATCTTATACTGCAGAATTTTTAAGAAAGATATTATAAATAAAAGTTCTAAATTTTAACAAAATTAAAAAAATGGTATAATATCATATTATTATAAAGGAGGAATAATGCAACCTAAAGATTGAGCAGGAATTCAACTTGCAATAGGTCCACTTCATATTTATTCATTAACTATGATGCTTGGAATGCTAGCTTCAATTCTTACAGTTTATTATTTCTGAAAAAGAGAAAAATATTCATTTGAGCAGCTATCAATAATAATATTTATAGCTTTACCAACAGCTATTATCGGAGCAAGATTTGTTTTCGTTATTCAACAATTAATTCAGTATAAAGGCTGAAATGATGGGCCATGGTATAATGCGTTCTTCATTTGACGTGGTGGTCTTTCTATTCATGGGGGAGTTATTACTGCTACTATTTGTGTTATCATTTATGCAGTTTTTTCAAAACACCCAAAAAGAATTGATATTAAAAAAGCTTTTTCAATAATTTTACCTGCAGTTTTAATCGGACAAGCAATTGGACGTTGAGGTAACTTCGCTAACCATGAGGTTTATGGTGGTGTTATGGAACAAACTTCATTAGCATTCAGATTATTACCAGCAGTTATTAGAGATCATATGTTTATTGATGGAAAATATCGTTTACCATTATTCTTATATGAATCAATAGCAAACTTAGTTGCTTATATAATTATTGTTTGAATTTTAAATAAATGAAATTGATTAAAACCTGGAACAACTGGTGCTTTATATATTCTATACTACGGAATTATTCGTTTCGGAATGGAACCTTTAAGAGAAGGAAGTTATACAATTTATAAAGTAATTTCAGGTTCAATGATTGCATTAGGTTTAATATTAGTAATAGTATTTGAATTTGTTATAAAACTAAATTACAATGTTTATAAAATACCATCATACAAATCTGAATGAAGTCAAAAATACTTCTATTTCATTGTTTATGAACCAAGAGAAAGAAGATTAAGAATTAATAGTAAAATGAGAGCCGCTGCTGTTTCACAAAGCGCTAATTAACAAAATTGGTGTTCCAATTTTGTTTTTATTACAAAAATAGGAGTTTATATGCAAGAAAATAAAATTTATGATGTTTTAATTATTGGTGCAGGACCGGCTGGGTTAACTGCAGCAGTTTATTTATCAAGAAATGGAACAGATGTTGCTTTTATTGAAGGTTATATGCCTGGTGGTAAAATGGCCGAACAATCAAAAATTGAAAATTATCCAGGTTTTAATTTAGTTTCAGGTATTGAACTTTCAACAAGAATGCTAAATCAAGCTAAAGAAAATGGAGCTCAATTTATTTACGGTTTTGTAAATAATATAGAAACTGAAAATGAACTTAAAAAAATAACTTTAAATAATGGAAATATTTATTATTCAAAATTTGTAATTATTGCAACAGGTATGAAAAACCTAGTACCTAAAACAGTTATTAATATTGAAAAATTCAGAAACAAAGGAGTTTCATATTGCGTTTTATGTGATGGCGCATTATATAAAAATAAAGAATGTGCTATTATAGGAGGAGGAAACTCTGCTTTTGAAGAAGGAGCTTATTTAGCATCTATGGCTTCTAAAGTTTATGTTTTTATAAGAGATGGAATTATTGCAGAAAAAAGATTAGTTGAAGATCTTAAAAAGTTAGATAATGTTGAAATTTTAGAAAATTCAGAAATTTTAGAACTATATGGAGAAAATGAATTAGATGGTTTAAAAGCTAAAGTTAATAACGAAGAAAAAGAATTCAAAGAAATCAAAGCAGTTTTCCCATATATAGGTTTTAAACCTGCAACTGAATTTTTAAACAATAAAAATCTTTTAAATGAAAGAGGTTTTATTATTGTTAATGATGAAATGGAAACTTTAGAAAATAACATTTTTGCAATAGGAGATGTTACTGTTAAAAGTGTCCGTCAAATTACAACCGCGACAAACGATGGAACAATAGCAGCTAAAGTAATTAACTCGCGTTTATCAAAAAAATAAATTTTTAAAAAAATTTCAAAAAAGTATTATAATAAAAAACGTAATGAAATTGGAGGGGTAGCGAAGCGGCCAAACGCGGGTGGCTGTAACCCACTTCCTCACGGTTCGGGGGTTCGAATCCCTCCCCCTCCACCATTTTGCCCTTTAGCCAAGTGGAAAGGCAGCGGTTTTTGGTACCGCCATCCGTTAGTTCGAATCTAACAAGGGCAGCCATATCGCATTGCGTAACAAAAACTAGACATTGTCTAGTTTTTTTGTTGGCCTTTTCGCCTTATTTTTTCTTAAATTATGTATAATTTAAGACATGTATAATCACAAAAAAATAGAAGAAAAATGACAAAATTATTGAGAAAAAATAAAAGTTTTGTTACTGAAGAAAATAGCATCAAAAAAGCATATATTTTAGACATGTTTCCTTACCCATCTGGAGCAGGACTTCATGTTGGACATTTAGAAGGATATACTGCAACTGATATAATAAGTCGTTATAAAAGATTAAAAGGTTATAATGTTTTACACCCTATCGGTTGAGATGCTTTTGGTTTACCTGCAGAACAATACGCTTTAAAAACTGGAAATCATCCAGCTACTTTTACTTTAAAAAATATTGATAATTTTAGAAAACAACTTAAAAAAGTGGGTTTTTCATATGACTATGATAAAGAAGTAAATACAACTGATCCTAAATTTTATGTTTGAACTCAATGAATTTTTAAAGAATTATATAAACAAGGTCTAGCTTCAATCGAAACAGTCGATGTTAACTGATGTGAAGGTTTAGGAACTGTTTTAGCAAATGAAGAAATTATTGAAAAAGATGGTCAAAAAGTAAGTGAGAGAGGAAACTTTCCAGTTATTAAAAAACCTATGAAACAATGAGTTTTAAAAATAACTGCTTATGCAAATAAATTATTAGAAGAACTTGATAATTTAGACTGACCTGAGAGTTTAAAACTATTACAAAAAAATTGAATTGGAAAAAGTGAAGGTCATAATGTTAAATGATTAATTTCTGAAAATGAATATATAGAAACATTTACAACTAGACTTGATACAATTTTTGGTGTTTCAGCTATTGTTTTAAGTCCTGAACATCCTTTAGTAAAAAAACTTACTACAAAAGAGAATAAAGAAGATGTTGAAGAATATATTAAAAAAACTAAATTAAAAAATGAACTAGAAAGAACTCAACTAAATAAAGACAAAACTGGAGTATTTTTAGGTTCTTATTTAAAACATCCAATAACAAATGCAAAAATTCCTGTTTGAATTGCTGATTATGTTTTAATGTCTTATGGTTCAGGTGCTGTAATGAGTGTTCCAGCGCATGATGAAAGAGATTATTTATTTGCTCAAAAATATTCTTTAAACATCATTCAAGTTTTAGAAGGTGATAAAAATTCATTACCAATTACCTCTGATTCTAAACATATAAATTCAGATTTTGCAAATGGGTTAAATATTTTAGAAGCTAAAGAAAAAATATATGAACATTTAGAACAAAAAAATTTAGCATCTAAAAAAATATCATTTAAATTAAGAGATTGAATTTTTTCACGTCAAAGATATTGAGGAGAACCTTTTCCTGTTTTATTTGATGAAAAAGAAAATATTTATTTAGTTAAAGAATTGGTTGAACTGCCTGAAACAAATAATATCAAACCATCAGGCTCAACCGAAGGACCTTTAGCAAATATAGAATCATGAAATAATGTTATTATTGATGGTAAAAAATATCGTCATGACAATAATGTAATGCCTCAATGAGCAGGCTCAAGTTGATATTACTTAGCTTATATTCTAAAAAATCCAGATGGCAGTTATTGTCCTTTAAATAGCGATGAAGCAAAAAAACGTTTTGATAACTGACTTCCTGTAGATTTATATATAGGTGGTCAAGAACATGCAGTTTTACATTTATTGTATGCACGTTTCTGACATAGATTTTTATATGATTTAGGAATAGTTCCAACAAAAGAACCATTTGCTAAATTAATTAATCAAGGTTTAATTTTAGGTCCTGATGGTCAAAAAATGTCTAAATCTTTAGGTAATGTTATTAATCCTGATGAGTTAGTAGATGAATATGGTGCTGATGCTTTAAGAGTATATGAAATGTTTATGGGTCCTTTAACTGACTCAAAAGCCTGAAATACTGATTCACTTAATGGAATGAAAAAATGATTAGAAAAAATTTACAACATTTTTGAAAATTTAATAAACAATAACAAAATCGATTTAGAAGAAAATAAAGAATTAGATTCTAAAATAAATAAATTAATTTTAGAAGTAGAAGAAAACATTAATAAATATAAATTTAATATTGCTATTAGTAAAATGATGGTATTTATTAATTATTTATCTACTTTACAAAAAGTTTCAAGTTTTTATGCTTTAGAAATTTTTGCTATTTTATTAAGTCCTTTTGCCCCACATATTTCAGAAGAATTATTATCTATGCTAGGACAAAAAGATTTAAAACAAATGCACTGACCTTTTGTAGATCATAATAAAATTATTCAAGACAAAATTAGCATTGGTGTTCAAATAAATGGAAAAGTAAGAGCACAAATTGAAATTAATCCTGAATGAAGTGAAGATGAATTAGTAAATGAAGTTTTGAATATAGAAAATGTTAAAAAATGAACAAAAGATCAAAAAATTGTAAAAGTTATTTATAAAGAGGGTAAAATATTAAACCTGATTGTAAAATAGGAGACAAAATGGAAGAAAATAAAAAAGACTATAAAAATACGCTTCTAATGCCTCAAACAGATTTTTCTATGAAGGCAAATTTAGTTGAAAAAGAAAAACAATATTTTGAAAAATGAGAAAACGACAAAATTTATCAAAAAGTTCTAAATAAAAATAAAAACAATAATACTTTTGTTTTACATGATGGCCCACCTTATGCAAATGGAAACATTCACGTAGGTCATGCATTAAATAAAATTCTAAAAGATATTATTGTTAGATATAAAAGTATGCAAGGATTTTTTAGTCCTTTTGTTCCAGGATGAGATACCCACGGGCTTCCAATTGAACATAAAATGCTTTCAGAAGCAAAGAAAAATGCAAAAGATTTTTCAGCTTTAGAATTAAGAAAAAATGCTCAAGAGTATGCGCTTTCACAAGTTGAAAAACAAAAAGCACAATTTAAAAAATTAGGACTTTTAGCTGATTTTAAAGACATTTATGTAACTTTAGATAAAAAAATAGAAGCTGATCAATTAAGACTATTTAAAAAAATGGTTCAAGAAGGTCTTATTTATAAAGATTTAAAACCAATTTATTGATCTCCCTCATCTCAATCAGCATTAGCAGAGGCAGAAGTTGAATATGCTGATCATATATCACCTTCTCTATATGTAGCTTTTAAAATTAAAGAAACTAAAAATGAATTATTAAAAGATGCTTATTTATTAATTTGAACTACAACACCATGAACATTAATTGCAAATAGTGGTGTAGCTATTAATTCAAAATTTAAATACGTTTTAGTAGAAAGCAATAGCAAAAAATTAGTTATTGCTAAAGATTTATTAGAATCAGTTGCTTCAGTTTCTAAATGAGAAGAATACAAAGTTTTATGTGAATTAAATTCTCAAGATCTATTAGATTTAAAATATTTAAGTCCAATAAACAATTTATTATGTCCGGTTGTTGAAGGACATCATGTTAGTTTAGAATCTGGTACTGGTTTAGTTCATATGGCACCTTTATTTGGTGAAGATGACTTTATAATTGGAAATAAAAATAATCTAGAAAAAATAATGCACGTTGAAGACGACGGTACATTAAATGATTATGGATTACAATTTAAAGGAATGTTTTATGACGATGCAAATATTGGCGTTGGTAAATTTTTAGAAGAAAACCAATTATTAATTGCATTTAAGAAAATTAAACACTCATATCCACATGATTGAAGAACTCACTTACCAATAATGTATAGAGCCACACCTCAATGATTTGTTTCATTAAAACCAATAAAAAATCAAATACAAGAAGCTTTAGCTAAAGTAGAAACATATAATGATTGATCTAAAAAGAGATTATCATTAATGTTAGAAAACCGTGAAACATGATGTATTTCACGTCAAAGAACTTGAGGTGTTCCTATTATAGTTTTTTATGATCAAAATAAACAACCAGTTTTAGAAGATGAAATTTTTGATCATGTAATTAAATTAGTTGAAGGAAATGGATCAGATATCTGATATGAAAAAAGTGCTGATGAATTATTACCACAAAAATATCAAAATAAAGGTTTTAGTAAAGAAACTGACATAATGGACGTTTGATTTGATTCAGGTTCTACTTCTATTAGTGTAAAACCAGGAAACTTAGAAGCTCCTTTTGATTTGTATTTAGAAGGTTCAGATCAATATCGTGGCTGATTTAATAGTTCTTTAATTAACTCAGTAGCGTGAAGAAAACAAAGTCCATTTAAAGCTTTACTATCTCATGGTTTTGTTTTAGATGGTAAAGGTGAAAAAATGTCTAAATCTAAAGGAAATGTAGTAGATCCTTTAGCAGTGTGTGAAAAATACGGAGCAGACATTCTAAGACTTTGAGCAGCTAATTCAGAATATACAGGAGATGTTACAATAGATGATAAAATATTGCAACAAACTGTTGAAATATACCGTAAATTTAGAAATACAGTTAGATTTATGTTAGGTGCTTTAAGTGACTTTGATTTTAAAGAATATAATTTAAATTCAATACATGCCTTAATGCTAGAAAGATTAAACAATTTAGGTAACAAAATTTATAATAACTATGAAACTTATCGTTTTGTAAACGTTATTAAAGATGTAAATAATTTTATTATTGATTTTAGTGGATATTATATTTCAATTACTAAAGATATTTTATATTTAGAAAAACAAGATTCAATTGAAAGAAGACAAGTGCAATATGTATTCTATAAATTTTTAGAATTATTATTAAAAGCATTTAGTCCAATAATGCCTACAACTTGTGAAGAAATATATGAACACTTACCTTTAAAAAATAAACTTGAATCTGTTCACTTATTAGACTTTATAACTAAAAAACAAGAAAGTGACAAATTAGAAAATCAATGAAAAGAATTCTTTGATTTAAAAGACGAAGTTTATCGTTTAATTGAAGAAAATATAAAAAATCAATCAATGAAAAGACAAAATGAAGCTTATGTTATAATTTCTAATGCTAGTGATTTTATAAAAAGCTTACCATTAGAAAAATTATTAATGGTAGCAAAAGTTTCATTTGGCGACGAACTTAAAGTGCAAAATGCAAACGCACCTAAGTGTTTAAGATGTTGAAATCATATCGACGAAAAAGATTTTAATGAAGAATTAGAACTTTGCCGTAGATGTGAAGGAGTTATTAATGGATAAAAACAAAAACTTTTTTACCCGTATGTTTGGTAAAGAATATTGAAAAGCACATTGAAAATCTGCATTAATTAACTTTTCAATTTATGCTTTAATATTTATTGCAACAGTGTTAATAGATTTATTAACCAAAAATGCTTGATTTATAAAAGGATATAGAAAAGAAATTCCAAGTGATCCTTATTATGTAAGTTCATTTGTTAGAATTTGATCTGTATTTCATGCGGGTACAACTATAAATTTAGGTTTAAATAATGCTATGCTTCATGTCGTAAGTATTGTAATTATTTTAGCCACTTTAATTGCTTCTTTATTTATAGAAGATAAAAAATATCGTTTTGTTATTGCAGCTTTAGCATTCATAGCAGGTGGTTCATTTGGAAACATGTATGACCGTTTTGCATTTGGTGGTGTTAGAGATATAATTAATTTACCTTGATCAAATAGAGGAACATTTAACTTTGCTGATCTTTGATTAGTTATAGGTTCTATATTAGCTGTTTTATTAGTTGCTATATTTGTTTTAATATCGGTAATTAAATCTAAAAAAGAAGCAAAAAATCGCGAACTTGAAAATGAATACAGCAATTCAGATAAAGAAGTTATCGACGCTGTAAGTTTAGGAAATCAAGAAAATAGTAGCGAAAATATAAATTCATAATATTGCCAATTGGCAATATTTTTTTTGTATAATTTATAAAAATATAAGGAGTTAATATGTCTAAATTAATTTATATTAAAGGAAACGTATTTGAATCAGTCAATTCAGTTTCAAATATGGTAGCTACTTTATTTTTAGAAACTTATCAAAATAATCATGGCGCAGACGAAATTATAACTTTAGATTTAAATCTAACAGAACATGCTAATGTTTTTATGAATAAAAACAATTTTTCAACTTATTTTAAAGACGTTAATAGTCAAAAATGAATAGATATGTTAAAAGAAGCAAGTAAAGTTGTTATTGCTTTACCTATGATAAATTTTGGACCATCTGCTACTATTAAAAATTTTATTGATTCAATATGTGTTCCAAATGAAACTTTTACATATAAAAATTCACCAGATGGACAAGCCATTGGTATGTTAGGTCATTTAAAAGTTATGATTATTGCAACTCAAGGTGCACCTAAAACATGATATACATGAGCTAATCATTTATCATGACTTGAAGGTTCTTGAAAATTCTTGGGAGTTAAAGAAGTTGAAAGTATTTTTATAACTGGAACTAAAGTTCCTCCATTAAATCAATTAAGTCCTGAAAAAGTTTTAAAAACTTTTGAAAAAGAAATAGTTTCTAAAGCTAAAGAGTTTTAATTTAATAAACTTTGTATAATAAAATCTCGCTTTGTAGCGAGATTTCTTTTATTTTTCTATAAGTTATATTCTCTTGGAGGTCTACCTGAAAAATCAGCAATTACAGCGTGTGCATCTGCTAGATAGAACACTTCAAAAATTGGATTATCTGCGGATTTGTAAAGGTTGGCAACTAAAGGATTTTGTAATGTGAATTCTTTAACTTCTTTATTGTTTTCAAAGGTTGCTTTTCCACTTACTCTGATTCAAGCAAAATCTTTGCTGAAAATTGATAATTCAACATAAGGATTAGCTTGTAAGTCTTTATAAACGTCTTTTGTATTGTTTGTACAGAATCATAATTTTCCGTCTTTTTCAAAACTAAACATAAATGGACTGTTTTTAGCTTTTCCGTCACGTCCAACTCTAGCTAAAAGTTGAACTGGGTTTTCTTTTAGAAATTGAACAACTTCGTTCATAATTTCTCCTTTCGTTTTTTACCTTTTTATTATACTACTAAATTTTTAACTTAAAAAAACTATTGTCTTTTTAACAATAGTTTTTTTGTTTTATAAATTAAATTCTTTAATTATTTTTCCTGCAAAGTTTCCAATTACTGCATGTACATTAGATAAATAAAATACTTCAAAAATAGGATTATCTCAACTTTTATAGATTTCTAAAATACCTTTATTTTCTTCTAATGTTCTTATTTTTACTTCTTTATTATTTTCAAAAACAGCTTGTGCTTCTATTCTAATTCAAGAAGAGTAATCTTTTGAAAAAATAGTTAACTCTAAATTAGGATCATTTTGTAAATCTTTATATATTTCTTTTGTATTGTTAGTGCAATATCATAGTTTTTTATCATGTTCTAAAATAAACATAAATGGGCTACTTTTAACTTTTTTATCTCTTCCAATTCTAGATAAAATTTGAACCCTATTTTCTAAAAGATATTTGACTAAATCTCCCATATTAACCAATTCTTAAGTTTCTTAAAAATCCTAAATTATTTGCTTGATTTTTTAATTCAATTAAATAGTTAATGTAATCTTCATCAATTTTTTGCAATACAGGTTTTAAAGCATCTGTTTTAACGTGAATGAAACTTATTCCAACATAATTCTTATCAACTTTTCAACTAAAGTCTAAATAGTATCTTTGACCCTTATTTATTTTTTTACGATCTTCTTCACTTATAAAGCCACCGCTTAGAACGCCATATAAAACAGGAACAATTTTATCACCTTGTTTTGTTAAAAGTCAAACACCTGTTCCACTTATACCTGGTAAAGAATCATTTATTGTTGCTGATACTGTATCACTTAATTCGCTATTCGCTGGTTTAAATGGATTTACAAACACGGTTTGAGAAACTCCATTATAATCAATTGAAGAACCACCAAAATCTCTAGTTCTTCCACGTGTAATAACTCTTGTTGCTATAGCAGTATTTTGTTCATTTAGTTCGGTATTTACATGTTGAATTAAAGGATAATTATTAATATATTGTTTTAATATAGGCATTTTTTCCATTGTGCTGTCATCTTCAAATATAAATTCCATAACAGCCATATCATTTTTTGCTAGTTCAGGATCAGGTGTATAGTTAAATGTTCCATAAATTTTAGCTAAAAGATTATCATGAAAGACAGCTAACTCTAAATATTTATATTTTTTAAATAAATTTGAACTTGCTACGTGGTGATTTGTTAATAAATATAAATGGTAAATAATTCTACCTGTTAAAGACACATAAGGTTTAATTGTTAATATACTTCCAGAACCGATTTTTGCTATACCTAAAGTTACTAATCCCAAATCTTTAGCTTGGGTTGTAAAAGCATATTTTGAACTATTAGCATCATAATAATTAAATATGTTTGTTCATTTTGGATATGATGCTAGTCTACTATTTATATATACTTTGTCGTCTTTTCTATCTGAATGCGTTCTTAAATATTCCTCTGTTTCCTCTTTTGGAATAAACTTACTCAAATTATAATGATTTAAATCTTTTAAAGTACCATCATCAATGTGAACTACACTATGTCTATCTTGACTATCTGGAACGTTAATTTTATAAGGTTGAAGTCTTTCTGATTTAGTTGATAGTTTAGTTCTAGCTTCTTTTAGATATGTATTTGCTAAACCTTGTAAAGTAGAAGTATCATATGAAGTTGAAGGGTCATCTAGAAATGCTAAATTAGGATTGTTGTCAACTTCTTCAGCTGGAGCTTCGTGACTTAATGTTGTACTTTCTGTATTTCTATTTGATTCCTCTGGAGTTGATGAAGCACCTTCTTCTGATGTTGCATCTTCGTGTGTATCATTTCCATCGGTTGTTGAAGCAGGAGGTTGTGTAGATGGATCAACTGGTTTTGGTGCAGGAACTATTCCACTATCAGGAATTACTACTTCTTCTTCATTTGGTTTTTTTGTGCTTCTTTTATCATTTGGATTGTCTGAAGGAGGAGTTAATTTATTTAAATCTCCTATTGCAGGAATATTATCTTTAATTGATTTAACTATATTATCTGTTATTTTTTTAGATTCGACTTCGGTATCTTTTTTAATTTTTTCTTTTTCAGAATCTATAATGTCAGAAATGTATTGTTTTACATCACCTAAAAGGTCACAAGAGACAACTGTAGCAGGCACAATTGCTACAGCAGAAACGGTTGCTAGTGTTAATAAAGCTTTTTTAAATTTTCTCATAATATGCTCCTTTTAAAGTAATAATAAATTATAGTAAAAATAAATATTATTTTGTTAAAAATAATAAAAATTGATAATTTCTTACTTTTTTCTTTCCTTTTTCTCTATTTTTAAAATTAAATTAGTTTATTTGTTTAAATTGAGGTGAAAGGAAAAATATGGGATTTAAAGAAATGAATATAGAAAAAAGTAAAGATATGTCAGCTGGATTTGCAATAAGTTCAATTATTACTTCCATTTTAGCTATTTTACCAGCTGCCTTTACTGTTATAAGTTCTACTGTCGGTCTAATAAAAGCAAGTCAGGCTGAAAGTGGAGAAATTAAAACAAAAGACTTTACTTCTAAATGAGAAAACAAAAATAATGGAAATATAGGTTACAATGTTGGTTTCCATTATTGTATATAAAAAAATAAAAACCAGAGTAATCTGGTTTTTAATTAGAAGCTTTTTGTGATTTTTCTAATATCTTGTTAAATCTTTCTACACGACCACGAGCTTTAACATCAGTTCTGTTTCCTGTGTAGAATGGATGACAATTAGAGCAAACATCTAAAGCTACTTTTTCAGCTGTTGAGCCGAATTCAAATTCTGAGTTACATGATGAACATGTAGCTTTTATATTTCCATAATTTGGATGAATTTCTTTTTTCATAATGTGCTCCTATAAAAATATATGTTAATTAACTATTTTCTATTTTAACACAAATATGATTTTTTTTCATTATTTAATGTTTTCTCATTTTCATTCAACAACTTCAGGCATGTCGTAACCATATTCTTGAATGTATGCAGTATGTTGAGCAAGTTTTTTATCCATTTCAGCCATGAATTCTTTTCCGTCGCTTCCAAATACTCTTTCAGCTGCATCTTTAGCAATGTGGAAACGATCCATTTGACTTAATTGACGGATGTCAAAACTTGTTGTAATGTCACCATTTTCACGGTAACCATGAGTCATTAAATTGTGATTGTGTCTTTCAAAGAAAATATCTCTTATTAAACCTTCAAAACCATGGAACGCAAACATAACTGGTTTATTTTTAGTGAATACTTTATCAAATTCTTCATCACTAATTCCTCTAGGGTCTAATTTTGGTGATCTTAATCTTAATAAATCAACTACGTTTACATATCTAATTTTTAATTTAGGGAATGCTTTATGCATAATTGAAATAGCTGCTAAAGTTTCAATATGAGGTTCAACACCACTTGCTGCAAAAACGATATCTGGTTCTTCATTTTCACTAACATTTGATGCTCAATCAATAACTTTGTAACCTTTTTCTACTAATTCTTTAGCTTCTTCTACTGTAAAGAATTGATCTCTTGGTTGTTTTGAAGCAACAATTAAGTTAATTACATTTCTTTCAGTTAATGCTTTATTCATAACTGCTAATAAAGTGTTAGCATCAGCAGGTAAGTATTCTCTTATTAATTCAGGTCTTTTATCTGCTAAGTGTCCTAAAATACCTGGATCTTGGTGTGTATAACCGTTGTGGTCTTGTTGGAATGCTGTTGATGTAGCAATAACGTTTAATGATGGATAATCTTTTCTTCAAGGTAATTCTAATGATTTTTTAACTCATTTCATGTGTTGTGTTAACATTGAGTCAACAACTCTTAAGAATGATTCATATGAAGCAAAAAATCCGTGACGTCCTGTTAATACATATGCTTCTAAGAAACCTTCAGCTTGGTGTTCACTTAATTGTGAATCAATAATTCTTCCTTCTGGTCCTACTCATTCATCTAATTCAGGTGAAGCATATTCTAATCATTGACGTTGTGTAACATTAAATAAAGCGGTTAATCTATTTGATTTTGTTTCATCTGGGCCAAAGATTCTAAAATTATCTTTGTTTAGAGTAACTAACTCAGCCATGTATTTACCCATTTCGATCATATCTTGAGCTTTAGTTTCACCAGGTTTTTTGATGTCTAGGGCAAATTTTTCTCAATTTCCCATGTTTAATGTACGAGCATTAATTCCACCATTTGTAACTGGATGAACTGCCATTCTTTTTAAACCTTTAGGAGCGATTTCAGTAATTTCATCTAAAACTTTTCCATTTTCATCGAATAATTCTTCAGGTTTGTATGATCTTAATCATTTTTCTAAATGATCTACATTATCCATTTTAAATGCTGAAACTGGAATAGGAACTTGGTGAGCTCTAAAGCTTCCTTCAACAGCTTCATTATTTCATTGTTTAGGTCCTGTTCAACCTTTAGGAGTTCTAACAACTAACATTGGTCATGTAGGTCTTGTTGCTTGACTAGCAGGTTTTTTACGAGCTTCTGCTTGAATTGATTTAATGCTTTCAATAGCTTGATCTAATGCTTTAGCCATTTCTTTATGCATATCTAAATCAGATTTTTCTTCTGATCATTCAACAAAAATAGGATTTCAACCCATACCTTTAAAATACATTTCAACTTCGTTTTTAGGTTTTCTGGATAGCATTGTAGGGTTTGAAATTTTTCCACCATTTAAGTGAACAATAGGTAATACAGCTCCATCGTTTACTGGGTTAATAAATACGTTTGAGAATCATCCAGCTGCTAGAGGCCCAGTTTCAGCTTCTCCATCACCTACAACTGTAGCTGCTATTAAATCTGGGTTATCTAAAATAGCTCCAGTTGCGTGACTTAATGAATAACCTAATTCTCCACCTTCATGAATTGAACCAGGTGTTTCAGGAGCGGCATGACTAGCTGTTCCACCAGGGAATGAGAAACGTTTAAACATTTTTTGAAGCCCAGCTTCATCTTGACTTATTTGTGGGTAGATTTCTGTATATGATCCATCTAAATATGAGTTTGAAATCATAACTTGTCCACCGTGTCCAGGTCCTTCAATATAAAACATTTCTAAATCATATTTATTAATTACTCTATTTAAGTGAGCATAAATAAAGTTTTGTCCAGGAATTGTTCCTCAGTGACCGATTGGGTATAATTTAACATCATCTTTTGTTAAAGGTTTTCTTAACAAAGGGTTGTTTCTTAGATACATTTGTCCGACACTAATATAATTAGCTGCACGGAATCATTTATCCATTTTTTCAAAATATTTTACTTCATCAAAAATATTTGATTTCATTTTTTTCTCCTTATAAAATATGACATTTATATTTTTTGGCTATAAATGGGCTATTACTCTTATATAGCATTTTAATTGTACTATCTTTTTATATTTTTTTATTTAACTTATAAAAAAACAAATTTTTTCCTTCATTTTTTAATATTTAAAAAATAAATTTTAAATTTTGATGTCTATTTTTCAATTTTTTATTAATTTTTAAAAAAAGTATTTAAAATAAGAACAATTTTTATTTTTTATTAAAAGAGGTTTAATAAAGCGAAATTTATTTTTTGAATTTACTAATTTTTTTTCTATATAAATAAATATATATTTTATTTTTTTTGTTATAATTAAAAAGCAACTACGACAAAGAAGCGTAAGATTACAAAACACCAAGCTTAGTTGTTCTACTGGGTTTTGAGAACTTATGTGGAGTTACTTCAAAAATGAAGGGAAAGAAACAACATGAAAAAATTAGAAATAAAAATTAAGGCATTTGATGCTCAATTAGTAGAAGATGCTGCTAAAAAAGTTGTTTTATTAGCAAAAGCTGAAAAAGCAACAGTGAGTGGACCTATTCCTTTACCAACACATAAAGAAATAGTGACTATTTTAAGATCAGTTCACGTTAATAAAAAATCTCGTGAACAATTCGAAAGTAGAACTCACAAACGTTTAATAGTTTTAACTAATTACAGTGACGTATTAGTTGACAAAGCAAAAAGATTAGAACTACCTGCCGGAGTTCAAATTAGTGTTAAATCTGCATAATTAAATGTAGATTAAAAATTTAGAAAGGAAAATCATGAAAGGAATCTTAGGAAGAAAAGTTGGAATGACTCAACTATTTACTGCAGATGGAAAATTAGTTCCAGTTACAGTTGTTGAAGTTAAACCAAATGTTGTTACTAAAGTTCTTACTTCAGAAAAAAATGGATATGTTGCAACACAACTATCTGTAGAAGATAAGAAAAAATCACAAATTAAAAATCCTGAAATTAACTATTTCAAACAAGCAAACACAACACCTAAGCGCTTCGTTAAAGAAATCCGTGATATGTCAGGATATAACTTAGGTGATACTGTAGATGCTTCATTATTTAAAGCTGGTGACCTAGTTGATGTTACTGCTATATCAAAAGGTAAAGGATTCGCTGGTACTATTAAGAGATGAAACCAACACATTGGTCCTAAATCTCACGGTGGTGGTGGTGGTTCACAACCTATTAGACAAACTGGTTCTTTAGGGGACATTTCTGGAAATAGAGTTTGAAAAGGTATGACAATGCCTGGACATTTAGGAACTGAACAAGTTACAGTTCAAAATCTAGAAGTTGTTAAAGAAGACACTGAAAACAATATCTTAATTATTAAAGGAAGTCTTCCAGGAGCTAAAGGAGCACTTGTTGTTGTTAAAAGTGCTAAGAAATCAGTTAAAGAAACAACTCCAATTAAGCTTGTAAACTTAAAAGAAGCACTTGCTAAAAACGAAATTTTTGAACATGCTAAAAAATACAATTTAGAGTTAAATATGGAAATGTCATTAAAAGAAATGAAAGCTGCTTTAGACGAAGCTATTGCTAAATCATCAGAAGGAGAAAATTAATTATGGCTACTAAGAAAAAAATGCTAGATAAATACTACATCTCTGAAAAATTTGATGATGAAAGAAATATTACATTTAACTTTAAACAAGCAAACAAGAAAATTTCAGGAAACTTTCCTAATTTTGTAGAAGCTGTTGAACACTTTATTGAAGTTGCTGAAAAAAGCAAAAATAATTCAAGAGTTTGATTCCATAGAGACGGTGCTTACCGTGGTTCAGTTGAAATCGAAAAAGCTAGAATTATTGTTTCAAAAGTAAGCGAAGCTAAGGTTCAAAACCATGAAGCTATTACTTTTATTGAAAAAGAAAATTTAGTTGATAAAGCAGAACCTAAAAAGACAAAAACAGTTAAAGTTTCAAAAGACGTAAAAGCAAAGCACCCATTATTTAGTAATGCCTCATTACCAAAAGAAATTTTTGGATTAGAAAAAGTTTACAGTCAAGCTGTATTTGATGCAATATTATCAGAAAGAGCATCAAAAAGATTTGCAACTCACAAAACAAAAACACGTGCAGAAGTAAGTGGAACTGGTAAAAAACCTTGAGACCAAAAACACACAGGAAATGCTCGTGCTGGATCATTAAGATCACCAATATTTGTAGGTGGTGGTAGAGTATTTGGTCCTACTGTAGAAAGAAACTACACATTAAAAGTAAATAAAAAAGCCCGTAAAAACGCTTTAAAATCAGCTTTAACATTATTAGCTCAAGATCAAGCAGTTTTAGTAAAAGAATATAAATTAGACAAAATTTCAACAAAATCATTATTAGTTGAACTTGCTAAAGATGAATTACTAAACGTAAGAAGAACTTTATTAGTTTCATCTGACGAAAAAGTATTTATGTCAGCAAGAAACTTACCAAATGTAAATGTAACAAGAGTAACAAGTTTATCAATCGAAGCTTTAGTGGCTACTGATGTATTAGTAATTAGCAAAGAAGATATCGCATATCTAGAAGGGATCTTAAAATAATGAATATAAATGAAGTTATTAAATATCCAATTTTAACTGAAAAATCAGAAATCGCTAGAACATCACAAAACGTTTATACATTTGCAGTTGATAAAAGAGCTAACAAAATAACAGTTAAAAAAGCAGTTGAATTTATTTTTGACGTTAAAGTTTTAAAAGTAAATATCATGAACTACGATAAAAAACCTGCTAAATTAGGAAGATTTGTTGGATTCAAAAATGCTGTTAAAAAAGCAGTTGTTTACTTAGATGAAAAATCAAAAATAGTATTATTCGCTGAAGAAGCTAAAACAGCTGAAAAAGAAGTAAAAGAAACTAAACAAGCTGAAGAACCAAAAGTAAAAGAATTATCAGATGCTGAGAAAAAAGCAGCTGAAAAAATTAAAAAAGCTTCAAGTGCAAAAACTAAAAAAGAAGAAAAATAATAATTAATCTTGCTAAACATAAGATTAATTCACATTAAAAAAGATAAATAATCTTAAAAGAAATCAATATTTTTAAGAAAGAGAGAAGTTATGGCAATTAAAAAATTTAAAGCATATACAAATGGTCGCCGTAATATGTCTTCTCTTGATTATCAAGCAAATTTAACAGGACATGCTCCTGAAAAATCATTGCTTGTAGCTCTTCCAACACATTCAGGAAGAAACAATCAAGGTAAAATCACAACTCGTCACCACGGTGGTAGATTGAAAAGATTCTATCGTATTATTGACTTTAAACGTCAAAAAGATGGAATTCCTGCTACTGTAAGAACTATTGAATATGATCCAAATAGATCAGCAAACATCTCATTAGTTGTATATAGAGACGGTGAAAAAAGATATATTATTAGTCCAAAAGGTATTAAAGTTGGACAAGTTATTGTTTCAGGATCAAATGTTGATATCCAAGTTGGTAACAACATGCCTCTTGAAAACATGCCAGAAGGTACATTTGTTCACAATATAGAATTACAACCAAAACAAGGTGGAATTATCGCTCGTTCAGCTGGTTCATCTGCTCAAATTTTAGGTAAAGATGAATCAGGAAGATATGTTATTCTAAGACTTAAATCTGGTGAAGTAAGAAAAGTTTTAGGTATCTGTCGTGCAACAATCGGTGAAGTTGGAAACGAAGAACACTCACTTGTAAACATCGGTAAAGCTGGAAGAAACAGATTAAGAGGAATTAGACCTACAGTTCGTGGTTCAGCTATGAACCCTAATGATCACCCTCATGGTGGTGGGGAAGGTAGACAACCTATCGGTAGAAAAAGTCCTATGACTCCTTGAGGTAAAAAAGCTCTTGGTGTTAAAACTAGAGCAACTAAGAAAGCATCAAATCAATTTATTATTAGAAGAAGAAAGGAAACTAAATAATGGCACGTTCATTAAAAAAAGCACCTTTTGTTGATGATCACTTAATGAAAAAAGTACAAGCTATTCTTGAAAATAAAGCACCTAAACGTCCTATTAAAACTTGATCAAGACGTTCAACAATTTATCCTGAATTTATTGGATTAACATTCCAAGTTCACAACGGTCATGCATTTTTAGATGTATTCGTTACAAATGATATGGTTGGACATAAATTAGGAGAATTCGCACCTACAAGAACATTCAACGGTCATGGTGCAGATAAGGGTAAAAAATAATTATGGAATTATTAAATAAAACAGTTCACGCATCAGTGAACATGCAAAGAATTAGCCCAAGAAAAGCAAGATTAGTAGCAGATTTAGTTCGTTATAAATCAGCTGCACAAGCAATAGTGATTTTACAAACAACACATAAAAAAGCTTCTAAAATAATTTTAAAATTACTTAACTCAGCAATTGCTAACGCAACAAATAATGCTGGATTAGATGCAACTAAGTTATATGTTTCAAAAATTCTAGTTAACGATGGACCTACATTAAAAAGATTCCAACCACACGGACGTGGAAGAGCATTCGCTATTTTAAAAAGAACAAGTCATTTCTATATTGAAGTTTCAGAAATTGGAACTGAAAATCTAAAAAAAGGAGATAAATAATGGGTCAAAAAGTTAATCCAAATGGTTTTCGTTATGGTATTACAAAAAACCACAACACAGTTTGATACGCTGATAAAGACAAATTTGCATCTCTTTTATTAGAAGATCAAAAAATTTACGATTTCTTTGATAAAAAGGTTCGTGAATATTTAATAGGTAATGTACAAATAAAAAGAGATCAATCTGGTCATGTTATAGTATATATTCATACTGCTAAACCAGCAGCATTCTTAGGAACAAATGGAGAAAATGTTAAAGCATTAACACAAGCTCTAAAAAGAGAACTAAGAACAAGAAAAGACAATTTTACTATTAATGTAGTAGAACTAAAAAACCCTGATTTAAATGCAAGATTATTAGCTGAAGGCATTGCAGTTAAATTAGAAAACCGTAGAAGTTTCAGAATTGCTCAAAAATTTGCAATTAGATCTGCAATGAAAGCTGGAGCTAAAGGTATTAAAACATCAGTTTCAGGCCGTCTAAATGGTGTTGATATGGCTAGAACTGAAGGTTATACTGAAGGTGAAATGAAACTTCATACTTTAAGACAAGACGTTGACTATGCTGTTACAACAGCTAAAACTACATATGGTATCTTAGGAATTAAAGTTTGAGTATCTTTAGGAGAAATCTTAAATTCAAAAGATTCAAGAAAACCTTTAGAAGAAAAACCACGTGCTAGAAGACCTTTAAGAAAGGACGGAGAAAGACATGCTTCAACCAAAAAGAACTAAACATAGAAAAATGTTCCGTATTCGTCATGACAAAGTTAAAGCACATAGAAACAATACTGTAGTTTTTGGTGAGTATGGTTTAAAAGCTACTTCATCAGCATGAATTAGTGCACGTCAAATTGAGGCAACTCGTATTGCTATTACCCGTCGTATGGGTCGTGAAGGTAAAGTTATTATTAAAATATTCCCTCACATGTCAAAAACAAGCAAACCTATTGGTGTTCGTATGGGTTCTGGTAAAGGTAGCCCAGATCAATGATTTGCTGTTGTTAAAGAAGGAACAGTTATGTTTGAAGTTTTAGGTAATACAACTGAAACAATGAAAGATGCCTTAAGATTAGGTGGTCACAAACTACCTGTTACTTGAAAAATAGTATCAAAAGAAGTAACCGAAGAAAATAAAGTGGAGGCTAAATAATGTCTTATAAAGAATTAAAAAATAAATCAACACAAGAATTAAAAGATTTATTAAAAGATTTAAGAGCAGAATTATTTTCTCTACGTTTTAAAAATGGTACCCGTCAATTAGATCAAACACACAAAATTCAACTTGTTAGAAAAGATATCGCTAGAGCATTAACAGCATTACAAACAAAACTAGCTGAAGGAGATAAAAAATAATGGAAGCACAAATTAGAGAAAACCGTCGTAAAACTCTTGTGGGAACAGTAGTTTCTACAAAAAACGACAAAACAATTATTGTTGTAGTTGAAACATATGAAAAACACCCATTATACTCAAAACGTTTTAAAAAGTCAAAAAGATTTGCTGTTCATGATGAAAAAAATGAAGCAAAACTAGGTGATGTTGTTAAAATTCAAGAAACAAGACCTCTTTCAAAAACAAAACACTTTAGATTAGTTGAAATAAGATCACACGCTATTGGAGGACAAGAAAATGCTTAGTGAATTTTCTAGATGTAATGTAGCTGACAATTCAGGCGCTAAAGAAGTAATGATTATTAAAAACTTAGGTGGTTCAATTGTTAGATCAACAAATATCGGTGATGTAGTTGTTGTTACAGTTAAAAAAGCTATTCCAAATGGTGTTGTTAAAGAAGGGCAAGTTTTAAAAGCTGTTATCGTTAGAACAAAAAGAGGTGTTATGCGTGATAACGGATCAAAGATCAGATTCGATGATAACGCAGTTGTGTTAATTAAAGATGATGGTACATTAAGAGGAACACGGGTATTTGGCCCTGTGGCAAGAGAATTACGTGATAAAGGTTACTTAAAAATAATTTCATTAGCTCCGGAGGTTTTATAATATGTCTCAAGCTAAAATTAGAAAAAATGATACAGTTTTAGTTATTTCAGGTAAAGACAAAGGTAAATTTGCTTCAGTATTAGCAACAAACAGAAAAAACAACACTGTTCTATTAAAAGAAATTAATATAAAAACAAAACACCACAAACCTTCTCAAGAAAATACAGAAGGAAAAATTGAAAGAAAAGAATTTCCAGTTCATGTTTCAAACGTAGCTTATTTAGCTAAAAAAGGTGCTGAAGGACAACATTCAGTAGGAACAAAAATTGGATTTAAAGTTGATAGCAAAACTGGCAAAAAACAAAGATTCTTAAAGAAACTTAACAAGGCAATTTAATAGGAGAAAGTATGACAAAATTAGCATTAGAACAAAAATATTTAAATGAAATTCGTCCAGCATTAGTTAAAGAATTAGGATATTCAAACATTATGCAAGCTCCTAGACTTAAGAAAATTGTTATTAACATGACTGCCGGAAATGAAGTTTCAAACTCAAAAGCTATCGAAGAAGTTATGACCGAATTAGAACAAATTACAGGTCAAAAACCTTATCAAACAGTTGCTAAAAAATCATTAGCATCATGAAAATTACGTGAAGGAATGCCAATGGGAGGAAAAGTAACATTAAGACGTGATAGAATGTGATCTTTCCTAACAAAATTAATTAACGTTGCATTACCTCGTGTTAGAGACTTTAATGGAGTTTCAACAAAAAGTTTTGATGGTCGCGGAAATTACGCTTTAGGTGTAAAAGAAGAAATCATTTTCCCAGAAATTTCATTTGATAAAATCCGTAAATTAAAAGGTATGGACGTTATCATTGTAACCGATGCAAAAAACGATAAAGACGCATTTGCATTATTAAAACATTTAGGAATGCCTTTTGCAAAAGGTAACAATTAACAAGGAGAGACATTATGGCAAGAAAAGCTTTAATGGTAAAAGCAGAACGTCAACCAAAATTTGGTGTTAGAAAATACACACGTTGCCAATTATGTGGTAGAGTTCACGCTGTTTTACGTAAATATAAAATTTGTAGAATTTGTTTTAGAGAGTTAGCACACGAAGGAAAAATTCCAGGTGTAAAGAAAGCGAGCTGATAATTATGGCTATTATTATTGACCCAATTGCAGATATGTTTGTAAGAATGAAAAATGCTATTTCAAGAAAATATCATGAAGTAGTGATTCCTCATTCAGTTAAGAAAACAAAAATTTTAGAAATTATAAAAGCAGAAGGATATATTACTGACTTTGCAGTAGTTGAACCTGAAGGCAAAGGATTTAAACAAATTAAAATTACATTAAAATATAAAGGTTTAAATCAAAATCAATCTGCTATTTCTGGAATTAAAAGAGTTTCAAAACCTGGTTTAAAAGTTTATTCTTCAGCTGATAAATTACCAAGAGTTTTAAGTGGTTATGGTACAGCAATTATTTCAACTTCTAAAGGATTATTAACTGATAAAGAAGCAAGAAATCAAAACTTAGGTGGCGAAGTTGTTGCTTTCATTTGATAATTTAGGATTTAAAAATGTCTAGAATTGGAAAAAGAATTTTAACAATTCCTGCTGGAGTTGAAGTTACATTAAACAATAACCATATTACTGTTAAAGGTAAATTAGGACAACTAGAATATACTTTTTCACCACTTATCAATGTTGTGATTGAAAATAATGAAATAACTACTCTAAGAACAAACGAAGAAAAAACTACAAAACAATTACATGGAACAACAAACGCAAATATTAAAAACATGTTAATTGGTGTTTCTGAAGGTTACAAAAAAGAAATTGAAATTAAAGGGGTTGGTTATAAAGCAACCATCAAGGGAAATGAAATTGAAATTATCGCTGGATATTCACACCCAGTTTTAAAAACATTACCATCTAATTTAAAAGTAGAAGTTCCAAAACCTACAAATATTATTATCAGTGGAATTGACAAACAAGCTGTTGGTGAATTCGCTGCGAACTTAAGAGATATTAGAAGACCAAGTCCATATTCTGGAAAAGGAATTATGTATAAAGATGAAGTTATTAGACGTAAAGAAGGAAAAACTGCTGCTAAATAGCAGAAGTTAAAAGGAGATAAAATGTTATCAAGAAATGATCGTAGAGTTGCAAAACACTTAAAAATAACAAACAAGTTATCTAAAGGTACAGCATCACGTCCACGTGTAACAGTATTTAAATCACTAAAAAACTTTTATGCTCAAGCAGTTAATGATTCAACTCATACAACTTTAGTATCTTCATCAACTTTATCATTAAACTTAAGTTCAAAAAATAATATTGAAGGTGTTAAATTAGTTGCTAAAGATTTTGCAACTAAATTAAAAACTGCAAAAATTTCTGAAATAGTATTTGACCGTTCAGGTTACATTTACCATGGAAGATTAGCTGCTTTCTGTGATATTTTAAGAGAAGAAGGGATTAAATTCTAATGGCTGAAGAATTAAAGAAAAATACTGAAGAACAATCACAAGGTACACAAGTTGTTGCTTCAGTTAAAAAAGAAGTTAAAGAAAAATCACACAATAATAAAGAAAACACAGAAAGAAGACCAAGACAATTTTCACCTAAAAAAGAATTACCTACAAAACAATACGAAGAAAAAGTTATTGATATTGCTCGTGTTACCACAGTTGTTAAAGGTGGACGTAGATTTTCATTCTCAGCTTATGTAGTTGTTGGGGATAAAAAAGGTAAAGTTGGATTTGGACACGGAAAAGCTAACGAAGTTCAAGACGCTATTAAAAAAGCAGTTAAAGATGCAACTAAAAACGTATTTTCAGTTCCTGTAGTAAACGGAACAATTCCTCACGAAATTCAAGAAAAATTCTTGGCTTCAAGAATTCAATTACGTCCTGCACCTAAAGGGGCTGGAATTATCGCTTCAAACACTGTACGTGCTGTTGTTGAATTAGCAGGTTATACTGATATTTCAACTAAAACTTATGGTTCAAGAGCTAAACAAAACATTGTCCAAGCTGCTATAAAAGCTCTTAAAAAAGTTAGAACAGTAGAAGAAATAGCAAAATTACGTGACATTGATATAAAACACTTAACATCTAAATAATAGGAGGCAGAAATGGAATTACATAATTTAAAAGCAACTCCAGGAGCACGTAAAGCAAAACACCGTGTTGGTCGTGGACACGCTGCTGGTAAAGGTAAACAAGCAGGTAGAGGACAAAGTGGTCAAACTAAAAGAAGTACAGTAAGATTAGGTTTTGAAGGGGGACAACTTCCATTATTTAGAAGAATCCCAAAACGTGGTTTTAATAATGTAAACCATGTTGAATATCAAGTAGTTAATCTAGTTGATTTAGAAAGAACTTACCAAGATGGCGAAGTTGTTTCATACGAAAGCTTAGCATCAAAAAATTTAATTAAACGTGCTATGCCTGTTAAAATTTTAGCTAATGGAAAATTAACTAAAAAATTAATAGTTGAAGTTCCTACTCTTTCAGCAGCTGCTAAAGTAGCTATTGAAAAAAACGGAGGAAAAATCGAGGTTAAATAATGGCTAAAAAACAATTAGAAAAGGAACTTAAAAACGCTAAAATCGAAAGAAAAATAGCGCTTGATAAATTTCTAAATTCTAGAAAAGGAGCATGATCTGATTGATGAAAAAATCATGATTTGTTTAAAAAAATCATTTTCACTTTGTTTATCATGACACTTTTTTTAGCGGCCGGAACATTAACCATTCCGGGTGTAAATTTAGCCAACCCAGATAGACTTAGTCAAGGAGATTTCTTTGGAATTCTAAATTTAGTAGGTGGTGGTGGACTAAGACAATTTTCAATAGTTGCCTTAGGAATCGGACCATTTATATCATCAAGTTTAGTTATGATGATATTGCAAACTAAAGCCTTTCCGGCAATTTATCGGTTAAGTCAATCAGGCCCACAAGGGCGTATAAAAATTAATTTTATAACTTATCTTGCTACATTAGTATTTGCAATTGTTCAAGCTTTATTAATTACAATAGCATTAATTAACCCAAGACAAGGTTTTGGAATTACTTTTTCACCAGCATTATTAAAGGTTTTAGGACCATCTGGTCAAAAAGTATATCAATATTTCATTTTGCCTATGATATTAGTTGCTGGTTCATTTTTCTCACTATTTTTAAGTGAACAAATAACTAATAAAGGTGTTGGTAATGGAACAAGTGTTATGATTTTTGTTGGAATTGCCTCTGGTTTAATTCCAAGTTTCAAAAGTGCTTTTCAATACTATATACCTTCAGCAAAACAAACAAATCTAGTTTTACAAGAAATAATTAATTATGCTGTTTATATATTAGTTTATTTACTAACTATATTTATAGTTGTTATATTTACTATTGCAGAAAGAAGAATTCCAATTCAACAAGTTGGAGCTGGTCTTTCAAAAAATGCTGAGGAATTAAGCTATTTACCTTTAAAAGCAAATCCTGCCGGAATAATGAGTGTTATTTTTTCAATGATGATACTTGGTGTTCCCACAATGATTGCAAATATGCTTAATCCTAATACAAGCAGATACTATCAATGAGTTTATGCAAATCTTCAATTTACTCAACCTTTAGGATTTTTCTTATTTATACTAATTACATTTGGTTTAACTATTTTAATGGGTATACAACAATCTAAAATTGATAAAATTAGTGAAGATTTTGCTAAAAGTAGTACTTATATTCCTGGAATAAGACCTGGAGAACAAACAGAAACATATTTATTAAATGTTGTTCTAAGATTATCATTTTTCTCTTCAGGATTCTTAATTGTTTTAGGCTCTCTACAATTTGTTCAACAAATGATAGGTATGCCTGCTTCAATTGCTTTTGGTGGTACTACAGTTATGATTTTAGTTTCAACGGCTTATGAAACAATTCAACAAATTAAAGCTCGTTATAAATCACAAGAATTAGCAAGAAAAGAAGAACAATTAGAGAATTAAAAGAAATGTACGGAGAGGAAGAAGAAGATTTAATATGATAGTAGATAGTAAGTCATGTAATGCTTCGTGCTCACATGATAAGAATAATACAAAACCTAACCTAATATTTTTAGGTGCTCCAGGGGCTGGCAAAGGTTCAATTGCTTCTGTACTTGTAAAAGAATATGAATATTTTCAACTTTCTACAGGTGATATGTTCCGTTCAGAAATCAAAAACCAAACAGAATTAGGGCTGCAAATAAAAGCAGTTTTAGATTCTGGAGGTTATGTTGATAATTCACTAACAAATAAATTAGTAGAGCAAAGATTAACATCTTTAGTTGAACAAGAACAAGCATTTATTTTAGATGGCTATCCAAGAACAATTGAACAAGCTGACTTCTTGCGTACATTAGAACAAAAAAATATAAAGATAGATAAAGTTATTTTTTTAAAAATTACTAAAGATCAAGTTATTGATCGTTTATCAAAACGTCGTATTTGTCCAAATTGCAAAACAATTTTTCATCTAGAATCTCATCCTCCTAGAGAAAACAAATACTGCACAAAGTGTGGTTCAGAAGTAATTAAACGCCCTGATGATGAACCACAAGTAATAGAAAAGCGTTTGTCAGTGTATGAAAAAGAAACTCAAATTCTAATCGATTATTACAAAAAAATCGGCAATCTCATAGAAATCGATAGTTTTCAAGAGTTTCCAAAAGTATATGCAGACGTTAAAAAGGCTTTAGGATGATCATCATAAAAAATGATCTTGAAATCCAAAAGATAAAAAAAGCCTGCGCTATCCTGGCAGAAGTAAAAACAATTATTTATAACTTCATAAGACCAGGAGTTTCTTTAAAAGAAATAGATAGCGTCGCTTTTAAAGAAATTAAAAAAAGAGGTGGAGAGCCAGCATTTCTAGGGCAATATGGTTTTACAGGAACATGCTGTATCTCTGTAAATGAAGAATTAATTCATGGAATTCCAAGTGACTATAAAGTTAAAGATGGCGATATAGTTAAAATAGACACAGGAGTTAAATATCAAGGATTTTATTCAGATTCTGCTTTTACAAAAGGAGTAGGAAACATAAAAGAAAGTGATAAAAAATTAATTCAAGTAGCAAAAGACGCTTTTTATGCCGGCTTTAATGCAATAAAAGTAGGCAAAAGAATTGGAGACATTTCTGAAGCTATTGGAACATTAATTAAAAAAAGAGGTTATTTTACACCCGATGATTATTGTGGACATGGTATAGGAAGAAGTCTTCATGAAGATCCATATGTTTATAATGATGGTATAGCCAATACAGGACCTATTATAAGAAATGGTATGGTAATATGTATTGAACCTATGATTTTACAAAAGTCTAAATTGGTTTTAGTAAAAGATGATAACTGAACAGTTTATGACCCACTAGGATATAATACATCTCATTATGAACAAACTGTCTTGATTGAAAATGATCAAGCTTATATCTTATCAGGAGATAACATTTAATGGCAAAAGACGCAATCAAAATGTCTGGTAAAATTACAAAAATGCATTCAACAAAAGACTATGATGTTTTATTAGAAAATGGTTTAGAAATTAAAGCATTTATTTCTGGAAAAATGTCATTTCACAATATAAAAATGATCCCAGGGGATCACGTAGATGTTGAAATTAGCCCTTATGATATGACTAAGGGTAGAATTGTATTTAGACATAAATAATTAAGGAGGACTAAATGAAAGTTAGAGCTTCAATTAAACGTATCTGCAAAGATTGCAAAATAATAAAAAGACATGGAGTTAATCGTGTAATTTGCATTAACCCTAAACATAAACAAAGACAAGGATAAAAGATGGCTAGAATTTTAAATATAGAAATTCCAAATAATAAAAAAGTTCGTATTTCTTTAACCTACATCTTTGGAATTGGTCAATCATTAGCAAAAAGAATTTTAGTAAATGCTAATGTTGATGGAGAAAAAAGAGTTAAAGAATTAAGCGAAGAAGAATTAACTCGTATCAGAGATGAAGCTAAAAAATACCCTACTGAAGGTGATTTAAAACGTGAAATTAATTTAAATGTTAAAAGATTAATGGAAATTAAATCATACCGTGGTTTAAGACACAGAAAAGGTTTACCAGTTCGTGGTCAATCTACAAAGAAAAATGCAAGAACTAGAAAAGGTCCAAGAAAAACAATAGCAGGAAAGAAAGGTAAATAATAATGGCTAAGAAAAATAAAAAAGTTATTACCCAAGGTGTAGCTCACATTCATTCTACATATCAAAATACTATTGTTTCATTTTCAGATTTAAAAGGAAATGTTTTTGCATGAAGCTCATCAGGAGCTATTGGATATAAAGGAACCAAGAAAAAAACTCCTTATGCAGCCGGTTTAGCAGCTGCAGCTGCAGCTGAAAAAGCTAAAGAATTTGGTTTAAAAGAAGTAAGTATTTTAGTTAAAGGTGTTGGACCTGGAAAATCAACAGCTAGAAAACAAGTAGAAAACAGCGGTTTTATTGTTAAAGAAGTAAAAGACGTTACCCCAACTCCTCATAATGGTACTCGTCCTCCAAAGAAAATTTTAAAAAGAGCATAGGTATTAAAGAAAAATAGGAGTCAGTTTATTATGGAAAAAATACAAAAAATTACTTATAAAGAATTAATTCAAGAAAAAGTTAGCGATTTTAAAACAACTTTTGTTATCGAACCTTTATTAAGAGGATATGGTAATACTTTAGGAACTGTAATAAGAAGAACTTTATTATCTTCTGTTACATCAGTTGCTCCATTTGCAATTAAAATTAATAATGTTGAGCATGAATTCCAAACCATTTCAGGAATTAAAGAGGACGCAATAACATTAATCGCTAATATAAGAAAAATTCGTTTCACATATGATCCAGATATGTTTATTTTTGATGATATTATTAAAGTTTCATTTAGATCAACACATGATGGAGAAGTTCTAGCTTCAGAAATAGAATGTGTTCCAGGAATGGAAATTGTTAATAAAGATCAATATATAGCTACATTAGCAAAAGATGGTGCTTTAGAATTTGATTTATTCTTGCGTTCAGGTAGAGGTTTTGTTGACTTTGAAGAAAACAAAAACTTAATTTCAGAATTAGGTCCTGAATTAGAAAGTAAAATCAAAAGAGGACAATTTATTGCTATGGATAGTGACTTTAGCCCAATTAAAAAAGTTGGCTTTAGTTATGAAGATCTAAATAGTTCATCAAAAACAATAGAAGAAAGATTAAAAATTCAAATCGAAACAGATGGTACTTTAGAAGCTAAAGATGCTATGGAACAAGTTGCTAGAATAATAGTTGCACATTTCCAAATAATTGGAAACGTTAACTTATTAGAAGCAACTGAATTATTTGAAGAAATTAAAGATAAATCAAATAAAATTCCTAAAGCTTCAATTGCAATTAAAAAATTAAATTTAACAATAAGATCATTAAATGCTTTAAAAAGAGCTGGATATCACACAGTTGAAGAAATTGTTAAATTAACAGATGAAGAACTTTCAAACATTAAAAATTTAGGAAAAAAATCTGTTCAAGATATTATTGATAGAAGAAACGAATGATTAAGTAATAATGATTATGCTCATGACGACTATAAAGATGATTTAGATACTAATGCAGACGAAGGAGAAAACGAATAATGGCAAATCCAAAACAACTATTTCGTAGAAATACTGAATGATGAAATCATGTTGAGAGAAGTTTAGTTACTGATTTACTAGTTAATGGCCAAGTTAAAACTACTTTAGAAAGAGCTAAAAGAATTAGATCAAACGCTGAAAAAATGATTACTTTAGGTAAGAAAAATACTTTAGCAACTCGTAGACAAGCTTTAAAATTTTTAAGATTAATTCCTTCACAAGTGGCAAATAAAGATTCAGTTCAATATCTATTTGATGTTTTAGCTCCTAAATATGCTACTCGTAATGGTGGATATACAAGAATAATAAAAATTGCTAATCGTGCTGGCGATAATGCTAAAATGGCGATTATCAAATTAGTTTAATTAAATGTAAGGAGAAAAAATGGCAGTTGTACCAAAGAGAAAAACTTCTAAACAAAGAAAACATTTAAGAAGAAGTCACCATGCATTAGAAGCATTAACATTAGTAGAATGTAAACAATGTAATCAACAAATTATTCCACATGAAGCATGTAAATACTGTGGTTTTTACAAAGGTGTAAAAGTTATTAAAAAAGCTTTAAACGACAAAATCAAATAATTTATCTTTAAAACAAGGTCTTAATTTAGACCTTGTTTTTTGTACTTTTAAAAAAATAATTATTTTCAAACAAATCGCAAAAAAAAGTATATAATGTTATTGTATTTATTATTTAATAAGTACTTAGATAGTTCTTTGAAAACTGGATACAAATACCATAACGTCAATTTATTTTCAATAATATAGATAACATTTTTTAAGAGTTTGATCCTGGCTCAGGATGAACGCTGGCTGTGTGCCTAATACATGCATGTCGAGCGGGGTTTTTTAAACCTAGCGGCGAATGGGTGAGTAACACGTGCTTAATCTACCTTTTAGATTGGAATACCTGATGGAAACATTAGTTAATGCCGGATACGCATGGAATCGCATGATTCCGTTGTGAAAGGGGCCTCAAAGCCCCACTAAGAGATGAGGGTGCGGAACATTAGTTAGTTGGTAGGGTAATGGCCTACCAAGACTATGATGTTTAGCCGGGTCGAGAGACTGAACGGCCACATTGGGACTGAGATACGGCCCAAACTCCTACGGGAGGCAGCAGTAGGGAATATTCCACAATGAGCGAAAGCTTGATGGAGCGACACAGCGTGCACGATGAAGGTCTTCGGATTGTAAAGTGCTGTTATAAGGGAAGAACATTCAGAAGAGGAAATGCTTTTGAACTGACGGTACCTTATCAGAAAGCGATGGCTAACTATGTGCCAGCAGCCGCGGTAATACATAGGTCGCAAGCGTTATCCGGAATTATTGGGCGTAAAGCGTTCGTAGGCTGTTTGTTAAGTCTGGAGTCAAATCCCGGGGCTCAACCCCGGCTCGCTTTGGATACTGGCAAACTAGAGTTGGATAGAGGTAAGCGGAATTCCATGTGAAGCGGTGAAATGCGTAGATATATGGAAGAACACCAAAGGCGAAGGCAGCTTACTGGGTCTATACTGACGCTGAGGGACGAAAGCGTGGGGAGCAAACAGGATTAGATACCCTGGTAGTCCACGCTGTAAACGATGATCATTAGTCGGTGGGGAACTCACTGACGCAGCTAACGCATTAAATGATCCGCCTGAGTAGTATGCTCGCAAGAGTGAAACTTAAAGGAATTGACGGGGACCCGCACAAGCGGTGGAGCATGTGGTTTAATTTGAAGATACACGGAGAACCTTACCCACTCTTGACATCTTCTGCAAAGCTATAGAGATATAGTGGAGGTTAACAGAATGACAGATGGTGCATGGTTGTCGTCAGCTCGTGTCGTGAGATGTTTGGTCAAGTCCTGCAACGAGCGCAACCCCTATCTTTAGTTACTAACGAGTTAAGTCGAGGACTCTAGAGATACTGCCTGGGTAACCGGGAGGAAGGTGGGGATGACGTCAAATCATCATGCCTCTTACGAGTGGGGCCACACACGTGCTACAATGGTCGGTACAAAGAGAAGCAATATGGCGACATGGAGCAAATCTCAAAAAGCCGATCTCAGTTCGGATTGGAGTCTGCAATTCGACTCCATGAAGTCGGAATCGCTAGTAATCGCAGATCAGCTATGCTGCGGTGAATACGTTCTCGGGTCTTGTACACACCGCCCGTCACACCATGGGAGCTGGTAATACCCAAAGTCGGTTTGCTAACCTCGGAGGCGACCGCCTAAGGTAGGACTGGTGACTGGGGTGAAGTCGTAACAAGGTATCCCTACGAGAACGTGGGGATGGATCACCTCCTTTCTACGGAATACACTAGTTATGGAGTAATATTTGTATCCAGTTTTGAGAGAACAATCTCTCAATTTTGTTCTTTGAAAACTGAATAACGACATTGATATATTAATTAATATTTCAAAGTTTAGATCAACCTATAGAATACAAAATTATAGACAAACAATAGGTCATACAACAAATATAACAAAACAACTATTAAACAAGATAAGAGTTTTTGGTGGATGCCTTGGGTCTGGAAGTCGATGAAGGACGTGATTACCTGCGATAAGCCTCGGTTAGCTGGAAATAAGCTACGATCCGGGGATTTCCGAATGGGGAAACCTAATTGAGCTAATCCTCAATTATCATATCGATGAATTCATAGTCGAATGAAGAGACACGCTGTGAATTGAAACATCTCAGTAGCAGCAGGAAGAGAAAATAAAGAATGATTCCCTCAGTAGTGGCGAGCGAACGGGGAAAAGCCCAAACCAACACATGTTGTTGGGGTTGTAGGACTACATTATGAAGTTACAAAATTTAGTTATAGCAGAATAAGTTGGAATGCTTAAACATAGAGGGTGAAATTCCCGTAAGCGAAATGGCTAAATCTTCTTGTAGTATCCTGAGTAGGGCGGGGCACGTGAAACCCTGTCTGAATCTGCCGGGACCACCCGGTAAGGCTAAATACTAACCAGACACCGATAGTGAACTAGTACCGTGAGGGAAAGGTGAAAAGAACCCCGGGAGGGGAGTGAAATAGATTCTGAAACCAATTACTTACAGTTAGTCAGAGCCCGTTAATGGGTGATGGCGTACATCTTGCAGAATGGACCGGCGAGTTATGTCAACATGCGAGGTTAAGTGGATTAAAGCGAAGCCGTAGAGAAATCGAGTCTTAATAGGGCGCTTTAGTATGTTGATATAGACCCGAAACCAGGTGATCTACCCATGAGCAGGCTGAAACTTAGGTAACACTAAGTGGAGGGCCGAACCGTAGTACGCTAAAAAGTGCCCGGATGACTTGTGGGTAGGGGTGAAATTCCAATCGAACTTGGAGATAGCTGGTTCTCTCCGAAATAGCTTTAGGGCTAGCGTGTAGTGTTAAGTGATGGGGGTAGAGCACTGAATATGGAATGGCGGCGCCTAGCCGTACTGACTATAATCAAACTCCGAATACTATCATGTATTACTATGCAGTCGGTACATCGGTGATAACGTCGATGCACGCGAGGGGAACAACCCAGATCGTCAGCTAAGGTCCCAAAATTGTGTTAAGTGAGAAAGGTTGTGGAGTTTCTTAAACAGCTAGGATGTTGGCTTAGAAGCAGCCACCGTTTAAAGAGTGCGTAATAGCTCACTAGTCGAGAGACTCTGTGCCGATAATTCAACGGGACTAAAACACAATACCGAAGCTACGGGCAGAAATGCGTTAGGAGAGCGTTGTAAGGGCATTGAAGGTAGACTGTGAAGACTACTGGAGCGCTTACAAGTGAGAATGCCGGTATGAGTAACGATTCAGAGTGAGAATCTCTGACGCCTATTGGGGAAGGTTTCCTGGGCAAGGTTCGTCCACCCAGGGTTAGTCGGGTCCTAAGACGAGGCCGAAAGGCGTAGCCGATGGACAACAGGTTAATATTCCTGTACTTTCTTTAAATGTGATGGAGTGACGGGGGAGGATAGTACTACCACTTACTGGATTGTGGGGTAAATAATGACTGGGTCATGTAGGCAAATCCGCATGGCTTAACCGGGAGTTATGATGCATAGTGAAATGGCGACAAAGTAGCGAATTGGATGATTCCATACCTCTTAAAAAAGCTTCTAACTTAAGTTTATTGAAACCCGTACCGAGAACGAACACACGTCCCCAAGATGAGTATTCTAAGGCGAGCGAGAAAACTATTGTCAAGGAACTCTGCAAATTCATCCCGTAAGTTCGCAAGAAGGGATGCCCACCCTAAAAAGTGGGCCGCAGTGAATAGTAAGGGGGAACTGTTTATCAAAAACACAGCTCTATGCTAAGTCGTAAGACGATGTATATGGGGTGACTCCTGCCCAGTGCCCGAAGGTTAAGCAAAGGTGTTAGCATTTGCGAAGCATTGATGTGAAGCCCGGGTGAACGGCGGCCGTAACTATAACGGTCCTAAGGTAGCGAAATTCCTTGTCGGCTAAATACTGACCTGCACGAAAGGAGTAATTATCTCTTAACTGTCTCGACAATAGACTCGGTGAAATTATGGTTCCGGCGAAGACGCCGGAGACCCGCATCTAGACGAAAAGACCCCGTGGAGCTTTACTATAACTTCATATTGGAGTTTGATTTAACATGTGTAGGATAGGTGGGAGACTATGAGGCTTGGACGCCAGTTCAAGCGGAGTCACCGTTGAAATACCACCCTTGTTACGTTGAACTTCTAACTTGTTCCCGTCATCCGGGAAGAGGACAGTGTGTGGTGGGTAGTTTGACTGGGGCGGTCGCCTCCTAAAGGGTAACGGAGGCGTTCAAAGTTACACTCAATACGGTCAGAAACCGTATCTTAGAGCATAAAGGTAGAAGTGTGATTGACTGTGAGACCTACAAGTCGAGCAGGTGCGAAAGCAGGACTTAGTGATCCGGCGGTTCTTCGTGGAAAGGCCGTCGCTCAACGGATAAAAGCTACCCCGGGGATAACAGGCTTATCTTTCCCAAGAGATCACATCGACGGGAAGGTTTGGCACCTCGATGTCGGCTCATCGCATCCTGGAGCTGGAGTCGGTTCCAAGGGTTGGGCTGTTCGCCCATTAAAGCGGTACGCGAGCTGGGTTCAAAACGTCGTGAGACAGTTTGGTTCCTATCTGATGTGGGCGTTGGAATATTGATGAGAGCTACTCTTAGTACGAGAGGACCGGAGTGGACGCACCGATGGTGTGCCAGTTGTTTTGCCAAAAGCATAGCTGGGTAGCCAAGTGCGGCAGGGATAACCGCTGAAAGCATCTAAGCGGGAAGCCCCCTCAAAGATGAGTATTCCCTTTAAATTCCTTATAGACTATGAGGTTGATAGGCTGGAGGTGTAAGTATAGCAATATATTCAGCTGACCAGTACTAATAAATTGATTGGTTTAATAGTGATAAATTTTATAGCGAGATTTAAAATTGTCGTATTCAGTTTTCAGAGAACGATTAAAAAAGTGCTTAAATTAAGCACTTTTTATTTTTTTTTCGAAAAAAGATAAAAAATTTGTAATTTTTAAAAAATTGTGTATAATTATAGTTGTAAAAGTAAATAGGAAAAAAGTATGAACAGAAATTTATTAAGCAAAAACTTAAACATGTTCTTTACAACAGCTGCAATGGCTGGCTTTTTCACTATCGAAATTATTAACTTCATTAAGAAGAACATTCGTTGCATTAATATTATTAATAATTATAAGAAAAACGAAATTAAGACCTTCTTTGGAGCTAATAATAATCTTGTCTGATTAAGCTAGTTTTTATTCTAACTAGTATTTAAAAAATAATTAATCATTTTTATAGTTTTATAGAAGGCTTTGAATAAAAGTAATTTTTTGTTCATAAATCTAGATAAAAGAAACTAATTTAATAATATTAATTACAACGAAATTTAAAATCGAATTGTTAGCCAAATTAAGGCTTTAAAGAAATAAAATACACAGAATATAGTAAAATTTATATTAGTGTATTATCGGTTTATAAATTATTTAATTTATAACATACACACATTAGGAGAAAAAAATGAAAAAAAGCGCAAGACTTTTATTATTAGGTGCTTTACCATTAGCAGCCTTAGCAGCTCCATTAGTTGCTGCGGCATGTAATAGTAAATCAGCCCCTTCGCAGAACACTGCTTTAGCTAAACAGCAGTTCGTTACTGAAATAAACGCAACACCAACATTTGATGCTTATACATATGATAGTTCAGCTTCATATGGTGGATATTCTTCAAATGCTAGCTACCAACACACATCAGGTATGCTAGTTAGAGAACAAGGTGTTAATGAAATTCAAACTGATACAGTAACCTCAGACACTGGAAAAGTTTCAAACTATATTACTAAACCAGCTTTCTCAAAATATACATTATCATTAGCAAAAGCTGTAGTTTTAACTTTAACAGATGGTACAGTTGTAGTTTACGATAATGATGATGCTGAAGTTGTTCCTGCACCAGATTTAACTTATGTAGATGCAGCAGGTGAAACTAAAAAAGCTTATTCATCAGCATATCAAAGATTAAGCTCAGCAAATTCAAAATCAATTAATAGTCAAGAATTTGCAGAAAACTTGAAAAAAGCTAAAACATTACAATATGTACTTAAAGACAATTTAAAATGAGTGAATTCAAAAGGTGAAGAAACTAAATATCAAATTGTTCCTAAAGATTTCTATTATTCATGACTAAGAACAAATCAAACAATTGGTAATGTTCGTCATGATGAAGAAAAAAGTGGAGGTTCAGAACAATTAGACAATGAAGTTAGAGATGCATTAGCAAGACCTAACAGCCGTGTGTTTACAGATACAAGTGAATACTCAGATGAATATGTTTTAAAAATCTTTGGTTTAGATACAGCAAAATTAAATGAAGAAAGTGAATTTGTTAAAAAAGTTGATCCAAGTGCAAATTTAGGAGATGTAACAGCTGTAACCTTCCAAGGATTAACAGGTGAAGGTGCTAAAGTTCAAATGAATCAATTTTTTGATCAATTAATGCACGACTATACATTCTATCCAGCTCCATCACAATATATTGATGATATGAATGCAACAAATGGTTACAAATTAACTAATTACCAAGGTGATGTAACTGATAAAGTTTCTGCATTAGAAACTAAATTAAAAGCAATGGATAAAAGTAAATTAACTGCTAAATTAGGTGTTTACTGATATGGTGTAACAGCAAATAGTACATTATATTCAGGACCATACTATGCACAAGGTTTTGTAAGTGGACAATCAGAAATATTTAAAAAGAATACTCACTTTGCAGAAAAAGCCTTTGCAGAATCTAAAAATACAGTTAATGAAATTATTACAAACTATCAACAAAAAAATTTAAGCCCTGAAGAATTTAATACAAACATCTTTAACTTATATAGACAAGGTACTACATCAACTACCCCATATTCATCATTAACTGAAGCTCAAAAACAAATTGTTAACCAAGACCCACAAGGATTTGGTATTAGATTATTCAAAAGAGAAAATACTAATTCAGCTCCTTATGATATAATCCAAACTCCATTTGTGTTTAACAAAGTTGCTTCAGATTACTCATTTAACGATGCTTATGCTCAATTAATGTATGGTAAAACAATAGCAGAATTGAAAGCCGGTAAAGGTAATGGGGATGCTTATATCTATGGTACAGGTTTAAGCTTTAGAACTTTATTACAAGCTGCAATTAACTGAAATACAGTAGCAGATGTAAGAACAAACGGTGTTTCAGAAGCTTGATTAGCAAAATTAGCTGATGGTGGTAATATTGGCGGAAAAGACCAAGGAACATCAGAAGAAAAGACACCATTTGATGTAAAAGATAAAATTAATGCATTAAAAGCTGTAAATAAAGATAAACAATTAGTAGATTTTGGCAATAATTTAGGTACAGATTTGAATCCATCAGAAAACGATGCTGCTGTTAGAGACAGATCTAATGTCAACGACAAAATAAAATCAGCTGGTTATGAAAAAATTAAAGAAGCTGTAAAAGCATTATTAGATGAGTTTGAAAGAACACATCAAAATGTTAGACCGGCAGATGGTAAATATAGATTCACTTCATTCTATCCATTTATTGATCAATCAAAAGAATTTGGTGAATCATTAAAATTTGTTAAAGAGGCTATAGAAGGATTAGATTCTAGAATTCAATTAGATTTAGTATTCTTTACTGATAATAAAGATCCTAATTATGTTGCATATAGAAACCAAGGAGCAAATGGAACAAGAAAAGTTAGTTGAGGTTATGACTATAACTCAATAGGTTCAGGTTATGATGGTTTATCATGAAATTGACCATTATTCCCAACTCTAATTAAAATTGGTGTTGAAAAAGATAGTCATCCAGAATTTGCTACTGCATTTCCAAGAATCGCTAAATTAGCAGAAGATTTATTAGCTTATCAAGAACAACCAGGTCACGAATTTGTATCTTCAGTACCATTTAAAGAATTATACAAAGTAGAACCAAGAAGATACACAGTATTGCCTACTCTATTAGCTTCAAAAGTTACAAAAAATTCTGTAACAGATAAATATGAGCTTGTTTTAACAGAAAAAAATAGACCAATACCTTATAAACCACAAGGTAATAAGCAAGTAACTGATATTTATCAATACTCAGCGGTTTTCTGAAACCAATATGTAGCAGACAAAACAAATGATTATTTAACTGAATTAATGGAAGAATTAACAACATTTTTAGGTATTGAATATTCATCAGCAACTATAACAAAAGCAAAAGATTCATTTGTTAACGTTTTAGTACAAAAAGGTTATGTAGCACCTTACACAGTAAATAATAGTGTTGACATGTATGTTGATTGAAGAATCAATAAATAATAAACTAAAAAAATCTCATGTTTAGATATATACGCCAAAGAATAGTGTTTGCTATTCTTGCGTTGTTTATTATCTCAATATTTGTTTTTGTAATGATTTATTCTTTTGGACCGAGTCCAATTCATGCATTAGCAGAACAAAAATTCTCTGATCCAAAGAATACAAAACCACTAGAACAAATTATTAGCTCACTAGAAGTTCAAAACGGTTTAAGATATGGAACCGTAGCAGAACCTGGTGAAAAAATTCCTGTCTTAGTTTTATATTTTAGATATCTTAAAGGTATCTTTGTAGATCATACGTTTGGATTTTTAATTGATTCAAAAAACAATCCAAACCCTGCAGCTTATAAAACTATGTCACAATTATTCTTCAATCCATTAAAATACTCATTATTAATTACTGTACCATCATTTATCTTCAGTAGTATAGTAGGAATTACCATTGGTATTTTTGCAGGTTACAATAGAGGTAAATGATTTGATTCAAGCTCTAACATTTTTGTTTTAATATTCATTGGTGTACCATCATTTATTATTGCACCGATGGTTATATCCCTTTCATTACGTATTGGAGTTCCTGTTCAGATTCCAAGGGCTAGTGAAAACGCACCATTTAGTGTTTTATTTGTAGCATATTTACCACCTATTATTGTTATGTCTTTAGGTTCTTTAGCTGGATATGTTACATATACAAGAAACCAAGTTATTACTGTTTTAACATCAAATTATGTTTTAATAGCTAAAACTAAAGGTTTAAGTTCAACTCAAATTTTCTTTAAATATGTATTAAGAAATATTTCTATTCCATTATTTAGTTTAATTTTCGGTTCATTCCTAGGTTTATTATCTGGATCAATCGTTATTGAAAGATACTGGAATGTACAAGGGACATCACAAATAATCGCAAACTCATTCCCAACTGGTGAATTTAATGTTGTTATGTTCTCAACTTTATTCTTTACATTCATTGGTTTAATAGCAGAAATAATAGTTGATTTATCATTTGCTATTTTAGATCCAAAAATAACTTATGCTGCAAGAAGCAAGAAAAATTACTGATTATTCTTTAAAGCTTATTTAGAAAGAAGAAAATTAGCTAAAGATTTATTATCAAAAAATAACCAAAATTTAGAAACGAAAGGAGTTTAATACTTATGGAATTAAAACCAAATGACGTTAAAGAATTTAACAGTCAATATAAAATTAATTCTGAGTTATCAACAAAATTTAAGTTGATTTCTGAAAAAGATAAAATTTCTTTTGTTTCAGTCGCAGGTAAACCTAAAAAACTTGCTGTTGAGGTTATTAAAAGATTTTTTACTAACCCAGTCGTTGTTGCAGCATTATCTGTATTTATATTAATTATTTTATTTTCTTTAATTGTGCCAGCTCCTGGTATAGCTTCATATAAACCTAACAGAAGAATAAACGATTATTCATTTATAAATAATTTGCCACCATTATACGCACCAATAGTTACAAAAACCTTAAGACCAGATGATAATATTTGACAGTTTTATAATAATATAGTTGAAAAAGGAAACGAAAATCCTAAATTAAAAGAAGCTTTTGCATTTTTCACAAGCACTTGAAAAAGGGGACAACGTCCAATAATTGGTAGCTTGTTCCAAATTCAATATGATGCATATGCATTATTTAAAGCAGCTGTATTAAATGAAAAATTATCTGATATTATAAAACTAAACACAGCCGCCGGTAGAACACCTATCACTGATGCAGAAATTGCTGCTACATTAGCTCAAATTCCAAATCTTAAAACTTATTTAGGTACTTCACCTCAAGGTTACGATATTTGAATTACAACCTGATATGCAACATGAAGAGCTATTAAAATTGCTTTAATAGTTGCAGTAATTCAAGCGGTTATTGGTATAGCAATAGGAGCTTATTTAGGTTTCCATGCTGGTAAATTAATTGATACAATTGTAATGAGAATTATAAGTATTTTCTTATCACCTCCTACAATGATATGAATTTTAATATTCGTTTCTATATTTGGTTCAACAGAAAGATCACTAATTATTTCCCTTTCAATAGTTGGATGACCAGGTTTTGTTGGATTAACTAGAATGTTTATTATAACTGTTAAAAATGAAGAATATATTACAGCTGCAAAAGCGATCGGAGCTTCTACAAAAAGACAAGTGTTTGTTCACGCTTTACCAGCAATAATTGGTAAAATTGCAAACAGCTTTGTTAGAACAATACCTGGCATCATTTTATGAATAGCTTCATTAGCGTTCCTTGGTTTCTTTAAAGAAAAAGAAGACACAAACTTAGGACAATTATTAATTGAAGCCTCAGGTCAAGCAGGTGGAAATATTTGAATATTATTATTACCTGCATTAATATTGTTAGCTTTATCATTATCATTAAACTTCATAGCTCTAGGAATTCATGACGCTTTAGATCCTAAAGTTATGAGCAAAGGAAAGAGAAAATAATGTCTGAACAAAAAGAAGTAAAAAAATCTTTAAAAGCTAAAATTAGAGAAAAAGTTTTAGAAGATATTAAAGTTTCTCCATTACAAGATGATAAAGTTTTAGAAGTTAGAAATTTACACGTAAGCTTTGCTCAAACAAAGAAAAAAAATATACATATAGTAAGAGGTGTTGATTTAGATGTTAAAAGAGGTGAAATAGTTGGACTTGTTGGTGAATCAGGTTCAGGTAAATCAGTAACATCAAAAACACTTATTAATGTAAACGAAAATGGGATTATAACAGCCGATAAAATTCAAATTGGCGATTATGAATTAACTAAAATCAAAAAAAATAAACACTGAGAATTTATTAGAGGCCAAAAAATTGGATATATTCCACAAGACCCTTTAACAAGTTTAAACCCTACTAGAACTATTGGAAAACAATTATTAGATGCATTAAATAATAATGAAGATTGAAAAGATAAAACATATTCTGAAAAGAAAAATTATCTACTAGATTTATTAAAAACTTTTGGTTTAAGAAATGTAGAAAAAATCTTTATGTCATATCCACACACATTATCTGGTGGTATGAAACAAAGAATTGTTATTACAATGGTTGTAGCATTAAAACCTGACGTTATAATAGCTGACGAACCTACAACAGCATTAGATCCAACTGTTCAAGCAAGTGTTTTAGCCCTTTTTGAAGATATTAGACAAAAAATGGGTATTTCAATAATTTTAATAAGCCATAACATTTCAGTTATAGCTAAATTCTGTGATTATATTTACGTAATGTACGCGGGCAGAATCGTAGAACGAGGTACCAAACAAGAAATTTTCACCGATCCTGCCCATCCTTATACATGAGCTTTAATTTCTGCTATACCAGAATCAAAAGAAGAAAAATTGTACAATATAAAAGGGACACCGCCTGACATGGCAAATTTACCTATAGGAGATCCATTTGCGGTAAGAAGTGATTATGCTCTGGAAATTGATTTTATAAAAGAACCGCCTTTAATTCCAATTACGCAAACTCATGCGGCGGCAACATGACTATTAAGTCCAGAGGCACCGAAAATCGAGAAATCAGATGACCTTAAAAAACGACTAGAACTATTTAAAAAGGCTTTTAATCATGAACAAAAATAATAGAAAAGAACAATTAAAAAATCAAAAAGTTATTTTATCTATTGATAATCTAAAGAAATATTTCGTAAATCAAGGTGAAATAAATAAAGCCGTTGATGGAGTTTCTTTTGATGTTCATGAAGGTGAAATAGTTGGTCTAATAGGTGAATCTGGTTCAGGTAAAACAACTGTAGGTAAAACAATTTTAAGATTATTTGATGATTATAATGGTTTCATTAGATTAGAAGATAAAATAATCTCTGGTAAAAAAATAAGCTCATCATTAAACCGCTTTTTACGTAAAAATGTACAAATGATCTTTCAAGATCCACATGCATCATTAAATTCACAGCAAAACATTTATTCGATTTTAAAAGAACCATTAATTGTTAATGGGATAATGAAGAGTAAACTAAAAGACTTATTTAAAGACTGACAAGAAGTTAAAAAAGTCTTCAAATATACATTCCAATATAAAGCTTTGGAATTAGAATTAGATAATTATAATGTAATAAATTCATTAGCTGATAACTTGTTTCACACTTGAAATAAAAAATTTGCTGATTTAGAATTTGAAAAAGGATTAAATAACGTAGATAACTTCGCTAAATTCTATAGTTATTTAGAAGAAAAACAACACATTGAAACATTAATAATAAACAACATGTATGCAAATACAGAAAAATTGATTAATTTCTACTATGAATATCAACAAAAATATCGTCGTGATGAACTAGAAAAACCTCAACTAGATTATCGCGAAGCTAAAGAAAAATATGAATATCAAGTAGCATTAACAAAACAATCAAAAATTGCATACGAAACTAAAAAAGAATTAGCAATTCAAAAACAAAATTTAGAAAATGTTAAAAAAGAATTGCACCATTTAAAATCAGAAACATTAAATACTTTTAATAACTACATTATTGAGTCAAAAAATGAAAGAAGTTTAATTAATATCGCAAGATTAACTTCTACTGATTTAGATTTATATGTTTACTATTTTAAAAACATAATGTTATTTACCAAAAGAGCTCAAGTATTGAGTGAAGTGAAAAAACAAGCTAAATATTTGGGATTTAGCTCAATTAAAGATCTTATAACTCGTCTTGATGAATATATTAAACAATTCTTTGAAAAAAATTTATATAAAATAAAGTTCACCTCCGGACTTAAAAAACAAATTGAATCTATCCTATCTAATGAGTTTAAATTTAACTTTGATGAATATGTTGAGTTATCAAACAAAAATTTAGAATCATATAATAAAAAAATAAGTGATATTAATGATGTTATAGCGTCACTTAACAAAATAATTTCTGAAAATTCAACCCCAGAATATTCAGACAAAACAAAATTGGAAGATGAAAAAGAATTGTTAGCAAAATCAAAAGAAACATACGAAAAAGAAAAAAATGATTTCTTAACCGGATATAGAAAACAAATAGTAGATTTATATCACCAAGTTCAAGAAGCTAAAAAGGTATATAACAGTTTAGTAGCCTTACAAACAAACTGCAATTTAAAATACGAAGAATATAAAAATAAATTTTGAGAATTTTTAACAAATAATGCAAATGAAAGACTTTTAGTACAAGAACAACTTTTAGCTGAATTAAAAGTTAAAGAACAAACAAAAGAAGTTAAAGAAGAAATTGAAGACGTTAAAAGAAAAATTAAATTGATTAAAAACGAATTGCAAGGTTCTATTAAGATATTTAAATCTGATACCTCTTTAAAAGAAGAAACTTTAAAATCTTTTGATATTGAGAAAAAATATCTACTAAAAGATATTGCTAATATTTACATCTTACTTGGTGTAAATCACAAATGAGTTATTCAAAACCTTCAACTATCAGAAGCAGACCAAAATGCTACATGAACAAATCGTTTTAGCATTTACGATAATATAGTGGGACAACAAATCGCAAAATTCAAAATTGGCGAACTTTTAAGCAAGATTATAATATATAAAGCTTTAGAAGATGTTGGGCTTTTAAAACAATTCGCATACCGTTACCCTCATGAATTTAGTGGTGGTCAACTTCAAAGAATTGTTATAGCAAGAGCCTTAATAACAGAGCCTAAAATAATCGTTGCCGATGAGCCAATTGCTTCTTTAGATATTTCAATTCAAGCTCAAGTAGTTAACCTTCTTAAAGAATTATGTTTAAATAAAAAAATAGGTTTAATTTTTATAGCTCACGATTTAAGTATGATTGAATATGTAGCTGATAAAGTAGAAATTATGCACCTTGGTAAAATTGTTGAAAGTGGAGACACCACAGCAATTTACAAAAAACCAGTGCATCCTTATACGATCAATTTGTTCAAAGCTATACCTAAAATCTCTAACGCTAATGAAAAATTCCAAAGTGTCTCTTTCGTCTCAGATTATTTACTTGATCAACAATTTCCTAATGTGCCCGAAACTCATAAGGTTCAAGAAGACCATTATGTGTATGGAACTGATAAACAAGTCGAAAAGTGAATAAGTGAAGCAAAAGAACAATAGTATTATATAAGGGTTGCAAGTCTTAGTACAAGACTTGCAATTTTCATTTTATTTTTTAGTTTTAAAGTAAAATTATATTAATATGGCAAAACAGTATTACAATCAAAAAAATCAATATTGAAAAAGAGCATGAAACCTAAGTACTACTCTTTATTTTTTTATAAGCTTAGTTATTTATGTTTTATTAGTCTTAATTATTAGATATGCTTTTAAAGGACAAAATCAAAAAAACTGGCAAACAGCTATATCAATTTCATTTATAAGTTGTTTATGTATTAATGCCATGGTTGTATTAGTCAAAAAAGGTTTAGGGCGCGGTTTATTTCACCCTTTAATTGATCTTCATCACAGTAGAAAAATACATTCTAAAGCAAAAGAAAAAATAGAACGCTCTATGTCTCAACAAAAAAAGGATCAAATTCTTAACCAAACAAGACGAGAATATGAAATGGAACAAAATAAAAAAGCCATAGAAAAAGAAAAAAATGGTACTAATAACTTAGTTTTCTATTTATTATGTTTAATTTCATTAGTAGTTTTACTAGCTTTAGTTCCTTTCTTTGCCTTACATATTAGTTTTTAAGGAGTGAAAATGAAATATTTATTAGGTAACTTAAAAATGAATCTTTCTTATTTTGATAGTTTAAACTATCTAAATACACTTAATTCAAAAATTAATGATTCAAATTTAAATAATTTAAAATTAGGCATTGCTTTATCTCATGATGCTATGTCTTTATCTTTAGCTTTTAAAAATAGAGACTTTTTATTAGGTGCTCAAAATATCTTTCACACTGAAAAAGGTGCTTTTACAGGTGAAGTTTCATTTCGTTCTGCAGTTGAACTTAATATGGATTTTGTTTTGATAGGTCACTCTGAAAGACGTATGATGTTTAATGAAACAGATGAACTAATTAATCAAAAAATTAAACGAATTGAAAATACCGATATAATTCCCGTTTTATGTATCGGTGAAAATAAAGAACAATTCGAAGCTAAAAAAATGCCTGAAGTAATTGAAAATCAAATTAAATCAGCTTTAAAGGATATAGATATTTTAGGTAGATTAATTATATCTTATGAACCTATTTATTGCATTGGAAATGGAATAATACCAGAAATATGCCATATCCAAAAAGCTATTGATTTAATAGCTAAATTAACAAATAATCAAGTTCCCATTTTATATGGTGGCTCAGTAAGTCTAAAAAACATTCATGAACTAAAAGAAGTAAAAAATTTATCCGGTTTTCTAGTAGGTGGAGCTGCAATAGACGCTGAAAAATTTCTTGAATTAGCTAAAGAGGTTAATAAATAATGAATAAAACAATTCGTAATTTATTAATCACGGTTGGTATAGGCTCAGTAATGCTTGCTATGGGTTTAGGAACTTATTTTACTTTAAGATCTAAAACTACAAAAGAAGACGAATTTAATAAACTAAAATTAGAATTAATTAGAGCTTATTCAAAAAATCAAGAGCTAACATCATCTCTTTTATTAAAAAATAAAACAAATCAAGCTATAGTAAATAAAAATAATGAAGATATTAGATTATCTTTACCAAATGCTATATTTAATTTAAATTTACAATCTGTCACGTTTTTAAATAATCCAAGCAACGAAATAATCAAATCATATATTACATTTTTAAAAACTCAAAATAATAAATTAGAAAATTTATTAAACTAAAACAACACGGAAATAAACCCGTGTTGTTTTTAATTGATTATATTTTTTCAAGCATTACTCTTAATTTGTCATTAGCATTATCATTGTTTCTGTTTTTAAAATCAGCTTCATTTAAAACAAAATAATTTTTTAAATACAATGTTATTTTATCACTAGCATTTGTTTTATTTGTTTTAGTTATTTTAACAAAATAAATACCTGTAGTTTGTTCATTTACTTCATTTATTGTGTGAGTTAAATGAACAGAGTTTTGAGTTGCATCAGCAGTTTTTAGAATTTTAATTTCATTATTTTTATTAATAAAACCTATTTCAGCTGTAATGTTATAATCCGATTCTTTTGCAACATTTGCCTCTAGCATAATATTGTTTTTTGTTAATTCATTATTTCTAAAATCAATATTGATACTGCTTGAATATTGATCTACTAAACCGTAGTTTATAGGAGTAATTTTACTATTATCAGTAATTATCACCTGTGTAGGTTTTGTTTCAATATAATTTGCTTCATTTCCTACTAGATATGCTTTTATTTTATAATATCCTTTTCCTTTAAATAGTGAACCTAACAGTCTAATATTAGATCTTTCAGCTCCTGTTATAATTTTTTCATAATTTGTGTTGTTTGAAGAAAATAGTAAATCATATCTAATATTTGTATTTGTGTTTTTTAGATCATTAAAGTTTACAAAAGCTTCTATTCCTTCAAAATTATAGCCATATTGATTAATATAATTTTGTGTTACTTCAACCTTATCAGGCAATTGGGTATTTCAAAGAAGCTTTCTATTTGTTGTGTTTAATGACTTAATTAGATCATCAAACTTTTTATTTGCTTCTTTAAAGTTTTTCTTTAAAGTGTCTGAATCACTACTTTTATTTTTTATTATTTCATTTAAGTAGTTAAAAAATTCTTTTTTCTTTAAATAAGGAATTTGCCCAATTTGATTTCCAACTATTAACATATTTATATTATTTTTTAATTCACTAACTAATTTATCTAAATCAAAATAAGTGATATCTTCTTTTTCAAAAATAAATTTTCTTTGATTTTCATCTAATTTAAGCTCTAAAATAGGTGTGCCTTTGCCCAATTGATAATATATATTATCATTTTTAACAAAATATCTAGTTATTTCTTTATTTTCGGTATCAGGAACTTCAACTTTTAAAGTATTAGATGATTTCATGTTTTTTATAGCAAAAAACGCTTTTTTGCCATTTTCTTTTCCATAAAATATTAAATTATTATTAATACTTGCAAGCATGGGTTCACCATTTGCATTTTCTATGCCAGCTACTACATCTGAATTTGAATTATTAAACAAGGAATTTAATGTAACATTTACAAGCGCTGAGTCTTGATCTTGAGATTCTGAATAAAATGGTCTTTTAAATAATTTATTTTTGTTTTCATCTTTTACAAGTGTATATCACTCTTTATTATAAAATTCATATCTACTTCTTGATTTATACTTACTTGGATTTCCTAACATATTTGAATAAATAGTATGGTTATCAAATTCTATTTTTTTTGCAGGACCATAAAATCATTCAGTTGTTTGAAAATCATCATAATTAAGTTGTCAAAATTGTCCAAAACCAAATTGAACTGGCATAATAGCTTCAGAGAAACTTTTTCCAATTGGTGAAAGAAATTCAACAAAATCTATTTCTTTAGACATTGAAGGATAGTCATCAATAGGCATTTCTCCACCTTCTAAACCATCACCTCATGTTGGATCAGTTAAATATCATTTAGCCATTCTTTCACCTGGCAGTTGTAATTTAACATATGTAACAGCATGAACCATTCCTTGTTTTGAACGACCAGCCATATTGGTTAAAGAATGCAATCCAGCTAAATTTAATAAATATCCATAAACAGTTGAATAAACTGCACAAACTGCTTGTTGTTTTAAAATATCTTCTTCAACAGTTGCAACTAAATTAGCCAAATCATATCTAAAAAATTCTAGTACATATAATCACAAAGCATAAGCTTTTTCATAATCTGTCATTCCTTCTTTGATTTTGTTAAGGCCATTTTTAATAAAATCTCTATATTTTTGGAATGCAGAATTTATAGCACGAAAATCACTTGTATATTTAGCGGTGTACATCCTTGTAACAAATTGTTCATTTGGAGTTCTTGCAAAAGTAATTGTTCCGCTACCAAATGAAAAGTATGGAAAGTAAACTCAATTTTCATCTACTCATTTTATATAAGCTTGAGCCATTAAATCTGAAGGTATATTTCTATTACCAAAAGTGTAATCACTAAGTATATTATTTCCAACTATATAGTTAAACATATCTACTAAATCATCAACTTTTAATGCTCTTGTTTTTTTCTTAATTAAAGGAGCAGTTCCATAATTAAAGCCGGGTTCTTCTGCTTCTGAAGGTTCAACTTTAAAAAATGCAGGGTTAGTGTATATTCCATTTTCATTTATTTTAAAACTTTTATCAAACAATTTTATTGGTTCATTTGAATTAAAATTTTCATTCGATGTATTATTTCTTTCATTTATTTCAGAATTTACACTAGAAACATTATTTTCACTGTTTGGAGATTCTTGATTACTTGTTTCTTTGTTTAAATTAGTTACTTCATCATTTTTATTTTCTTTATTTAGATTTTTTGGGTTTTCATTTGTTAATTTTTCTGAATCTTTATTAGGTTTTTCTACTTCACTATTTTTTCTTACCTTATCATCATTCAAATTAATTTTATTATTGTCAATTAATTTAGGTAAAAAGTTTTGGTTGTTTTTTTCACAAGATAAAGCAAAAATAGGAGTTGATAAAACTGCTGGTGTTAATAATAAAAATAATTTTTTTATTTTCATATATAGTCCTTTAATTAAGTATGTTTATTTATTAGATAAAGTAATTTAATCTTTACAATGTGGGGTTATTTTTTTAAAACAAATTTTTTATAAATATTTATACATGATTTTGAATTTTTTTAAGAAGTTCTTGAAATTTATCATTTGCATCTTGATTGTACATATTATTGTATTCTTGTTGGCTAAGAACATAATAAAGTTTTAAATAATCATAAGATGATTCATTTGATGATGTATCAACTCTTTTTATTCTAACATAATAAATACCTGCATTATCTTCAGTAACTGAAGGGATTGAATAATTGATTCTTTCTGTAGAAGAAATATTAGGATAACTTTTTATTTTTTCAATTTGACCAGTTTTATAACTTATAAAGTATAAATCAGCACTTACGTTAGCTCAATCTTCACGTGCTATGTTTGCTTCTAATGTTAAATTATTTTTAATTAATTTACCCTCTGAATCAATATTTACATATCTTGAACTGCCAAGCTCGATTAATCCTGAATTTATAGCTTTAATTTTGTCTTGTTGTGATATTTTTATTTCTAAAGGATTTGTTTCAGCAAAATTTTCTTTATCACCGTCAAGATAAACTTTGATTTTATAAAAACCTGGTTCAATGTTTGAATGAGCTTTAAGTTTTAAATTATCTCTTTCAACATTTGAAATTTTTGTTTGATAATTGCCATCTTTTGTTTTAGAAAATAGTAAATCATATCTCATACTATCATTTCTAGTTACTAAATCAGTAAATTTAATTACACCTTCAAGACCTTCAAAATTGTATCCATATTTTTCAATTTGGTTATGTGATAAATGCACGACATTAGGTAATGTGATATTAAATAATATTTTTTTATGTGTGCTTTTAATTGAATTTAAAAGTTCATCAAATCTTTTATTAATTTCAGCATATTTAGCTTTTAAATTTTGGTCTGAGTTACTTGATATTAAATCATCTAAATATTTGAAAAATTCTAATTTTTTAGAATAATTGATCATACCTACATCATCACCTACGATTAATAAATTGATTCTATTTTTAAGTTCAAGTGATAACATTTCAAAGTCAAATTTTGTTACTGTTTGTTTTTCAAATAAAAACTCTCTTTGTTGTTCTGTTAAATCTACTTTTATAGGGGTTTCTTTAGCTTCAGTTCTTGTATAGTATAAGTTTTTGTCTTTAACATAAAATCTATAAATATTTGCGTTTTGAGAATTTGGAATATCAATTTTAATAGATTCATTGTTATCCATGTTTACAACAGCAAAGTAAGCATTTTGTCCTTGATTTTTACCAATAAAAATAAAGTTTTTATGGTAACTTGCTAACATTGGCTGGCCTGAAAATCCCTCAATTCCAGATATTAATTCTTTATTTTTTTGAGGAGATCGTTCAAGTCTACATCGTGTAGCGAGATAACTTCTTCACTACTTGAATAAAACGGTCTTTTATAAAGCTTTTTGCCACTATTATCTGGATTTTGAATTAAAGTATATCAGTCTTTTTTGTAATATTCGTATCTACTTCTTTTAGTTAATCATTTTTCTTTGTTAATAACATATCCGAAAATAAAATTTTTATTATCTGGGTTTGATTTTGCATCTCCATAATATCAATTATCTGTTCTAAATTCTTTTCAAGGCAATTTTCAAAATTGACTATATCCAAATTGTGTTTCTACTATTCAATTATCAGGGTCTTTTCCAATTGGAGAAAGAAATTCGGAGAAATTAATTTGGCCATTAAAATCTATTGTTGATAAATCATTTGCGAGTTCGCCTTTATTTCCAAGTGAAAATGCTCAAGTTGCATCACTCAAATATCATTTAGCTTTTTCTTGGCCAGGAAGTTGAAGTTTTACATAAACTACTTCGTGTGTTTCTGAATTTATAGAAGTACCTGTTAAGTTGACTAATGCTTCAATACCAACAAGATTTAAAAGATATCCATAAATGGCCGCATAAACAGCACAAACGGCTCTTTGTTCAAAGATGTCTCTGTCAAGAGCTGAAAGAAGTTTATTTGAATCATATTTAAAAAACTCTGATACATACAATCATATTGCATAAGCTTTTTCATAATCAGTCATACCTTCTTTGATTTTGCTCAAAGCACCACTTACAAAGTTAACGTATGATTCTTGTCAGCTATTAAAAGTTCATCAAGAAGAAGCATATTTTGGGCTTCATATTGTTTTTACAGCTGTTTTATCTTCATTTAAAATAAAATAAATAGTTGTGTGTGCTAATGAAAAGTATGGAAATTTAATTCAATTTTTAGTAATTCATTTTGTGTAAGCACTTGCCATTAAATCGGGCGAAATTTCTCTTTTCCCAAAATTAAAATTTTTAGATAATTGACTTCCAATAATAAAATCAAACATATCTACTAAATCATCTTCTGTTAGATTTTTAGTTTTCTTTTTAATTAAAGGAGCGTCTCCATAATCAAAGCCGGGCACTTCTGCTTCTGATGGTTCAACTTTAAACAATGCCGGATTTGTATATACACCTTTATCATTAATTTTAAAACTAGCATCATATAATTGTTCAGGTTGATTTGAAATAGAATTATTTGATGTTGATTTTCTATTGCCTGCAGGTTGAGGAATTGTAGTTTCTGAATTAATTTCAGGATTTTTATTCTCAACTTCTTTTGAATCATTAACATTTTTATCTGTATTTGTAGTTTCTTTAGGAACTTCTTTATTATCTTTTTCAGCTAATTTATTAGAGTCTTTATTTATTTTTTCTTCACTAGTTTTATTTTCATTATTTAAATTGATTTTATTACTATCAATCAATTTAGGTAAGAAATTTTTAGCGTTATTTTCGCAAGATAAAACTAAAGTTGGTGCTAATAAAATCGTAGGTGTTAATAATAAAAGGTGTTTTTTAATTTTCATATATACTCCTTTAATTAGGCATCTTTATTTATGTAATGTAATATTTTATCATTTTTAATTTAATAATATATATTAAATTACTTAAATTTAAAAAAAATGTTAATTTAATTTATAAAAAAATTAAATTAACATCTTTATTTTTTTAAATATCTAGATTAGCTAAAAAATATTTTTTAGCTTTTTCTATATCTAAATTATCAATATTATTATATTTTTCGTCAGTTATTAGTCTTATTTCTTCTAAAAATTCGATAAATACTTCTTCATTAGGCAATGCTATTCTATCTAAGTCTAATAAATATAAAACATTTTTATCTTCTTCATTATTTAAATCTATATGGCAAAGCCCGTGATATTCGATGTCTTTAATTACAGCATTTACTATATAAAGCCCACTTTTTAATTTAATTAAATTTTCTGGGTATTTAAAATTCAATTTATCTAAATAACTTATAAAAGAATATTTATCAATTAGAAGTTTATTTAAATCTTTAATATGTCCTTCTGAAATTAAAGTATTTAAAATACTTGAAGAAACTTTTATATTTTTATTTTTAAATAAATCAACTTTAATAACATTAAAGTTTTTTTCTAAATGATTTATATTGCCTTCTCTTCTAAAACCAAAATGATAATCTAAGCCACATATTACAGTTTTTACATTATTAATTTTTAATGCTTTAATAAAATCTTCATAATGTAAATTGATTGTTTGTTGTGAAGTTTCTATAAAAAAAACATAATCGAAGTTCAGTTTTTCTAATGTATATAATTTTGTTTTAGCTTGAAATGCTTTTTTTGAAATAATTTGGCCATTTTTGATTGGATTTTTAAAAATTATTATGGCTTTTTTATATCCAGGATTATTTAATATAAATTCATCAGCCTTTTTAAAAAGTTGATAATGACCTAAATGCAATGTTTCAAATGAACCTAAACAAATAACTAGCTCTTCTTCTTTTTTTAAATATAATGAACTTTTTGAATCTCAATTATATACTTTCATTTTATTCACTTTCATTATTTATTGCATGATTTAATACTATTGCAGTTGCACAAGCAACATTTAAACTTTCAAAGAAAATTTTTATATAAAGTTTTTTATTAGCTAAAGAACTAATTTTTTTACTAATGCCATTGCCTTCATTGCCCATTACAATTATTGAATTTTCTTTTTTATTAAATTTAAAAGTATTTAATTCAATTGCGTTTTTATTAAGTTCAGTCGTATAAATTAAATAATTATTTTGTTTTTTAGTTTCTAAAAATTCATATAAATTATTGACTAAAGTAATTTTAGTTTTAAATATAGCACCTTGAGAAGAACGCAAAATTTTATCATTGAATATATCGACGTTGTTTATAATTAATTCTTTTATATTAAAAGCATTTGCTAATCTTATTATCGTTCCTATATTACCAGGATCTTGTAATGAATCTAAAGCTAATGAAAAATTATTTTTAGTTTTTAAATTTATTTTAGCTTGATAATCTCAAAAAACATTTTGATCACATATTGCTACAATTTTTTGAGGTGTTATTGTGTTAGCTAATTCTTTTATTATTGCATTTGTTGTTTTAATTGATTCATAATATACTGGGTTTTCTGAAGCTTCAAAAATTTCTATTATTAAATTAGAAATTTTTTTAGCTTCTTCAACCATGTGATAGCCTTCAATAATAAATTGTTTAAATTGTGTTCGATATTTTGAATCCTTTAGCTTTTTATATTGTTTTATTTTTTCATTACTTGAGCTTGATATAAACATTCGCACCTTCTTTTATATTAATTTTATATAAAAAAAGCCATTATTTGGCTTTTTATTAATAAAATCCTTTTTCTTTTAATTTGAAATATGGTCCATCTTCTGTAACAGGTAAACAAATTTCATTTGCTGCTTCTTTTGTTTCATCTTCTCCATTACCCATAGCAATTCCTAGACCAACTTCTTCAAGCATTTCAATATCATTTTCAGCATCACCAAAAGCTACCATTTCATCTAGACTAACTTCTAATAAATCACCTAAAATTTTTAAACCTTTTGCTTTTGTAATACCATTTGCTGATAAAAATACACCACCAGCTCAAACAGCTAAAACTCACATATCTAATTTCTTTTCTTTAAAGAATTTTGCTAAATCATCACCTAATTTTTGTGGTGTTTTTGAGCTAACTGTAATTAAGTAGTTCTTATCATTTTTTTCTAAAAATTCTTTTTCTGAAATAAATTTATCTTTAAATGGACGATAGAATCAATGATCTATATCAAATAGTTCATTATAATATCCTCATTTATTTCCAACAAATGAGAAAGCTAAATTGTTTTCTTCTGCATATTTTCTAAATTCTAAAAAGTCTTCATTTTTAATTGTTTTTTCAAAAATATATTCATTTGTTTTTAAATCTAAAATAAATGTACCATTTGCGCCAACGAAATAATCTACATAAGGATTTTTAATCATTTTTCCAACTGTAAATATATCTCTTCCTGAACATAAAACGTTTATGTAACCTTTTTCTTTAAGGTTAACAAACATTTCTTTCATTCTTGGTGTTAATTCATCGACACCGAAAGGTAATAATGTACCATCAATGTCAAAAACAATCATTTTATATTTATTGTTTTGCATATTTCAACTCCTATACAAGTGAATTTAAGCGCGAAATAAATAATCTTCTTTTAAGAAGCTTTCCATTTTCAAAAACGCCGTAACCTACTATTTTTTTATTATATTTAAAGATCATCTTATTATTAAAGTCTGAAGCCAGTTTTTTATTTATACTGCCTCCTTTAATAAGAGAAAGTAATTCATCTTTTTTTAACCTATATAATGATACATTAAAAAGACCATTTTTTACTTTAATTTTATTAAAATTAACCTTTTCATTTAGTTTTATTGAGCTAATAGAAATTCTTTTTAAAATATTAGTTACTGCATCTGTTTTTAATAGTATTCCTATATCATGAACCATTGATCTAATATAAGTTCCTTTTGATACTTTTGTTTTAAAAATAAAACTTTGGTTTTGATAATCAAAAGAAATTAATTTTATTGAATAAATTTTAATTTCGTTAGCTTTTAATTCAACTTTTTTATTTTGTCTTGCTAAATCGTATGCTCTTTGCCCATTAATTTTTTTAGCTGAAAAAATGGGTGGAATTTGAAGAGTTTGTTTTTTAATTTCTTTTAAAACTTTTTTAAGTTCAGATTTTGTTATTTTTTTAAAATAATTTAGATCTTTAACTTCTTCACCTTCATCATAACTGGCTGAACTTTTATGTAAAGTTGCTTTAACATAATATTCTTTATCTTGACCTAAAATGAAATCTAATAATTTAGTGTCATCATCAGTAGCTACAATTAAAAGGCCTTCGGCTAAAGGATCTAAAGTTCCTGCATGGCCTATTTTTTTTATATTATTTTCTTTAGCAAAATCTTTTATTGCTTTAAAACTCGAAATTCCTCTTGGTTTATTTAAACTATAAAACATATTCTTTTCCTTTGTATAAAAAAGTCAAATAAAAAAGCCCAACAAGAGCTTTCACAATTACGTGATATGGTACGCGAGGAGGGACTTGAACCCTCACGCCAAAAGCATTAGTGCCTAAAACTAACGTGTCTGCCAATTTCACCACTCGCGCATATGGTGCCGTTTATAGGACTTGAACCTACGACCTACTGATTACAAGTCAGTTGCTCTGCCAACTGAGCTAAAACGGCTTATTAATTACGTATATTATTATATACTATTTTTTTTAGATTTTTTAAAAAAAATAAAAATTGGCATGAGCCAATTTATTATCTAGAAGTTCCTCTTCCTAATTTTTCTAATTCTTCAGCAGTTTTTAAAGCACTTTCTAATGCGGCTATTAGTTGTTTTTCAGCTTCTTTGTTGTTTTTTAATTCTTTTTCTAATTGTTTTCTATTTTTACCATTTAAAATTGCGTCGGTTGGAATTCCTTTTTTTTCTAATTTGTCTAATAATTCAAAAACTCTAGATTTTTTAGCACATGAAATAGCAACCATAGAAAGAGCAACTGGTGCTGCTGATGCTATCAATAATAATTTTTTATTTAATTTCATTTTTTTTCTTTACTTTTTATTTATTTATAAATAATTATATAGGTTTATAAAAAAAAAAAGGTAAAAAAATTGTAAAAAGGTGCTTTTTTGCTAACAAAAAAACAAAAAGTTCAATTTTTTTTGTTTTTAAAAAACAATTATTTAAAAAATAAATAGATTAAAATTTTTATATGAAATTTTTTAAAAATAAGTATTTAAATAAATGAATTAAAAATAAAATTACTTCATTAGATTTAATAGATAAAAAACATATATCTTATGATTTAGTTTATGAACTTGCAAATAAAATGCCTGAAAATTTAAAAGATTTAAAAAAATATTATTTAGAAATTAGATCTTTAGTTGATGATGAATTAGCAGATATTTTAGAAACTGATATTAATAATTTTATTTTTATTCCAGTTTCATATTTAACTAAATCAGAAATTTTTAAATGTATTTTATTAAATCCAAGTTATTTAGAGATATTTATTAATGATAATATTTTTTTAGATAGTGAATTAGAACAAATAAAACTAGAAATAAATAAAAAGTGAAACATAAATTAGTTTCACTTTTTTAAACTACATTTTTTTAGGTTTTCTTGATAAACTAAAAATTGATAATCCATAGAAAATTACACCTGTAAATACTAAAACTAAAACATGTGCATAAATAGGTGCTTGTGTTTTATTATATTCATAAACATTGCCTAATTGAATATTAAATGAATTGATTCAAACATCCATTTCAACTTTAGTAAAAATTGCTTTTTGTTCAGTTAAATAATTAATAATTTCATTTCTAAATGTTTCAATATAAATAGCTGGATTTGCTAATTGACCTTTGTATTCTGAAAGTTTAGTAATAAAATCAGTTCTAGTAGCATCAGCAATATCAACAGTTTTTGAATATTCAATTAATTTATCTAAATAACCTTGTAAGCTTTTAATTGAATCAGCAGCATAAGCTGTATTTTCATTAATGTTTTTAATAGCTTCTGAAAAGTTTATATTTCCATCATAGCTATCACGTATACTTTTAATGCTATCTTCCATTAAAAATTGTCTAAATAAAGCAGCTGCATGAGCATTAGGGAATAATTTAATTATTCATTGAACTGCGCTTGGTAAAACTCCAATGTTTACATAAGCTCCAACTAAAAAACCAATTAATGTTCCAATAATAATACTAATTATTGTAAAAATACTGTTTGATTTAATAAATGAAACTATAAAACACATTAAGGCATTAGAAGCAAATGAAGAAAGTAAAATAACTCCTAAAACTTTTAATGCAGGTATTGCTGAAACAGCTTTTCCACCTTTTGCTAAAGCATAAATTTCACCAAAAATTAATGTAATAATTGCAATAATTAAACTTACTATCATACCTGTTATCATGTAACATGCAACCATCGCACTCTTTTTAACAGGTGAAACATAAATATCTTTTAATAATTTATTTTCTTTATCAGCAACCATTATTGAATATGCACCTAAAGAAGTTGTAATAGCTGAAGATGCTAACATACCTGCTACCATTCAATAAGCCATAGCTCCATCTAAAGAAACACCTTCTGGTTTATATTTTCCAACTTCTGATGTTATTCTATTTCCAATAAATAAAACAAACAGTACAAAGATAACTAAAACACCAATTAAAGAAAAGAAAATATTGCTAATGTTTTTAAAATAAACTTTTAAATTTCTTTTTAATAAAGTAGCCATTATTCAATCATCCTTCCTGTAATATTTAAAAATACATCATCCATTGTTCCATAAAGCACTTCAAAACTATCAATATAGTTTTCTATTGGTTTTAAAAGTGTTAATGAATCTTTTGTTGAATTAATATTCACATCAAAATAATCAGCTTTAATTTCATATTCTAATTTATGTTGATCAAAATATATTTTTAAATTTTCTTCAAATTCTTTTGGATATTTAATTTTAATGTGTTCAGAACTGTATTTTTTTCTTAATTCAAAAGGTGTACCTGTAGCTATAATTTGCCCATGATCAATTATTACAACATCATCAACTTTTTCAGCTTCTTCCATATAATGAGTTGTTAAAAAGATTGTCATATTATTTTGACTTTGTAAGTTTTTAATAATTTCTCAAATATGTTTTCTATTTTGTGGATCTAATCCAGTTGTTGGTTCATCTAAAAATAAGATTTCTGGATTATTTATTAAAGCTCTTGCAATATCAACTTTTCTTCTTTGACCACCTGATAAAGAACCATATTTTTTCTTTAAAATGTCTTTTATTGAAACATTTTCAATAACTCTATCTAAGGCAGCTTTTATATCTTTTTTATTTTTATAATAAAAACCAGCTCTTATTAATAAATTGTCATATATTGTTAAATTTTTATCTAGCAAACTGTCTTGGAATACAACACCAATTTTATTTTTAATTTCAAAAACATTAGTTTTTAAATCTATGCCTGAAATTTTAACTTCACCACTATTAAATTTATTAAGTGTACATAAAATATCAATAGTAGTTGATTTTCCGGCACCGTTTGTTCCTAAAAAGGCAAATAATGAACCTTTTTTAACAGTAAAACTTATACCTTTAACAGCCTCAAAATTACCATATGATTTGCGTAATTCTTTGACTTCGATAATGTTTTCCATCCAACCTCCCTTTATAAATTTACTAAATTCTACACAAAAAAAGTGTATCATTAGTAAATTTTAATAGCAAAAAAATAAAATGCAAATATTTTTGCATTTTATAGGATTTTTTAAGTTTAAAAATTGATCATCTTTAATAAAAAATTTATTTTTTAATAATATCAACAAAAACAGGGGCATGATCTGATATAGATTTTGCTAATACTAAATTAGTTATTGAATCACTTGCTTTATTAGGATTACTTTTCTTTCATAATTTAATTGACTCTTCTTTATTAAATAATTTATTGTCAAATCCATTAACTGTATCTACTACAAATGGTACATTTTTAAATGTTTCAAAACTTTTAGCTTCAGTTGCATTTAAGAAATTATATTCATTATTTTCTTTAAATAAAATTTTGTCATAAGGTTCTGAATAATTTCTTGAATTCCCTAATGAACTTTTGTATTTATCTTCAGCTACTTTATAGTAATTTTCAAAATCATTTTCTTTAGCTATTTTTGTAAAAATATCATGATTTCCTTTTTTAATATTAGTGTCCCCACCAAATAATATAGCAGCTTCATTGCCTGCTTTTTCTTTAAAGAATTCAAAAGCTTTTGGCAAACCAAATGCTTCAGAAACTTCTTGTCTTCCTTGACCTGAAGCAATAGGCAAATTATCAAAGCTTCTAACTGAACTATCATTAAAACTTCCACCATTTTTAGCACCTGGACTATCAAAATGAGCAAAAAATGTAACTACTGGACTTTGAAAGTCTTTTATTTTAAATAAAGCACCATAAGGAGGTCTTACATATTCAGTTTCACTTATTCCATTGGGAATATGTCCTTTAAAAGAAGCTCCAACTGAACCATCTTTAAAAGCAATAGGAGTTGCTATATCTTTTCTATAAACTATTGCAATATCTTCTGCTGAAGAAGTTGTTGAAATATCTGAAGATACATTATTTTGTCCTATATATCCATAAACTGCTGAATTTGAATAAGTATTTAAAGCATCTACTATTAATTTAACTCTATCTAAATTTCTAAAATTAACTTCTGTTAAACCAATAATGTCAAATTTTGTTTTATATATAACTTCAGCCAATTTTTGTACTTTATATTCATTTTCTGCTTTTCCATTAGATTTTCCAAAATTTTCTATATTTCAGTGACCGATTCTTAAATGATTTTTGGGTTTTATATATTTATCGTTTTCAGAAAAACTTACTGGAGTTGTATTTGTAAAATTTGAATTTGAGCTTTCAGTAGTTACGTTTGCATCATTTTGATTGCCACTACCGTTATTATTATTATTATTATTAGTTTCTGAACCATTATTTATATTAGTGTTTTCAGAACCTGAATTTGCTGGTTTAATATTTGAAATTGATCTTTTTAATTTTTCATTTTCATTTTTTAGTTTTTCAATTTCTAAATCTCTTTTTTTAATTTCTTTATAAGCAAAGTAAGCTCCAACACCGGCTGCAACTACTAAACCAGAAACTACTAGACCATTAAAAAATAAACTTTTTTTTACTTTTACCTCACTAAAAACTACCTTATTAATATTATATAAAATAAAATGAAAATAAAAAAAACAAGCTAGGCTTGTTTGGTGCTTTGACAAATGGTGGAGAATGAGGGGCTCGAACCCACGACCCTCGCCTTGTAAGGGCGATGCTCTCCCAACTGAGCTAATTCTCCAATGGTGACCCTAGCGGGACTCGAACCCACGCATGTATGGATGAAAACCATATGTGTTAACCACTTCACCATAGGGCCATAATGGCGCCGACTATTGGGATTGAACCAACGACCAACTGGTTAACAGCCAGCTGCTCTACCGCTGAGCTAAGTCGGCACATCGGCACGTTTTAAAGATTACGATATTATTATACATGAAAAAAACTGACTTTTGTAAAAATTTTTTATTTTTTTTCGCGTTTAATCAAATTTATTAAAGTCTGTTTTAACCAGTACAAAATAATAATACCTAAAATTTCCAAAAATTTTTTAAAAAAATGCGCCTTTTAATAAAAAAGGTGCTTTTTTGAAATTTCATATGGTGCTAGTTAGAGGGATCGAACCCCCGACCCACTGATTACGAATCAGTTGCTCTGCCAACTGAGCTAAACTAGCTTTTTTTATTTATATTTATTATTATATTTAACAAATTTTAAAAAAATCGATAGAAAAATAAAAAATTTTTACTTTTTTTTAAAAAAACCTGGTTTTTATTGTTAGAATATAGGTGATAGTGGAGGAAAGTGGAAATGTATGGAAAATATTACCGCCAAATAGATTCTAAAAACAGAATTGTAATTCCAGCGAAAATTCTAAGTGAATTGGGACATGAGTTTTACATTACTGCAGGTTTCGATAAATCTTTAGTTTTAAGAACTCCAAGTGAGTTTGAAAAATTTAAAGCACGTTTAGAAGAAAACAATGCTTTAAATAAAGATTTTAGAAATTTAACAAGATATATTTTCGGTAATACAGAACTATTAGAACCAGATAAATTAGGTCGTGTAGTTTTATCTAAACATTTAACTGACAAAGTCGCTATCAAAAAAGAAGTTGTTTTCGTGGGTGTAGGAAATACCTGTGAGGTTTTTGCAAAAGAAGAATATGACAATTGTGAAAGCTTCTTTGAAAACGAAGAAAATATCGATGCTCTAGCTCAAAAACTTTTAGACCAAGGAGTTAAATTATAGAAAAGCACATTCCTGTTTTATTAAATGAAGTTTTAGATGCTTTAGAAATAAAACCTGATGGAATTTATGTTGATTTAACTTTAGGCAGAGCTGGACATAGCCAAGAAATTTTAAAAAGATTAAAAAACGGTCATTTATTTTGCTTTGACAAAGATATAGAAGCGATTAATGAAAGTAAAGAAAAGCTAAATAAAATAAGTTCTAATTTTACTTTAATAAAAAGTGATTTTAGATTCTTTAAAGAAGAACTAAATAAACGCAATATATATAAAGTAGATGGAATATTAGCTGATTTAGGAGTAAGTAGTCCTCAATTAGATGATGCTAAAAGAGGATTTAGCTACTCACAAAATACTTCATTAGATATGCGTATGGATTTAGATCAAACTCTAAATGCTAATGAGATTTTAAATAACTATGATGAAAAATTAATATCAGAGATTTTAATAAAGAACGCTGATGTAAAATTTGCGGTGCAAATTGCTAAAGCAATTGTTAAAAATCGACCAATTAATACTTCATTTGAGTTAAATGAAATTTTAAAAGCTTGTTTGCCAGCTAAAGTTGTACGTGAAAAAAATCCTTCAAAAGCCGTTTTTCAAGCTTTAAGAATTTATGTAAATGATGAACTAAATGCTTTAAAAGATTTTTTAAAAAATTTAGATTCAATTATGAATGTAAATGCAAAAGCTGCAATTATTACATTTCATAGTAAAGAAGATGCAATTGTAAAAAAACATTTTCAAGACCTTAATTATGTAGATCCTGTTTTATACAAATTGCCAATTCAAGTAAATAAAAAATGAAAGCAAAAAATTGTCTTTCCTAGTGAAAAAGAATGTTTAGAAAATAAACATTCTCGAAGCGCAAAACTAAGAATAATTACTAAATTAAATTAAAAAAAGGAAAAAATGAAAAAAACTGTTATTGTCTTGTATAAACTGAAAAATAATTTTTACGAAGTAGAAGCTGTTGAAAAATTCAATGGTAATGTTTTTCCTATATATATAGATAAAAAAGAATATCAGTTTTTTTCAAAGCACGACTTTCAAACTTTCATTAAAAAAACCAAATCTAATATTGAAACAATTATAGAAGGTCAAATTTCAGAAATTGTTTTACTTAGCCAAAAAAATGGTGATTTCCCAATTTTTAAAGAATATAAAAAATCTGAAAATAATTTAAATTATAAAAACTTAACTAAGCTTATTCAAAATGATTATTCAAAAAGAGATTTAATTGTAACTAATATTGATTTTTCTCATAGCAAAGAAAATGAAAAAATAGCTACAGTTGAGTATTTAAATAAAAAAGATTATATTAGTTTAAAAAACATTTTTGAATCTCAAAATCTAAAAATAGCTAAAATCTTAGATTTTGATTCAATAAATGCTTTAAATGCATTTAAAAATGAAAGCAAGTTTTTAAATCTTTTAATTAACTTAGAAAATAATACCCTAAAATTCTCTCTTATAAAAAATACAGATATTATTAAAACTAAAGAATTTAAACTAAATATAAACAATTATGAAAATGTTTTAGTGTTGCTAGCTAAAAATATTCAAAACAAAAATTATTTAACAAACTTTTTTGAAAAATTATCAGATGACTTATATAAGTTTTTAAAAGAATTTAACCTTAATTTATCAAATTTAAATTTAGGCTTTAATAAAGAATTTAACTTTTTATTTAATGATTTAAAAAAATATAGTGGTTTTTCAGTAGCTAAAGAAATTACTATAAATGACTCAAAAAATTTAATTAGCGAAGAATTTTTAGGTCTAAATCATTTATTAACTTCTGTTCAAGAAAGCAGTAGCGAACTTTCTTTAACAAATGAATTATTTATTATTGATACTTATACATTTAAAAATGATTATAATTTAATTAATTAAGGAGAGAATAAATGTCAGAATTAGTTTCAGTTGCAAAAATTAAAATATTTGGAATAGGTGGTTGTGGTAATAACAGTTTAAAATCAATGGCTAACTTAAATGTTGACAATGTAGAAATGATTTTTGTTAATACCGATAAACAAGCCTTAGCCTCATTTGAAGAACATAAAACTTTAAATATAGGTGGAAAGCAAGGAATCGGAGCTGGTGCTAAACCAGAAGTTGGTTATAATCAAGCCAATAAAAGCCGTGAAGAAATTGCAAATTTAGTAAAAGATACAGATTTAGTTGTAATAACAGCTGGTATGGGTGGAGGTACTGGAACTGGAGCATCTCCTGTGTTTGCAGAAGAAGCAAAAAAAGCAGGAGCTTTAGTAGTTGCAGTAGTTACAACTCCATTTAATATGGAAGGCAAAATGAGACAAAGAGTTGCCGAAGAAGGAATTGAAACACTAAGAAAATATGTTGATTCATATATAGTAATTTCAAACCAAAAATTATTAAATGTCTTTGGTAATTTAGCTCATAAAGCTGCTTTTGAAAAATCAAACAAAGTTCTACAACAAGTTATAAGAACTTTAGTAGACGTTATAGCAAAACCTTGTCAAATAAATGTAGATTTTGCAGATTTAAAAACTATTTTACAAAATAAAGGTGAAGCTGTTGTTGGAATTGGCAAAGCAAACGGAGAAAAAAGAGCTGAAAAAGCAATGATAAATGCAATTTCATCTCCAATTCTACAATCAAAAATTAATGGTGCAAAGAATGCTCTAGTTACAATTTTTGCTTCAGCACAAGTAACATTACAAGAATTCGATATAGCTATTAAGACTTTAGAAGCAAATGTTGGCAATGATATTAATATTATTTTAGGTGTTTCTACAAACGAAAATGAAAGTAGTGAAGCTTTAGGTGATTTGTATATTTCAGTTATTGCAACTGATTTAGCAGATCCTAGTTTACAAACACTAGAAGAATCTAAAAGTAATTTCACCGATGAAACTAGATCTGAAAATATAAAAACTAATTCAGAAAGTTTTTCAAAAGAAAGTAGCTACGGCTATTATTCAGAAAAACAAAATTCTGAAAAAGATGATATTTTTTCAAATCCAAAATATACTATTGACCATTTAAAAAATAAATAAGATGAAGTAATAAATCTTTTATTTAAATAGTTAAATAGAAAAAAAGAGGGCGACCTCTTTTTTTTAATAAACAACTTTTATGGAAAAAAAAGATATAATAAATGTTAAAAAAGTTCACTTTTCTAATAATTTTTTTAACATAAAAGTTATAATTATATGTATATATATAAAAAAAATAGGAGCGTAAACATGATTGAACAACATATTTGCGATATGAAGCACATTGTGACGCACGGTACAAATTTTATAGAAGAAATTGAGTATTATCTAAAAAAATTCTCAATGACTCAAAAAGAGCTCGCAATGCGTTTAGGTTTAAGTATAAAACACATTAATTCGATTATGAATGATGAGATTTTAGATATAAGTGTTTCTATAATAGAAGGAATGGAATATGCATTTCACTTAGAAACAGGAACATTATCTGAAGTTTATCAATTATATAGCAACATAAAATATGCAGAAACTCATCCTGAAGTTGCACAAGTTTTATCAAAGTATGGAATTAATTTTTTAATTAAACATCCAGAACTTGCATTAGCTGCTAAGATCACCATTTATGATCAATCTCCTCTTTATATTCGCTATATGATGTTAAAGAGGTTTTATGGTGTAACGGATTTTGCAATATACGATAACTACTTAAAGTCAACAGTATTAGCTGATGAAAAATTATATGAAAATCCAAATAGTAAAGTTTGAATTAGATTCTGTGAATTATCAGCTGCTAATTTAATAAACAGTGAAGATTTAAGTGTTTTTAGAACTTCAATGTTCCAATCAACATTTAAAAAAGTGTTGAATTTAATGGCTAATGAGTCATTTACATTTCAAGAAAAAATCGCATCACTTAAAAAGAGTTTATTAAATAAAGGAATTATTTTAATTACAATACCTTTTATTGAAGACAGTGCAATAAAAGCAGTAACTCTAAAAAAAGGTGCTAAAAGATATATATTTTTATCAGATATGTATAAATCTGAAAGTCATATATTTTATTCATTGCTTCATGAAATAGCTCACTGCTATAACCCTGATAGTGATGAAAAAACTATTGATGACTTAGTTGCTTTAGAATATCAACAATGAGAAAGTAAAAATAACTCATCAGGTTATAAAGCAATATATGATGCAATAAATGCATATCAACAAAGTAGAATTGTTTTAGATAGAAATAAAGATGTTGATACTTCATATATATGAAGCGCTATAGAACAAAAATATCCTATGGTAAGTTTTACTGAAGAAACAGATGACTTTTTTACTAAAGCAGAATAATAAAAATCGCCAACTTAGTTTGGCGATTTTTATATCTCTAAATTTCATAAACCTTGAGCTTCAACTAAATGTTGTCCATTTGCATAGCGTGCAAGGCATAATATATTATAGTGAATAAATACTTTATCATTATCATAACCTAATGCATAATCAATTGCATGACTATCTGAATTTAGATTAGGAATTTGTAAATCAAAATAAGCTTTAAATTCATCATCTTTTGTAATTTTTAAAAAATCATGATTATATTTTTTATTTAATTTATCAACTAGATCTCTTAGTTTCATAAAATCATAATTTTGGTTATTTTTTAAACCAAAATAACCTTGTTTTTGAAAGTTCTGAATTTGAGTGTTTGATAAATATAAATTATCTTTTGAACCTGCAGCAAATTGATAACTGTGGCAAGGACATGAAACTAAATTTTGATTATTTATAAAATGATTTGCATTTAAAGAAACTGCTTTAGTATTTTTATTATGACAACTTACTACCAAAATAGCTGGGACCATTAAGGCTGGTGCAATTGCTAGATATTTAAATTTTCTTTTAAGAGACATCTAATAATACCTCTCCTTCTGCTTCAGTTGGAAAACCAGGTCTATCTAAACAAACCACTCTATAAAAAATAACTGGGATTTTTTTATCACTGTCAACTTTAATTCCTAGATCAAGATTATGAGATGAACTGATTTTTTAATTTCTGGTAAAGCTAAAGAAAAATACTTTTTAAATTCTTTATTTCTAGTCATTGAATAAACTGAGTTTTTTTCATTAGAACCGTATTGATTAATTAATTTAGTTACAACTTTATTAATTTCTTTCATAGGCATTTCTGCACCAGATTCAGTTAATGAAAATGAAAATTGTTTTTTTATTTGATCAAGTTGAGAAGGAGTTAGTAATATTCCTGAACCTTTAGATAAGCTTCCTCTTCCTATTAAACTTTTATTTTCATTTGGTGATTTTTGCTGTGCATTAAAATTACAAGAAATAGCCACTAAAGGAGTTACTAATACTGAAACTAAAACTGAAGATTTTATTAGCATTGATTTAGATAATTTCATAATTACTCCTATTTATTTTATTTTTATATCTTGCAAATAGTACAAGCCATCATAACTTATTGGCTTAATAAAATGATTTTGATAAACTACTTTATCAAAAGAATTTAAATTTATAAAGTTATCAAAGCTATAAATTTGCGAAATCAGTTGATTAATTTCTTTTATTAAAGATAATTGTTTTTCAACTGAAGAGTTTTTTAAATATGTTAATATTTTATTTTCTAATTCAAATTTATTTGAAAAAAGATAATTTTTATAACTTTTCGGTTCATTTTTTTGCTCATTTGGGATTTCTAATTGCAATGATTTAATTAAGGCTATTAAAGATGGGAAAATTCTTTGAAAATTCTCATCATTTTGTTTTAATGAAATTAGTGTAAAAATATTTGAATTTTCTAAAAGAATTTCATTTTTTATAAAATCAAAAGTGTCTGGACTATTTAATGAAAAATCATTAAATTTATAAATGCTTTTGTTTTGTTTAAAATATAAATTAAATTCTTCATAATTTTTAACTATTTTAAAATCAACTTTTAATTTAGGGTTTATTTCTAAAAATAGATTTTTTATAATATCTAATTTTTGAATTTGTTGATTAGTTGCTTCAAAAAGAAAAACAGGAATTGTTACTTTTATATCATCTTTTGAATTGCTTTGATTATAAAAATCATTTATTAAAGCATTTAAATTATTTTTAATATCCTCAAAATCAGCAGCTTTTAAATTTTCCTTTAAGCTTGCTTCTATTTTTTTATTATGTTTTGTTTTTATACTAATTTCATTATTTTCAATTGTTAAATAATTCTTTTTAAAAACGTTTTCATAAGCGTCTTTTAAGGTATTGTAATTTAATCTGTTTTGATTATTTTTTAAATAAATATCTTTTGGTGCTTGGGATAATCAAAGAGCTTTATCTTCGTTTAAAAAAGCTAAATTTGCTACATTATTAAATAAACTTTGAAATGCTAAAGCCTTTTTATTATATAAGTTGTTTCAATCTAATTGATTATCACTTTTATATTTAAGTCCGTAATATAAAATAGCAAAGTTTTCATTAAAAAAACCATTTTCAAAATCGGGCAATAAATTTAAAATGATTTTATTATTTAAAAAAGTTCTATTAACTTCTCTTTCATAACTTATATTATATTTTTCATAATCATTTAAAATTTGTTCTTTTTCAATCAAACTTAGTTTATTAAAAGCTAACTCGCTTATAATGTTTTGTTTAAAAGCATAAAAAATTTGATTTGCAAAAGCTTCATTTGGTAAAGGAATAGTTGAATATTGAAAATCAATTTTTTCTAAATCATTAAATGTATCTTTATATTTATAAAAAGGATTTTTTTGTAGTGAAATTAATTCAGGTTTATTTTGTTTAATTACATAATAAGAAGCAAATCAATTTAGTTGGTTTTGATCTAATTTAATTAACTCATTTGCTATATTTATTAATGATTTATTTTTTAGTTCAATATTGTTAGCCAAAGCATCTGAAAAATTAGTTTGAATAAACAAACGTAAGAATAAATTTTCTAAATCAAGAGTTTTATTATTTAAAGTTTTTATATCTAAAGTATCTGAATTAAAATCTAAAAGTTTATTAATATCTATTTCATTTTGTTTTAATAGAAAATATAAACTATCATCATCAAAAAGTAAAGCATTATTGGTTGTTTTAATATCTATATTGAAATCTTTTCTAAATCTTGGTGATTTTAAAAGATTTCTAAAAATTCCTAATCTAAAATCATTTATTTTTAGCATTCTTTTTTTATTAAAGTTATTATCAATTCAAAAATTTTCATTTTCACTTAATGAAACACTAAAACCTTTAGAAGATTTTAAATCATTAAAAAAACTTTTATTATTAATGGATTTTTCATTTGATGAAGGAATAAAAATATAAGGATTATTAAATCCATTTCCTTTATCTTTTTTAGGGCTAAAAATCTCTGGATTATTACTGCTTTGAGTGTCATAATCTACTAAATTAATTTCATCATTATCATAAGCGATTAAATTATTATCTTTTATTACTGAAATACTTGATGCATTTTCAAAGCTGTAATTTAATTCAGTTGGTTTTAAAATAATATTATCTCTAAAATCTATTTCAGGTTGGTTGTTAGATTCAATTCTAAATAATTTTGCTGATGTTGCTAGATTTATTTTATTTATGTTTTCTGATAAATAATTAGGTAATAAAAAGCCTAATGATCCTCAATCATTAGCAAAATTATTTTTAAATACAAAAGTTCTTTTATCTTTTATAAAATCATTTTTTTGGCAAGCCACTACTAAAAAGGGGCTAAAAGAAATTAAACCAAAAAGTGCTAAAAACTTTTTTTTCATATTAAAACCCGTGACTGTGGAATGATAATAAAACTATTGTAAACAATATTGCAAAAGCAAATAAAGCGAATGTTGAATAAAGAACTTTAGCATTTTGATTTATAACGTGGATAAATTCTGGTATTAATTCAAAAACAGCCATAAAGACAATTATTGCTCCTCCAGCTGCCATTAATGAAGGCAATACAAAGCCAAATTTATCAATTAGTTTTCCGGTAAAAGCTCCTATTAATAAAAATGGAATTATTAATAGAAATGTTAAAAAGTTATATAAAATAGCCTTTCATTTTTTTTCACCATATTGAAGTTGACGATAATAAATAATAACTACTTCTAATAATATGTGAATGTTGAAAGTAATGATTAAAGGAATACTTACTGTATAGTCAGTGTAAGATGTTAATAATGAATAAACACTGTATCCTAAAAATAAACCATCAATAATTCTATGACTCATAATCATTATTATTGCAAGTCATCCAGCTTTAGGGTTATCTATATCTTTAAAAGAAATTAAGTGATCTGAGTGTGAGTGTTCTTCATGATTTGCATGAAAGTGATTTTTTTTGCTTTTAACAAATATATAACGACCTATTATAACAATTGAAAGTCCAATAAATGCCCCTAAACCAATTATCAATGCAGTTCAACCAGGAATTTCTTTTTCAGCAACTCTAATCTGATGTAAAAAGTAACTTGAGATTCTATAGGATTCTTGTAAAAAACCTACAGCTCCAATCATTAAAAACATACCTGTTGAAAAAGCATATAAATAAATGTTTGATTTTTTAGTGATTTTAAATTTGAATAAAGATAGAATGAATAATAAAATTAAAGGTCCACCTAACAATATACAAATATATATCAATACATTAATTGCTAAAGCAGGGTAAAAAGTCAAATTTTCACTTTCACTAACAAACATAATTATTCCTTTTCTTCAATCTTTTAAGACAAATATATTATGAAATTATACATTATTTTTTAACTTATGCTTTAAAAAAAATGGTAAAATTTTAAATAATTATGGAAAAAAAGAATGTTTTAAAACTTTTATTTTCTTTGTCAACTTCTGCAATAGCAGGATCTTTTTTAGTATCTTGTCAACAAATAAATCAACAAAAAAGTTTTATTGATATTAATAAAATTTCAAGAAGATATTTGAATCGTTTAAGTTTAAATCAAATAGCATCATTACACAATTATCAAAAGATATTTAATTACTATGATTCAAATAATAAAAAGCAATATTATGACGAAGCTAAAATAAAAAATAATAAATTAATTTTGATAGCCCCAAATAGAGAATATGAATATAAAATAGATTTTCCTATTAGAAGTCAATGAGTTCAATCAATTAGTGAATTTAATAATGTTAATATACTAGACGGATTAAAAAAAGCTGATGTAAATGACTTTTTTAATTCTTATACTTTTGATGAAGTTGATTCAGCAAACGGTTTTAATGATGAATGATTTAGCGTCTTAAATGAAAAATTTAAGCATGATTTTACAAGAGTTGGTGATCCATATTTTGCTGATATTCAAACAATTATATTTAGAATTTTTAGTGATATTGCATCAAATTATTCTTTAATGAATGATAGATTCATGGTTAATAAAGATAATAAAAAAGTTTTATACAATAATATTTTTCAACCTCAGTTTATTCAAGCTGAGTCTTGAATTTCTAAAGATCATATTGAACAAAGAAAAATTTTTGAAAGTTTATTGGCTTTATATTTAAATAAATTTAATGTTGATATAAAATCAGTTGAAATTGATTGAGATAATTTAAAAATTCTTCATTCATTTTCAGGAGCTTCTGATTATGTTGCTTTCAAATTTAAAGACATAAAAAATTGAGATAATCAATCTATTCTTTCAAATGAAAATAAAGAAAAAACTTTTTATATAAATGGATTTAGAACTTATAAAACAGCTCAAAAATTTGGAGTTGGTTTAGAAGGTTTAAAAGAAAAATTACCTTTATTTAATGATTATATTCCTAACCCGCTATTGTATATAAATGGTGGAAATATTTTAAACATTGTAGATAATATAAACTATTTTGTTAAATCAGCTACCTCAATTGATTTTTGAAATACAAAAGGTTTAATGTATTTATTTCAAAATTTTAAAGATAAATTTTTCTATATTGATGTTCCGGATTATAAAAAAGATGAAGATAAAGAATATAAAATCATTGATTTTCATTACACAGATTATTTAAAAACTAATCAGCTATTAGTTGCAACAGTAAGAGTAATTAAAAAAGACAATTCTTTTAAAGATTATAGTTTAATAAGTTCTAATTTTGACGATCATGGTCATAGATTGAAAGGAATGATTTTAAAAAATAAAAAACCACAAGATTTATTAGTAAGTGATATTTATAGTTATAAAGTTCCTAATGATCCTTTACCATCTGGAATTTCATTAGATGATTTTATTTCTTTAAATAAAGAATCAGCTTTTATGATTTTATTAAAAGTTGCGTTCGAAAAGCTTCAAAATAATTTTGGATATTGAAATAATGATTACAGAGCAAATTTTGAAGCTTCTAACTTAAATAGTGATTCATTTCAAATTAAACTTTTAGGTGCTTATATAAATAATTATTTATTAGCTTATGAACTTGAAAATAAAGTAAATGAAATAAGATCTGGTGTTAAAAGAATTGATTTAGAAGTAATTAAAGATGATCAAAATATAGGTCAATTAAAGCTAAAACTAAAATTTATGGGTTATAAAGATAATAATGATTTTAATTTTATAAATAAAGAAGATCCATTAATTAAAGAAATTACAGTTTTATGAAATGGCTTTAAAGGTTCAGATACTAATTTAGAACCATTTGAGGTAATTAAATAAGGAGGCAAATATGAAAAAAAGATTAAAATTTTTATTTTTAGCTACTCCTTTTATTCCTTTGTTTTTAAATTCATGTGCTGTTAATCATGATAATGAAGATAAAGAAGATAATTTAAAATTAAGATCAAGTGTTTCTTCTAATTTAAAAACTGAAAGCTTTGATTTCAAAAATGAAGAAGTAAAAAAAGTTAATAATTTTTATGAAAATGACGTTGTTAAAATTTTTAATGATTTAAAAAATTCTTATCGTAATTACCGCGGAATTTTTAGTTCAATCAAAAGAAATTTAGATATTTTAAGAAACAAAATTTTTAAAGTTGCTAATGAACAAGGTCTAAAAGAAGACAGAGATTTGTTGTTAGATTTTTATAAAAAATATCTATCAGAAAAAGAAGAAGATTTAAAAAATAAAGCTTTAGCATTGAAATTGTTTAAATATTCATTGATTTTTCAAGATGTTGATGCAGTTTTAGTTGATACTAATTTGGTTTTTGAAAGTAATGAATTTTTAGAAAATTTAAAGATTATTGATCAAAGATTAAATGGTTTTGATATTAATTTAGCCAAAAGTCAAAATGCTTTAGAAGCAATGTGAGAATTTTTAAAATCACATTTATTTAATGAAAATGCTTTAACTGGTCCTTCAAAAATAAATTCAGTTAATTTATCAGCAGATAAAAACTCACACAGCCATTCACACGCTATTATAAATTTAGTTTATGAGTTAGGTTTATGACATAATTCACTTTTTGAAAATATCAAACCTGAAATAACAGAATTTAGACAAGAATATTTAGAAGCAAAAAAACATATTATTGATAATTATGATCATATTGAAATAGATAGTAATTTTAATAATTTATATAGAGTTTTAAATTTAGATGGAAATTTGAAAGGTGATTATAATATCATTGATGAAACATATAGAAATAAAGCTAAAAAAGTAATGGATGAAATTAAAAAAGTTTTATTAAATATTGCTAAAGAATAGGTTTGAATATTAATTTTGATTAATTTTTAAAATAATGAACTACGTTTCATTATTTTTTTTATAAAAAAACTAGAGATTGAGCTCTAGTTTCTTGCTGGTTTAGGGATTTTGTTAAATAAGTCAGTTACACTATTTACAATAGGTGTATATTCCCCGGTGAATTTTTCAATAGCAAATGGTAGTGCATTTTTAATAATTTCAGCTTTAGTTGCTAAGCCTGATATATCAATTGCTTTCAATTTTATTTCTTGCATAGCATGATACTCGACTGTAAACTCTTTAATTGACAATTTGGCTTGTCCAGCTTTTTCTCTGAAAGCGTTGTAAGCATTGTAATCTTTTATAAAACGGTTTAAATAAATTGCACCAACTGAAATTATAAATAGACCAAGTGCTAAGAATACTAAGCTAAAAACTAGTCTTAATATTCTTCTAATTAATCCCCCTCCGTTTTTTCTAAATGTTTTTGTTATTCCTGCTAATGATCCAATTGAAATTAATGAACCAATTAAAAGTAATACGATAGTTAAAATAAAAAATCAAAACTCATGTGTTACTTGGCTGTATTTGGCTTCTAAATATAATCTAACTGGAGTTATTGCTTCATTACTCTTTTCTAATTGCATATAAAAATTATATAAAAAAAAATAAAATAAGCAAATAAAATTGCTTATTTTAAGTTTGGAAATAATGTTGCAGAAAATGATAAATTTAACAATTTTAGTTCTATTAAAAAAGTTAGTAAATAAATTGTAATTATTATTAAAGGCAATGGATTTGATGTTACAATATCAATACTTTCTTTTAAAATAACTCCTAGATTTAAATCATTATCTTGTTTTATCATATTTAAAAAAGCAAGTGATGAAATAATTATTATATTAATTGCAAATCTTTCAACTACTGAAACTAATAAACTTGGAAAAATTCTTTTTAGCATATGTTTAAAAATAATTTGGCTTTTATTTAAACCTATTGCTTTATAAGCTAATATAAAATCAGAATTTTGTAAGCTTAAAAGTTCATTTTTTGAAATTTCATAATAAGAAATTCAAGATATTAAAGAAAAAGAAATGATTATTCCATATCAATTACTACTTAAAAATATGCATAAAAGAAATATTCAAATAATTTCTGGAATACTATTTAAAATAGTTGCAACTTGATCTATTATTTTTGCATATCATTTGTTTTTATTAAAAACATAAATAGAAGCTAAAATAAAACCTGTGAAAATATTTATGAAAACAGCAACTAAAACAATTAATATTGATACAAATATAGAGCTTAATGTTCTTGAATATAAATCAATTCCATTTGAATTTGTACCTAAATAAATATTGCTAAAGTTAATATTATTATTTAAAGAAATTGAATTTAAATTTATTGCTTTTAATAGATCATATGCATTATATTGCAGTATTACTATATCTGTGTGAACTGTTAAAGGTCCACCTGTTTCAAATGCAGAATCGTATAAAATTTTAAAAACAGGGTTTTGATTTGCTTCAAAAGCTCTTTTTTCTTCTAAAGTTGCAATATTTCTAATAAAATCTAATTCTTGTCCTCTAACAAAATTTTTTGTAACAATCGGAGCAAAATATGGAGGTAAATTATTTACATAAATACTATCAGAATTTATTGATATAACAGGAGAATTTTTTATAAATAATAAAGCAAAAATTAAAGTAAATAAAGTTATTAAAAACAAACTAAAAATTGCAATATTACTTTTTTTTCTAAAAAATCTTTTTCAAAATAATTTGCTTTCTTTTTGATGAATTACATAATCTTGTAATTGTTTTTGTTTTTTTACAAAAGAGTATAAATTTTTAGGCATGTTTTACACCCTTTCTTTTAATAAAAAATAAAGATTTATTTACTTTTTGAACTGGATTTAGAATATCTAAAACAATTGAAAAAATAAATCTTGATATTAAAATTGTTATAAAACTAAATCAAAAATAAAACATTATTAAATTTATTTCAGCTTTTGAAAAAGCATAAGCAATAAATATACTTTGTCCAGGTATTGAAAAAATTCTTTCAACAACTAATGAAATTGAAAACAATAATAAATAATAAGGAATTAATACTTGAAGCTCTGAAATAATTAGATTTTTTAAAACTTGCTTTAAAAATAATCTTTTTTTATCTTGTCCTAAAGAAAGAGCAAATAAATAATATTCAGAGTTTAAGATTTCTTTAACAACTTTTCTAGCTCTTGCATGTATTAAAGATATTGTTCCAAAAGAAGTAAAAGTTATTGGAACTAATAAAGATGCAAAGGTTAAAGAATTATTAATTAAAAACTGAGAAGGATAACCAAAAGTTTCAGAAAATCCTAAAGCTAAAACTGCAATGATTATTAAAGGAATAACAGCTATAAATCCAATAATAATATTAATAATAAAATCAGCTGTTTTATTATATTTATATGCACTAAATATGCCTAATAGATTTCCTATAATTAAACTTAAAAAGAAAATTAAAATTGTAAATAAAAATGTTCATTTAAATTGACTAAAAAATAAAATCGATATTGATAGATTAGTATTTTTTAATTCATTTGAAAATATTTTCTGTCTTTTAAAAGTTATTAAATCTCTTAAATAATTTAAATATCTTATAAAAAGATTTTTTTCAATATTTTCACTAACGGCCAAATTTTTTTTGACTTGTGGTTCTATTAAAACATTGATTGCAAAATAAGTTATTGATAAAACTATAAAAAATATTAATAAATAAATTGCAATTCTTTTAAATAGATTTTTATAATCGAAATACATTTTATTCAGCTAGATTTGTAATATAAAATTCAGCATTTATTTTATTTACATCATTTGGGTTGCTTTTTTTGTAACTTAATATTTCTAAAAATGTTATTTTATTAGCATCATCAATTCTTGTTTTATCTAAATTGAATTTAAATTCTAAGCCTTCATTTTCAAGATTATTTTCTTCTGTTATGTCAACATATTTTTTTAAAGTGTTTATTAAACTTTCAAAACCTTGATCTTGCGCTTTTTTAATTTCTTGTTTTAATGTTTCTGGATTTGCTTTTATTTTTGAAGTTGTATTTAAAATATAATTACCTATTTTAACTTGTTTAGCTTGTTCATTTAAAAAACCTATAATATCGAATCTAGCAACTCTTGAAGAACTGGTTGAAGATATTGTTTGTTTAATATCTAAATGTATTTGACCAATGTTGGCGTGCGCATGTGTTGAAGGTTCCACTGAATAAGTTGCATTTTCAGGTATTTCTGAAATGTCATATTTAATATTATATTTATTAAAAATATCTGTAATGTTTTTTAAAGTTGAAGCTGCTTTTAATTCTTCAACTACTTTATTAGCATTAACATTTTCTTGATTTAAGGCTTTTTTAGCAATTGAAAGTCCTAAGTTAGTTGACATCTCAACATTTTCTTGTTGTTTAATTACTTTTTTTTCTTCTTTTTTACATGAAATTGCAACTAAAGGCATTGTTACAATTGCTGAAATTGACAAAAAGCTTATTAATTTTCTCGTTTTCATATTTTCTCCTGTAATTAATTATATAATATATAATTATAGCAAAAAATAAATATTATAAAAAAATTATTATCATTTTTTATATACAAATAATTATATAAAAAGTGTTATTAAAATTAGGAGTAAAGTAAATGGAAGATATAAAAATACCTTCAAGAAGATTCTATAACAATAAACACTATTTTTTAGATTATGAAAACAAAGTTTTGCGTGTAGAAGAAAATATTTTAAAAGAGATGCAGTCAAATAAACCTGGAACTTTTAAGGGTTTTAAAAAAATAACAGGTTCAGCTTTATCAAATATTTTAAAATTAACATCATTTGATAGCCAATTTAAAGGTTTTGTTAACATATGTCGTTTTGATATGCCTATTATTAATACAATGTATGTAGATGCTGGTAAGGCAGTTGAACCTAAAGTTATTGAAAGAATTCAATCTAAATTTGATGAAGTAATTCAAAGATTTGAAGCAGAACAATACAATTATGACTATTTTAAAAGTAATGAACTTTTTGGTGGTTTGCCCGATGGTTATGTTGAAAATCAAAAGTTAATTATTGAAATTAAAACTGTAGGAGAAAAAAACCTTGAAAAATGAACTACAAATGGTGTGACTCCAGGTTATATAAAACAAGCTCAACTTTATACATATTTAATGGGAGCTAAAAAATTCACTATAGTTGGTTGTTTTCTAAAAAAGAAGATTATGATCATCCTGAATTAGTTGACGTTAGATTTAGAAAAATTAAAAACTGAAACTATGAATTAAATGAAGCTCAAGTTTTAGATGATATGAAAAAATGTAAAGACTTTTTTGACAAATATACATCACTAGGAGTTAGTCCTCAATGAGATGAAAAAGTAGATATGGACTTAATTAAATATTTAGCTTGCACAAATGAACAAGAATGAAAAGAATTATATTTAAAGTGAGTTGAAGATGAAAAAAGAAAATCAAGTGAACAATAAAAAATATTACAATTGAAAGACTTTTGCAATTTTAAATTCTGCAAGACCTTATTATGCTTTTAATAATATTCTAGAAGAAAATATGATTGATACAATCAATGATATAGTTTTAGAAAAAGATCAAGAATTTGATAGAAATTTATTAGTAGATTTTGGATTTGAAAAAATTAATAATTTAATTGAAAAGAATTTTAAAGATTTATTAACTCAACAAGAACTTGAAGAACTTAGCGAATATGAAAAAGCTTCTTTAATTAAAAAAAGAACAAAAAACTTATCATATGATGATAAAAATTTTGCTGCCTTACAAGAACTTTTAAGTATTGATAATGTTTTTAGACCTTCTTCATCAATGCTAGAAGAATTAGAAAAACAAGCTGAGGATTTTGTAACTGATTATTATAAAAAAGAAAAAAATAGAAATATAGTTTTTATTAATAAAAAAGTAAATAAAGAACTTCAAGCAAAACAAACATTAGAAAGTTTAAATAAAAAAAATTTAATTATCAATCCAACTTTTATAATTAATGAAAATATTGTTTCAAGTCCTTATTTTTATGATTGTAAAGAAAACGTTTTAGGTATTCTATTATACAGTTCATCTACTAAATTTAAACATTTATTTAGAAGTTATTATGATACAAAAGTAATTAGAGATGCTTTAAAAAATATTTTTGATGAACCTGTATCGAAAATTGTTTTAATTGTTCCTAAATATGAAGACAAAAAAGATGTTAAAAGGGGTAAATTAAACTTTCTTTTTTCAGAATATTGTAGAACTTCAAAAACTCCTTCTCAATCTACTACAAAAGAAAAATATTCTCAAAAAGAGATTATTGAAAGAAAATTAGGAATTGTTGAATCTAAAAATAAAAGAAATCCTGTTATTATGAAATATGTTGACGGCGAATTAACTTCAGAAAATATTAAATTTAAATTTGATAAGTTGACTGATAATAAACAACTAGGATATCGTTGCAGTTTTAATAAATTTTTAGCATATTGCAAAGATCCGTTTTCTTTTATTGAAGTTAGAGAATTATTTAAAGATCAAAGAGGAAATGATTTAGATATTAATTTAGACGATTTTGAAGATCCATTAAATTTAGCATTGCCTTTTTTTAATGATTTAATTGCTAAAAAAATACCTAATTATAAAATTTCTTTAAAATCTGTAGCTAAATTAAAAGTTCGCCAAGTAAATCCTTATGTTAATGATGAATATAAACCTTTAGATTTAAAAGAAAAAGCCTTTTTAGCATTTTATGAAAGAAAAGCTATTTTATGAGATGAAGAAAGAATTAAAAATAATGAAGGCTGAAAAAAATTAAATGACCCTAATGAAACAATTGTTTGATTTGATTTTGAAGGAGTTACTAAAGCAACTCCAATTATGGATTATGTAAGAGCATGAAATCAAGTTGTTTCACAAACTTCTTTTATAACTACTAAAAATGATGAAGTAATTCATAATAGCAATGAATTTTATATGAAAAATTATGAAAACTATACTTACAAAACATTTTTAGATATTATTGAAGACATTAAATATGGTGGACATGAACATAAAGAAGAATTAAAAGGAACATCTTTTGTTGTTTTTAATAAAGGATATGAAAAACCAAGAATTCAAGAAATGATTGAGATTTTAGAAATTTATAAATCAAAAAATTTATTAACTGAAGCAGAACTTAATAAAGCTAAAGAAAGTGCTAATTATATTATTGATAATTTAATTGATATAGCTGATTTTTATAAAACTAAAAACTCTCGTGATATTGATCCTTATAATCAATTAATTAGTATATCTGATATAAAAGCTAAATATTCAATTAAAAAATTAGAACATTATGTAACTGAAAACAATATTGAATTGAAACATAAAATAAAACCATACTCATCTTTAGAAATTAAAAATGGTATGATGGCTTTATCTGAAACTACTTTATATGTTTTAGGAGCTATAGGTCAAAAAGAATGAGATGAAAAAATTCAATTTTTATGTGAATATTGTGAAAATGACGTTATGGCCATGATAATGGTAAAAGATTTAGTTCAATATATTTTAAATAAATCAAGATCAGAAAATTATTATCATAAACTAAAAGATTATAAAAGAAAAATATAAGAAAAAGTAGGGAAATAATTCCCTACTTTTTGTAGTTTAATTTATATTATGGAATTACAAAAAAACAGAGGAATGCTACTTGAATCTATAATAAATCAAACTAATATTTTTTATTTAACTAATAAAATCGCCTTAATTCATAAAAAAAATTTAGACATAAATTTTAAAGGTGTTGCTCTTGAAAAAAATAAATTAAAACTAAAAGATGCAACTATAAAATCTAAAAGTACAGTTGATTATTACGGAGTTTATAAAGGCAAATTTATTGCTTTTGAAGCAAAAAGTACTGAAGAAAAAAATTTTTCTTTAGCTAATGTTAAAAAACATCAAGTTGAGTATCTTAACTTAATTGAAAGTTTTTATGGATTAGCTTTTTGAATAATATATTTTAAATATCAAAACGAATTTATATTTTTAAAACATTGTGATTTTTTAGAAATAACAAAAAATAAAAAACACTCTCATTTGAAAAAGCTTTTCAAAAAGGAGTTGTTTTAAAATTAGAATTTCCAGGAATATTAGATTATTTAAAAGTTTGTGATTAATTATTTACTTTTGTTTTATAAGCTTTTGAAAATTTAAATCTAGGTTCTATTCTGGGATCAGTTTGTATTGTTTTTTTTGTAATGTTATGGGTTCTCGTTCTTCCCTCAACTTGTTTTGAACTAAATAAGCCTCAACCTGAAATAGAAACGGTATTACCACTTTTAATTTCATCAGTTATAATTGTAATAACTTCGTCAAGCACTGCTTCAACTGTAGTTTGTTGATAACCAGAGATTTGACTAGTTTTTATAATCAGCTCTTTTTTGTTCATGTCACCCCTTTTCTAAATTACTAATTTTCAGATTTCAAAGGCGAATTCATCATCTTAGTAATTATTTCTTTTGGATTCTTTTTTAGATATATTATTTGATATAAAGCTTCTATGATAGGCAGTTTTAATATGTCTGTTTTTATATACCTTTCATAAAAAATCTCGATGGTTTTTAAACCTTCGACTGTAAGATGATCACTATTAACTTTTTGATTGAAAAAGTTTAAGCCAAATTTATAATTTCTTGACTTATCTGATAAAGCAGTTAGAATTAAATCACCTAAGCAACTTAGGCCTAATAATGTCTTTTTGTTTCCTTTTATAAATTTAGTATAAGTTTCAATTTCAATAAATGCTCTTGTAATAATAGCTGCTTGAGTATTTGTACTATATCCAAGTCCAGCTGCTAATCCTGTAGCTATAGCAATCATATTTTTAAAAACTGCTCCAGCTTCAGCTCCCTTAACATCTATTTGTGAATAAACTCTAAAAAAACTATTTGAGAATAATTTTTGAACTTTTATATTTTGAGCTACACTTTTTGAAACTGCGTCAACCAAAGTTATATTTTCATTGACAATGTCAATTGCAAAAGAAGGTCCAATTAACGAAACAACGCCTGAAATCATTTCGTTTTTCTTAGATAATTTTTCCATTCTTTCATGAACAAATTCTACTGTATCAGGTCAAAATCCCTTTGCAACGTTTATAATGATAACCCTTTTTTGCAAAAGTTTTATACATTTTTCAAAAACTTCAGGAATAAATTTACTTGGAATTGCTATTAGAATGTAATCTGCGTCATTTACAGCCTCTTCTAAAGAAAGAGTTACTGAAAATTTACCTAAATAAATGTCTTCAAAATATTTCTTGTTATAACCATTTTTTAAGTCTGTTAATTCATTTTTATCTATTCCATAAATTCATACGTTATGGCCATTTTTAGATAAAACTGATGCGCATGCAGAGCCCATTGCCCCGCTTCCTAAAATAGCAATTTTAGTTTTCATAAATTTACTCCTTGTCTTTTTTATTTTTATTTCTTAAAATCAATTCGATTGGAGTTCCAGAAAAATCATAGTTTTCTCTGATTTGATTTTCAATATATCTCATATATGTAAAATGAGCTAGATCTGTGTTATTAACAAATAAAACAAATGTTGGAATCTTTGCTTCAATTTGTTTTGCAAATGTAATTGAAAGTCTCCTACCTTTTATAGAAGATGCAGGCCTTATCATCTGGGCTGTCATTATTACATTGTTTAACTGGTTTGTGTTAATTTTTCTTGAAATGTTATTTTTTACTCTTATTATTTCGTCAATTAATTTATGAACACGGTTTTTATTTTTAGCTGAAATAAAGACCACAGGGGCTCAATCAACGAATTTTAATTTTTTAGCAAGATTCTTTTTATACTGATCCATTGTATTTGTATCTTTTTCAATTAAATCTCACTTATTAACGATTATTATTAAAGGCTTTTTAAGTTCATATGCTATTCCAATTATATTTTGATGGAAATGACTAACTTCATCTTCAGCATCTAATAAAAGAAGACATAAATCTGCTTCTTCTATTGATTGATTTGCTCTCATTAATGAATAATGCTCAATACTATCGGTTAATTTACTTTTTCTTTTAATTCCGGCAGTATCTACAATTTCAAATTCTTCATTTTTTAATTTAATTATTGAAGAAACTGAATCTCTAGTTGTTCCAGCAATTTCACTAACTATTGATCTATTTTCGTTTGATAATGTATTTAAAAGTGTACTTTTTCCAACGTTTGGTTTTCCTAGAAGCGCAAGTTTAAAATTCTTATTTTCATCTTTATTATTAAAATCTAGATGACTTAAAGTAGCATCTAAAAGGTTTCCCATTCCATCACCATGAATTGCTGAAATTGCATAAATTTCATCAAAACCTAGTGAATAAATTGAGTTATCGAAATAGTTAACTTTAGATCCTTCTAATTTATTTACTGCTAATAAAACAGGTTTGTTAGTTTTTCTTAAAATATTAGCTACATATAAATCTTCAGTAGTTAATGGTTCTTTTCCATCAACCATAAAAATAATGGCATTTGCTTCATCTATAGCTATTTGGGCTTGTATTTTAATTTGAGATTTGAAGTCTTCATTTTCAATAGTAATTCCACCAGTATCGATTATTTTAAAATTCTTACCAGCTCAGGCAGCATCTTCATATAATCTATCTCTAGTAACACCAGGTGTATCGTAAACTATTGATTTTCTTTTATTAATAATTTTGTTAAATAATGTACTTTTACCTACATTTGGTTTTCCAATAATTGCTATAACGTTTTTAGGCATTGTTTATCCTTTTTAAGACTTCTTGATACATTACATCAAAATTTTCTTCAACACTCATATTTGATGTGTCAATTTCTATACTGCCTTCACTAACTTTTAGAGGATCAATATCTCTATTCATATCGTTATAATCTCTAATTTTCATTGATTCTAAAACCTCTTCATAGTTTGAATCAATACCCATTTCTTTATCCTGTTTAACTCTTCTATGAGCTCTAACTTCAGCTGTAGCTCATAAAAAGAATTTAACTTCAGCATCTGGTAAAATACGATATGTTGCATCTCTACCATCAACTATTATTCCTTTATATTTTTTTCCGAAGTTTTGAATAAACTTATTAACTTTATGCCTAATTGAAGGAAATTTAGCAATTGAAGAAGCGGCTCTTGAAACTATGTCTTCTCTTATTTTTGTTGTGATATCATCATTTTTTAATAAAATTCGATCGTCTTCTGTAACATGTAAATCATCTATATGTCAAGCATCATTTATAGCTTGTTCATCTTCTAAATTAATGTTATTTTGAATTGCATTATAAGCTATTGCTCTATAAAATGTTCCACTACTTAGGAATTTAAAACCTAGCTTTTTAGCTAGCATTGTAGACATAACAGTTTTCCCTACGCCAGACGGTCCATCTATTGCGATATTTACACGTTTTTTCATATTTCTCCTTTTATTTTAAATTTTTTATATCATTTTCAAAATCTTCTAGTTCTTTTTTAAATTCATCAAATTCTTCTACATTTTCATATATTTGATAAAGGTTTTGAATTTCTTTTAAACTGTTTTTAAAACTTTCTATTTGATTTTTAATGTTTTTTGATTCTAAAGAATTTTTAAATAAATCTTTATTAAAAATAATTTTTAGAATTTCAGATAAACTCAAAGAATTTAAATCATTAATTCTATTATTTTCAATTTTAAAAAAACTATAAATTTTGTTTTGAGCTTTAATAAATTCAATTGCTTCTTTTTTAAGTTGTTTTTTTTGATTTGTAAAGTTAACTGTATTTTTTTGATTTTTCATTAAATTAAATGCCTAATATATTAAATTGTTTTTTTCTTCCTTCGGATTTTACATTTTCATTTGTTTTATTTATATAACGATAATTAATTGATAAAATGTTTAACTTTTTAACAGGATTTCAAGTAACTATCGGTTCAGGGTTTTCTTTATCTATATACGGAACTACTTTAAATTCATCTTTTGGATAAATATCTGGAAAAGCATTGTAATCTTCCATACTTTTTGAAAAGATGCTAAATATTTCATTTCGAAATTCATCGGTATCAAATCAATTATCTTTATTTGTCCTTTTTTTGTATTCAACACTTTTTAAAAGAACATCAGCAAATTGTTTTGAAATTTTATCAGAGTTTTTATCAAATTCTGAATTAGGCATTCATTTTTCATTTTGACTAAGTATTTTAACGACCTGTTCACCTTTTAAAAAATATCTTGACTGAGGTGTTTTTCTTACTTTAGATGACTCATAATTACCACTAGCGTATTCATAATTTAAATAAATTTCATAGCTTAAAAGTAATTCATTATCGTTTTGTCCTAATTCTAAATTTGTATATTTAAAATCTAAAAATTTAACATTTTCATAATTCGAAGTTTTGCTAAATCTTTGAGATAAAAAAGCATTAACATCAAACTCTTTAGGTGCTATCTTTTTTAATTCATTAAGTTTCTTAGTAGAAATATTTTCACTAACAAACTCAGGGTGAGCTTTAACAAAATTTTCCATTTTTTGATCGCTCAATTTTTTTTGTGAAATAAAAGAATTATATAAATCACTTGCGCTTTGTGAAGTTTGCAATTTATCAGAAACTTTAACTTTATTAGCGGCTTCTAAAAATTTCTGAGGACTTCAATAAGTTTTTTCGATATTTAAACTGTTTTTATAAACATAGTAAATAGAACCGCTAATTGAGCCTACAATTGCAGTTCCTAAAATTAAATAACCGAAAGTCGTTGCAACCCTTTGTTTAATACTTTTCTTTTTATTTAACATATTAAGAATTTTAAACTAAAGATTAAAAAATAATTAGATAATAATAAAAAAGAATTTAAATTAAGTTAAAAAACAAAAAATTTAACTTTTTTTAATAATTTTTTAAATAAAAAAATAACGAAACTTAATTTTTTGCTAACAAAATTAGCCTCTTTAAGTTTCGTTATTAATTAATTTTTAATTAATCAGCTTTATTTTTGCTTAATTTTTTAAATCTTCAAAAGCGTTTTTTAGGTTGATCTTCTCCTGCACTTTTTACAAATTTACATTTAGGAAAATTGCTGCAACCAATGAATTTTGCCTTGCTTATTTTGGCATATCTATACACTAATGGAGAACCGCAATTTGGACAAATTTCATCTAATTTTTCAGGTGCTAAAACAGTAACTTCAACTGTATCTTTAACGTTTAAATATTTATCATTAAATATATCTCAAAATGTTTGCATTAACTCTTTATAGTTAGCTTGTCCTTCTGAAATTAAATCTAATTGTTCTTCTACAATAGCGGTATATTCTTCATTTATTGTAGTAGGGAAATTAGCAATTAATTTTTCTAAAACAGCTATTCCAAACGCTGTTGGAACAAGTGCATTATTTTTATTTTCAACAAATAATCTTTGTTTAATTATTTTAACAGTTGTGGCAAATGTTGAAGGTCTTCCTACTTTTATATCATCTAACATTTTAATTAAAGAACCTTCTGTATATCTTGCAGGTGGTTGAGTTTGTTTATCTGATAGTATAAAATCTTCAACATCTAAAACATCACCAATTTTATATTTTGGTAAATTAAAAGCATTATCATAACCTGTTAAAGCATAATATCCATCAAAAATTACTTTTGAAGCTGAAATTCTAAAAAAGTATCCTTGATTTTCTAATTCATAAGTATAAATTTCTCTTTTAGGAACATTCATCAATGCTGATAAAGTCTTTTTGTAAATTAATTCATAAGTATAAGCATCAACTGGTGATAAATCATATTTATTTTTAGCATCTTCCGGTCTTAATGTAACATCCGTTGGTCTAATAGCTTCGTGAGCATCTTGCGCTCCACTTACACCTTTGATTTCTTTAGCTACATATTCTTCGCCGTATGTATTTTTTATATATTTTCTTGCTTTTTGAATAAATGAATCACTTAATCTGGTTGAATCAGTTCTAGGATATGAAATAAGCCCATTTTCAAAAAGTCTTTGTGCACTTCCTTGAACAGTTTCTGAACTGTGTTTTGATTCTTTATATAAAATTGATTGTTTAAAAGGAGTAACGGCAGCTTCTTTTCTTGAACTTACTTTAAAATCTTTTACTTTTAAAGTTTTATTTTTGTTTAAAGTGTCAAAAATTAATTGAGATTTTTCTCTACTAATTCAAGTATTTTCACCTTCAAAATCTTGATTTTTTTTATAAAAGAAACTTGCTTCAAGTCCGTTTACTAATTTTGCATCTATTTTTGAATATAAAATAGGAACAAATTTTTCAATTTCTTTTTCTTTATCAACTACTAATTTTAAGGCAATAGATTGAACTCTTCCTGCTGAAGGTTTAACAGGAGAATTTTTAATTTTATTTTTAACTAAATTAGATAATTTAAAACCAATTATTCTATCTAACATTCTTCTTGCTTTTTGAGCTTTAACTAAATTTTCATCAATTTTTAAAGGATTTTTTAAAGAATAATCAATAGCTTCGGCTGTTATTTCGTTGTATTTTATTCTTTTATATATATTTTCAATTTTTAAAGTGTTTACTAAATTGTTAGCAATAGCTTCACCTTCACGGTCCGGGTCAGTTGCAATTAATACTTCATTTGCGTTTTTAACAGCAGATTTTAGTTCTTCTATTATTTTTTTCTTAGTTGGGTCTTGAACCATTTTAGGTTCTCACTTTTCAAAGTCAATACCTAATTTTTCAGGACCACTAGTTGACATTTTTAAGATGTGTCCAACACATGAAATTACATTAATATCATCACCTACATATTTTTGAATTGTTTTTACTTTATTAGGTGATTCGACTATCATAACTTTATTTGCAATTGACATACTGTCCTCCGTTTTTAACATTATTTAATAATAACACACTTAAAAAAATTTTATTTATATTATGCCAAAATAAAAAAAGATTAGAATTTTTCTAATCAATTTTTATATGTTTTGTCATTTGAATTGTTAAATATATCTTCTATTTTTTGTTTATCATTTTTATCAAATTCTGGAATATAAGGAGTAATATTTAAAATCAATTTACTTCTTTTTTTGCTATTTTTGTATGGATAACCTAAATTGTCTAATTTGATACTTTCATTTAAAGGCATGTTTTTATTTAGTTTCAATTTATGAATTCCATAAGGTGTAGGAACATCAATTGTTTCTTCTAAAATAATTGATTTAATTGAAATTGGTATATCTAAAACTAAATCATTATTTGCTGTTAATTTAAAATGTTTGTGGGCTAAAACTGAAACAAAAACAATTAAATCTCCATTGCTTCCACCGTTTGGAGAAGGCATACCAAAACCTTTTAAAATAATGTATTCACTTGATAAAATTCCTGCTGGAATATCAATTTCTTGAATAACAACATTTTTTATATAACCATTTCCGCTACATTGTTTACAATAATTTTTAATTCTTTGACCTGTTCCAGAACAAGTGTTACATGTAGTAAGAGCTGAAAAGAAACCTAAATTTTGTTGAACTTGACCTGAACCATGACAAGTTTCACAAGTTACTATATCACTTTCAGTTTGTGCTTTTGTTCCTTTACAGTTAGAACATGTATCATATTTATTGATTTTAACATTTGCTTTTTTACCATTTATTGCGTTTTCAAACTGAATGTTAAGTCTCATTTGAATATCGTCGCCTTTTCTTTTTTGAGTTTTTTTAGTTTTATGGCTTGAACCAAAATCAAAAAAACTATCAAAAAAACTGCCGCCTGATTGTTTAGATCTACCGCCACCGAATGCACCAAAAATAGAATCAAAAATATCTTGAGCATTAAATGAACCCGCATTGAAATCTGCAAACCCGAATTGGTCATATTTTTTTCTTTTATCAGGGTCAGATAAAACTTCATATGCCTCAGTAGCTTCTTTAAATTTTTCTTCTGCCCCTGGCTCTTTATTTCTATCAGGGTGATATTGCATTGCTAGTTTTCTATAAGCTGACTTAATTTCTTTTTCAGTTGCGTTTTTAGAAACGCCTAATACTTCATAATAATCTCTTTTTTTATCCATAGTTATTTAATTTTAGCACAAAAATAAAAAGAGTGCTAATTTTTGTTTAGCAAATCCTCTTTTTTTAATATAGCAATTCTATTTTTATTATTAATATCTTTTAAAATCTGAATTTTTGAATAATTATTTTTAAATCATAAAGCTGAATATTCATCTATTTCAAATAATATAGTTCCGTTATCGTTTAGATAATCATAAGCTTTTTGTAAAATATTTTTATATTCTCTAAGACCTTTTTCTTTTGCAAATAAAGCTCTTTTTGGTTCATATTTTAATGATTTATCAAACTTATTTTTTATAAATAAATAAGGTGGATTAGAGACTATAACATCATATTTTTCATTAAGTTTTTTAAATCAATTAGATTTTATTATCCTAACATTTAAATTATTAATTTTAGCATTATATTTGGTTTGTTTAATTGCTTGATTATCTATGTCAACTAAAGTAACTAAAGCATCTGTATTTTTTTTAATAGCTAAACCAATAAAACCTGAACCACAGCCTAAATCTAAAACTTTTGAATTTTTATTTATATATTTATAACTTTCTAAAATCAGTTCTTCAGTTTCATATCTGGGAATTAAAACTTTATATTTTAGATTAATTCAAACATTTTGCATTTCTTGATATCCAATTATTTTTTGAACTGGAAAATCTTTTTTTAGCAACTTCAATTCTTTTTTTGAAATAGTTAAAGGCAAGTCATAACGTTCTTTTTCACGTAATAAAACTGTTTTATCTATCATTAAAATCCTGCTTCTCTTATCATTCTTGATTTTTCTTCAGCAATTAAAGCTTCTAGAATTTTATCAAGATCACCTTCCATTGTTACTTTTAAAGAAGTAGAAAAACCTATTCTATGATCAGTTACTCTATCTTGTGGGTAATTATAAGTTCTAATTTTTTCACTTCTATCACCTGTTCCTGCAAGTTTTCTAAGCCCTCTTTCTTCTTGGTCTCTTTTTTGCATTTCCATTTCATACAAACGACTTTTTAAAACTTTCATTGCTGTTTCACGGTTTTGAATTTGGCTTCTTTCATCTTGAGAAGTAACTACTATACCAGTTGGCTTGTGTGTTATTCTAACAGCTGAGTCTGTTGTGTTAACTGATTGACCACCAGCTCCTGAAGATCTAAATACATCAACTTCAATATCTTCTGGTTTAACGACTATTTTAACATCATCATCAACTTCTGGTAAAACTGTGACAGTTGCAGTTGAAGTATGAACACGTCCTTGGGTTTCAGTTTGAGGAACTCTTTGAACTCTATGAACCCCTCTTTCAAATTTCATTTTAGAGAAAACTTTTTCACCTTTTATTGAAAAAACAATTTGACTATATCCACCCATGGCACCATAAGTTGAATCAATTATTTTAATTTTAAAATCATTTTTTTCGCAATATTTTTGATACATCTTAAATAAATCGCCTGAAAAGATATTAGCTTCATCTCCACCAGCTGCTCCACGGATTTCTACTATTACGTTTCTTTTATCATTTTCATCTTGAGGTAATAATAATTCTTTTAATTTTTCTTCAAGAATTACAATTTGATCTTCAGATGCAGCTATGTCTTCTTTAGCCATTTTTATTAAATCTTCATCTTTTTCTAATGAAAGTAGTTCTTTAGCTTGTAAAAGATTTTCTTCTAATTTTATAATTTCTTGAAATTTCTCATGAATTTCTTGAATATCAGCCATTTCTTTTTGTATTTTTGTATATTTTTTTATATCGTTAAAAATGTCAGGGTTTGACAATTCTTTTTCTTGTTCTAAATATTTATCTGAAATTGATTTCAGTGATTCATACATTGTTTTTTCCATAATATTAATATTATAATTTATTTATAATAAAATAAAAGTTTTTAATTAAAAATTGAAAAAATTGTTATAATAATTTATGTAATTGCCGTCATAGCTCAGGGGCAGAGCACTTCCATGGTAAGGAAGGGGTCGTTGGTTCAAATCCAATTGACGGCACCATATGCAGAAATGCCCATTAAGACCTTTTGGTCTTTTTTTTGTTTTTTAAAAAATAAAAAACAAAAAGACAGCCATTAAGCTGCCTTTGGTCTTGATATGGCACGGGTAGCAAGACTCGAACTCACAACACACGGGGTTGAAGCCCGTTGTTCTACCATTGAACTATACCCGTAAATAATAAATACGATTATATTTTACCTTATTTATTAAATTTTTGTTCAAATATTTTTACAATATCACCTACAAATTTTATACTTAGTAATTCTTCATCGGTTACGCTTATTTTATATTTGCTTTCAATGTCGCTAACTAAAATTACCAAATCTAAACTATCGATGTTTAAAGTTTTGATATCTGAATCCATATCAAACTTAACTTTTGTTAATTTTTTAATTTCACTAAATATAATATCTTTTGCGTTCATATATAAGATTATATCTTATTTGCGCTAATTTTATACGTTATTTGTGTTTTCTGTGTTTTATTCCTTCATCTAAAAGAAATTAAAACTGTTTGATCATCAATTATTTTATGAGCATATTCAATTGACCCATCAATTGCAGTAACTCTATTTAAAACATCTTTTACTATATAAGCAATCATGTCTTCATCAATTCAAGCTTGTCCATCTTTAAAATTCAATTGATCATAATAATCAGAACTACTTATTCTAGGAAAAATATTTTGTCAAGGAATATTTGTAATTGGTTTGGGTTTGGGTTTTGGAGGATCAGAAGGTTGAAAGGTAGTAGCAGGTCTTCTTGTATTAGTTGTATTTGTCCTATTTCTTGGTGCTGAAGTAGATGAATTTGAAGGTCTAGGTGGTTGTGAAGGAGTAGGTGTATTATTTGAAGAAGTAGCCTCATTTCTAGAAATTGGAGTAGAGTTAGGTTCAGAACTTTCTTCACTAGTTTCTGAATTTTCTTGATTCTCTCTTTCATTTTTTAAAACTTCTCTAGCTAAATTTTCATCTTCTTTTAGTTTTTCTATTTCTTTATCAGTTGACCTTATCATTGTAAGATGTTCTGCTAATTCATCATCTACTGAATCAGCTGCTGTATTTTCTTCATTTAGTAATTCTGAATTTAGTTCATCACTATTATCATTTTCTTCTTCATTTGATAATTCAGGATTTTCAATTAATTCAGAATTTCTATTATCTATTTGTTTATTTATATCTTTTTTACCTAGAAATTTATAAACTAAAACAGTAGACGCAATTGAAATTGCTGCTAGCATTCCTAAACTTGCTGATATTATTATTTTATGTTTTTTTGTCATTTTACTCTTTTCCTAAATAATTAATGTCATTTATTGAGTTTGCATTTGAAATAATTTTTTGAATGTTTTTTAATTTGATCACGTTGTATTTTTCTTCAGTTAAATATCCATTTATTTGCTGAGTTTTTAATTGAATTAAACCATTAGATAAATTAAAAAAAGGTTTAGCTAATTCTTCATTATAAATTACTGAAAAATCTTTTAATTTTGATCCAAAACTTATGTTAATTTGAATAAAAAAATTACCTTGAAATTTTAATGGTATCATTAAACCTTTTTTAGCTTCATAATGATTTGGTGTTATAAAAGTGATACCTTGTTTTCTGTCATAATATGAATATGAATCTATTAAAATATTTTTATTATTAGTTTCTCAAGGATTATATAAAACGCTAATTGTTCCATTAACTTGTTCAGTTGGAATTTTGGCTTCTATATTAAGTCCAAAAACATCACTTTGATTTACTACTAAATCTTTTTGTCCGTTGCTATTTACTTTAAAAATATTAAATTCAAAAATTTCTTTAATAGGTAAACCGATTAAAAACTTTTTAGGTTTAAAATAAAAACTAATATATTCTCTAGATTCATGATGTCTTATTAAAGTTGGTTTATTATATACTGGAATACTTTTAACATTTAAAGTAGTCATTAAATTAATAAAAGTGCCATTTAAATTTGTTTTGATTACTTTATTTTCTTTTATTGCGTTAATTCTATATTCAAAACGCTCAACTTGATATCATTTATTTTTAACTAAATAACTTATTTCAAAATTAATGCTTTTTATTTTATCAAAAGTCATTGAACTAAGATCTTTAGTTTTTTCACTTATTACTGAAAAAATAAATCTATTTTTTTGACTTGTTAGTTTCTTTTCTATTTTTATTTCATTATTATTAATTAATGCATCAATTTTAATATCACTTATTGCTTGATCAAAATTTGCATAGTCAAATTCTAAAATAAATTTATTATCATCAATTAAACGCCTTAAAGTTAGATTTGATATTTGATTTGCATTATTTCAATTTAATAAATATAAATGCCTATTACTTTGAATATAAAAGTTTTCAAGTCATATTTCACTAGGTTTAGCTTTTATAACTTCATTATTTACTATTGTTGGTAGCATGAATAAATCTTATAAATAGATTTACTACAAAATTAAGTTTGCGATAGTAATCATTTTTTGAAAAGTATCTTAAATATCAACTACTATCAGAGTTGTTTAATACAAAAGTTTCAACAAAAATCTTTTTATAATCAGCACTTAAAGATTCTATAAAAATCTCTAAATCACTTTTGGTTTGAATAACATTTTTTTGTTTTAGCGAGCCTGCATGTTTTTGCAACCGCGAATACATGCAATATTTGGCAATAAAGTCTCTTTTAAATTGAAGACTTTGATTTTCTAAATTTTCTATTTTAATTTTTTCCATTTTTCCTCGCATCTTTATTAAATATTATTTTTGCATTTGTTTTGTTAATATGAAACTATGAAAATTTTTATATATAATATAAGTTATTAATGGAGTTTCAAATGGAAGAAAAAATTAAAGTACAAAAGTTATTAAGTGAGTTAGGAATTTGTTCAAGACGCGAGGGCGAAAAGCTTATTGAAAAAGGACTTATAAAAGTAAATAAACAAGTCGTTTTATTAGGTGATAGATGCTCAAGAAATGATTTAATTGAAATAAATGGAAAAAAAGTAGAAATAAAAAAAATAAAACATGAATATTATGTTTTAAATAAACCTAGAAATTGTATTTGTACTTTAAAAGACCCAGAAAATCGTAAAACTATTTATCAAGTAATGAATTTAAAAGGACATTATTTTTCTGTTGGTAGATTAGATTTTAATACTACTGGAGTAATAATTATTACCAATGATGGTGAATTTAAAAATAAATTAGAGCATCCATCTAATAACTTAAAAAGAGAATATATAGTTAATTTAGAAAAAGAATTAGATGAGAAAAATTTAAGATATTTAAATTCAAATTTTGTGAAATTAAATGGAAAATATAGTAAACAAATTGTAAAACCAATAGCTCCTTTAAAATATTCAGTAACTTTATGAGAAGGAAGAAATCATCACGTTAAAAATTTATTTTTATTAGTTAATAATTATGTAACTTCACTTCATAGAAAAGCATATGGTTCAATTACTGATAAAAATTTAAAAATAGGCATGTTTAGAGCCTTAAGTGAAGATGAAGTTAATGAACTAAAAAAATAGCGAAATTAAATTCGCTATTTTTTCATTATTTTATTCAGTTTTTCACAAACAGAGTCAAAAATCTCATTTTTAATAGTTGCTTTTGGTTCTAAAATTATTTGATATTGAACATATTTAGCAATTTTTTCTGAAAAAGCAAAATCTAATAAGATTTTTTTAGTTTTATTTTTATTTAAATCAGCAATATTTGAATTGTTTGAAATACTAATTAAAGAAAAATTAAATTTTTGAGCGATTTTAGCTGCTAAATTTAGATTTTCACCTGAAGAAATTAATGTATAATCTGATTTTTGATTATTTAAGTAATATAAACCACTTTTAATTTCTAATTTACTGTTGAAATTTGATTTAATTTTGTTTTCTAAATTTAAAAATATAATAACAGGTTTGCTAGCTTCATTTAAATAATATTCAAATGAGGCTTTTAATTCGCTTTCATCGTTTACTATAAATGTTTGAAAACCAGCAAAATCTCTAGCCATTTTTATAGCAGACATTAATGTATTTTGGTTTTCTAAAGAAGCATAATAAATTTCGCTGTAATCAAAAATATATAAAATTTTAGTATTATCAGCTGCTGCGTTTTTTATAGCAGGTAATACATAATCAAGTGATGAAATAGGTGCTAAAACTATTGGTCTATAGTTACTATGTGCTGATAAACCACTAGCAATTGAAGCAACTGAAAATGCTTTTTGACTCGAATAAATTAACCTACCTGATAAATTATTATTAGCAAAAACACCATTATATGTTTTTAATTTTCTTAATCATTTTTGGTCTAATGAAGCGACTAAAATATTTTCGTATTTATCAGCTAAGTTGTTTAAAAAGACAGCTATTTTATCTTCTAATTTATTAAAATCTGATATTTTTGCATCATTAATATTTTCTTTAACATTATCGCTTATAAATTGATCTAATCTATCTGAATAAGTTCATCTTTCTGCTTTTTCATGATTTTCTAAAAATTTATTGCGATATTCTGTTTTTACTTCTTCATAAATTTCAAAATTATCAAGTTTATTAAATAAAGATTTTTCTTTTATAGCTTCAAAATAATCATCTGATAAATAAGTATCAGGATTTTCATATTTTCATTTTTTAATGCTGTTTTCTTTAATAGTTGATTCTATATCAATAATTGACAATCTAGAACTTTTTTTAGCATTAGCAATTGCTTTAATAATTGCTTCTGGACTAGCGTCTTTTAATTGTTTATAATCTATGTTCATTGCTGAATATTTTTTAGCAAAATTAGTTTTTAAAGATTCTCTAGAAAATGCTTCAACTTCTGAAGAATTTGAATCAACTAAAATTATTAAATTATTTAATTTATTAGTTGCTGCATATTCTAAAGCTTCTTGACTTAAACCGTCTTGTAAATCTTCATGAGTTGTTATAACATAAATATAATGAGATATTTCTGGAAACTTTTCAGATAAATGCTTTTCAGCTATCGCTTCACCTACTGCATAAGCGATACCTTGGCTATTACCTAGCATTGTTTTTTCTATAAATAAATTAGAGTCTTTAGAAGCTAAATAACGTAATTTTTTTGTTTCTTGTTTACCGTCTTTTAAATCTAAATAACCTAAAAAATTTAAAATTGAATAATGTAAAAATATACTATCAGCTGAACTTAAAATTAGGCGATCTCTATTCATTCAATTAGGATTTTGAAAATCATAATTTAAATGATAAAAATATAAGCTATGAAAAATTTTAGCAGAACTTATAATGCTATTTGGAGCATCGTTTATCAATTCTTTTGCTAAAGCTAATGCATTAACTTTTAAATTATCTATCGCTCTTTCATTGAATTTTTTATTGATTTTCATTGATTATACCTTCAAAAACAAGGTTTATATTGATTGGTTTAGTATTAATTAAAGAAAAAACTTTTTGTTCTATTAAAAAAATTAATCTTTTAGTTTCAAATGCAAAATCTTTAATATTTTTGATTTTGTAATTCATAGAAATTGAAACATTTGTTTTAGGAGAATTTAAAAGCAATAAAAAGTTTTTATCAAATTTAATTGTATTTATTTTCTTTTGAATGCTTAAAATTGCTTCTCTTATTACCTTTAGTTCTACATTAAAACTAAAGTTCATTTTTGTGTTAACTGAAACGTGTTCCATAATTTATGCTCTTCCGACATATTTTCCAGTTTCTGTTGAAACTAAAACTTCTTCACCTTCTTTAATAAATAAAGGTGTTTCGATAACAAAACCTGTTTCTAAAGTAACTTTTTTTTGTGCAGCTTGAGCTGTATTTCCTCTAACAGCTTCTGGAGCTTCTGTAACCTTTAAAGCAACGTTTGATGGTAATTCAATATCTAAAACTTCGCTTTCAAATTTTCTAACTACAACTTTTTGTCCTTCTTTTAAAAAGTTTAATTCTCAAGCAATATTATTTACTGGAATTTCAATTTGTTCAAAAGTTTCTTGATCCATTAAAATTACATTATCGCCTGCATTATATAAATAATCCATATTGGCTTTATCAATCATAGCTTTTTCAACTTTATCTCCACCAGTAAATGATTTAATTGTTGTTGAACCAGTTCTTAAATCTTTTACTTTTACTTTAACGTTAGCTTGTCCACGTCCTTGTTTTGAGTGTTGAGCTTCTAAAACTACATAAATACTATTTTCTAATTGGAAAGTTACTCCAGGTTTTAAATCATTAACATTAATCATTATAATTAACTCCTTTTTATATTATTTAATTCATTAATTATTTTTATTATATACTATATCGATTTATTTTTACTTTCTTTTTATAAAAGGTTAAAATAATAATATGATGAAAATTAATCGTAAAGAATTAACAAAAAAAGAATTAAAAATTTATGAAATTTATTTAAATAAAATAGTATCTTGATTAAAACAAAAAGTAAAAGCTGCTAATGCAAGTGGTGTTGCTTTAGGAATTTCAGGAGGAATTGATAGCGCTACATTGGCTTTTATTTCTAAAAAAGCTTTTAATGAAAATGCACATTTTTTCTATTTTAAAACTAGAAATGATAAATATACAGAAGATCATGTTAAAAAATTAGAAAAAAAATTAGGAAGTGAAATTAAATTTATTGATTTAGAAAAACAATACAATGATTTAATTAAAACTTTAGATATTCAAAAAAAAGGCAGTCAAGCAAATTTAAAATCACGTTTATTTATGACTTCAATTTATTCATTGAGTCAAGATTTAAATACTTTAGTTTTAGGAACTGATAACTTTGATGAATTTTATTTAGGTTATTTTACTAAATATGGTGATGGTGGATGTGATTTATTACCTTTTGCTAATATATTAAAATCTGATGTTTATGCTTTAGCTCAAATTTTAGGTGTTCCAGACGAAATAATTGATAAAGATCCAAGTGCTAATTTATATGAAGATCAAACTGATGAAAAAGAATTAGGCTTTAGTTATTATGAATTTGAAAGTTATTTAAGAGATAAAACAAGCGTTAATAATGAAATAAAAGCAAAAATTGAACATTTTCATAAAATTTCTAATCATAAAAGAGATCCTTTACCAAAAGGACCAAAAATAAAATAATAAAAAACCAGCAGAAGCTAGTTATTGTTAACTACTACTGCTGGTTTTCAAACCTTGAAAAATTTATTTGATTCTTGTTCAGAATAACTTTCATATGACATGCGCAAACGAATTTTGCCTTCTTCTTTATTAAAAAATGGTTGATTAATGATTTTAGTTAGACGTAAATTATCCATATTTTTAAAAATGTTCTGTTTTACGCTGAAATTAAAGCTAAATTCTCCTTTGAAATTTAAAGGTAAATAAAGCCCTTGGCTACCATCATAAACTTTGTCAAATTCTTTTGTTTTTTTATTATATGTATGTCTTTCATTAATGTAATAATTTATTTTAAACTTATCGTTTGATAGTCTAATTTTTTCGGATGTTATATAGTAAGATTTATACTTAAAAGAGTTTTCAATATTAATACTGTCAAACAAATTCTCTGGTACATTAGTTAAATAAAATTTAGGTTCCTCATCTCTTGTTGATTTAATTTGATGAGTTGAAGTTGCAATATGACGATAACCTTGTCCCAAATTTGGTTCGTTCATATTTAATTCAGTTTCGATAACTTCTTTTTTAAAAGAGACATTTGATTCACTTAATATTTCTTCAAAACTTCTTCTAGTAATATTGAATTCTACACTTCGGACGTATGAAAATTTAATATTGTTGTTGATTAGATCGAATTTTTGTGAGGGTTTATTTGATGTATGATTAAAGAATAATTCAAAGCCAACTAAGTAGTTTGTGTAATTTCTAATTGAAGTAAAAGCAGTCATTTTAAAAACTTCGAGTTCAGAAAAAGAAATTTTTGTTCCGTCTATATATCTAGTAATAAAATATGTACTTTCACCATTAGAACTTCTTCTTCTAATATTCATGTCTAACTGTTTTTCATTTATTAAAATTTCGTGTCTTGTTCTATTTTCTAATAATAAGTCATGAAAAGTTAATTCAATTATTGCATCATCATTTATAAAGTCTCTAGTTATTTTTATTTTAACTGGATATTTATCTAAAATAGCATTATCAGTACTCTTTCTTTCAATGTCCCTAGTAGTTGCGACACCACCTCTATGTAAAATATATTCTACAGGTTCGAGTTGGGCATCAAAATCATCTTTAAAAACTTGTTCTTCTTTAACAACGTTTACAACTTGAGGATCGTTAGTTAACATCAGGTATATTTAAACTCATTAATTCCAAATTATTGACTGATTTGGTTAAATATAATTTAGTATAAAAATAGTTTGTGAACATTCAAAGATACAATTTAATTTTAGAAATTGCTAATTTTGATTTCATAATTTCCAATCTGCACGGATAACTGACCGTGCATAATAATTTGATAATAAATTTTAAATTTTTTTATTTTTTGAGAATTCCAATTTTTCTTATTTATTTAATAAATAAAATTAATTTTTATTATCAAAATAATCAACTTAATATACAAACCAATGAAGAAACTCTTCTATAAAAAGTCGATTTAGATATGTATAATGACTTATAATCAAAATTTTTAAAAGTTCTATATTTCATAAAATGATCAAATATTATCTGAAGTTGTTCAGAAATTGAATTATAGAATAGTTTCATAAGTTCATTTTTTACATTTAAGTATAATTTTCTTAATTTTAGCAAAGCTTCTATGTTACTTATCCCTTTGATTTTCTTTGGGTTTATATTTTTTTATCAATTTTTATATTGACAACGTTTTTTAGATTTTCTATTTCAAAAAAACATTGAGTATCCTTTATATTTTGTAGTGTTTTAAATGGAACTCTCATCTAAAAAATTATCATAAATTAAGGCATTTTTTTGAAAAAAAGACCTTCATCCAGGGCTTACAAATCCCATTTGTAAAACTTAACACAAATTACATAAAAAAATTCCCATTTTGGGAATTTTCAATTACTTTTTTCACATTACATATATTTTTCAGGATGTTCTTTTTTCATTTTGTTAATGAACTCTTCTTTATCTAAAGAACCATATTCTTGCATTAATTTAACACATTCTTCATATTCTTTTTCAGCTCATTTAACATCTTCAAAACCTGTAACTAAAGTTGCATCTTTTCCTTTAAATTCTTTATAAGTTGAAAAGAAGTTTCTAACTGAAACAAGTCACATTTGATCTAAGTCATCTAAAGTTTTAATGTGATCTAAACGATAGTCATCTGCATGAACTGCAATTAATTTTGTATCAGTTTCACCTGAATCAATCATTTTCATAGCTCCAATTACTCTAGCTTCTAAAGAAGTTCCAGGCATAAACACTTCTGGAGAATATACTAAAACGTCTAACTCATCTCCATCTCAGTCTAATGCTTCTGCTATATATCCATAATTTGCAGGATAATTAAAATCTCCTCTTAAAATTCTATCTACTTTAATTTTGTTTGTTTTTCTGTCATATTCATATTTAATTTTTGAATCTTTTGATATTTCTATATTTACTACAATGTTTTTCATAATTATTTATTTTATCATTTCTTTACTTTTTCTTTATATTTTCATCATTTCACTTAATAAAAAAAGATATTTATAAAAATTATTGTGAGGTAAAAAAATGAAAATATATATTTATGGAAAAATTGTACACGTTAATACAAATTATTTAATTTTAGAACACCACGGTCAAGGCGACTTAATTTATGTGCCTAATATTCAAAGATTTAAAAAAGATGAAAATAAAAAAATATTTATATCTAATTTTATTAATGAATATAATAAAGTAACTTACGGTTTTGAAAACTTTAAAGAATTAGTAATTTTTGAAGATTTAATTATGCTTCAAGGTTTAGGGCCTAAAACAGCTATTTCTATTTTAAATGCAGGCTGAGAATTAGTATTAAATTATATAGCTGAAGGAAATAGCGAAGCGCTTGCTAATATACCTTATGTTTCAACTAAAATCGCTAATAATATCATTTTTGCTTATAAAGAAAAATATAATAAGTTTTTAGCAAAAATGGATAATGAAGATATGACTAAAATAAAAGAAAAAAATACAAAAAATTCATTAATTTCAAAATTTGAAGAAACAATGAAAATGTTAGGATTTAAAAATCAACAAATTTCTTATGCTATGTCTAAAATGCAAATATCTGAAAACATTGAGCAATCAGTAGAAGAAGCTATTAAATTAATTAGTCAAAGAGCAAATGAAACAAGAGTTTAGAGTTGATAATTTTGAAGATTTTATTGGTCAAAATAAAATTACTTCAACATTAAAAGTAATGATAAATGCTGCTAAAGCTCAAAAAAAGCCAGTAGATCATATTCTTTTTTATGGTCCTCCTGGTCTAGGAAAAACAAGTTTAGCTAAAATAATTGCAAATGAAACTAATGCAAAAATAATTTATGTTCAAGGCCCTATGTTAGAGAAAAAAAGTGATATTCTCACTTTATTTTCTTCAATTAATGAAAATGACATTATTTTTATTGATGAAATTCATGGCATTAATAAAAATATAGAAGAGATGTTATATTCAGCTTTAGAAGATAAAGTTATTGATGTTGTTTTGGGAGTTGATGGAGATAAAAAAATAATGAGAATGCAACTAAAAAACTTCAGTTTAATAGGTGCTACAACTAAATTTCAAAACATTTCTAAACCTTTAAAAGATAGGTTTGGTTATGTTGGAAAATTGCTTCCATATGAAGAAAATGAAATAGAAAAAATTATTGAAAAATCAGCTTTAAGAAACAAAATTAATATAGATAATCAAGCAATAAATTTTATAGCAAAACATTCAAGACAAACGCCTAGAATTGCTAATAATTTATTAAAAAGAGTTAATGATTTTGCAATTTATTCTAATGAAAAAATTATTAATTTAAAAACAGTAAAAGAAACATTCAAGTATTTAGATATTTATTTATATGGGCTTTATATACCTCAAATAGAATATTTAAAAACTTTGAATTTAACATTCAATAAAAAGACAGCTTCTTTAGAAGCTATAAGTTCAATAATTAAAGATGATAGATATACAATTATCAATGAAATTGAACCACTTTTATTAATTCATAAATTAATTGAAAAAACTCAAAGAGGAAGAAAAATAACTCAAGAAGGTATAAAGTATTTAGAAACTATTCAATATTAATTATCTTTATTTATTACTAATATTAGTAATTATTGCCCTAATCTAATAATTTATTGTATAATATAGAAATTATGAAAAAGACAAAACTAATAGGAAATAAATTTAGATGATTTATTAATATTTTTGTTGTTATTGTTATGCTATTAACAATTATTTTAGGTTCAATTTTTTATTTAGCGCCTAGACTAATTAAAAAAGATAATTCTAAAATAGTTGCAGCTAATGTAACTTTAAAAATTGATAATAAAGATCCTAAAAATTTATCAAGCAATAGAATTCTAAAATTAACAAAAGATTTTTTATTAAATAAAGCAGACGCTACTGCTTCATCATATGATGTAAGTTTAGCAAATGATAATACTATTTTATTAAAAAGTCTTCAAGATAGAGATGATGAAAGTCGTGATAGATTAGTTTTCGGTTTAGAAAACAAACCTTATCTAACATTGACTGACGAAAAAGGAAATCCTTTATTTTACAAAGGTTTTTATATTTCAAAAAATGAAACTTCACCAAATAGAAAAAAAACTTTACAAGATTTTATTAATGGTGATCCGAAAGACTTTGAAATTAGTTTGGATAAAAAACCAACTGATTCAATAGAACTAAATGCAGTTCCACATAGAATCAAAATTAAAGTTGATAATCAAGGATGAAATGAATTTATTAAGATGTCTAATGAATACAACTTTTTAAATTTATTCAATCGTTCAAATGATGGCTCAGTAAATCCTCAAAATCAAGTTTACTTCTGAATTAATCTAAAACAATTTATTCATGAAGCTAAAACTAGATTTCCAAAAGAATGAGAAGCTTCAGGACAAAACCCTGTTAACTTTGCATACATAAATAACTCAGCAAATCCTGAAGTAAAAAGAGATAATCAAAATAATGTTATTTCTTCAAAAAACCCAGTTTTAAAACTTGAAGGAATAAATGCAAGAAAATATTTAATTAGTGCAATTTCACCAATCGGTTTATTATCACCAATTAAATCTGAATCAGCTTTTTATATTTTAAATAATAATGCCAGTGGTTTAACTGATAAAGAAATTAAAGCAGCTGTTAATTTTTCACAAGCTGATTTTACATTTAAAAAACAAAACAGTTTTTATACTATTTCAGAAAATAGTAATCAAAACCGTTATTTAGTTGTTTTATTAATTCTATTTTCACTATTTGCTTTATTTTTAATTGCAAGACATCGTCTATTCGGTGCAATAAGTTCTATAACTCTAGGTTTCTTTGTATTTGTTTATCTAGCAATTATAACTGCATTTAATTTAGCAATGAATCCTATTATTTCATTTGCAATCCTAGCAGCTTTATTTATTGTTATAAACATGCTTTACAACCAATTAAACATTTATAGAAAAGAAAAATTAGATGAAGCAACAAATATAAGAGCTATAAATAAATTAACAAAACAAGGCTTAATTTCAGGTCTAGACGTATCTGTAGGAATCATAGTTTTATCTTGTTTAGGTATTTTTATAGCTAGAAATTACTTAAACACAATAAGCATACTTAATTTCATATTAGCATTGTCTTTAGCTATAATCCCTGTAGTTTTAAATGTATTAATGTTACGTTCTTGAGCTCAACTTGAAGAAATTGAAAAAAATCAAAAAGTAATTTCACAAGGTAATAAAGTTGAGAAAACAATAATAGAAAAAATTGATTTAATAACAAAATCTAAATACTTCTTTATTGGTTTTGGTTTATTTATTGTTCTAGGTTTAGTTTTATTTGGAATTTATACAGGAGTTTATAAAACACCAAAATTAGGAATTAATTTAGGAAAAGAATTTGTTAATTCAAATTACTATATAATAACACCTGAATTTGCAAATACAAATATTACTTTTGATTTAAAAACAGCTAAAAAACTTCTTGAAATAATTCAAAAACAACCTAATATAATTTCAGCTGAAATTTATCAAAATTCATTAGCTAATAATGATTATGTAATTGGAATAGTTTCAGATAAAAACTTAGCTGACTTTATAAATAATGATTTATTATTAAGTGCACAAAAATTATTAAAAGATAACACAGTATTATTTAATTTAAATGAAGTATTTATTTCATCAAAAGATTCTTTAGTAAACGTAGCTTTTTCAGTTATTATCTCTGTATCATCATTACTAATAATTTCAATTTATTTAGCTATAAGATATTCACTAATAACAGCTGGAATATTATTTATAAAAGAATTTTTCTTAGTTGCATTAACAGTTACATTTATGTTAATAACTAGAGCAAGATTTAATAATGCAATTTTAACAGTATTAATTTTCATTACATTAATTAACATTATTGATACAACTTTACATGCTGCAAAAGTTTATGATGAATTTAAAAAAGAATTGATTTACAAAAACTTTGTTTACAATAACGAAACTATACAAGGAATATTTAAACTTCACTTTGCGGAAACTTTTGGACAACAAGTATTTAACATTGTTTTAGCAATTGTATTTATTTGACTTGAATTAAATTTAATAAGACATTTAGATTCAGCATTCGTTTTAGGATTTGGTTTTGCAATTATTTCATTAAGCTTAATTAATTTATTCTTTATTCCATATATTTGAAATGAATTAGTAATTAGAAAATATCAAATTAAAGCAAAAAGAATTGAAAACAACTACTGAAAAACAGAAGAAATAGAAGAAGAAACATTTAGCGGAATAAACGATTTTGCTATATAAATTTAAGGAGTATTTATGTTTAATAGATTAAAAGGAACTAAAGATATTTATGGCTTAGAAGCTAATATTTTAGATTTTATTCAATCAAAATTTATAAAAGTAGCCAAAAATTATGGCTTCAATAGCATTAATACTCCAATAATAGAAGATGTAAATTTATTTATAAGAACAGTCGGTGAGACTAGTGATATCGTTTCAAAAGAGATGTATGTTTTTAAAGATAACGGTGGAAGAACTATTGCTTTAAGACCAGAAGGAACTGCTTCAGCTATAAGAGCTTTAGTAGAAAATAAAATTAATAATTTTGAATCTACTAAACTTTATTATTTTGGTCCAATGTTTCGCTATGAAAGACCACAAAAAGGACGTTTTAGACAATTTATTCAAGGTGGAATTGAATTGATTGATAAAAAAAGCGTATACAGCAATTTTGAAATAATAAAATTAGCATATGATTTTTTAAATGAAATAAAAATAAAAGATTTTGTTTTAGAAATAAATAATCTTGGTTCTTTTGAAACAAGAAATAATTACATAAAAGTTTTAAAAGAATACTTTTTAAACTATAAAAATGAGTTAACTGAGATTTCATTAACCCGTTTAGAAAAAAATGTATTAAGAATCTTAGATGATAAAGAAGAAATACAAAAAGATTTTGTTAAAAATGCTCCTAAATTATTAGATTATTTATCAAAAGAAGAAAAAGAAGATTTTGAGCATTTAACAAAACTTTTAAAAGAATTTAATATTGAATATAAAATTAATCCTAATTTAGTTAGAGGACTTGATTATTATAATGATGTTGTATTTGAATTTGTTTCAACATCAGAGGCCTTAGGTTCTCAATCAACAATTTTAGGTGGTGGAAGATATGATGGAATGATCAAATCTTTTGGCGGACCTGATTTGAATTCAATAGGCTTTGCTTTTGGAGTTGATAGATTAAGTGAAATAATTAATTATAATATTTCAAACTATCCAGAAATTTCAAATCAAACTGATATATTAATCGGTTTTTTAAATGAAGATGAAGCTAGCGAAATAATTAAATTAGCATATGAATTAAGAAAACATTTTTCAGTTATTTTATTAAATGAAAAAGTTTCTATTAAACAATTATTTAAAAACAACTTTAAATATAAACCTAAATATTTATTATTTAAAGAACTAAATTCAAAAAAATATGAAATTAAAGTAAAAAATGAAGATTTCAAAAAAATCATTAACTATGAAAATATCAATAATTTATTTGAAATATTAAAAAATAAATAAAGGAAATAATATGAAAAAAATATATAACAATGATTTATCTATTGCTTATGAAAATAAAGAAGTTCATTTATATGGTTGAATAGCTAATAAAAGAAAAATGAAAAAACAAACTTTTATTGACTTAAGAGATTCAAGTGGAATTGTTCAACTAGTTTTTGAAAATGTAAGTGATCCTTTATTAACAAAAGAAAGCTGTATAGAAATAAAAGGTGTAGTTAAAAAAAGACATGAAGCTAATTCACAAATTAAAACAGGTGAAATAGAAGTATTAGTTAATGATTATAAAATATTAAATTCTTCAAAACAAATACCTTTTGAAATTAATGAAAAAAACGATAACAATGGAAATGAAGATTTAAGATTAGAATATCGTTTTTTAGATTTAAGAAGACAAAAACTTGCTGAAAATATTAAACTAAGAAGTAAATTACTATTATTAATTAGAAACTTTTTTGATAAAGAAGGATTTAGTGAAATTGAAACACCTATTTTAGGAAAATCAACTCCAGAAGGTGCAAGAGACTATTTAGTTCCTACAAGAAAAAAAGGAAGCTTCTTTGCTTTACCTCAATCACCTCAATTATTTAAACAATTATTAATGGCTGCTGGATTTGAAAAATATTTCCAAATAGCTAGAGTTTTTAGAGATGAAGACTTAAGAAAAGACCGTCAACCTGAATTTACACAATTAGATATCGAATTATCTTTTGCAAATCAAGAAGTTTTATTTGAACTATGTGAAAGAATGTGAGTTGAAGTTTTAGGCAAATTAGGTTTTAAAATTGAAGCCCCTTTTAAAAGAATGGATTATTTCTATTCATTAGAACACTATGGAAATGATAAACCAGATACAAGATATGAATATTTAATTAATGATTATTCAGATTTACTAGCTTCTAAATATAATAAAGAATATGTAAAAGTAGTTTTATTTGATAGAGACATAAAAGAAAATGAAGCAATCATTAAAGAAACATTTAGAAAAAATAATGGTCAAATTTTAGAAATTATAAATATAAAAGAAAGTGATTCAGAAGTTGCTAAATTATTAAATGGTAAATTAGAAAATAAAGATAATTACTTAGCAATTATTTCAGCAAATGATGATAATGAAGACGCATTAAAATCATTAGGTGCAATTAGAACATTATTAAATGAGTTATATCAATTAGCAAATCCAAAACAATTAAACTTTTTATGAATAGTAAATTGACCTATGTTTGAATATGATAAAGAAACTCAAAGCTACGCACCAGCACACCACGCATTTACACAATTCGAAGAAAGCACTTTAGAATTTTTAAAAACTAAAGAATATGCAAAAGTTAGAGCAAAATCATATGACTTAGTTTTAAATGGTTTTGAATTAGGTTCTGGTTCAATTAGAATTCATGATCTAGAAACTCAAAAAATGATGTTTGATATATTAAACATTTCAGAAAAACAACAACAAGATCGTTTTGGTTTCTTTTTAAAATCATTTAACTATGGTTTACCTCCTCACAATGGTGTAGCTTTTGGAATTGAAAGAATAATGATGATTTTAACTGAATCAATGTCTATAAGAGACGTTATAGCATTTCCTAAAAATGCAAAAGGAACTGATTTATTAACTTCAGCTCCTTCAACTGTTACAACTGAACAATTAGAAGAATATGGATTAAAATTAAAAACAAAGGAATAATATATGAATGCAGCAGCAATAGCTTTAATAACAATTTTAATGATAGTATCACTAGCAATCATATTTATTTCATTTATGATGGCTCCAGATTCAAACAGTTTCAGTGGTGCTTTAGTAGGAAGTAATGACCTTGACTTATTTAAAGTTTCTAAAGAAAGAGGAATTAAAAAAGTCTTAAAATGGTCAATGATAAGTTTAGGTTTATTGTTATTTATTTTTTCAATTACTTTAAGAGTAGTTATTCAGGTGGGTTAAATGTATCAAAACAAAAGCAAATTAAGAGACAGTAAAATAAATAAAAGAGTTGTAAATGAAGCTGAAATTCTTGAATTTATTCAAAAAAACCCATACAAGAAATTTCTTGATATAGTTAAAACTTTAAAAATTCCAGGTTTTTTAAACAAAGATGTTTCAAAAACTTTAAGAGACTTAAGCAGTCAAAATAAAATTGATAGCACAAAAGATGAAGAATATTATGCATTAGAATTTCTTCAAACACTTCAAACCAAAATATCAATAACACCTAAAAGATTAGGTTTTATTGATTTTGATGAAGATACAGAAAATCCAAAAAGTGCTTTTTTAGCACCTTTTCAATTAAAAGCAGCTTTGAATGAAGATATTGTAGAAGCTGATATTTTTTGTTATTTATCTAAAACTAATGAAACTTTATATAAAGCGAATTTAAAAAAGATTATTGAACATAAAAAACAAATAGTATCTGGAACAATTTCTAAAAATAAAAATATTTTCTTTTTTAAAGCATACGATTCTAGAGATGCAGCTGATTATAGAATAATATCTGATTTTAAAACTCTAGAAAATTTTACAGAAAAAGATATATTAGTATTTAATATAAAAGAACCAAATAGTAAATTTGTTATTATAGAATTTTCTCATTTTTTAACCAAAATAGATGATAAAGAGTTGCCTATAAAAAATATTTTAAGCTCAAACGATGTACAAAGTGATTTTCCCGAAGAAGTATTAATAGAAGCAAAGAATATGCCTTTAGAAATACAAAAAGAGGATTTTGAAAATAGAAAAGATTTAACAAATATACTAACTGTAACAATCGATGGATTAGATACAAAAGATTTTGACGACGCCATTTCTTGTTTTAAATTAGAAAATAATAACTATAAATTATATATTCACATAGCTGATGTTTCATATTATGTAAAAGAAGGCTCAGCAATTGATTTAGAAGCTCTAAAAAGAGGTACAAGTATATATTTACCTGATAGAGTTATTCCTATGCTTCCATTTAGTTTATCAAACGGAATTTGTTCATTAAATCCTAATGTAAATAGAGCATGTTTAACTTTAGAATTAGAAATTGATAATAAAGGAAATAATATAAGTTCTGAAATATATCCTTCAATTATTAAATCTGATGCAAGATTAACTTATAAACAAGTAAATGAACTATTTGAAAATAAGGAATTCTCTTTAAATAAAGGAATTTCAGATATGTTAAATTGTGCTTTATCTTTAACTAAATTAATAAGAGATAAAAAAATAGCTGAAGGTTATGTTGATTTTGAAATAAAAGAATCTAAAGTAATAATGGAAGGCAATAAAGTCGTAGATATTAAAATCAGTGAAGATGGAATATCTGAAAAAATGATTGAAGATTTTATGGTTAGAGCAAACGAAGTTGTAGCTGAAAAAATGCAAGAAAAACAAATTCCATCTATTTATAGAATTCATGATTGCCCTAGCTTAGAAAAATTACAAAATTTACAAACTTTTTTAAACTATTTAAACTTAAAAGGTTGCACAGTTCCTTTAGACAATGAACCACTTTCATTTGCTAAAGTAGTAGCTAAAATTAAAGAACAAAACTTTGATGATTTTGTAAAAATGACTTTACTTCAAACAATGCAAAAAGCAAAATACTCAGCTAAAAATATAGGCCACTTTGGTTTAGCTTCAAAAGCTTATTCTCATTTTACAAGTCCTATTAGAAGATATCCTGACTTACTTTTACATAGATTAATTAAAAAGTATTTATTAACTAATAAAGAATTCAAAAATGAAGAATATGAAGCTTTAGAATCTAAAATAGAACATATTGCTCAACTAAATTCAGAATCTGAAAAAGAAGCTATGACTATTGAAAGAGATATAGTTGATATAAGAAAAGCTCAATTTTTTGAAAATTTAATAAATAAAGAATTTTTAGCCCCATTAGTATCAATACAAAAATTTGGTTTATTTTTTAATATTGAAGAATACCAAGCAAGTGTTTTAATTAGATTTGAAAATTTTGAAGATGGAACTTTAAAAATTTCAGACTTTGAAGCAAAAGGACAAAACAATTACTTTAAAGTAGGCAATAAATATAAAATAAAAATTACCTCTATAGAAAATGATAAAGGTAATATAAATGCTGTTGTTGCAAAATAATCTAAAACTAGTTTAAAAAACTAGTTTTTTATTATAATTTAAATTATGCCTAAGACAATAATAATTAATAAATTTGCTAAGTCTGATTATGAAATCCATAGCACATATCAAGTTGGAATTTCATTATTAGGTTGAGAAGTAAAAAGTTTAAGAGCAAAGAATGCAAAACTAGAAAATGCTTTTTGTTCTATAAGTAATAAAAATGAATTATGATTAAATAATTTATATATTTCTCAATACATGCTTGTAAAAGGACAAAACGATCGGTCAAGAAAACTTTTAATGCATAAATATGAAATATTAAGATTAAAAAACAAAGCTGATAGTTTAGGACTAATAATTATTCCATTACAAATTTATTGATTAAATAATCATATAAAATTAGAAATTGCCTTGGCTAAAAAATTACGTAAATATGACAAAAGAGAAAAAATTAAACAAGAAGAAATAAAACGTAATTTAAAAATTGTATACTAGGGGGTGTACTGGTTTTGACAGATATCTAATTTATTATGTTGCAGTAGTGTGGCAGACTATAATTGCTACTAGGCTTCTTTAAATGCAGAAGAAAACAATGAAATCGCTTTAGACTCAAACTTTATGATGTCAAGAGCACAATACAACTACGCATACTAATTTTAGCGAGTTGCGGACTGTAAATAGCTCGGTTTACAATCATCCGTCGGAGAGCTAGATGCAAATAACTTTAGGTTGTTATTGCTTTGAAAATCTTAACCTAAAGAATCTATTTTGAGTTTGTTATTTTATATATCTAGATTCTTAAAACTAAAAATGAATAAACTGTAGACGCATAATAAAAAGGGTATGTGGACCGGGGTTCGACTCCCCGCATCTCCACCATATCAAAAAGACGCAAATAAAAATGCGTCTTTTTGTTTGCTTTTAATAAAATCAAAGCTTAATTTTCTTATAACCTTGATAATAAAAAAATATAAAAATTGTTTAAAATTAGGGTAAATTATATAAAATAATAGTAATAAGTAAATTACTTATACTATAAAAATATATTTAAGGAGCTATTATGCCAGTTAGATACGTTGTTAATCATCCAGATGGATGAGCTGTAAAAAACCCAAAAGGTAAAAAAGCATTAAGAGTTGTTAAAACACAAAAAGAAGCCATTGACTATGCTAAATCATTAAGTGATACAACATCAGTTATTGTTCAAAGCAAAGAAGGTTCTTTTAGAAAGAACTAAGATGACTATTTTATTAGATGGCAAACAATATTCAAAAGAACTGAAAGAAAAAATAAAAATAATTTTATCTGAACAGGCATATGATGATATGCCTGTTTTAGGTATATTACAAGTTGGAAATTTAGAAGAATCAAATATTTATATAAAATATAAATTAAAAATGGCTTCAGAACTAGGTTTTAAAACTGAATTTATAAAATTACAAGAAAATGCAGATGAAAAAACAATAAAAGATGAAATTTTAAAACTTAATAAAATAACAGATGGTTTTATTATTCAACTTCCAATGCAAAGTAATCAAATTAAAGATCCACAAGCTTTATTAAATTTAATTGATCCACTTAAAGATATCGATGGTTTAAATGAGAAAAACCATTTTAAAAATAGCAATGAATCACATTATTTATCAGCTACACCTAATGGAATTATTTTATTATTAAATAAATATAAAATAAAATTAAAAAACAAATCAATAGCAGTATTAGGACAAAGCAAGATAGTTGGTTATCCTTTAGCTAACTATTTAGAAAATCTAGACAATACAATTTATAGATATACTAAAAACACATCAAAAAATAATTTAGATAAATGTGAAATAGTTATAGTAGCAACAGGACAAAGAAACTGCATATTAGCAAATCAAATAAAAGAAAACGCAATAATAGTAGACGTTGGAATTCATAGATTAGAAAATAATAAAATAGTCGGGGATTTAGATTTTGATGAATTTTATAAAAAAGCTTCATATATAACCCCGGTTCCCGGTGGAGTTGGGCCAATGACTATAATTTCATTAATGTTAAATTTGTTAAAAGCCAAGGCATTAAGCAGTAGCATATTTAATGAAATTATTTTTAAAAAAATAGAAAATTTATTAAATAACTAAAACAACTTTTTTGAGTTGTTTTTTATTTTCTAAAATATAAAAATATTAAAAAATTGCCTTATTATTTTGGTTAAAATATAAACATAATAACTAAATTTTAAGGAGAGATAATGGTAATCGGTATTAGTGGTATGATAGCAGCTGGAAAAAGTTCTTTAGCTGAAAAATTACACAAACATTACAAATCATCATTTATGCTACACGAATTTGATGAAGATGATGAAGTTTTTAACACATTTTTAAAATGACTATATGAAAAGAAACCAAACTTAACAATAGGTTTTCAAACATATATAGCAGAAAATCACTCAGCAAAATTTGCTGAAATAATGGACAAATATCATGAAGCAAATCTTAACTATGCTAAAGATCACGTATTTTTAGATCGTTTTTCACTTGAACACTACATTTTTGCTAAATTAATATTATTAGAAAAAAGTGAAAAATATTTAGAAGCATATGACGCTTTATTTGAAAAATTAGTAACTTCAGAGGAATTACCAAATTTAGCTATTTATTTAGATATCAGCTTTGATACCTTTAAAAAGAGAATTTTTGAAAGAGGTAGAGAAACAGAAGTTGATAACTGAGATGAAAACTACGAATATTTTAAAAACTTACATGCTAACTATTTAAAAATATTTAAAGAAATAGCTCAAAGATTTAATTTAAACTACATTATAATTGATACAAATAATTTAACAGAAGAACAAGTCTTTGATAAAGCTTTAGAAATAATAGAAGCAGAATCTGCTAAACAAAAATAAGTTAAAAAAAAGAGGGAATTTAATAAATTCTATATTAGGATAAAAAATTTAGACACAAAACGCTATATGTTGATTAACAGCATATGGCGTTTTATATTCCATATTCGATTGTGGCCTATCTAAGTTATATCAAACCACAAATTTGTTAACTATATTATACACATTTAATAAATTCATTTTACTGGTATCGTAAAAATTGAATAATTCTCTTTGAAAAATTGAAAACAAATATTCCGAAGGTCTATTAGCTAATGAATTCCCTTTTGGTGACATAGATTGTTTAATGTTGTTGATTTTTAAAAAGTCCCTAAATTTATTATTTGCATACTCTATACCATGGTCGCTATGAAAAATTTGAGGTTTTATTTTAAATTTCTTAATGGTTTCATCTAATAATTTAATAGTTGAATCAGCGGTTCTTTCTTTTGACAATGTTCAGTTTAAAATTGAATTTGAAAATGTTTCAGTTAAAACATGTAAGTAGTATCATTGTTCTTTGACTCTTACATATTTAATATCCGCAGGAATTGTTTGAGCGAAAAAAGATGATGAAAAATCTCCTTTTAAAAAGTCATCAGTTCATATTTTATCGTATTTAGCTTCTTTCGGTGGTCTTGATTTGTTTGAACGCACATATGACAAAGATTTATATTGACTTTTTTCATAATTTATTCTAAAAACATATGAAGAAACATATTTTTTTGTTGATCTTATATATTTATAATAGAGTTTGTCCCTACCTATAACTAATCCTGATTTTTCAGCTTCTGCTAAAATCCAATCAATAATTTCTTGTTTAATATATTTTTCTTTAGAATCTTTTTTTTGTTTTTTAAGATAGTTAGAGTAAATAGAAGTTCTGTTTATATCAAAGATTTCTGCTAGAATTTTCATTCTGCAGTTTTTAATATTTTTTTCGTCTTTTCTTTTCTTAACTTTCTCAATTATATCTGAATTTGTTATCCCATGCTCTTCTAATATTTCTTCTAAGACATCTTGATAAAATTGTCTTTCATATTCATTTAAGTCATTTATGCTTATTTTTCTTTTTCGACCTGATTTACCTTTTTTTGGAGCAATTCCCGTTTTAGATTTGAGTAATTCCATATCTAAATTATACAAGTTGTATCAATCTGTAATTAGCATTTTGGCATATTTAAATGGGTTTCTTTTATTCTTGTATTTTAAATAATTTTCTTTATATCTTTCTTCTCAGAAATCTTCAACAAAAGTAATCATCGCCATTTCTAAATCTTTTTCAATTAAAATTTTTATATATTTTAGTTTTTGTTCTGCTGTAAACTGTTTTCTTGACATAAAAAAACACATTCCTTTCTTTTAAATGGAATGTGTCTATAAATTTTTATCCTAGTTTAGAATTTAATAAATTCTCTCTTTTAATTATTATTACTTTCAACTACTGCAGCATCATTTTGTTTTTTAGCTTCATTTAGTGTATTTTCTAATGCTAAATATTTATCGGCAACATTTAATCTTGTAAATGTTTTTGCATCTGCTATTTTTTTAGTTAATTCAGCTTTAATATTAGCTAGTGAAGAATTTGATTTCATAGCTTTTAAATAAGCTTCAGCTGAATTAATATAACTTAAATAACTATCATTAATTGATTCTACAGTATAGTTACCTACATTAACAAAATCACTTAAATAATCAACAACTTCTTCTAAATTATCTTCTTGTGGTTCACTTTCTTTTTCTAAAAGATTTTTTATAGTGTCTTTGTATGGTTTTAAAACTAAACTATTATCTTGTAGTTTTTTAATTGCTTCTTTTTCAATTTCTAATTTTTCTCTTAATAGAGCTTCAAATGTAGCATTTTCTTTTTTAAGTTCTGCTTGTAAAAATAAATAATCTGGTTTTGTTTCTTTAGATTTTGCTTTAATATCCATTAATTTTTGTGCATATGCATCTTTTATGTTTGAATATTCAGCAGAATCTAAGATTTTTGCCATACTTTCTCTTTTTAACAAATTTTCATAACGTGATAATTCTGCATTAAAATTTTGATTTACATTTGTATTATCTTGCTGTCTTGTAACTACAACTGCAATTGTTCCTGCTGTTATAGCAATTGTTGCTGCAGCTAAAAAACTAACTGCTAGTTTAAAATTGTTTCTTCTCATAATTACTCCTAAAAGTTGCTAACTTATTAATTTTAATACAAATTTTCAAAATTATATAAAAAACACTGGTTTGCCCAGTGTTTTTGCGATTAAAGTTTTGAAGTAACGTCGTCGTGGAATCTAACAAGACCTTTAGGAGTAAACATTCTGCGTGGTCCGTCTATTAATTCAGGAGTTTGTAAATATCATCTAAAGAAATTGTTTAAACCTGTTTTTAAACCAGTTCCCATAAATGCATATGAACTATATTTATTTTTGTTGTTATCTTGTGGTTTAAAGTTTTTAACTTTATCTCATAATTTTATCAAGTCATTCAATAAAGTTTTAGTGATAGTTACATAACCATCTAGATTTCATAATCTATCCATTACATTAAATAATGGTTGGTCGTCTTGGTGATCGAATTGATTTTTATATGCTTCTCCCTCATCAGATGCCCAAAAATTATCACTTTTTATAAATCTATCATTTTCATTAGGACTAAATTTTTTAGTGTAATAAGCTACGTTTTTTTCTGGTCCTCAAGAAGAATGATTATAGAAAATGTTTACATAATCAATAAGTCTTTGTCTTTTTGTAGAATGCCATGAGCCATTTGCTCTAAAATTATCTCTACCAAATGCTTGCCAGTCTGTATAAAATGTTTCTATTACATTTTGCATTTCTCTAGCAATTATCATGGCCATTAAGTTTGATTTTTGTTTTAGCATTTCTCTATATTTTACAATGGCTAAATCGGTTACTCTATTTAAATCTTGTAGATTTGTTTTATAGTTTACTAGAACATTGTTAGATTTATTATTTGCTCATTGTTTTGCTTCACTTATAGCATAGTTAACACGATTTTCAAAGAAAGGAGCGTCTCTGTCTAATCAATCTTGATATCTTAAGTTAATCTCTTCTCTTGATTTATCTGTTATGGTTTTGTACTCGGCAATAATAGATTTTAAAGTGTTTAATGTTTGACTTATTAGAGAAGGTTGAGAACTTGCATTTAACGAATCTTTACCCCCTGATAAAGCATCATAAGCTTTTTTATCGGTAGGTCCACTTTGTAAATTATTTGCATTTTTAAACATTAAACCAAATAATTCTGTCTTTGCTTTTTCATAGTCTTTTATTTTATTATTTCTTAATTTATTTTTTTCAAATATATCATTTAGTTTAGATGTATAAGTTTTTTCAAAATCCGAAATTTCTTTGGCTTTATCTCTCAGTTGTTTTGTAGTTAATTTATCTTGTGTTAGTTCTCTTGAAACACTATTTTCTTTATTTTGTTTGTCAAATTCAACTTTTAAAGCTTGCAATTGTTTTATAGCATCGGAATCTAAGGTAGCTTTATTTTTATCTTTTCCTGAATTGATGAAAGAAGCTATTTCTTTATTATGCATGTCTATTTTATTTAATGTTGCTCTAATAGAATCTCTTTGTTCTTCTATTATAGAATTGTAAATACTTGCTGCTTTATTATAATTTGAAACTAAATTTTGTAAATCTGAAATTCTATTAGTTTTTAAATAATTTTGATAACTCTCTCTACCTTTAGTTATTGATTCATTATTTATTCTAGAAAAATCTGACTGATTATCTCTAGCTAAAACACCATAAACATTTTCTGCATTTTCTTTTGCGTTGTCATAATTTCTTTTTTCATTCTTTATAGATTCAACTAATGCAGGGTAATCTGATTTTTTAGTTGCTAATTTATTACGATAATCTCTCAATTGATCACTATTTAAAGAATTTACATCTTTAGGAATATCTCTTTTTAAATCAGCACTCAATTTATTAAAGAAATTAGGAATAGAATTTAATTCTTTATTTAAAAATCCTTCAGCTCAAGATTTTAATTCAGAAACAATTTTTTTATTATTGGTTTCTAGTTTATTTGAATAATTATCTATTGCATTTTTAATATTTGTTCTCTTGACAACTAATGACGAAACACCATCTGAATCAGAAATAGTTTTGTTATCATCTAATATTCTTTTAAAATCTCTTGCATCATTTTCTAGATTAGAACTTCTTAAAAAAGATTCTACTTGAGTTTTGTCTTTTGCTAATTCTTGAATTTCGCTCTTTAAAGTTCTTTTTTCTAAAGAATCGATTCTATTGGTTTCAGAATTTAAGGATCTATATGCATTTTAATTTGATCTAAACTACTGTTAGCAGTAACATTAGAACTTTGAATTTTTCTTTCGAAGCTACTTCTTATTAGATTATGGGGTCCATCTGTTGGAATAGATTCTTTCAATGCTACAGCCCTGTTTTTTAATACACCATATGCATTTAATCATTCGCCTTTTTCTTTTTGAAGTGATTGATTTAATTTTGTTTCTAATGCTAAAGAAGCATTCTTAATTTGCTCAGCATTGCTTTCTTCGTTTATTATATTTTGTTTTAAAGTTGCATCAATTTCTTTTTGTAGTTTTCCTAACATACTTATAGTATTAAGATCAACTTTTAATCTAAGATTAATATCTTCCAATCCCTGACGACTGCTATTATATTTTTTTGTATAGATATTTTTTTCTGCATTTGAATTATCATTTTCTATTTTATTTGCTAAATTTTCTAATTGATCTGCACTTAATTCTGATGCTAACGCATTATCTGATTTGTAAGACAATAATCTTCTTCTTATTACACCGTCTAAAGAATTATCTGACAATAAAACATCAGATTTTGTCAATAAAGCTTTTATTTTTTCTTTAATGTTTTCTTTTCTAACAGGTTCTAAAACACTACTTCTATCATTATATACTTCTTTTAATGTTTTAATCTTGTCTTTCAATGTATCTAAAGAAGTTGAATCTTTTTGCATTTTTGCATCGTTTATTTTATTTTCCAAATTTCCTTTATCAACATTAAATTTAGTTAAATTATTTTTTAATATTTCACTTTTTTCAATTAAAACTTTTAATTCTTTTTGTTTTTTATTAATTTCTATTGATTTTTTTGCATTATTAACTGCTTCATTCAATGCAGTGTCTTTATTTAATAATTCTTCTCTTTGGTCAGTTTCCTTTTTTGCGTTGTCTAAAATAGCTTTTTCTAAAGCTGCTTTAGCTTTACCTAATTCTGGAATGTTTGATATATCACTTAACAGTTCTTTGGCAGATTTTAAGGTAGTATCATATTTTTCATTTATATGAGTACCAAAATATTGACTTACAACCGCATCATTTGCTTTTAATGTTTTGTCAATTTCAGCTAATTGATTGTCTAGGTCAGCTGTTGAAGCTAACAATGTTTCCCCTTCCACATAAGGAGAAGTTTTTAATAATAAAGCTTCTAAAACATCTTTTTGTGGTTTTAAATCGGCAATATTTTCAATGCTTTTTAATAATTCTCTTGCTGCATTTACATCATTTGTTAATTTCACAAATTTGTCACTGCCAAGTTTTGTGTTGGTTTTGATTATAGCATCTCTAATAGCATTTGCTAATTTTGTATTAGATTCTGATGCTTCATTTGAAGTACTAGTTTTATCTTCGTTTATTATTTTTGATTTGTTTATAGTTGAGGCTAAAGCGGCCTTGGCTTCGATATCAGTAATAGAAGATATAATTTCATCAGCTTTAGCAATAGTTTTAACTAATTCAGCTTTTGCAATAGTTGCATTTTTGCCTTCTAAAATTTCTTGAGCTTTTGTAGTTTTTTCATTTAAATCTTGTAATTTATTAAATAAAGCTAATGCATCATTGCTGTTTGAATTTAAGGTTTCTAATTCATTTATTGCAGCCTGTAAGTCTGCTTTTTCTGGTGTATCGTTTAATCCTTGGTTATTTAATAGCATTTTGCTGTTTTCTAAAGCTTTTGTAATTTCTTCTTTTATTGTTGGAATATCTGTTCTTAAAATTATATCTTTAGCATTTTTTAATGAATTTGATAAATCGTTTAATCTTTCCGGTATTGAGATAATGTCATTATCTTCAGCTGCTGCAATTTTATCACTTAAATCATTTTTAGCAGTAGCATTATCACCTTCATCGCTTAAAACATTAACTGCAGATTTTGCCTCTGTTAAATCTGAATCAAGTTGTTTTTTTAATTCATTATACATAAAGCGGTTGTATGAAATTAAATCACTTAACATATTAAGTGCTTCATCATTATCATTTAAATCTTTGTCTTCATAATCATCTAAAGCTGATTTAACTGTGGTTTTTCAGTTTTCTCAAACTAAAGGTGAATTTAAATAAGCATTTGAAATTGCTTTTTCATCTTCTATTTTAGCTTTTAAATCACTGTTTAATTGAACTAATGAATCTGTTAAATCTTTTTTGGCTTTGGCTCTTTTTGAAGCATCTTTATTTATAGCATTTTTTTCTGATTCATATTTATTAACTTTTTCTGAAAAATTAGATTTAATTTCTGCATATTCAGGAACTTCAGAAACTTTTGCTAATCCGTCGCTTTCTTCTAAACGTTTAGCCTTACTTAATAATGTATCAAAATCGTTATTTTGTGCATTTTTTGTTGGTTGATAAAATAATACGCCGATTGTAGCAACAGTAGTTGCTGCAGCGATAGCACCTACAACTGCGGTTGCTATTTTTAATTTATCTTTAGGCATAATTTAAAAATATCCTTTCATAAATTCTTGTTTATTTGTATATTGTAATGCAAAAAAAAAAACAATGATTTATTTAAATTAAGATATTTTTCTTGTAAATTCACAGTTTTTATGCTTAATTTAAGATACTTTTTGTGGTTTTTTAAGTTTTTTGTTAGTTTAAAAAAGCTAAAAAAATTGCACAAATTTTTAGACATTTAATTATGAAATTAAATTTATAATATAATTAAAGAACTATGATTGAAATTAAAAAATTAGTATATAAATATCCAGGTGCAAAAGAGCCTGCTTTAAAAGGAATTAATTTAAATATAGAAGAAGGGCAGTATATTGCCATTTTAGGTCACAATGGTTCTGGAAAAAGTACATTTTCAAAACTTATTTCAGCTATTTATAAAGCTACAAGTGGAAAAATAATAATAGATGGTTTAGAAATTAATTCAGAAAACTTACCTGAAATAAGAAAAAAAATAGGAATAGTTTTTCAAAACCCAGATAATCAATTTATTGGCTCTACTGTTGAAGATGACATAGCTTTTGGTTTAGAAAATAAACAAATGTCTAGAGAAGAAATGCAAGAAATAGTTTATAAATTTGCAAAAGAAGTTGGCATGTTTGATCATTTAGATAGAGAACCTCAAAATTTATCAGGTGGGCAAAAGCAAAGAGTTGCTATAGCTTCAACTTTAGCATTAGATCCTAAAATTATTATTTTTGATGAAATAACTTCTATGCTAGATCCAAAAGGTCGTTCAGATATTTATTCAATAATTCATAAATTACATAAAGAAACTAATAAAACATTAATTTCAATTACACATGATATGGACGAAGCCTTATTAGCTGATAAGCTTATAGTTTTTTCAGGTGGAAAAGTTATAGCACAAGGAAAACCAATTGAAATATTAAATAATAAAGAAATAATAGAAATAGCTAAAATCGATTCACCTTTTGTTTATAAACTAAGTGAATTAGTAAATGGAATAACCCCAACTTATGATGAAGGGAAACTAATAGAAGAATTATGCAAATTAAAGTAAATAATATAATTAAAGAATATGATAAAGGTTTACCTACATATATAAGAGTTTTAGATGATGTTTCATTAACTATAAATGAAGGCGAAGCAATTTCTATTATTGGACCTACCGGTTCAGGTAAAACAACATTAATTGAACATTTTAATGCTTTATTAAACCCCTCAAGTGGTTCAGTAGAATTTAAAGATGTACCTTTAATAACAAAATTAAAAAAACCAAAAAAACCTAATTCAAAAGATTTTAAAGATCCAGAAGAATACCATCAAGCTTTTCAAGAATTTCAAAATAAACTTGAAGAGTATAAAAAAATGAATAGAAAAGATAGAGTTGAATTAGTAACAACTGATATATCTTTATCTAAAACAATTAAAAAGATTAAAAACGTAAAAGCATTAAGAAAAAATGTAGGTGTTGTTTTTCAATTTGCAGAATATCAACTTTTTGAAGCAACTATTGAAAAAGATATAATTTTTGGCCCTATATCAATGGGAATAAAAAAAGAAAAAGCTAAAGAACTAGCTTTAAAATATATTGAAATGGTAGGTTTACCAGTAGATTATTTAAAAAGAAGCCCCTTTAATTTATCAGGTGGTCAAAAAAGAAGAGTTGCCTTAGCAGGTATTTTAGCAATGGAACCTAGATTTTTAGTTTTAGACGAACCAACTGCTGGACTTGATCCACAAGGTGTTGAAGATATGCTTTCTTTATTTCATAAACTTCATAAAGAAAATAATATAACTATAATTATAGTAACTCACGATTTAGACAATGCTTTAAAATGAACAAATAGAACAATTTTTGTTAAAGACAAAAAAATAATAAAAGATGGAAATACATATGATATCTTAAGTGATAATGATTTATTAATTAATAATAATTTAATTCCAACAAAACTTTTATCCTTTGTTGAAAAATTAAATAAAAAAGGTATAAATGTAGGTAAAGTTACATCAATAGAAGATTTAGCTAATAAATTAAATAATTTAAAAAAATAGGAGGTAAATATGAATAAAGCTATTATTGGTAAATATTTAAATATTGAAACTCCTATTCATAAATTAGATCCTAGATTAAAATTTTTAGCAAATATTTTATTTATTATTTTATTTTTTATAGCCGATCATTTTATAACATTAGGCGTTTTAGTATTAAGTATAATGATAATTTATATAATGGCAACTAAATCAATTAAATCATGCTTTTTAAAATTGAAATTACCATTATATATTGCAATTTTTATTTTTATAGTCAATATGCTCACAATAAAAGGAGCTGAACCTGATGCTAATGGTGCTTTTATTCCACTTTCTTCATTAGGAAACGCTGATTCTTATGTATTTTATCGTGGTGAAACTATAGTTAATACAATTTATTGAGCACCATTTGGTATAACTAAACCTTTTCAAATAACTAAATTTACTTTATATAGAACAGCTTCAATATTTTTAAGAATTTATGGCGTTATTTTAACAACAACAATTTTAACAGTTACAACAAAACCAGTTTTATTAACTAGAGCAATTAATGATTTACTATTTCCTTTAAAGATATTTAAAATACCAACTGAAATTATTACTATGATTATTTCAATTGCTTTAAGATTTATTCCAACTTTACTAGAAGAATCTAATAGAATTATGAAAGCACAATCAAGCCGTGGAGTTGATTTTAAAAATGGAAATATTAAAGACAAAGCAAAATCATTTTTAGTTTTAATTATTCCTTTATTCGTTTCTTCATTTACTAAAGCAAATGATTTATCAGATGCTATGACTTCTAGAGGATATGAACCATATGCTAAAAGATCACATTATCGTGATTTAAGACCAAATTGAAGAGATTTTGTTGCTTTAACATTTATTATATTAGCTTCATCAATGGTTATTGTTTGTCAATTAGATGCAGTAGCTTTACCTACTTGATGAATAGCTACTTTTCAAAAGGTATAAAAATGGATCAAAATAAAAAAATAATAGAAGAGATTTTAGAGCTTCAAGCTAAAATAAATACTTGAGATAATGCTTATTATAATTTAGATAATCCACTTGTTTCAGATGAAATTTATGACACTGAAATAAATAAATTAATTAAATTAGAAAATCAATATGGTCATTTATTAACTTTTGAACAACTAAATAACTCTCCAACTAAAAAAATAAATGCATCAGCTTCTGAAAATTTTGAAAAAGTCAAACATAATAAACCAATGCTTTCATTAAATAAAGCATATAGCATTGAAGAAATTCAAAAATTTATTGATAATGTTAAAAAATTAAATAAACCTTTTAGCTTTTTTATTGAACCAAAAATTGATGGTTTATCAATTGCTGTAAAATATCAAAACGGCGTTTTAAAACAAGCTATAACAAGAGGAAATGGTTTAATAGGTGAAGATGTCACAGAAAATATAATGCAAATTTCTAGCATTCCTAAAAAAATAAATTATTTAAATGATTTAGAAATAAGAGGGGAAGTTTTTTTAAGTATTTCAGAATTTAATAAACTAAATGAAGAGCTTAAAAAAGAAAATAAACCATTATTAGCAAATCCAAGAAATGCCGCAGCAGGAACACTAAGACAATTAAATCCTGAGATCGTTAAAAAGAGAAATTTATCAGCTTTTTTATATTATGTAATTGATCCTGAAAAACATAATTTAAAAACAATGCAAGAAAGTTTTTTATTTTTAAAACAATTAGGTTTTTTAATAACTAATGAATCAAAACATTTAACTAATATTTTAGAAATAGAAGAATTCAATAAAGAATTTAAAGAAAAAAATTAACTTTAGATTATGAAACCGATGGTATTGTTATAAAAATTAATGAATTTGAATTATATGAACTTTTAGGAAATACTGCTAAATTTCCACACCATGCTATTGCTTTTAAATATGAACCTGATATTGTTTCAACTAAATTAAAAAATATATTTATTACAGTAGGTAGAACAGGTTTAGTTACATACAACGCTTTATTAGAAAAAGTGGAAATTTCAGGCTCATTAGTTGAATATGCAACATTGAATAATTTTCAATATATTAGCGATTTAAAAATTAATGTAGGCGATGAAGTTTATATTAAAAAAGCAGGAGAAATTATACCTTGTGTAATTGGCTTAGCTAAAGAAAATAATTCAGTTAGAGAGTTTAAAAAAATTTTATTGTGTCCTTTTTGTTTATCTTCATTAATAGACAGTGAAAGCGCATTAGAACAATATTGTCCTAATGAAAATTGTCCTGAGATTTTAAAAAGAAAATTAATTCACTTTGTTTCAAAAGAAGCAATGGATATTGTAACTTTAGGTGAAAAAAACATTGAAATCTTACAAAAATACAATCTAATTAATTCAATTCAAGATATTTATAAGCTTAAAAATAATTTATCTGAAATGATTAAAATAAATCGCTTTGGAACTAAATCAAGTTTTAAAATGCTAGAAGCAATAGAAAATTCAAGACAAAAAAATTTAAGTAATTTAATCTATGCTTTATCAATAAAATTAATAGGTGTTAAAGTAGCTAAATTTATAGCTTCAAAAGTTAAAAAATTAGAAAATTTATTAACTTTTGATTATGATAGCTTACTTGAATATAATGAAATAGGTGAAAAAATCGTTTATTCATTAAAAACATGAGTTCAAAATCAAAAAAATATTGATTTAGTTAATGACTTAATTGAACTTAATTTAAATTTAGAATATCAAGATGAAAATATAATTAATAAACTAGATCATCAAAGTTTTGTTATAACTGGTACTTTATCTAAATCAAGAAAATATTTTGAAGATTTAATAATTAAAAATGGTGGTTTGATTTCAAGTGCTATATCTTCAAAAACCTCTTTTTTATTAAAAGGTGAAGATGCTGGCTCTAAACTAAATAAAGCTTTAAAATTAAATGTTAAAGTTATAGTAGAAGAAGAATTAATGAAAATGATTAGTTAAAAGATAATTTAAAAAAATTAAAATAAAATTTATTCAAAAAAAATAATAATAAGAACTAACAATAGATATTTCAATTGTTAGTTTTTTTAATTCAAAAATTATTATTTTTAAAATTAAAAAATATAAATCTAAAGCTTTTTCAAAATAGAAAAATAAGCCGATATATAAATAACTAAAAAATAAAATAGGTAAAAATAAAAATTGAAAAAATAAACCTAGTATATTTATATAGTTTTGAAAAATTAATATATAACTATTTGCTATTAAAAAAATTAAAATGCTTAATATAATCTCTTTTAAAAAATTGTTTTTTAATTTTTTAAAAATATTATTTAATAAAAAATATTAAAAGTAATACCAAAAGACAAAATAAAAGTTAAATTGTAAATAATATTTAAATTTAAAACAATAAAAACAAAAGTGTTTAATAAAAAAATATTTATAGTTTTAATTTTTATTTTTAAAAAATTTTTAAAAATATAAAAACTATTTAAAAATATTAAAGCTCTTAAAGCACTTAAAGAAAAATTTAATAAATATAGATAATAAAACAAGATTATTTCTGTTATTAAAAAAATAAAGAATTTATTAAATTTCAATTTCTTTAAAATGAAATTTAAAATTAAAAAAATTAAACCAAAGTGAAATCCGCTAATAGTAAATAAATGGCTTATATTTAGTTTTGATAAACTCAAATATAAATCTGAGTTTTTATTTGCAATATTAAATAAAATTAAATTTAAAAATTCTTTAGTATCTTTATTTTCATAAAATAAATTTATAAATGTTGCTCTTTTTAATATCTTAATTTCTTTAATATTATTTTTTAAAATTTCTAAATAAAAATTATTAGCTAATGAAAAATTATTGACTTCTTTAATTTTTGTTATTTTAGCTGAAATTTTTAAAAAATTTAAATGACTAAAGCTTTCATCGATTTTAATTTTAAAATCTACTAAAACGTTTTGATTATTTATATTAACTAATGTTTTAGATGCAAAAACTTTAATTATTTTTGCATCTTTATTTTCAATAACTAAATCTTGAAGCCGTTTAGTGTCTTGAAAGTTTAAAAAATTAAAAAATAAAACTATTAAAAAAATAATTAAAAAACCTATTCAATATTTATAGTTAAAAAAATTTAAAAAACTTATTAAAGTTAAACAAATAATGGGCAATATTAAAGTTGTTTTTTTAAATAGCAAAATTAAAAATATTAATATCAAACAAAATTCAAATATTAAATTTATAGAATAATGTGATTTTTTAGCTTGGCTAAAGTTTTTTCACCAACTAAAGGTATTTCTGAAATATCATTTCATGTAATATTGTTTCTTTTTTGTTTAATTAATAAAAATATTTTATTAGCAATGCTACTGCTTATATCCATTGCTTTTAAAATTTGAACATTATTAATATTTGAAATTAAAATTTTAAAGTTATTTAAAAAAGGAATATGTATTTCTTGTTTATTTTTTAGAATTTCAGCTTTATTAAAATCTTTTAAATCAGCAAACGATAATAATTGAGCTTTAATTAATAAATCATTTAAATTACTTTTATTTTTTAAAGTATAAAAACCAGGATATAAAATAGCTCCTGTAATTTTAACTTCTATATAATCATTTTTTATTTCGGCTTTATTAAATTCTTTTAAATTTCTTTTATATTTTTTTAAAACTAAAGTTGAAATTAAGGCAACTGAAGCAATTAAAAAACTTAAAGAAATAAATTTTAATTTATTAAATTTGCTCATACCTTAATTATTAATTAGTATTTATTTTTAATTTAAAAGTTAAGAAAAATAAAAGAAAAAATGCCGAAGCATTTATTCATTTGAAACTGCATTGTGTCAAACTTCTTGAATATCTTCATCATCTTCTAATAAAGATACAAATTGTTCTATTTGTTCTAATTTTTCTGCATCTACTTCAGTATCTGAGTTTGAAATGTAAGTTACTTCAGCAGTTGTATAATTATCAATTTTAAAAGTTTCATCTAATGCTTGTTTTACTTTTTGAAATTTTGAAGGTTCTGTTAAAACAACATATAAACCATCTTCATTATAAAAGTCACTAGCCCCTGCTTCTAAAACAGTCATCATTACATCTTCTTCATTTGCTAAATCAGCTGAAAATTCAATTAATCCTTTTTGATCAAAGACATAAGGAACAGTTCCTTGTTTTCCTAATTGACCGTTGTGTTTATTGAAATAGTGTTTAATATTTGAAGATAAACGATTAAAGTTATCAGTTAAACAACTTACAACGAAATTAATTCCTCCATAAGCTGTTCCTGAATATAAATAACCTTGAAAATTAGCACCTTCTTTTGAACCACCTGCTACTTTTGCGATTGCTTTTTCAATATTTGCTTTAGGCATTGATTTTGCTTTAGCTTTTGCTATTGCTAATTTTAATGCTGGGTTAGATTCAGGGTCAGGGCCTCCTAATGTTGCAGCGACAATGATTTCTTTTGAAAATTTTTGAAACATTACGCCTCTTTTAGCATCTTGAGCTGCTTTATGATGTTTATTTGTTGCTCATTTTGAATGTCCTGACATATTTTCTCCTTATTATAATAAAAAATTATACCAAATAAAGGCTAAAAAAGTAATTTAAGTTATAATAAATAATATGAAAATTATTAAAGGTGAAGAGTTATATTTAATTGAAAGTGAAGTTAATAAAATTGTTGAATTAGCTAAAAAAAATGATGCTAATTTAGAAATAATTACCTTTAATGAAACAGTTGATTTAGAAGAACTTTCAAACCAACTTTTCAGTAATGATTTTTTTAATAATAATAAAATTTTTGTTTTAAAAAATCTTTTACTTTTTAAAAAATTAACTAAGGAAGTTGATAAACAAGATGCAATTGAGTTAATTGATTTATTAAAAAAAGCAAAAGAAATGCATGAAATTTTAATAGTTTTAGAACTACAAAAAAATGAAGAAAGTTCTTTAAATCAATACTATAAAGAACTTTTAAAAGATTCTGAAATTATAAATTTTGATAAATTAAAAGAAAAAGAAATTTATTCATTTCTTTTAAACTACATTTCAAAAAAGGTGCTGAAATAAATAAAGAAACATTATTTGATTTAATTGCTAATATGCCAAGTGATTTAACAATATTAACAAAAGAAATTGATAAAATGCTTTTATTAAATAATGAAATTGATAAAAAAGCAATTGAAAATAACAACTTTTTTAGATCAAGCAATGTCGAATTTGCCCTGCAAGATGCTTTATTAAAAAAACAATCTAAGGCAATTTTAATTAAAAAAATAAAAGAACAAGTTGATTTAGGAAATCCTATTATTAAAATATTTTCTCAAATTAATAATATTTTTATTCAAGCTAAAAAAATTGCTATTTTAAAAAACTATTACTCAAATGAAGATATATCAAAAAAATTAAATATGCATATTTATCGTTTATCTTTATTTATTGATTTTGTTAAAAAAACATCAATAGCCAAAATAAATGAATTAATAAAAAAAATGACTGAAATTGATATTGATTTTAAAAGAGGTTATATTTCAGAAGAAATACTTTTAAATAAAGTTACACTAGAATTAATTAAATAGGAGAATAAAATGATACAAAATAAAAGAATATTTTTATATGATCTAAAACTTGAAACATTTTATGACTCAAATGATTCTGGTTATGGTGATTTTAATGGTTTAAAACAAAAAATTGATTATTTAACTTTTTTAGATGTAAATTGTGTTGCAATTGAAGATATTTTAAAACATTATGAAAATAAATTTGAATTAGAAAAAGTAAATTTTAATTATGGTTCAATTGAAGATTTTAAAGAACTAAAAAAAGCTTTAGATTTAAAAAATATTGATTTAGCTATAACTTTAAATTTAACTAAAATTAAACAATCAGCAACAAATTTAAATAATTATGAAAATTTATATAGAAAAGCAAATCTAGAAAAAACTCAAGAATTAACCATTTTAGACACTTATATAAAAAATGAAAATAAATATTTAAATTTAAATACTATTGCAAGCTTTGTTGAAGAATTTAAAAAAGTAATTAATTTTTATAACAACTTAAATATTCAAACATTGATTTTAGAAGACTTTGATTTTTTAATTGAAGATAAAAAATTAAATAAACAAAATAGATTTCAATTTTTAGTAGATATTTTTAAAATAGTTAAAAAATAAATGTAAATATAAAAGTCATTTTAAAAAGCCATAAATTCAAAAAAGAAGCTTATTTATCTTTAATTAAATTTAATGAAAAATTCAATTGTTTTGATTATCTTTATTTAACACATTTATCTTTAAATAATTTAAATACACATTTAAAATGAGCTCAAAAAATGCCTTTAAATTATCAAGAATTATTTAATCAATTTAAATTATTTATAAATCAAAGTAATGTTATTTTAGCTTTAGGATCTGATCAAGTTGGAAGAATAACTTCAAGATGAGGAAGCGAAAACAGTTATTTATTTGAAGCTATAAAAACATTCAATATCTTTTTAATGTCGTCTAAAAATTCAATTGCTATTTATTATGGTGATGAATTTGGTATTTTAAGAGCAAAAATTCCTATTAATTATCAGTTTAATAACCCTGATTTTAATGAAGAAAAACGTTTTATTCAAACAAAAAACATTTCAAAAGAAACATATTATTTAGCACAATCATATCAAAATAAATGAACCTCACATACATGAATGGCTTGAAATAATTCATATTGCTCAGGCGCTTCAAACAGAGGAAACGGCAATATCTTTAATTCAATTGATTTTCAAAATAATAATGTTGAAAATCAACTAAACAATAAATATAGTGCTTTAAACTTCTTTAAAAAATCAATAAGATTTATATTCTATAAATACAAAGATTTCTTTTTAGATCAAAATACAAAAATAGAATATGATTTTTCAAAAGAAGGATATATAAAAATATTCCATAAAAATTTAATACAAGATAAAAGCATTATTTTTATTATTAATTTATCTAAAAATTCTTTAAGATCAAATCATTATGACAATAATTACAAAATTCTTTTAACAACATATGCTAATAAATTTTATGCTTCAATTCCTGAATTTTTAATGCCTTATGAATCTCTTGTTTTGATTTCAGAAAGAAAACAATAAAAATTTTAAAAATATATATAATTGAAAATATAGAAAAGAAAGGTAAAATATGAATTATTTAAACTTAGCAGAAGAAACAGCTTTAGAAACACAAACAGGTTCTTCTCAAACAGGACAAATTGCAGCGTATGTTTTATTATCATTAATTATATTAGCGGTTATTGGATATATAATTTGAAAAATAATTCGTTCAAGAATTATGAAGAAAAAAACAAAACTAGCTGAACAAAAAAGAGAACAAAAAATTCAGAATTTATATTTTGAATACATTGCAACAATTAATGAAATAATTAGATATACAGAAAAAGAACTTGAGAATTTCCAAGTAAGTATTGGACAAGTTAAAATGGGTCAAATTAAACAAGGTGCTTATAATTTATTGTTTAAATTAATTAGTCGTGATGACTTTGCTTCATCATTTATAAGCAACGATATTTATAAAGATTTTGTTTTAAAATGTGAAATATTAACAGCAACACCATGTAATTTATGAAAAACAAAAGCAAGTGAAGTTTTAGAATTTTTTAAAGATCAAGAAAAATTAATCACTGAAACAGAAGAAGTAGCAAAATCACGTGCTTTAGCTAAAAAAAGTATAGAAGAAAAATTTTATGAATAATCAAAAAACAACTAAGTTTGGTTTAGCAAACTGATTAACTATTATAAGAATATTGTTAATGATTCCTTTTTTAATAACAATGACCATTTCATATGTTTATGTTATTGAATATAATACTGTTTTTCATTACGATAAATTAACAATTGTTAGTGAAAACCCACATAAAGAATTATTAGCAGCTTTACACTGAACTAACTTTATAATTTTTTCATTAGCCATGATAACAGATTTTATTGATGGCTGATATGCAAGAAGAACTAAAACAGTTTCAAATTTTGGAAAAATATTTGATCCAATTGCTGATAAGGTTGCAACAGTTTTAATGCTAGTTTATTTAGCAATCATGAGATTTACATTTTTCCCAATAGTAATAATATTTAGTTTAAGAGATATTCTAGTTGATGGCGCTAGAATTTATGCAATCAAAAAAAATATAACAGTACAAGCTAACTGATGAGGTAAAGCTAAAACTATAGTAGTTTCATTTTCATTAGTATTTTTATCTGTTGCTGGTCCTTGATTAGCAAGTCCTACATTAGTAAATAATTCAAATTTAATTACTTTTTATTTAAATATTCCTTTAATTATTGGTGCTGTTTTATCAGTTATTAGTGGAATTATATATATGAAAAAATATTTAAAAAATATTACAAAAGAAGCACTTATAAAATAATATTTATTTTAAAAAACAAAATAAATTGACTTTAAGGTTATAAAAATTGTGCAAATTTAGAAAAGCTTTTGCTTTTTTTTTTTTTTATAATAGGTATATAATTATCGTACAAATTATATATATAGAAAGAAGTATGTATGTCAATAAAAAGAAGATAAGTGTTTTATTATTAACAATTTCTGCTCCGACTATAGCAATTGCACCAGCTTTAATGGCAGCAGCATGTCAAAGCGGAAATAGCAAAACAAATGAAAAGAAAAATGAAGACAACAAAAAGAATTTAGCCGATGAAGCTAAAAAAGAAGAAGAGGAAAGAGTAAAAGCTAATACAGCTAAAATAGAAAAAATTGAAGCTAAAAAGAAGAAATTAAAGGTCTAAAAACAAAAATAGATAGTATTGTTAAAGAATCTGATCCAGTTGAAGTTAAAAATGCTAAAAAATACGTAATTGCAACTTTAAGCGCTTTACCAGGAGTCAAAGAAGCATTTGCTTTAATAGCAGAAGCAAAATTAAGTCCAAGTTCTCAAAATTCTCTAGTTGATGAAAAAGAAACAGCTGTAAATTCAAAATTAGAAGAGGCAAAAAAATTAATTGGAACTAAATCTTTAGAATTGACAGTAGTTGCTGTTAAATCTGCAGATGAAACACCAGTGCCTACTTTAAATGGTAATTTAAAAGCTGTAGCAACTGGTGTAAAAACTGTTTTAGAAGATCAATTAACACCTACAACTCAATTAGATGCAGCTATTGCTAAAATTGATGAATTAAAAAAATTAAGTGCTCAAATGGCAACACCAGAAAATATGAACTTAGATTCAAAACTTGATTTAGCAGTTAAGGCTCAAGTTTTATTCCAAGAAATTTTAAAAGGAGTTCAGGATGCTTCACAAGAAATTTCAACAGATAAACCAGAAATATTGGAAGCAAAGAAAACTGAAATTAAGAAAATTAGAGAATCTAAAAAAGAAGTAAAATCAATAAAAGATTCTGTAACTTTACCTATTAATTCAGAAAATATTACTGATAATGCTGGAAATGCCGTTTTAAATGCAGTATTAACATCAGATCCAAACATTGCTTCTGCTTTAGCTACTTTAGATGAATTAGAAACAGTTAAAAATACTAAAGAAGAGTTAACAAAGAAAGACAAAACAATTAAAGAAAAAATTCAAAAAGCAAAAGATGCAATTAAATCAGCAACATCTAAACTTGTTGATAGCTCTATAAAAAACATTGAAACTGCTGCTAACCCACAATTAAACAATATGACTATCAAACAATATCTAGAAGTTGTAAAGAAAGCCGTAGGAAACAATGAAAAAGGCAAGAAGATGATAAAAGAAGCAGAAGAAGATATTAAAAAATTAGAAGCTAAAAAAGAAATGATAGCAACCATTAACGGGGAAACAGACTACAAAAAACAAATTGCAGCCGCTTCAGAAGTTTCAAAACTATTCCAAAAAATTCTAAAAAATCTTCAAGATGCAGCTTTTGCTCAATAAAATAAAACATATTAAAAATATATAAAAACAACAAACAAAAAAATGAAAAAGTCTTAGGAAGAACCTAAGACTTTTTTTGCACAGTTAAATTTTTTATCTAACATTTAGTTATTTTTTTGAACAAGAACAGGTTTTTTCTTTAGAACATGAACTTTTGCATTTGCATTCTTCTTTTGAAGTACAACTGCAAGCTTTTTCTTTTTGACAACCACATGCTTTTAATTCTTGATTAGAGCATGCGCTTTTATTACAGCATCCCATATAAACCCCCTTTTGATTGTTTTTTAATTTGTAACTGTGCGACTTAATGATAATACTTTTTTATTGATAAAATAAAAAAATAAAAATTTAATTTATTTATATTTAAAAATAAAAGCATTTAGTATTTAAAAAGCTTATCTTAATTTTAATAATTAACTAAAATATTGTATAATTAATAATATTAATTTAATATACAAAATAAAGCTTTATTTTAAATAGGAGGTACTTATGCCAAGAGAAGGCTTAACCTTAAGATGTGAAACCTGTAAAATGGAAAATTACATTACTAAGAAAAATAAAAAATTACATCCAGATAAAATGGAAGTAACAAAATACTGCCCAAAATGTAATTCACATACAAACCACAAAGAAAAGAAATAATTATAAGGAGTTTTTATTATGAGAAAAGAAATACTTCTACAACTTTTTGCTGATAATAACTTAGATGCTATTATTTCAGAAGATCCACAAACACGTTTATGATATGCTAATGTACAAACAAGTGATGGATATTTAGTTATTGAAAAAGAAAAAGCTCACTTATTTGTTGACGGTAGATATATTGAATATGTAACTAAAAACGCAAGAAATGTTGAAGTTCACTTACTTCAAAAAAATGTTTTAAAAGACTTTTTAGCTAAGAAAAACTACAAAAAAGTTGGTGTAGAAAAAGAATACATGAACCTACGTGTTTATGAAGTTTTAAAAAGCTACTTACCTAATTCAGAATTCGTTCCATTTGTAGGACAAGATTTGAGAATTTTAAAAGACGAAGAAGAATATTCAAAAGTTCAAGAAGCATGTATTATTTCATTACAAGCTTTTGAAGAATTAAAGAAACTTTTAGTAGAAGGAATGACCGAACTAGAAGCTTCAAATAAATTAGGTTATTTAATGCGTTTATTTGGTGCTGAAAAAGAATGTTTTGACACAATAGTTGCTTTTGGTTCAAATGCAGCAGAACCTCACCACCACCCTACATCAAGAAAATTAGTTGATGGAGATATTGTTAAAGTTGACTTCGGTGCTCAATATCAAGGATGAGCAAGTGATATTACAAGAACATTTTTCTTTGGTAAACCACGTGAAGCTGAATTAGTTACAATTTTAGACGTTGTTACAGAAGCACAAAGATTAGGACGTGAAGCTGTTAGACGAGGTATGACAACTGGAGAAATCGACAAAATTTGTCGTGATTACATTGAATCAAAAGGTTACGGTAAATTCTTTACACACTCAACTGGCCATGGAGTAGGTATTGATGTTCACGAATTACCAAGCGTTTCAAATGGATCTGAAACAGTTTTAAAAGAAGGAATGATTATTACTGTTGAACCAGGAATTTATGTAGAAAATTTAGGTGGAGCTAGAATTGAAGATACAATTTTAGTTACAGCAAATGGTTCAAAAGTTTTAAGCAGACCTGAATAATAAAAAATGAAGTTATCAAACTTCATTTTTTTTAAAACAATTTTTGATTTTCTTCTAAATCATCTAAGTTTTTATTTAACAAAATAGCTATTTCTTTTTATATGGAGGTTTATTATCGATATAAGGAGTTTCTAAAATAATAGGAATATTATCAAAATCTTGATCATATACAAATTTTTTTAGAGTTTCTAATCCTATATAACCCTTATCTAAATTAGCATGTCTATCTTTTTTAGATCTAATATCATTTAATGAATCATTTAAGTGAATAACTTTAATGTGTTTCAAAATATCTTTATTTTTTAGCATTGTTTTAAATTCTTCATAATTTTTTATATTATAACCAGCATCTCAAACATGGCATGTATCTAAACATATTGCAACTCTATCACTTTTTATATTATTTATTACATATAAAAGTTCTTCAAAACTAGAGCATACTTGGCTTCCTTTACCAGCCATTGTTTCTAAACATATAACTACATCTTCTGTTTTATTTAATATTTCTTTTAAGGAATTAATTAAACAATCTAAGCTTTCTTTTCTACTAAATTCAGTTGATGAACCTGGATGTAAAACTAAATATTTTGCTTTTATATAATTCATTCTTTTAATTTCTTCAATTAAAAAATTAGTAGCAAATTTATATTTAAGAGGACTTGCTGGATTAACTATATAAGGTGCATGAACTACAATATCTTCAGCTTTAATTATATTAGAGTAATCTTTTAAATACTCTTCATAATGATAATCCTCCACTTTTGCTCTTAAGGTTGTTTGTGGTGCTCCTAAATATATCATCATGCAATTAGCAGAATTATCAATGCTTTCTTTTATAGCATCTAATAAATAATTTGGTTTTTTAAATGAAATATGACTTCCTAATTTAATCATTTTATTTTCCTTTAACTTTTTTAAAAATGCTAATTTTTAAATCAAATTAGCATTTTTTACATTGTTGGTGCACTGTGTGTATTTTTATATTCAATAAAATCTATAGTAAATTTAGTTACTAAAGCCATTACAATAATAGATATAATAATAAAAAATACCGAAATTACAATTGCTCATTTAGACATAACAATAGATTCTTTTGATTTAATTTTTTTATTTTTATTTAAAGCTATTGAGCCTAAAACAAGCCCAGCTATTGGCACAAAAAAAGAAAAAATAAGTGCTAGTATAGCCATTAAATCTAAATCGTCTCTTTGCTTTTGTTTTTCCATTTTTATCTCCTAAAACTAAAGATTTTATAACTTAATTATACTTATTATTTTTTTAAATAAATAAAAGCAGAAAATATTTCTGCTTTTTAATCACTGTCATAACTATCGTTTACAAAGAATTCTTTTAATTTCTTTCTTTTTTGAGGATGTTTTAATTTTCTTAAAACTTTTGTTTCTAATTGTCTAACTTTTTCTTTGCTAATACCTAATTCTTTTGAAAGTTCATCTAAACTATGTGGACGGTATTTTTTACCATTTAAATCATTAATACCAAATCTTTTTCTAATTAAAAGACGTTCTGATTCTTCAGTTAAACCTTCTTCTAATAATTGATTAATAATTTCACTTAATTCTTCTTGGCTTGCGAAGTTTGTTGGACTAATAACTGTTTCGTCTTTAACAAAATCAGCAAAGCTTGAATTTTCTTCTTTACCAATGTTTTTATCTAGAGAAATAGGATCAACATTTATTTTTCTAATGTATCTAACTCTTTCAGCAGTACATTCTCCACCATATTTTTTAGCTATTTCTTCATCTGTTGGAGGATATCCGTTTTCTTGTTGCAACTCTCTTTCAATTTTTAAAACCTTATTAATTGTTTCAACCATATGAACAGGAACCCTAACAGTTCTAGCTTGATCAGCTACCGCTCTTGTAATTGCTTGTCTAATTCATCAGGTTGCATAAGTTGAGAATTTAAAACCTTTTGTATAGTCATATTTTGAAACGGCTTTCATAATTCCAGAATTACCTTCAGAAATCAAATCAATAAAACTTAAACCTCTATTTTTATACCTTTTTGCATTATTTATAACTAGTCTTAAATTTCTTTTAACTAGCATATCTCTTGCTTTTTTATATTTATAATCATTATTAGCATCTTTTGCTTCTTGCATTTTAACAGCTAATTCTCTTTCTTCTTTTGGAGTAAGTAGTTTTCCATATTTACCAATTCAACGCATATATCATTTAATAATGTCATTTGTTTCTGTTAAACGGTTTGCTAAGGCATTTGTAGAAGATTTATTATTAGGATTTTCTGCTAATTTAATACTGTCATGAGAATATTCTTTTAATAGTTGTGAAGCTTTAAAATTGTCATGATGTTTGTCTTCGTGATATGTTTCTTCATTATAAAAATTGTCATCATATTCTGAATCATAGTAATCTTCATCATCACTCATTTCATAGTTATTATTATGAGTAATGTAAGCTTCATCTTCATCATATGTTTCTTCGTCTTCTTCTTGTTTATGTAAAATTCCACTATCATCAAATTCAGCATCAATATCGATGTCTTCTTCATCTAAATTTTCTTCTTCTAAATCACTTAATTTAGATTCATCAAATTCTTCTTCAGCTTCATTTGTTTCATGCTCATCTTCGTCAACTAAGTCATGGCTAAATTCTTCATCTGTTATAAATTCATTATCACCATAATCAACTTCATCTTCTAAAAGATGATGATCAATTAATTTTTTTAATAATAAATCAGCATCTTCATCACTAACCATTAATTTCTTTTTATCTAATAATTTAAAAATTTCATCTTGACTAAAAGTTTTTTTACTTTTATTTTTCTTTTGCGCCTTTTTTAGTTCTTCTTCTAAAACAGCAACTATTTTTTCTATAGATGTTAGAAATTCTTCATTATTGTCCATTTTGCCCCCTTTTTAAATTGAAAATGTTTTTTGGATTTGATTTGTCTTCAAATAAAATATTTGATTGATTTTGAAAAGTTATTTTATCTAAGGTTTGAATATCTTTTAAATTATCATAAGCTTTTAAAAGTCTTTCTTTTCTTTCCTGGCTTAAGTTTTTATCATCTGAAATTGTTTGTTCTAAATTATTTTCTATATAAATATTATTTTTCATTAGTTTTAAAGCATATAAAACTAATTCTCTATATTCTTCAGTTTCTTTTGTTACATTACTTCTTATAAAACTAGTGCTAAATTTAGAAATATCATCTATATAGCTTGGATTAACTAAAACAGTTTTAATAATTTCAACAATTAATTGACTTCTTGCAAAAAATTGTTTGTTAGATTTTATTTTTCTTTTAGGATTTGGTATTTCAAAGTCATTAACAAAATAATTATTGATTTCAGTATTTTTATTAATATTAAAATTATTTGGTGCCTCTATTTCTTCTTTAATAAAATTACGCTGAGAGTTTACTTTTTTAATAAAGCTTTTATCTAATGCAAAATTAGGTTTTGCATAATTTGAATAAAAACTTTCATAAACCTCTTTAGACATAATATTGCTATTAATTACTTTTTCTTTTAAAAGTAGTTGAAGTTCAGCATCTAAATAATAAATATGTTCAAATAAATAAGAATATTCTTTATTTTTTTCAACTGTTGATATTGAATTATTATTTTTTAAAGTCTCAAAGTTTTTAAATAAAAATGTAAATAAATCTATTTTATTTTCAATTACTTTTTTTAGTGTAATTCCATTATCTAAATTATAAAGTTCATCTGGATCTTTATTTAAATTATTTATTATAAAAACAGGTTCAATTGAAAACTGATTTTTAAAATACAAAATTGTTTTTAAATGTTTTTTTGTTGCTGCTATTCCGGCTTTATCACTATCAAAAAACATATTTATTTTGCAATTTTTAAAAAGTTTAAGATGGTCTAATGTTAAAGATGTCCCCATAATTGCAACTACGTTTTTATAGTTAATTTTATATAAAGCTACGGCATCAAATTGACCTTCAACTAAATAAACTTCATTAGTTTTTAAAATTTCGCTTTGAGCGTGATAATAATTAAATATTACTTCGCTTTTATGAAAAGCTAATGTCTCGGCTGTATTCAAATACTTAGGATCGCTTTTTGAAGTTATATCTCTTCCTGAAAAACCAACAATATCTCCATAAGTATTTTTGATTGGAAACATTAATCGATTTGAAAAGAAATTGCCTTGATTTGAATTTATTAATGAAGCATTTGCAATAGTATAATTATCAAATTTTTGAGAAACTAAATAGTTATACAAGCTTTCATTAGATGAAGCAAAACCTATTTCAAATTCTTTTATTATTTCTCTAGTTAAATTTCTTTTTTTAATAAACGCATAAAGTTCAGGAGTTTTTTTCATCATCATTTGATATTGAAAATACTCATTTACTGCTTTATTAATTTCATAAAGTTTTTTTAACTCAGTATTATTTTCTGAATTAGTGAAAAATGAATCATGTTTGCTTAAATCAATATTAGCTTTTTCGGCTAATTTTTTTAAAGCTTCTAAAGGAGAAATATGTAAATGATATTCTAAGAATTTTAATGCATTACCTGCTTTGTTGCAACCAAAACATTTTCAAACTCTTTTTTCAGCATTTACATAAAAAGAAGGTGTAGCTTCGCCATGGAATGGACAATTTGCTACGTAATTTTTTCCTTTTTTAGATAAAGCAACAAATTCAGAAATAACAGACACGAGATCTGTTTTTTCTAGAACTTTGTTTCATATGTTTTCTTTATCTATATTATTCATGCTTTCCTTTGCTTTACTCTTATTTTAAATATTTAGATAAATAATTTTTAATTTGTGAGACTTCTATAACATCTTGTTCCATTGTGTCTCTATTTCTAATGGTTACAGTTTTCTTTTCTAGAGTATCAAAATCTATTGTTATTGAAAATGGTGTACCTATAGCATCTTGACGACGGTATCTTTTTCCAATAGAACCAGTTTCATCATAAGTCACTCTAAAATCACTATTTTTTAATAAATCTTCATATATTTCTTTAGCAGGTTCAGACAATTTTTTCATTAGTGGAAAAATTGCAACTTGATATGGAGAAACCATAAAATCAGTTTTTAAAACAACTCTTGTATCATCGTCGCCTAAATCTTCTACTTCATAAGCATCTATTAATAGAGCTAGCATTAAACGATCTAATCCTATTGAAGGTTCAATTACATAAGGAATTATTTTACTTCCATCATCTTTTAAATATTCTAAAGATTCTTGTGAAAATTTCATATGTTGACTTAAATCATAATTTCCACGATTTGCTATTCCAAGAAGTTCACCTCAACCAAATGGAAATAGATATTCAATATCACTAGTTCCTTTTGAATAATGGCTTAATTCTTCAGCTTCATGTGGTCTTATTCTAATGTTTTCATTTTTCAAACCTAACATTTTTACAAATGATGCACATTTTTGAATTCAATATTGATAGTATTTATCGCTGCTTTCTTCTTCACAGAAAAATTCTAATTCCATTTGTTCAAATTCTCTTGTTCTAAAAATAAAATCTCTTGGTGTTATTTCATTTCTAAAACTTTTACCAATTTGACCTATTCCAAAAGGTAATTTTGCTCTTGTAGTTCTACATACATTTTTAAAGTTAACAAATATACCTTGAGCTGTTTCTGGTCTTAAATAAGTTTCAGCTGCTGAAGTATCAATTGCTCCCATTTGTGTTTTAAACATTAAATTAAATGGCCTAATTGAAGTTCAATCACATTTTGAGTTATCATATTCTTTTACATTTTCTTGAATTAATTTTTGAAGTTCTTCAAATGATGCTTTTTCTACATTAACTTCAGGAAACAACTCTTTTACTAAATGATCAGCTCTATATCTTTTTTGATTAACTTTATTTTCAATTAAAAAATCTGAAAAGTTTTCTAAATGTCCACTAGCTTTTCAAACTTCTTTATTCATTATGATTTTAGAATCTATTTGATAATTTCCTTCTCTTTTAATAAATTCTCTAATTCATAAGTTTTTAATAGCTGACATCATATAAGTTGCTAAAGGTCCATAATCTCAAGTATTAATTAAACCTCCATAGATTTCAGAATTTTGATACACAAAGCCTGAAGTTTTTAAATGATTAATGATTTCTTGAATGTTTTTTGCCATAAATACCTCTTTTTGTTTCACAAAATACATACATATTTTACCACAAATATGGTCTTTTAAATTTATTTAAAAGACTTTTATTTTAAACTCAAAAAGTTTATAAATAAGCAATTTTTTTATATAATTAAAGAATGTTAGACTTTATGCAAAAAAGACTGCAAAAATCAATGCAGAAAATTAATAAAAAACTTTCTATAAATGAAGAAGATATTTTAGAAGTATTAAGAGAAGTTAAATTAGCGCTGTTGGAGGCTGACGTTAATTTAGAAGTTGTTAAAACTTTTACAAAGCAAGTTAAAGAAAAAGCTTTAGATAGTCAAATCATTGGTAAATTAAATCAACAACAAACAGTAATTAAGATTTTTAAAGATGAATTAGTCAATATTTTAGGTAAAAAAACTTGTGAAATTAAACTAAATAACTTGCCAACAAAAATTATGATCGTTGGTTTACAAGGTTCAGGTAAAACTACAACTTCAGCAAAATTATCAACATTTTTTAAGAAAAAAAACATTGCAAAAAATCCTCTTTTAGTTGGAGATGATATTTATAGACCCGCAGCTAGAGAGCAATTAAATCAATTAGCAAAACAAACTCAAACAACATTTTTTACAGAAGAACATAATGACGCTGTTAAGATTGCTGAAAACGCAATTGATTTTGCTAAAGAAAATAAAAATGATTTAATTATAATTGATACTGCAGGCCGTTTGGCTATTGATGAAACATTGATGAATGAATTAAAAAACATTAAAAAGACAATAAGACCTGATTATATCTTTTTAGTAGTTGATGCAATGAGCGGTCAAGACGTAATTAATACTGCTAAAAAATTCCATGAAGAATTGAATTTAGATGGAACTATTATTACTAAATTAGATAGTGATGCTCGTGGTGGGGCTGCTTTAAGTATTACTCATTTATTAAATGTTCCAATAGTTTATATTGGTACAGGTGAAAAACTAACTGGTTTAGAAATTTTCCATCCAGATAGAATGGCTGAAAGAATTTTGGGAATGGGTGATGTTTTATCACTTATTGAAAAAGCTTCTGAAGAAGTTGATGAAAAAATGATGAAAAAAATCGGTTATAGAATGTTAAGCGGTAACTTCGATTTAAACGATTTAATGAATTCTTTAGCACAAATTAAAAAACTTGGAAAAATGAAAAATATTTTAAAAATGATTCCAGGAGTAGCTGATAAAGTAAGCGATAGCAAAATTGAAGAAGCAGAAGAAAAATTCAAAGTCTATACATACTTAATTAATTCAATGACTGAATATGAAAAAAGAAACCCAAAAATATTAAAAAATGCTGAAAGAAAAGATAGAATCCTTAAGGGTTCAGGTAGAAGCGCAAGAGAATATAATATGCTAGTAACTGATTTTGAAAGAATGTCTAAACAAATGAAAGAACTAGCAAACGGTAATTTAGGTTTAAAAAATAAAATATTTTAATTAACTAAAATGCAATAAATGTTATTTAAAAATTAGTTTTATTTAAAATTAAAATATTAAAAAACTGCTTATTATTAGCAGTTTTATATTTTGTATTTTTTAATTATATTTTTAATTTTTAAAACATTAAAACCTATTTTTAAATTAATAAATAAATAACGATTTAAATGTAAAAATTTAATAATTTTTCATTTTAAGGTTTTAAAATCATTATTAAAAATTAAGCTATATATTTTAAGAGTTTTTATTTTTTCTAAAAAGATCATAAAATTGTTGTTTAAAAAGTTCGGATTAGCTTTTATTGTATCAACAATTTTATTTAAAATTTTAGTTATTTTATTTTGATCTTTTGCAGTTAATTTTTGCATTCTAATAACAGTTTGAATTGTGTTTATAATAAATTGAATAGTTTCCTCTGTTTTATTATCATCAAAAACTTCAAAAAAGATTTTGTTTAATAAAACTAAAAATTTATATTTATTTTTAATAATCAAATCTTTTCAAAGTTCATCAAAACTGTTTAATTTTTTATAATCAAATGAACTTGTTATTATATCAATTATAAAATCAACTAATTCATCAAATGATTTTAAACTTGATAAAAAGATTTTAATATCTTGAAATCTATTTGATTGTTTAATATTAAATAAAGCTGAAAGTAAATCAGTATTTAAAGCGTCTTTTAAAAATAAGCGAGTGATTGTTTTAATTTCACCTTTAGTTTGTTCAATTATTCCTGAATCAAAGAATTGTTTAAAAACGTTATAAAAATGTTTTTGATTGTTTAAAACCATTTCTTTTCAAGCACTATAAAAATATTTAGGCTTAATAATTTGTTGATTTAATTCTTGTTTTAATATTAGATTTTGAAACTCAAAAAGCATTTTATCTAACTTGCCATTTTTAATCAAAGTTAAAAAAACTTCTTTACTTCATTTTTGATTTTTTAAAAAAGTGCTTATGGCTTCTATACTATTATATTTACTAAAAAAGGTCATGAATTTATCATCAAAAAAACCTTTTGTATATTGATATAATGAATTATTACTATATCTAGTTAATAAATCTAAATAATCAGATGTATTATAAAATTGTTTTAAAATATCAACTGATTTTTTTTCTAAATTAGTATATGAAATTATTTTACTGTTTTTATTTTTACCATATATATTTTTAAAAAGTTGGTAGTTATTATAATTTGTATTAAAAATTTGTTGATGTGTTTTAATATCTTTAATTCAATAAGTTTGATCAGTTATATAGTTATTAATTAAATTTATATTATTAGACATATCTAAAACAATGTCTTTTTTATTTAAAGCAAGTTTTGCAAAAAGATCATAAGCAATTTTTTTATAACCTTTTTCAGTAGGCATTATTGAAAAAGGATTTTCAAGTAAATAATTTGAATAGTTATCTCAATATTTTGCTTCAAAAATATCAACATAACTGCAATCAGTATTTTTAGATACTACTATAGCCATTTTTGATAAACAATCTGCAATAACTTGATATAAGTTTATGTCTTCATTTTCGTTTTTATAAATATAGTTTAAAAATACTTCTTTTAAACGATAAAACAAATTGCTATAGTTGGTTAAAACTAAATGAGCTTTTGGATTAATTTGTTTTATTAAATTAACTAATTTTTCATAATCTTTTGCTATTGCTTCTGATTCTTTTTCAATAATTGAAATAATTTCTTTTAATTCAATTACAAAATTAGTTTTATTTTTAGATAATCTTAAAATTCTTCTATAAGGTAAACGATGAAGTAATTCATTATATCCTATTGTTAAAGTTATAAAGTTAGCTTGTTTTATTAAGTTTTGAAATATTAAGTAATCATTATTTTTAATATTTCAATCTTTTAAAAGTGAACTAAAAAAGTATTTAAAAGGATTTCTTGCATGTCAATCTAACGATTGAAGACAATCTAATCTATTTTCATATTTAGATATTAAGGCTTTTTTATCATTTTTTATTAATGAATATAAAAAATCTAAAGAAGTATTAGAAATACTTAAATTGTGAAAATTTTCAATTCTAAAATTAAAATCTCTTAATATATCAGCTAAAAAAGAAGGATAGCCTAGTCCTGTTATTTGCCCATTTTCTAATTTTCCATTTGCATTAAAACCAAATTTACTATTAAAACCAGCAGCAAAAGAATCACCTAATGCTACATAATTAACGTTTTTTTCTATTGGTAATTTTGAATTTTGACTATGCATATTAATCCTTTAAATCATAAACTACATTATCTAAATTTTTAAAATATGAAATCAATTGATTGATTGCTTTATTAATATCTAAAACATTGTTTTTTAATAAATAATTATTATTAGATGCATATTTTGAAATATTTTCAAAAATATTTTCTTCATCAAAAGCTGCTTCAAGATTTATATCTTTAAGTTTTTCAGGATAGTATTTTGAAATAATTTTATAAATTTCTAAAATAAGTTCATTTTGATTTAGAGCTTCTTGTCTAATTGAACCTACTATTGCTAATTTAGCACCTACTTCTTCATCTTCAATTTTAGGCATTAATAAACCTGGAGTATCAAGTAATAAATAGTTTTTGCAATTAATTCATTGTTCAGATCTAGTTACACCAGCAATTGAACCAACTTTTGCAACCTTTGCTTTTGCCATTAAGTTAATAAATGTACTTTTACCTACATTAGGAACACCAACTACTACACATTTTAAAGATGGGGTTAATTTTCCTTTAGCTAAATTCTTTTTCTTTAAATTATTAAATTCATTGTTTAAGGCTTTATTTACTAAGTTATATGCATTTTTTGATTTTAGATTAGTTAAAATAACCTCTCCTCTTTTTTTATACTCTTCTAAAAAAGGATCCAATCTTTTTAAATCACATTTGTCAACTTTATTAATAACAAAAAGAATTGCTTTATTATTTGCAATTTTTAAAATTTCTGGGTTAAATGATGATTGAGGTATTCTACTATCTAAAATGATTATAAATAAGTCAAATAATTTAACTTTTTCTTTTAGTAATCTAAACTCTTTAGCCATATGGCCAGGAAATCAATGAATCATAATTTTTTAGTCTTTCTTTAAAATAAAATCTTTTCCTTTTTGAACTTCAAATTTTGATAAATCTTGAAAGTCTATCTGTCTTAATATTTCATAAGAAACAATTGCTACTGTATTAGCTAAATTTAAGCTTCTACATTTTTCATACATTGGAATTCTTAAACAAGTTTCAATGCTTTTTTGCATTATTCTTTTAGGAATTCCTGTGCTTTCAGTTCCAAACATAATTCAAATATCACCTGAAGTTTCTAGCTCTTTTTTAAAATCAATATCAGCATAATTATTTAAACCATAACGGGTTATATAATAAATTTTATTATGTCCATATTTTTTATCAAATGCTTCATAACTGCTGTGAATTTCATGCTGAATTTCACTTAAAAAGTGTCCTGCAGCCTTTCTTTTCATTCAATGTGGATGCAAATCAAAAGCTATAGGTTTTATAATATGTAGCTTTGCTTGAGAAGCTAGGCAAGTTCTTATAATATTTGAAGTGTTAGGACTTATTTCTGGTTGATATAGAATAATGTTAATCATAGTATATTAATTTTAACTTATAAAATAATTTTTATTTTAATAATTCAAAAAGTTGATTGTAATTTTTCTTTATTGATTAAAAATCAATAATTATTTTAGTTTTATTTTTTTAATAAAATAAAAAATTAAAAACTGATTTTCTAAAATGAAATTCAATTTTTAATTTAAAGATATTATTTTCTAATATTTAGGGCTTTAATAGTTTCTAAATATAAGTTGTAATTTTCTTCTTTTAAGTGTGCTAGAAGAGCTTTACGGTGACTAACTTTAGCCATAAATCCACGCATTGAGTGTAAATCTTTTTTATTTACAGCAAAGTGTTTTTTTAAGCTTTCGATGTCTTCTGTTAAGATAGCAATTTGAACTGGTAAGTAACCTGTATCTTTTGCATTTCTTCCATATTTAGCAACTAATTCAGCTTTACGTTGTTTTGTTACCATTAAAGTTTCCTTTCATAACCTAGCAATAATCATAATTATTACCAAGGAATAAAAAATTTGTTGTTTAATTATTATTCTTAAGTATTATAGCACATTTTAAAATTTTTATATAAAAAATACGCATTAGCGTATTTCGGTCAATTTCTTGAAATGGTGCGAACGAATGGACTTGAACCATCGACCTCACGATTATCAGTCGTGTGCTCTAACCAACTGAGCTACGCTCGCATAATTATGGAGTTTTTTAACACTCCATACAATTATATCATAAAATTTATTAACGTTTTGAAAATTGTCTTGCTCTTCTAGCTTTTCTAAGACCAAATTTCTTACGTTCTTTAACACGGGCATCACGTGTTAAGAATCCAGCTTCTTTTAATTTAGATCTGTATTCGTTATTTGAAGCTTCTAATAGTCCTCTAGCAATACCTAATCTGATAGCTCCAGCTTGACCTGTTAAACCACCACCATTAACGTTAGCAAAAACATCAAATTGATTTACTGTTTCTGTAACTGCAAATGGACTTAAAGCATCTTTAATTAAAATTTCAGAATTTAAATATTCTTTTGATTCTTTACCGTTGATAATAAATTTACCACTACCTGGTAATAAATAAACTCTAGCAACTGAAGATTTTCTTCTTCCTAAACCATAGTATCTAATTTTGTCAGCCATTATTTAACCTCTACTTTAACAGGTTGTTGTGCAACTTGTTTGTGATCTGCACCTGCATAAACAAATAAGTTTTTAAATTGTTTACGTCCTAATTTGGTGTGAGGAAGCATTCCTCTTACAGCTTTTTCAACTAGTAATTCAGGTTTTTTTGCTCTTAAGTTAGCTGCTGTAATTTGTTTTAATCCACCAGGGTATCCTGTGTGGTGGTAGTAAATTTTCTTTTCATCTTTTTTAGCAGTTAATAATACATCTTTAGCATTAATTACAACTACATTGTCGCCCATGTCTACATTTGGAGTAAATGTTGGTTTATTTTTTCCACGTAACATTGAAGCAACAAGAGCTGAAAGTCTACCTAGAGGTACGTTGGTTGCATCGATAATGTATCATTTTTTGTCAACAGTTTGACTGTTTATAATTGTAGTTTGACGCATACTTTCTATATCCTTCTTATTGTTCTTTTTGTTTTAAAATACAAAAGTTATTATATCACATAAATGATTAATTTTTATAATATATTAATTTATTTTTGAAACCATATAAATAATTGCTGTTTCTGCTCTTAAAATTGACTTTGTTAAAGCAACTATTGAAACATTATTTTCTTTAGCTTTTTCGATTTCTTGTTTAGAAAATCCACCTTCTGGACCTACTATTAAAAGTACTTCTTCATATTTATTATTTAAAGCATTATTAAATTCTTTTTCATAAGCTAATATTTTATTTTTTATATTTAAAGAAATTAGTTTATCAAAATCAATTGGATCTTCAAGATATGGTATTTTATTTCTAAAAGATTGTTGAGCTGCTTCAAGAATAATTTTTTGATATCTTTGTTTTTTATTTTCAAATTTCAAATTAGATTTATCACAAAATTCTGAAATAAAAGGATAAATTCTTTTAACTCCTAATTCAGTACATTTTTGTAATGCTATTTCAAAATTGGCTTGTTTTATTAAAGGAATAGCAACAATTATATCCTGATCAATTTCATTATTAATATCTAACTTTTTTATTATATTAGCTTTGTCTGGATATTCATATTTACATAAATAAAATTCATTTTCAAAATTAATTAAAAATTCTTTATCTTTTATTCTAATTACTTTTAAATGATTAATTAATTCATTATCTAAAATAAAAGAATCATTTATTTTTTCATAAGCAAAAAAGCGATACATTTTAACTCCTTATAAAGTTTAAAAAGAAGGGTAAAACCCTTCAATTAATTAAAATTTTTTAATGTCTTCGTCACGAACCATGTGAGGTAATAAATCAGTTACTTTATATACTCTTTTTTCTGAAAGGTCTTTTTTATATAAATAAACTAATCCATCTGGTTTTAGAAATGTTGATATAACTTGTAAACATCCGGCACATGGATAAATAATTTCAGTCATATTACTTGTAACATGAATTTCTTTAAATGTACCAACAGTAGCGCCTTGAACTGGAGCGCTAAATAAAGCTGATCTCTCAGCACATAAACCACTTGGGTATGCTGGATTTTCACAGTTTACACCATAATATTCTTTACCATTTTCATCAATCGCACAAGCTGAAACTTGTACATGTGAATATGGAACGTAAGCGTATTTTAAATTTTCAACAATTTTTTCTTCTAATTTCATAATTAATATTTTACTACATAACTAATAAATATATAAATAATTTTAAAAACGAAAATATTTTAAAAAGTGTCAAGTATTTTTACTTAACATTTTTATTTTTATGTTAAAATAGTATTAGTTTAATTAAATATAAACTTTGAAAGGAATAAAATGGTTAAATTAAGATTAAAAAGAACCGGTAAAAAATTCCACGCTACATATAAAATCGTTGCTTCAGATGCAAGAAGCCCAAGAGATGGAAAATTTATCGACGAATTAGGTCACTACGACCCTCATACAAAAGCTTTAGTTTTAAATAAAGAACTTACAACACAATACCTAAACAATGGTGCTAAACCAACTGACACAGTTAGAACTCTACTTAAAAAAGACAACTTCTATTCAGAATATCTAAAAAAATAGTAATTTAATTTCTTATGAAAATAAACATTCTTACATTATTTCCAGAATATTTTGAGGCTTTTAAAACTCAAAGTATAATAGCAAAAGCAATTAAATTAGGTCATCTAGAAATAAATATTATTAACTTTAGAGATTTTTCAAAAGAAAAACATCATAAAGTTGACGATACTATTTACGGTGGTGGCGATGGAATGCTTTTACAAGTAGAACCTATTGACTTAGCCTTAGAAACAGTTAAAAATAGTTATAAATTGTTAGTTTCACCTCAAGGAAGTGTTTTTAATCAAAAAAAAGCTCATGAACTTTCTAAATTTGAAGAAATTACATTAGTTTGTGGCCATTATGAAGGATTTGATGAACGCGTTTTACACTTTGTTGATGAAGAAATTTCAATTGGTGATTACATTTTAACAGGTGGTGAAATTCCAGCAATGGCAATTGCTGAAGCAGTAGCTAGATTAGTGCCTGGAGTTTTAAAAAAAGGAAGTCATCAAAATGAAAGTTTTGAAGGTGAAGGTTTGTTAGATTTTCCACAATATACAAAGCCTGCTGAATATAAAGGTTTAAAAGTTCCAGAAGTTCTTTTAAGTGGAAATCATGCTTTAATTGAAAAATGAAGAAAAGAGAATGCTTATTTAAAAACATTGAAAAACCGAAAAGATATAATCGAAAGGAAAAAAAATGAGAACTAAATTATTAGAATTAGTTGAAAGAGATCAAATTAGAACCGATTTACCTCAAATTAGAGAAGGTTACAACGTAAGAGTTCACGTTAGAATTAAAGAAGGTAACAAAGAACGTATTCAAGTATTTGAAGGTTTAGTTATCGCATCATACGGAGAAGGTATTAATAAATCAATTACCGTAAGAAAAGATTCATACGGAATTGGTGTTGAAAGAATTTTCAAAATTAACTCACCTTTAATTTCAAACATTGAAGTAATTAGAAGAAACAAAGTTAGAAGAGCTAAACTATACTACATGAGAGAATTAAAAGGTAAAAGTGCTAGATTGAAAGAAATCAAAAAATCTAACTAGTATTATAACTATCCGCATTTTGCGGATTTTATTTTTCTTTTTTTAATATTTTTAGCATTAAAAATAGCAAAAAAATCAATTTTATTTCCCAATTAAGTAATTTAAATTCTAATATTTTAAAAAAATCTATAAAATTATTTGTAGATAAAATAAATGAGGTAGTTTTAAATGAACAATGAAGAAGACAAAAAAATAATTGAAGAAGTACAAAACCAAGTTAATGATTTTGATAAAAAAGAAGATGATAAAAAAATAAGCAATAACTTGGAAGACCAAATTAAAGCTTTAAAAGAAAAAGATTATTCAGATCAATTATTTAAAAAAGATAATAAAGAAAGTAACTCAAACAATGAAAACTCAACTAACAGAACTATAGCAATTTTAGGAATAGTATTTGGAGTTTTATATCCATTAATAGGTTTAATTCTTAGTTTAATAGCATATAGTAATGTAAAAAAAGATCAACCTAAAACACGAAAACTAGCAAGAGCAGGAGTTATTACTTCGGCAGTTTTCTTTGGAATATCAATATTATTTACAATGATTTTTTTTGGTCAGCATCTATTAAATTTATTTAGAGCTAATTAAAAATTAATCTTTTATTAAAATAATAAAGTCTTTTTTTCCTTTTTTTAATAAAGCATATTTAGAATCATATTTATTAAATTTAATTAAGTGATTTTCATCTAATATAAATTCTGAATCAATACTAAAAGACTTTTTAGAAATAAATTCTCTAACTTCTCTATTTGAAGTTAGAATTTTATTTTCTTTTATTACATCAATAAATTTTTCGTTTTCTTTTACTTTATAAGTTTTTAAAAAACCACAAAGCATTTCAATGTCTTCAATATTCAAATCGTTTTGATCTTTTGAAAATAAAATTTCACTTATTTTTTTACATTGTTTTACTAAAGATTCGTTATGAATATCTTTAACAATTTCATATGCTAAAGTTTTTTGAGCTATTCTTAAATACTTTGCTTCATTATGTTCAATCATTATTTTTTCAATTTGTGATATTTCTAAATGAGTTAATCATTTTAAATATTCCTCAATTTTTTCATCACTTTGATTTAATAAAAATTGATAAATTGAATATGGACTTGTCATGTCTTTATCAAGTCATAAACTACCACCACCAGTTGATTTACCGAATTTCACATTATTTTCGTCAACTAATAAATTCATTGTTAAGGCAATAGCATCAGCTTTTTCACCATGTAATTTTCTAATAATTTCAAGACCGGTTGTTATATTACCTCATTGATCTGAACCACCTACTTGAATTTTTACATTATTATTTTCAAAAAGAGTTTTAAAGTCTCAACCTTGAATTAATTGATAAGAAAATTCAGTGAATGATAAACCTTGAGATAATCTTGTTGCAATGCTTTCTTTTTCTAATAAATAATTAACATTAATTAATTTCCCAACATTTCTTAAAAAATCAACAACTGTTCAATTTTTATAAAATTCATAATTATCGATAACTTGTAAACCAAAAGATTCTAATTGTTTTTTTATAGCATTTTTATTTTCTAATAATGTTTCATTATCTAAAAATTTTCTTTCGCTTTCACGAAAACTAGGATCACCAATCATTCCGGTCATACCACCTAATATAGCAATAGGATTAAAACCAAATTCTTTGAATCTTAATAATGTAATAATTTGAACATAGTTTCCTAGATGCAAACTTTTTGCAGTTGGATCAAAACCAGAATAAACTCCTATGCCTTCAGATGCTAAATTATTAAATTTTTCAATACTTGAGATGTTATTGAAAACACCACGTTTTTTTAATTCTTTAAGAATATTATTTTCCATAAGTCTCCTTTTGCTATAATTAATAGGCACCGTTACTTTGGTGTATCATTAATATATTATATTATAAATCATTTTTATAAATATAATTATCATAAGGAGCAGATATGAAAATAAAAATTATTCCAGATTCATCTTGTGGTTTAACTAAAGAACAAGCTCTAGAATTAGGTTGAGATTTATTACCTATAAGAGCTGAAATTGATAACAAAACTTATGAAATCGGTGTTAATATCACTGTTGATGAATTTGCAAAGATTTGAAGAGCTAATAAAAAAGTTGATGCCCTTACATTTGCAACTCCTCCTGGACAAGCACAAATATTAGTTGATAAATATTTAGCAGAAGGATATGACATGATTTTATTCTATCCTATATCTAATAAATTATCATCACAAACAAATTCTTTAAAAACATTTTTCAAAGATAATAAACAAGTTTATGTAGTAGATTCAATTAAAATTTCATATTTAATTTTTAGAGATCTATTATTATTTGATGAAAAAATTAAAGCTGGCGAAAAATTTGAAGATGCTATTAAACATTTTTCAAAAAATGAAGAAAGAACTATTTTAATTCCTGAATTTAATGATGCTTTAGTCAAAGGTGGACGTTTATCAAAAAGTGCTGCCGCTATTGCTAAATTATTAAAAATAGTACCTGTTATTAAATTTGATGAAAAAGGTGCTTTAGAAAAAGAATCTATTGGGCGTGTATTTAATAAAATGGTTGAAAAATATGCAAACGAATTAATAGATGAAAAAAGTTCACAAAATTCAGAAAATCATTATTTTATAATAATGCATTCTAATAATTTAAATATAAAAGAATTTGTTAAAAAAATAAAAGAAAACAAGAATTTAAAAAATCCTGTTTTAGTAAGTAATTTATCAACTGAAATAGCTATTCATACCGGAATAGGGGCTATCTGTATGGTTTATGTTAAAATTGATGAAGAAATTAAAGAAACTGTCCTTAAATACTTCGAACAAGTTTAATAATTAAAAAATTTGGGTTTTATAACCCAAATTTTTATTTCTTTAATTCTTCGACAGGGTATACTGAAGCGAATTTTCTATTGATTCTGTTTTCGAATTTAACAACACCATCGATTAATGCATATAGTGTGTCGTCTTTACCACGTCCAACGTTGTTTCCTGGGAAAATTTTTGTTCCTCTTTGTCTATAAATAATGCTTCCTGCTAAAATAAATTGTCCGTCTGTAGCTTTAACTCCAAGTCTTCTTCCGGCTGAGTCTCTACTATTAGAGGTTGTTCCACCTGATTTCGTATGTGCCATAGTCTACTATTTTCCTTTGATTTCTAAGATTTTAACTCTTGTATAAGGTTGACGGTGTCCTAATTTACGTTTGTGAGTTGATTTTGCATTATGTCTATAAACAACGATTTTTTTAGCTTTTCCTTGTTTTTCAATGGTTCCTAAAACAGAAGCGCCTTTAATAAATGGTGTACCAATTTTTTCGTCAATTGCTAAAACTTTATCAAAAACTACTTGGTCACCTTCAACGCCTTCAATTTTTTCGATGTAAATTACATCGCCTGGTTTAACAATAATTTGTTTTCCACCAGTTTCGATAATTGAGAATGTCATTTGGTCTCCTTATATTTTGTCACATCTTGAAGGTACTAAAATTAGTTTAAAAACCTTTTCAGAATGGTTACTCTATAAGTAACGCTTATATTATACCATAATTAAAAAAATAAATAGACAACTAATTGTCTATTTATTTGATTTTTTATTCTTCATCATCACTGTAATTATCATCTAAGTTTTCACTATCTTCATTAACATCTAAACTATCATCATCGTTTTCATAATCTTCTTGATTTTCTTCATCTTCTAAATAATCTTCGCTAGTTGAAAAATCATTTACAAATTGGTTTGTTAATGATTCAATATCTAGTTCTTCTGTATCAGAATCATCTTCTTCATTTTCTTCTATTTGAGTTTTGAAATATGAAATTGATGGTCTAATATCATATTTAGAGTGTTCTTCAAATGGATATAAAGAGGTTCCTGAAGGTATTTTTTTACCAACAATAATGTTTTCTTTTAATCCAGTTAAATTATCTGAACGTGATGAAATAGCGGCATGAACTAAGATTTTGCTTGTTTCTTGATATGAAGCAGCAGCTAAGAATGAGTCAGATAATAAAGGAACTTGTTTAGCACCTTTAATAACAACTTTTCCATATGCTGGTCTTAGATTTTTTGTTAATAAATGAGCATTTTCTTCTTGATAATCGAAAATATCTACAATAGCTCCAGCAAAGAATTTTGAATCTCCTGGATCTGAGATGATAATTTTTGACATCATTTGACGAATAATAATTTCAATATATTTATCAGAAATTGCAATACCTTGAATTCTGTAAATTCTTTGAATTTCTTTTAATAAGTAGTTTTGAACTGTAATTGTATCAGTTAGGTTTAATAACTCTTTTAGAATAATAGGACCTTCTGAAAGTTTTTGACCTATTTTTACAAAATCGCCTTCTTTAACTCTTAATTTTTTAGTTGTATTAACTTCTAAAGTATGAGTTGCAATAACTTGACGTTTTTTATTTCTTGTTTCAATAGTTACATAGTATAAAGTATTATTTTTTTCATCTACTTTAATTTCAGTTACATAACCTTGATATGGAGAAATAGTTGCAGGACGACCTCATGGTTGTTCGTGAGCATCGATTAACTCAATTAATCTAGTAAAACCACCAGTAATATCTTCAACACCAGCAACCCCACCAGTATGGAAGGTTCTCATGGTTAGCTGAGTACCAGGTTCACCGATTGATTGAGCAGCGATAATACCAACTGCTTCACCGATATTAACAACTCTATTTGTTGCTAAGTCTTTACCAAAACACATTTTACATACACCATTTCTAGTGTTGCAACCAAGAATTGATCTAATTTCAACTTCTTTTATATTATCTTTAATAATAATTTGTGCTTTTTCTTCGCTTATTAATTCATTTCTATCACAAATTGTGATACCTTTTGAATTTATAATTGGTTTATTTGTAAAACGACCAATTATTCTTTCTCTTAATGAAACGATGGTTTGTTTTGTTTTTGTATCAATTATATCTTTTGCTACATAACCATAATCAGAACCACAGTTTTTCTCTCTAACAACTATATTCTGAGCAACGTCAACTAGTCTACGTGTTAAATAACCAGATTTTGCAGTGTTTAAGGCAGTATCGGTTAACCCTTTACGAGCCCCGTGAGTTGATGAATAGAATTCAAATCCTGTTAGACCTTCAATAAATGATGATTTAACTGGAACTTCAACTGTTGATCTAACAACTCTATCGTTTTTAGCATCGGCTTTGGTAGTTTTGGTGTTGTTAGCCATTAATCCCCGCATACCAGCTAATTGAACGAAGTTAGAAATATTACCACGAGCCCCTGAGTTAATCATAGTTATAACTGAGTTTTGTGGGTTTTCTTTAATAATTTGTTGAAGTTCAGCTTGAATTTTATCTTTCACTTCAGCTCATTTTTTAATTGTTAATGAGTAACGATCATCATCAGTAATTCAACCTAAATTGTAGTAATTTTTAAGTTGATTAATGTATTCATCACCTTCTGCTATATATTCTTGTTTTTTATCAGTTTCTAAAATATCAGAGAATGAAATTGAAATACCTGAAATTGTTGAATAATCAAATCCTAATTGTTTAATGTCATCTAGAATAGATGCAACAATGTTTGTATATTTAAATCAAACACCATCTAAAATTTTAGCTTTTTCTTCAGCTGTTAAAGGAATGAAAGTTCTTGAATTGATTCTTTCTGGGTTAAGTTGTTCAACTCTAGCTTTTTCTTCAGCTGTAAATTTAGAAAGTAGAATAGCATGTTCACCATTGATTTTTTTGTTTTCGTATGTTTTTAGTTCTAAATAATAAATCATTGAATCATTTGGATCTATGTTGTCATTTAAAAGATCGATTACTTTTGCAACGTCGCTCATTGAAATTGTTGCAACGTATTTATCAAAAGCAAAACGAATAATTTTAGCAATATTCTTTTTATTAAATGCTTCTAAAATTGAAAGTTCAAATTTAATGTAATTTGGAATATTTGTACCAGCAGGAACTACATAACGTGAAAAACCAATACTATATTCATCTAATGAAGTTGCTTTATTTACTTTATTATCGTAAATAAATGGGAATGTTTCAGGGAAAATTCTATTAAAAATGAATTTACCAACTGTTGAAATTACATATTGTTGTTTAGGATGAGGAACAAATAATTTAGATGCTTTTACTTCATTTGCTGGTAAAGCAACTCTAGCATGTAATGAAACTTTTTTAGCTTCATATGCTCTCATCATGTGTTCATAATTATCAAACACTCTTCCTTCACCTAAAGCTTCACTTTCTTCTATTGTTAAGTAGTATAAACCTAAAACCATATCTTGAGATGGGTTAATAATAGGTTCACCATCTTTAGGACCTAAAATGTTTTTATTAGCTAACATTAATTCACGACTTTCTAAAAGTGCTTTTTCAGAAATAGGAACGTGAACAGCCATTTGGTCACCATCGAAGTCAGCGTTAAATGGGGTACATACTAATGGGTGCAATCTAATAGCTTTACCACGTACTAAAACAGGTTCAAAAGCTTGAATTGAAAGTCTATGTAAAGTAGGTGCCCGGTTTAAAAGAACTAATTTTCCTTCAATTGCTTTTGCAACGTGAGGTCAAATAATTGGATTTTGATCTTCAATTATTTTTTTAGCGTTTTTAATAGTTGTAGCAACTTCTTTTTCAATTAGACGCGCAATTATTCAAGGTTCGAATAATTTTGCAGCCATTTCACGAGGTATACCACATTGATGCATTTTTAAAGTAGGTCCAACAACGATAACAGAACGACCTGAATAGTCTACCCGTTTACCTAATAAGTTTTGTCTAAAACGACCTTTTTTACCAGTTAAAGCATCTGAAATTGATTTAAATGGACGATTGTCTTTTGATAAAACAGGATTTGGTGTTCTTCTTTGGTTATCAATTAATGCATCAACTGCTTCTTGAATCATTCTAAGTTCGTTTTGTAAAACTAAAGTAGGAGCATCTTTTTCTTGTCATTGTTGTAGACGGTTATTTCTAATAATTACACGACGGTATAATTCGTTAATATCAGAAGTTGAGTGACGACCACCATCTAACTGAATTAAAGGTCTTAAATCAGCTGGAATAACAGGTAAGTTATAAATTAACATACTTGTTGGATCTTGTTTTGATTCAATAAATGCATTAATAACTTGTAGTCTCTTATATAATTTTTCACGACTCTGACGTGAAGTTGATGCAAATCTTTCAGGGTTTGCATTTTCTTCTAGATTTAATTTTTCAATTTCTCCAGAAACATATGCTTTTTCAGCTCTTAAATCTAATTTTTTTAATAAATATTCAATAGCTAAAGCACCTGTACCAATTTTTGCATTTGAATAATGTTCAATAACTTCATTTAATTCATAAAAGTCAATTCCATATTCTTGACCAATTTTTGAAGTAGCTTTTTCTACTAATGCTTCTAAGGTTTCATGAATATCTTCATATTCTTCGCTACCTTTTTCAAATCTTTGAATTAATTCTTCTAAAGCTGCTTTATATATAATAGCAGCTTCATTAATTTCAATTATTTGATTTTTAGGTAATGATTTTAGTCCACCATCTTCTAAAACTATATGGCTTTTGTAATAAATTAAGTTTTCTAATTCTTCTCTTCTAACAGTATCGCTACCATTTGATGAACGTAAACCTAATAATTTATATAAAATTGAGTGGTCAACTTTAAAATATCAAAAGTGAACAACAGGGCTATTTAATTTAATATGACCCATGTGATTTCTTCTTGCTATTTTAGGTAAAATTTGAACATTTTCTCTTTTACATAATTCAGTTCTTGTACAGTAACTACCTTCATTAATTTTTTTGTATTTATATCCACAAACTGGACAACGGTAGTCAATCATTGGACCAAAAATTATTTCATCAAATAGCCCACCTCGTTCTGGTTTATAGCTTTTGTAGTTAATAGTTTCTGGTTTTGTAACTTCACCATGAGATCATTTTTCAACATCTTCTGGAGTAGCCAATGCTAATGAAATTCTAGTTATTCTTTCTTCATCTAAAGATTCGTATTTTGAATTCTTTTTCATTATTCTGCTCCTCCTTCAAATTCTTGATAATATTTAGTTTCTGATCTTCCATCATCATCTTGACGATTTTCATCTTTTTGATGTGCTTGTAATTTAATTCCTAAACTACGTAATTCGTAAGATAAAACGTTAAATGATTCAGGCATACCTGGTTTTGGTAATCTTGTATTTCTTGCTAATGCATTATACAATTGATTTCTTCCCGCAATATTATCTGATTTGTATGTTAATAATTCTTGTAAAACATTTGCTGCACCATATGATTCAATTGCTCATGTTTCCATTTCCCCAAATCTTTGTCCCCCGTTTTGACTTTTTCCTCCAAGAGGTTGTTGGGTAATTAATGAATAAGGACCAACTGAACGTGCGTGCATTTTGTCATCTACCATGTGGTAAAGTTTTAAATAATACATTATACCAACAGAAATTGGGTGATCAAATGGTTGACCAGTTTGACCATCATATACTACTGATTTTCCGCTAGCATCGATGTTTGCTTCTTCTAAAATTTCTTTAATTTGATTATGTGAAATACCGTCAAAAATAGGAGTTACGAATTTAGTATTTAGTTTTTTAGCAGCTAAACCTAAATGTAATTCTAAAACTTGACCGATATTCATACGTGAAGGAACCCCTTGTGGGTTTAAAACGATATCTAATGGAGTACCGTCTTCTAAATAAGGCATTTCTTCTACTGGTAAAACAATAGAAACAACCCCTTTATTACCATGACGTCCAGCCATTTTATCCCCAACTTTAATTTTACGTTTTTGAGCTATTGATACTTTAACAATAATTTCAATTCCGTCTTCTAATTGATCACCACTTTCACGACTTAAAACTTCTACTGCAACAACAGTTCCGTTATGACCGTGTTTTACTTTTAATGATGTATCTTTTCTTGATGCTGTTTTTTGGCCAAAAATTGCAGCCATCAATTTTTCTTCAGGAGTTGGGTTTTCTTCACCTTTTGGACTTGTTCTACCAACTAATATATCTCCTGCTGTAACTTCTGAACCAACTCTAACGATTCCGTTTTCATTTAAAAATCTCTTAGCGTGGTTTGAAACATTAGGAATATCAGTTGTTAATCAGTCTTCACCAGCTTTAGATTGTCTAAATTGAATTGTTTGTTCTTCTATGTGAATTGAAGTATAAACATCATCTTTAACTAATCTTTCTGATAAAACAACGGCATCTTCATAGTTATAACCATGTCATGTTGTAAAACCGACTAAAACGTTTTTACCTAATGCCATTTCACCGTTTTTCATAGATGGGCCATCTACTAATAAATCACCTGCTTCGATGTGTTGACCTTTTTTAACTAATGGAACTTGGTGAATTAATGTTCCTTGGTTAGATCTTTCAAAAGTTCTTAAATGATATAAATCTAATTTTGAATTTTTTGATGCATCTTCTGGCTTTATTTTTATAACTTCAGCATCAACATATTCAACTATGCCAGCTCTATTTGCTCTGATATTTGTTGAAGAATATTTTGCTATATCAGCTTCTACACCTGTTGCAACTAAAGGAGCTTCAGGGAATAAAACTGGAACTGCTTGACGTTGCATGTTAGAACCCATAAGTGCCCGGTTAGCATCGTCATTTTCTAGAAATGGAATTGCTGAAGCAGCTATAGATGTCATTTGACGTGATGAAACTCCTAAATAATCAACATCATCAGCTGATACTTCTATAAATTCATTATCTTTTCTAGCCATAACTCTTTCATCAACTATAACACCATCTTCAATGTTAACTGTTGACTGAGCAAAAGTAAATCCTGCTTCTTCAATTGCTGTTAGGTATACAGGTTCACTAAAATCAACTCTTCTATTTCTTACTCTAAAATATGGTGATTGAATAAAACCAAATTTGTCGATTTGTGAAAATGAAGCTAGGTTTAAAATCAAACCGATGTTAGGTCCTTCTGGTGTTTCAATTGGACAAATTCTACCAAAGTGAGTTGGGTGAACGTCCCGAACTTCAAATTGTGCAGTATCACGATTTAACCCTCTAGGTCCTAATGAAGTAATTCTTCTTTTGTTTGAAATTTCTGCTAATGGATTACATTGATCCATAAATTGAGATAGTTTTGATGTATTGAAAAATGATTTGAATTGATTAAATATAGGTTTGTTATTTGTAACATTTTTAGGTGTTATTTTATCAATATCTTTAGTTGAAATTCTTTCTCTAGTATTTTTTTCTAGTTTAATTAAACCAACTCTAAATTGATTTTGTAATAATTCACCTATAGTAACTATTCTTTTGTTAATTAATGAATCGGGATCATCATCAACACCGACTTTAGAAAGTAAATTAAAGTAATATGAAATAGTAGCAATTAAGTCAGGAATTAATAAAAAGTTTTCATCAGCTGTAGGATCATTTCCTAAAACTAAAACTTTTTGATCATGAATCATATCATTTTCTGTTGGATAGATTCAAACACTTGGAACGCTTAAACGACTTGCTAATTTTTCGTTTCCTGGTTGTTCTAATTGGTTTCCATAAACATATTCATTAATATCAGGAAGATTTCACATAGGAATAATACCTAATTTAAATTCTTCATGAATTTTTCTTGCCATATCTCATGTTATAAAATCATTTTTTTTGTATAGTAATTCTCCTTTATCTGAAAAAATACTTTCAGCTAAAAATGAGTTTGCTATTCTTTCTATAACATTTAATTTTCTATTTAAAGTAAAACGACCAATTTGTGTTAAGTTGTATCTTTTTTCATTAAATAGTGTAGAAGGAATCAAGTTTCTAGCTGATTCGACAGTCATACGATCACCTTTTCTAATGATTCTATAAATTGCTTCTTGAGCTTCTCTTGTGCTTTCTTCTAAACTTAAACCGACAATTTTATCTTTTTTAAGTGTTTCTTCTAATTCTGCTATATCGCCAAACATAGCTCTAATACCAGTTTCAGAAAAACCTAAAGCTTTTAAAAATGTGGTTAATAAAAATGATTTATTTTTGTCAATATGAATTTTTACTGAATCAGCGTTTGCTGAAGTTACTTTGTGATAAATTTCTACTCATGACCCAACTTGAGGTATAATTTCAACTTTGTTAAATAAGTCATTAGCTTTTTTATTTCTAACGTTTAAACCAAAGTATGCTCCAGTTGATCTAATTAACTGTGAAACAATAACTTTTTCAGAACCGTTAATAATAAATGACCCACCGTATGTCATGATAGGAATTTCTGCAAATACTACTTCACTTTCTTCAACTTCACCAGTTTCTAAATTTATTTGACGTAATCTTGCTTTTAATTTACCTTGATATGATGATCCTTTTTGTTTCGCTTCTTTAATGCTTTCGAACTCAGATTTTTTAGGGTAGTCAAAATGTGCAGAATTTCAAACATATTCGATTCTCACTTTTCCGTGAGATTCGATTGGATATATGTTTCTTAATTCTTCTTCGATGCCTTGATGGATAAAATTTTCTACTGATGTTCTTTGCATTTCAAGAAAGTCTGGAGTAGCGAATTTCTTTTGACTAATTGAATAGTCTCTTCGCTCTGTAATTGGACCAAATTTTCTTAGTTCATATTTTGCTTTCACCATATCTACCTCATTTATTTTAATTTTTTATTTTTTTAATCTATATTCAGTTTTTGTTATATACTATACGCGCGTATGTATATATATAAAATAAAATACAAAACGCGGCCAATAAAGCCCGTTTTGTTTATATTTTATTTATTAGTCTAAAGTTACTTCAGCACCAGCTTCAGTTAATTTAGCTTTGATTTCTTCTGCTTCTTCTTTCTTAACGTTTTCTTTAATTACAGCAGGAGCTGATTCTACTAATTTTTTAGCGTCCATTAAACCTAAACCTGTTAATTCTTTAACAACTTTAATTACGTTTAATTTGTTTCCACCGTCTGATTTTAAAGTTACGTTGAAGATTAATTTTTCTTCAGCAGCTTCTGCTGAAGCAGCAGGAGGAGCAGCAGCTACAACAGCTGTAGGATCAATTCCAAATTCTTCTTTTAATCCTTCAACTAATTCCATAACTTCTTTAATGTTCATTTCTTTTAATGCTGAAACGAATTCTTCTTTTGTTAATTTTGCCATGTTTTTCTCCTTAAATAAATTATTCAGATACTTTTCCTTGTTTAACTAACTCATTAAGACCAATAGCTAAATTTCTGATTGGGCTCAATAATGAATTTCCAAGAATCATAAGTGATTCTTCGTATGAAGGAAGTTTTGAAATTTCATCTAATGCTTTAGCATCGACTACTTTATTTTCATAAATTCCACTTACTAATTCAAAAGCAGGGAATTGTTTTTTGAATTTTGCTAATGCTTTTAATGATGTTAAATCATCTTCTTTTGCAAATGCAAAGATATTTTGACCTACTAAAGAGTCGTTTAATTCAGAAAATTCTAATTGATTTAAAGCTTGTTTTACTAATCTGTTTTTGTAAACTTTTAATAAAACGTTACTTTTAGCTAATTCAGCACGAATTGTTTGTAATGAAACAACATCTAATGTTTTATAGTTAACTACAAATAAAGCTTTAGATTCTTTGAAATTTTCAACGATTTCGTTAACAACAACGACTTTAGCGTCTCTTAAAGCACTCATTTTTTCCTCCTATATTATTATTTGCAAAATATGACGAATAAACATACTCGGTAACATTATTAAGCTTGTGCCGTTACTGTCTTCATATATTGCTTTTGTATTTTACCACATTTTTTATATTTTTTATAAAAAAATAGTAAGAAATTAATCTTACTATTTTAATTATTAATCTTCGTCAACTGCGACTTTTCCACCACGTTTTTTGATAATTTCATCTGCCAAGTTTCTTGGTAATTTTTCGTAGTGATCAAATCACATTTGATATGTTCCACGACCTGTGGTCATAGATCTTAATTGAGTTGCATAACCAAACATTTCACTTAATGGAATAAATGCTTTAATAACATGTGCTCCATCATTTCTTGTTTCATTGTCACGAACTTGTCCTCTACGACGTGAGATATCTCCCATAACGTCACCAAAGAAGTCTTCAGGGGCAACAACTGCAACGTCCATAATAGGTTCTAATAGAACTGTTCCTAATTGTTCACGACCTTTTGTAAGTGATTTAGAAGCAGCAATTTTATATGCTAATTCAGATGAATCGACTTCATGGTATGAACCATCAAATAAAGTAGCTTTAACGTCAATCATTGGATATCCAGCTAAAATACCAATATCCATTTTTTCACGTAAACCTTTTTCAATTGATTTAATGTATTCTTTAGGAATTTTACCACCAACAATTTTGTCGATGAATTCAAAACCACCATCTGGGTTTGGTTCATATTTAATTCAAACGTGACCATATTGACCTTTACCACCAGATTGTTTTTTGTGAATTCCTTCAACTTCTGCTGATTTTGTAATTGTTTCACGGTATGAAACTTGAGGAGCTCCAACGCTAACTTCTACTTTAAATTCACGTTTTAAACGGTCAACAATAATGTCTAAGTGAAGTTCACCCATACCAGCAATAATTGTTTGTCCTGTTTCTTCGTCTGTGTAGTATTTAAATGTAGGGTCTTCTGCTGCTAATCTTTGTAAAGCTAAAGATAATTTTTCAGAAGCGTCTTTTGTTTTAGGTTCAATTGCTTGAGAAATAACTGGTTCAGGGAAGTTCATGTTTTCTAAAACGATGTCTTTGTGTTTTTCATCGATTAATGTGTCCCCTGTAGTTGTAACTTTTAAACCAACTGCAGCAGCTATATCACCAGCTCTAACTTCTTCTATATCTGAACGGCTGTTTGCATGCATTAATAGAATTCTTGATAATCTTTCTTTTTCACCTTTTGTTGAGTTATAAACGTATGATCCTTTTGTTATAACACCTGAGTAAACTCTAAAGAATGTTAAGTTACCAACAAATGGGTCATTCATAACTTTAAATGCTAATGATGAGAAGAATTCATCATCTGAAGCAGGTATAGAAATTTCTTCTTCACCTTTGTATGCTTTCATAGCTGGAATATCAACTGGGCTAGGTAGATAATCAACAACAGCATCTAACATTAATTTAACACCTTTGTTTTTAAATGATGTTCCACAAACTACTGGGAAATATTGAGCGCTAATTGTTGCTTTTCTAATAGCTTTTTTCATTAATTCAGCTGAAACAGGTTGTTCAGCTAATAATAATTCCATGATTTCTTCATCAAAGTCTGCTAGAGATTCTGCTAATGAAGCTCTCATTAAATCAGCTTCATCTTTTAAATGAGCAGGAATTTCAATTTCTTTAGCATTTTCATCAACTGAACCGTCATATGAATATGCTTTCATTTCTACTAAGTCAATAATACCTTCGAATTGTGCTTCTTCACCGATATTTAATTGAATAGCGTGAGCATTTGCTCCTAATAATTTTCTTAAAGATTCAACAGAAGCTTTAAAGTTTGCCCCCATTTTGTCCATTTTGTTAACATAAACAATTCTAGGAACACCATAGTTTGTTGCTTGTCTTCAAACTGTTTCTGTTTGAGGTTCAACACCTGATTGAGCGTCTAAAACTGCAACAGCACCGTCTAATACACGTAATGAACGTTCAACTTCGATTGTAAAGTCAACGTGTCCTGGTGTATCGATAATGTTTAATCTTTTACCTTTTCAGTAAGCTGTTGTAGCAGCTGAGGTAATTGTAATACCTCTTTCTTGTTCTTGAACCATTCAGTCCATTTGTGAAGCACCTTCGTGTGTTTCACCTATTTTGTGAATTTTTCCTGTGTGGAATAAAACACGTTCTGTAGTTGTTGTTTTACCAGCATCGATGTGAGCCATGATACCAATATTACGGTAATCTTGTAATTTGTATTCTCTTGCCATAATTAAATTTCCTTATTATAAGATTATCATCTGAAATGAGCGAATGCTTTGTTTGATTCGGCCATTTTGTGGGTATCTTCACGTTTTTTGATTGCTCCACCCATTTTGTTTGAAGCGTCAATAATTTCGTGTGCTAATTTTTCTTCCATTGTTTTGTCGTTTCTTAAACGAGCATATTGGATTAATCATCTTAATGCTAATGTTTGTTTTCTTTTAGCACTAACTTCACAAGGAACTTGGTAGTTTGATCCACCAACTCTTCTTGATCTTACTTCTAATTGAGGGCTAATGTTTTCTAAAGCAACATTAAACACTTCGATTGCTTCTTTACCTGTTTTGTTTTTAATAATTTCAAAAGCGTTGTATAAAATATTTTCAGCGATAGATTTTTTACCATCTAACATAATTGTGTTGATTAATTTTGTAATAACTTTAGAGTTAAAAACTGGATCTGCTAAAACGTCTCTAACGGGTGCTTTATGTTTTCTTGACATATTTTTTCCTTTCTTAACTTTCTAATTAATTACCTTTAGGTCTTTTTGTTCCGTAAATTGAACGACCTTGTTTTCTCTTATCAACACCAGCGGCATCTTGTGTACCTCTAACGATTGTGTATCTAACCCCAGGTAAATCTTTAACTTTACCTCCACGGATTAAAACAACTGAGTGCTCTTGTAAATTATGTCCTTCTCCAGGGATATAAGCTGTAACTTCTTGACCATTTGATAATCTAACACGGGCATATTTACGAATAGCTGAGTTAGGTTTTTTAGGTGTCATAGTAGCCACACGAGTACATACACCACGTTTAAATGGTGCAGGAATGTATTTTTCTTTTTTTTGTAAAGAGTTGTACATCTTTAATAAAGCAGGTGCTTTTGATTTAGATGTTTTATCTTTACGGCCTTGTTTAACTAATTGTGCAACTGTAGGCATATTTTGTTTCCTTTCTTAAGATTTATTTGTTTGGTATTTGCTATTTTATATAAATACATGTATATTATACAACAACTAAACCGGTGTTTAACAAAAATTATTTTATTTTTTAACTAAATAAAAATAGACCTAAATAAAAAGGTCTATTTTAAAACTATATTATTTATTTGAAAAGAATTTTTTTTCTAAGTTTTCTAGATATTCATTTAAAAATTCATTTAGTGGTTTTTCTAAAATAGTTTTACCATCATCATATGAATAGAAAATTGGCGAAGATGAATTATAGAAAAGATCTTCTATGTCTCCATCTCTATAAGTTAATCATGAATTCTTTTGAATTTGTTGATATAGTGGATCTTGTGATCTAACTGTAGCAAGATATTCATCATAATGCTTGTTAAATTCTTTTTTATCCATTTTTGTTAATTGTTCAGTTTCTTTTAAAATCTTTGCTCTATCGTCTGCTTTTTTCATTCATTCAATTTGGCTTGTAATTGAAGAATCATTTGCTTTTGTTTGAGTTTCTTCTGGAAGATCTTTTTTCTGTTGATCTTCTATTATTTTTAGTGACTCATTAAAGAATCTAATTTTAAAAGTTTGATTTAAATATTCTTGATATGTCTTTATTAAAGACATTTCTTTTTTAAATAAGTTATTATAAAAAATTATAAAGTGTGATAAAACTCTTGGGGCAACAGGGTTATTTTGTTCAATTTTTTTAACGTCTAATTTAATTTGTTCTGGATAATTAAAATCATTTAATTGTTTTTCATTTTTTAAAGAATGAAGTTCTTCAGCTAAATCTTTTTTGTGTTTATATTGAGCTACATTATATGAAATTAAATAAATAGTTAAAACTAATAAATTAAATGTAAATACTCAAATTATTGCAAAAGTTAACATTGCTAAAAAAGCTGGAAAATAATTATTTGATTGTTCATTTCTATTAATGATTTTCCCAATCATTACAGAATTGAAAATAATTGCAGCTAATGCTAGTATATTTGCTATTAAAAAATTAACAAGTCCATTTGATTTAAAATTAAAACCTTGTAAATATTTAATAACTAAATCTTTTCCTAAAATTTCTTGAGTTTTTTTAATGCTCTTTTTAAAGTTAACTATATATTTTAAAAGAAAAAAAGAACAAGCAATTAAAATAATTAATGACCCTGCAAATGCTAATAAATAGTTATTGCTTTTAGTAGCTACTGCAGATGTATTTTCTGCATAATTTAAAACATTAATCATTTGTTTCTCCTTTACTATCATCTTTATTTTCTTGTTTTATTTCTTCAGAATTTTCATTTTGTTTTGAATTATCTTCAAAAATACTACTTATTTTATCAATTAATTCTTCTTTTTTAAGTTGTTCTGGTTCAAAAATATTTAGTTTTTGAGCCATTAAAATTAATTGTTCTTGATTTAATTTAGCAAGTTTTGTACGATATGAATTTTCTTGATTTTGGTTTTGTTCGTTTTGAGACATTTCTGTTTCTTTTGGTTTTTGTGTATTGCTTTGATTTGGTTGCAAGGCATTTAACATCGCCATAAATGAATCATTACTGTTAGCCATTGTACTCATTATTTGTCTTTGGTTTATTATTGCAGTTAAGTATTTAAATGAGTTGATTATCTTTTTACATCTCATAAAAACAGCAAAGTAAATAATGATAAATCAAATTGTTGCTACAGTTCATAATATTTTTGATACGTCTCATGGTGCTATAACAAAATAACTTGTACCATTAAAAATAATATTAATAATTAAAAAGATAAAAACAAAGTTATAAATTATTAATAAAGGCATTGAATAATTACCATAGTTTTTTTGAATAACCGATCTTGCGAAAGAATATATATGTCAAATATAAACTCAAAGAGTTAATAAAAATATAATTGAATACATTGAAAGAGTTCTTAATATTACTCTTTGAGAATTTTCATCTGCTCCGCCTGCTCCAAAACGATTTGTTATTTCAGAAAGAAAATGTCCATAATAGTTTTCTTTATTTATAACAAAATGTAATAAAGCAGTTAATTGTAAAATTATAGTTATTGCAAAAACAGCTGTAAATGAAGCAAATCAAGCCATAAATCTTTTTGAATTTTTTGAATAGTATTCATTTACATCATTATATGCATCTAAATTAATACCTCTCATGCTTTTTTTCTCCTTAATAAAATAAATATAATTATATAAAATTTCAATGATTTTTGCTAATTATTAGTGCATTCATTAGCCATTATTTCAGGTAAAGGTACCTCAAAATGTTTTTCTTCACCATTTTTAAAAACAAATGATAATTCTTTAGCATGTAATCTTTGATTAAAATCATCAACTTTTTTATTATAAATAGGGTCTCCATAAACTGGGTGTTTTATATAAGCTAAATGAACTCTTATTTGATGTGTTCTTCCAGTTTTTAAATTACACTGAATTAAAGTTTTATCTTTATTATCAATTTTTAAGTATTTTAAAACCTTAACAATTGTGTATGCATTTTTTGAATTTTTTTCAGTAACACAATATTTTTGACGGTTTTTTGGATCTCTTCCTATTGGTAAATCTAGGTGTAATTCTTTATTTTCTATTATGCCATCTACTATTGCATAATAAGTTCTTTTTATTTCGTGTTTTTTTAATAAAGATGCAAAGTAATTATGACTTTCATTATTTTTTGCAATTATTAAAAGTCCACTTGTATCTTTATCAATTCTATGAACTACTCCCATTCTTAATAAACCATTAACATTTGATAAATTATTTTTAAAATGATACATTAAAGCATTAACTAAAGTTGAGTCTTTATGTCCTGGTGCTGGATGAACTACTAAGCCTGATGGTTTATTAATAATTAAATAATCATCACATTCGTATACTATATCTAAAGGCATTTTTTGAGCTTCTAGTTTTATTTCTTTATCAATTAATTTAATTATTTCAATTTCATCATTTTCATTTACTACATATTTGTTTTTATTAATCTTTTTTTGATTAACAAAAACGGCACCTTGTTCAATTAGTGCTTGAATATCATTTCTAGTTATTTCTGAATTATTTGCAATATATTTATCAATTCTTTCTGAATATTTAGCAATTATTTTTAACATATTTAAATTATAACAAAATTGCTTATAATATAAGTTATGAAAATGCTTGAAATTAAAAAATCTAAATTTATTCCTTTATTGCTTGATATAGATAATAAAGAAAAAATAAAAGAAATAATTAATGATTTAAAAAAAGAATATAAAAAAGCTAAACATATAGTTTACGCTTTTATTATTGAAAATAGCAATGGAAAAATTACAGGCTATAGTGATGATAAAGAACCTTCTGGCGTAGCTGGTCGTCCTTTATATTCTTTATTAGAAAATAAAAAAATATCTAATAAACTTCTAGTTGTTATTAGATATTTTGGAGGCATTGAATTAGGCAAAAGTAATTTATTAAGAGCCTATTTAAATGCAGCTAAATTGTTATTTGACTAAGTCTAAGATTTTCAGCATTAAACATGTCATAATTTTCTAAAGCCATATTTAATAAATAAGAATTTAAAAATAAAACTTGATTTTGTAAATTATATATTGAGTTAGGTTGAGCTTTACTTTCTTTAAAGTAATCTAGAAGGTTTGTATAGTTATTTAATTTAGTTTTAAATTGAGTTTCTTGGCTTTTTAAAGGTGTGTTACTTCAATTAAATGAAGTACTTAATTCTTTAACTTTAACTAAAGCATCATATACTTTTTTAGCATATTGATAAACTTGAATTGCTAAGCTTGTACTATTATTTATTTTGCTAAATAAATTTGTAAAGTCTTCAAATGTTCAGTTATTTGTTAAGTTTACATTTAATAAACTTACTAAATCCTGAACTAAATCAGATAGACCTTTTTTATTTCCTTTTGTAACTGTTGCTTCCTTTATAGTTTCTAAATAATTTACTAAGTCTCTAGCTTGTGTATTGGTACCTTTTATTTTGTTTAATTGATCTATTACTTTTTGAAAATTGAAAATTGGACTATTTGTAAATTCTAAATTATTTAAATTATTTAGACTTGTATAAATTACATTTCTATTTGTTCTATTATATTGATTTAAAATAGGTTTTAAAGCTCCGTATCTTTTAGCTAAGTTTGTTTTTAAAGTATTAAATTTTTGAGTAGCTGAAGTAGCCTTATCTGTTTGCTTACTTTTTACATAATTTAATATACCTAATTTAGTATTTAAGACCACATTGGTTTTATAAACTAATAAAGAAAAAATTTCTAAAAAGTATTTTGTTAATTTAGCAGCATCACCTGTTTTTGAATTTAAAAAGATATCTTGTAATGTAGCTTTTTTAGAAACTAAATAATTAATAAAATCGTTAATGTTTACATTTGCATTTGGTTTTTCAGATGCAAAATTTGAAAATGTTGAAATTAATTCACCACTTTCTTTTGCTAATTTTACATAATCTAAATAATCAATGTTTGCTTCAGTTTTATTTGAAGCTAAAACACTTAGATTTAAAGTTTTAGCATAAGCAATAACAGCCTTGATTAATTCATTAGCTTTTAAATTTAGAGATTCTTTAGCTTTTTGGGTTTTAGCTAATCCATATAAATTATTTATATCATTTGTTTCTAAATCTAAATTTGATACTTGTTCTAATAAAGATTGTAATTGTGTTTTAAAAGTTTCAAAAGTTTGTGAGTTTGATGATGATAATTTTTTTAAGATTGCTAATAATCCATTTGAATTATCTGAAAGTTGAAAGTTTAAAGCAATAGTAGAAATATTTTTAATATCATTTCTAATTTGTAAATTATTATTTACAGCCAAAACAAAATTTGCAGGTACATTTGCTTTTGCAAATAAAGCTGTTTCTTTTGCTTGTGTATCATCATCAGCTTCAGGTGCAGTAGTTACGTTTTTAGGTTGGTTAGTATTTTCATTAGCATTTGTATTTGAAGAAGTTGCGCTAGCATCTGAATTTGGTTTTGTTACACTGCTTTGGTTTGATGATGTGCTTTCTTCATTTTTAGAAGATGAAGCTGTAGAAGAACTTAAATCTTGTGTGCCTTCAGAATTACTTGATAAAGAAGGATCTGTAGGCGTATTATTTTCTTCAGGTGTTTCATTTAAAGCACTTGAATCATCTACCTTTGTTTTAGTATTTTTATTATTTTTTTGACAAGAAGCCGCAATAGAAACCATGGCTAAAGGAGATAAAGCCATAGTTATTAAAAATAATTTTTTTATTTTTCTCATAAATCAAAACCTTTCAATTTTAATAAATTAGTTGTATAAATTATAACATTATAAAAAAACAAACCTAAAATTATTTATGTTTGTTAATTTTTAATTTAATTAAGCAGCTTGTGGAGCAGCAATTTCTAAGTTTGTAAATGCGTCACTTTCAGCGTTAAATTGTTTGAAGATTTCAGCAACAACTAGTTGAGCGTATGAAGTGATTGTTCTAACTGATTGATTTAAAGCATATAATGAATTAGCTTCAAAAGGAGTTTGAGGGCCTTTTAATTTATTTAATTCTGAATTCAATTCACTTAATTTTGCAACTTCAGCTTTCGCAGTAGCTAAATCATCTCCTGTAGCTTTTGAAGCACCATCTAATAAATCGGCCAATAAACCTTGAATTGCCAAACCTTTTAAGAATACATTTAATCCTGCACTTCAGCTTGGAGCTACAGAGTTAAAGAAATCTACAAAGTTTTGTAATTTACCATTTTCATCATAGTTTAAATCATTAACTGATTGTAATCCTGCAAATTCAGAAACTAGTCCTTTAGTAGTTTTTTGTTCAACTGTAACATCTAATAAAGCATTTTTTAATTTTAGTAAGTTATCATAAGCTTTTTTAGCATTGGTATCTGATTCTTTTGCTTTAAAACTTTCTAAAGCTGTTGATAAAACTCCATTTTCCCCAAACTTATCTGCTATCGCTTTTAATTTGTCGTAAACTGGTTTTACAGAAGTAAATTTAGCTTTATAAGCATCTAATCTTGCTTTGATTTTTGAATTATATTTCATCAATGCTTCGTTTACTTTATTTGTTTTTTCACTATCACTTGAAGCTGTATAATTTAAAGCTCCGATTTTTGAAGCAAATAAAATATCCATACGATTTACTATTAATGAAAACATTTGTAAAAATGTCTTTACGCTTTGAGCTGCATCAGAAGAATCCTTCATAAATTGGTTTGATAGGCCTGATGCTGAAGCTTCTAAAAATCTAGCTAAATCATTTGTTGAGTTATCTGTTTGTGGCGCTACATTTGCATAAACAGTCATTTTTTTGATTAAACCTTCGCCTAGTGAATCTTTTAAATATCATGCTAAGTCTTTGTCTTCTAATGACAATAATAACTCAGTGTTAGCAAAAGTATGAACTTTTTGTAAAAATTCTTTTGCTTTTTCCATAAATTTCATTCTTGCATCTTTATAAGCAGCAACATCACCAGTATTTCCTTGAATTTGCCCTGCTTTAGTTTGATCTAATCCTAAATTCATTAATTGTAATAATAAAGCTAGTATTTCTGTTTTAAATGTTCCAAATTGTGAATCCTTGTGTAATTCTCACTTGCTTTTTTAGATAAAACAGCAAACAAACCTTTTGATTCATTAATTAATGCATCATCAGTTTTATTAACATCTAACCCAAAAGCACCTCTAACGATGTTTTTTACTTGGAATCTTGTTCCTAAGTTTCCTGCTACTTTTTGATTAAAATCATCAGATAATGCTACTGTTGCATTAGCTTGTGTAGCTGGTTGGTTATCTTGTGTACCAGCTGGTCCATTATTTGCACCTTCTGATGCTGGAGTAGTAGTTTTAGGTTGCTCTGCTCCAGTATTTTCAGTTTTAGGAGTTTTTGGAGTTGCAGGGGTTGTTACTACTTTTGATTTTTCTTCATTTTTAGCACATGATGCAGCAACTGCTGTTAAAGCTATAGGACTCAATGCTAGAGTCGCTAGAAATAATTTTTTAAATTTTTTCATTTTATTCCTTTCATTAAAAAGTTATAAGTATATATTTTATAGTAAAAAGCACCAAATGTTATAAAAAAAATGCAAATTTATTAAAAATTGCATTTTTTTCAATTTTTTTGTCATTTATGCACTTTTTTGTTGCATTTTAATTTCATGAGCATGTTTATGTTCTAATTCTTTATAATGCAAAATAAATGCTAATTGAATTGCATATACTATTGTAGAGATTATTTGTCATATTAATCCTCCAATAAATGCAGTCATAGCTCCATCTTGTAAGCCTAATCCTTGGTTCTTTGCATTAACTATGCTTAAACTAAAGAAAATAATTCATCAGGTATTGTTTACTAAAAAGATTGCAGGCATTCATGGTGTAAGCCCTTTGAAATCTTTATTTTTAAAACTGATGATTAACTGAGGCATGAAAGCTAAAGTTGTAAATGAAGGGGCAATTAAACCGAAAATCAATGATTCTGTCCCTGTCATTCATTTAATCAGTGCTCCTTTTTCTGGATAAAACTTGTTAAATTTAATTTTGTGATATACTAATACGCTAAATACTGCAAACATTGCTATAGTAAATAATACAAAGAATGTAATTGCAATGACTACTTTTGAAAGTGTTTTTTCTTTTCTATTTTGATCATAGTAATGTAAATAGAACATTGTAAAGCTATATATAATGGTACAAATGAAGTTGGCAACAAATATATATCAACCGTCTTCATTTCCTCCAAAAACACCTAATACAAGTCAAACTAATAAACCAAAGTAAAATATTCAAAATGATAAATAATTAACGTTACCTGTTTTTTTAGTTTTGCGTAAATGTAAAAGTTGTGGAAAACCTAAGCAAATTGTTGTTATTGCTGCAAGTATTCCAAAAACTTGAATAAATACATTAATGATTGTTGTCATAATAATACTTTTAAATTATACTTGATTTAATGTTTTTTATTTTTAAAAAATAAAATAAAAAAACACCTTTAGGTGTTTAGTCATTTCTGAAATGGTGGCTCCGGCAGGAATCGAACCAGCGACACACGGAGCTTCAGTCCGTTGCTCTACCAACTGAGCTACAGAGCCATAATGGCGGTCCAGACGGGAATTGAACCCGCGATCTCTTCCGTGACAGGGAAGCGTATTAAACCACTTTACCACTGGACCGTGGTTGCGGAGATTGGATTCGAACCAATGACCTTTGGGTTATGAGCCCAACGAGCTGCCAAACTGCTCCACTCCGCGATATAATGGCGGGCAATGAGGGATTTGAACCCCCGCGGGCCGTGAAGCCCCTGGCAGTTTTCAAGACTGCTCCCTTCAGCCACTTGGGTAATTGCCCATTGGTGGACCCAACAGGACTCGAACCTGTAACCGACCGGTTATGAGCCGGTTGCTCTAACCATTGAGCTATGGGTCCGTAGCCCTATAGGGTTTATTACATATGGTAGCACCGAAGAGAGTCGAACTCTTGACCTTCCGGGTATGAACCGGACGCTCTAACCAACTGAGCTACAGTGCCATAATGGTGGAGAGGAAGGGACTCGAACCCTCTACCTCCTGCGTGCAAGGCAGGCGCTCTGGCCAGGTGAGCTACCCCCCCATAAATGGTGAAGAAGACAGGATTCGAACCTGCGACAACTTGGTCCCAAACCAAGGGCTCTGCCAAGCTGAGCTACTTCTCCACGGCGTATGCTAGTATTTGATACGTTATTAATTATATATAATTTTTTTTAAAGTTTTCAAAAAAAATTAAAATTTCTCATCATCTCAGGTAAATTCAAAATCTCTTATCTTAATTGTGTCGCCTTTTTTAACTTTTGCGTCTCTAATTAATTCAAAAAGTCCGACTTTTTCTAATTTTGCATTTAACCTTCATAAGTTATCTAAAGAAATAACTGGAATTTTATCATATATATTATATACATCATCCCCAATTACTTCTCATGTGTCTGAATTTAGTTGAATTATTTCAGTAGGTTTTTTATTTAAAGTTATATGAACAATTTCATTTTCTAATTTTTCAAGTTCTTGTATTTCGTTTTTTTTGCTTTGTAATAATTCAAACATAGCTGTTTTAATAGCTTCTATATCATCATTAATAAAAGCACAGCTTTCAACTATTACTAAATCTGGATATTTAGCTTTAAATTCTTTTAAATGATTTTCATAAGCATCTAGATCTTTTTTATTAGCAATAATAATTTGAGGTAATTTTTCAAGTCTTAAATTATAGTTTTTTAATTCATTATTAATAATTTCAAAATCTTCGATTGGATTTTTATTATCAGATCCAAAGTCAATAATATGAGCAATTACTTTACAACGTTCTATATGTTTTAAAAATTGAATTCCCAAACCTTTTCCTTCACTTGCAAATTCAATTAAACCTGGTAAATCAGCTACTACAAAACTTTTGTCATGATATTTAACCATACCAAGTTGAGGAACTAAAGTAGTAAAGTCATAATCAGCAACTTTTGCTTTTGCATTTGTAATTAAATTTAAAATAGAACTTTTACCGGCTGATGGTTTTCCAACAAAACCAACATCTGCTAAAACTTTTAAAGTTAAATGAAGTTCAAAGCTTTCACCTCTTGTTCCATTTTCACATAGTCTAGGTGCAGTATTACGAGAAGATTTAAATTTTAAATTCCCTTTGCCACCTTTTCCACCTTTTGCAATTAAATATTTTTGATCATCAACAATATCAGCAATTAATTTACCATCTAAATAAACCATTGTACCCATAGGAACTTTAACAATTAAATCTTGTCCTGCTGCCCCATATGCATTTTTTGGTTTACCGTTTTCGCCATTTTCAGCTATTATTTTATTTTGATAATAAAATGGTAATAAGGTGTTTTGACCTGTGTCTCCTTGAAAATAAACTGAACCACCGTTTCCACCATCTCCTCCATCAGGTCCACCACGATCAACGTTGGCTTCACGTCTAAAAGAAATAATGCCATCTCCACCTTTTCCGGCTTTAACTAAAATATCAACTTCATCTATAAATTTCATACTAATTATTTTAGCATAATTTATGACTTAAAAAATAAAATTAGCCATTGCTATTGGCTAATTGTTTTTAATTCTCATAAATAGAATTTCTGATACATTTATTTGCTTATTATCAAACTTTTTAAAGTCAGTTATTAAATTATAATCAAAACTATTTTGAGCAATAAATTGATTAATTTTTTGGCATTTAATAGGCATAATAATGCTTAACATTAAATTAACTAAGTATATACCGTTTAATAAAGTGTTTAAAACACAGTTTAAGCGAGTTAAATCATTAGTTAATTTTCAAGGTTCTGTTTTATCTATATATTCATTTAATTTACTTGATAAAGCCATTGCTACATCATTTGCTTTATCAATATGAAAGTTGTCCATTTGCTCTTTATAATTTAAATAATAGCTTTCTAGAATTTCTAGAATTTCTAAATCAATTTCTTGAAGATTATTTTTATCATAATAAACTCCATTTTCAAAAGAATTATTTATCATTTTAGCAACTCTATTTACTAAATTACCAAAGTTATTAGATAGATTTGCATTTAAAACATTAATTAAAGTTTTTTCTGAAAATGAATAGTCGCTATCGATATTGATTTGTGAAGCAAAGAAGTATTTAATTTCTTCAGCTCCATATTTATTAATTAAATCAATTGGATTAATTACATTCCCTTTTGATTTTGACATTTTACCTTCGGGAGTAATAATTCATGAATGAACTATTTCTTTAGTTGGCATATTAATATCTAAAGATTTTAAAAATATTGGTCAATAAAGACTATGAAAACGGCTAATTTCTTTTCCTAGTACATGAACTCTTTCATCACCGTTTTTTCAAAATTCATTATATAGTTCATCATTTTCTTCTGATAAATAATTTAAAGCACTTAAGTAATTAAATAAAGCATCTAATCATACATAAATAACGTGTTTTTTTTCTGTTTGTAGATTATCTAATTTAATTCCTCAATCAAAAGAAACTCTTGTAACTGAAAGATCTTCTAAACCTTCTAATAAAAAATTAGTAATTAATTCTTTTTGAGTTGCTTTATTTGAAATGAATTCAGGATTGTTAATTAAAAAGTCTTTAATTCAATTAGAAAACATTGACATTTTAAAAAAGTAGCTTTCTTCACTAATTTGACTAAGTTCATGTCCTGAAACAGGATGATAGAATTTTCCATTTTCTTTTTTAGCTTGAGATAATGTTAAAAATTCTTCATCACTAACTGAATATAAACCTTGATATGAACCTTTATAAATATAGCCTTTTTCTAACATTTTGTTAAAAATTTTAATAACCATTTTTTCATGATTTTTATTAGTTGTTCTTGAAAAATGATCATAATCAATATTTAATAAAGTTCAAAGATTTTTAAATTTTTCAGTTTGTAAATCAGTAAATTTTAAAGGTTCTAAATTGTTTTCTAAGGCTTTTTTTGCTATTTTTTCACCATGTTCATCTATACCTGTAACAAAGAAAGTTTTATATCCTTGTTGTTTTTTATAGTTTCTATAAACTCAAGCTAAAGTTGTAGTTAGTAAATGTCCTATGTGTAAATCTCCACTAGGGTAGTATATTGGTGTTGAGATATAAAAAGTTTTTTTCATTATTTTCTCACTTTCTTTGGACTATATAATTCTTTAATTTCATTGCGATAGCTGTGATCGTTTTTATCGTCATTATGTAAATATAAATTAGGTTCAAAAGTTGTTCCTCAACCTGATTTATATCTGCTTTCTACCATACAAAATTTAGGCATAGACGAAACTCTTGTGTAAATTAATTGAATTCTTTTAGGTTCAAATTCGTATTTTCTTAAAAGTTCAATTAAATCAATATATCTAGCCATTGGTAAAACTATTGATAAATAACCTTTTTGTTCAATAATTTTGGCACTTAAACTTATTAATGTTTCTAAATCTAATTCAATTTCATGTGTTGCTATTAATTTTTCTTTAGAACTTGTTTTTCTTTTGACATTATAATTTTCGTTATAATAAGGAGGATTAGCTATAATCATTGAATATTTTTTAGCTTTTTTTGTTCCACACAGTATTGCGTAATCTTTTGCATATTTTTTAAAATCTTCTCATATTACATTTATTTGATTTTCTAATTTGTTTAAAGTAACGTTTTTATTTGCTAAATCAACGGCTCTTTTTTGAATTTCAACAGCATCTATTTTTATATCTTTATCTCTTGCTGCTACAAAAATAGATAAAGCACCATTATTAGCTCCTATTTCTAAAATATTTGAAATATTACGATTTAAAGAAACAAAATTGCCGAACATTATAGTATCAACAGAATAGTTAAACATTTCTTTATCTTGATAGACAAATAAATCACCAGAATATCCTAAATTGTTTTTAATAATTTTTTCGCTCATTTTATTTCCTTAATTATTAAAAATTATACAATATTAGCATTTTAAAACTTTAATAAAAGTTGCTTTATCTGTTTTTTATTTAAATAAAAAAAGCATCATCATGATGCTTAAATTAAAATAGATTTAATTAATATATTTTTTATTTTTAAAATAAATTATTAATGGAATATAAATTAAAAATATTGTAATTAAATATATAAACAAAACAATAAGGCTAAATTTTAGAGCATCAGCAAATATATTAAATGCTATAGAAATAATAATTGAAACTAAAGCAATATTTAATATAACGAAAGATGATATAAAGTTAATTTTATTTGTTTTTTTATTTTCATTAATAAATTGAATTTTATTAATGAAAAACATAGAAAATAAGCTTCTTAATCAGCCATTTCTATTTTTATATAAAATAGCGAATTTAGTAATTTGTATCATAAAATAAGATAAATAAACTAAAGTAAAAGAGATAGGATAATTATATTTTCAATTTATATATTTTTTTACTTTTTTTATTTCAGGTTCATTTATTAAAGAAATTTTATTGTTATAGTCATTACATCAGATTATATAAACAAAAATAAAAAGTAATGATAAAACAAAAACTATGTTTAATAAAATCTCAAAGCTTAAAAATAGTTTTTTATTTAAGTTTAATTCATTTTTTTGCTTCATATTTTTTCCTTATTACTATTTAGTTCTTTCAGTATACAAAAAAATTAGTAATATTTTTTATTAAGTTATAAAAAAGGTTTAAATTTTATTTTTTATATATAAAAATGGAAATTTTTTAAGTTTTTTATTTTAAAAACAAAATTTGTATATAAAATAAAAAAGTGCTTAGATTAAGCACTTTTTAATCGTTCTCTGAAAACTGAATACGACAATTTTAAATCTCGCTATAAAATTTATCACTATTAAACCAATCAATTTATTAGTACTGGTCAGCTGAATATATTGCTATACTTACACCTCCAGCCTATCAACCTCATAGTCTATAAGGAATTTAAAGGGAATACTCATCTTTGAGGGGGCTTCCCGCTTAGATGCTTTCAGCGGTTATCCCTGCCGCACTTGGCTACCCAGCTATGCTTTTGGCAAAACAACTGGCACACCATCGGTGCGTCCACTCCGGTCCTCTCGTACTAAGAGTAGCTCTCATCAATATTCCAACGCCCACATCAGATAGGAACCAAACTGTCTCACGACGTTTTGAACCCAGCTCGCGTACCGCTTTAATGGGCGAACAGCCCAACCCTTGGAACCGACTCCAGCTCCAGGATGCGATGAGCCGACATCGAGGTGCCAAACCTTCCCGTCGATGTGATCTCTTGGGAAAGATAAGCCTGTTATCCCCGGGGTAGCTTTTATCCGTTGAGCGACGGCCTTTCCACGAAGAACCGCCGGATCACTAAGTCCTGCTTTCGCACCTGCTCGACTTGTAGGTCTCACAGTCAATCACACTTCTACCTTTATGCTCTAAGATACGGTTTCTGACCGTATTGAGTGTAACTTTGAACGCCTCCGTTACCCTTTAGGAGGCGACCGCCCCAGTCAAACTACCCACCACACACTGTCCTCTTCCCGGATGACGGGAACAAGTTAGAAGTTCAACGTAACAAGGGTGGTATTTCAACGGTGACTCCGCTTGAACTGGCGTCCAAGCCTCATAGTCTCCCACCTATCCTACACATGTTAAATCAAACTCCAATATGAAGTTATAGTAAAGCTCCACGGGGTCTTTTCGTCTAGATGCGGGTCTCCGGCGTCTTCGCCGGAACCATAATTTCACCGAGTCTATTGTCGAGACAGTTAAGAGATAATTACTCCTTTCGTGCAGGTCAGTATTTAGCCGACAAGGAATTTCGCTACCTTAGGACCGTTATAGTTACGGCCGCCGTTCACCCGGGCTTCACATCAATGCTTCGCAAATGCTAACACCTTTGCTTAACCTTCGGGCACTGGGCAGGAGTCACCCCATATACATCGTCTTACGACTTAGCATAGAGCTGTGTTTTTGATAAACAGTTCCCCCTTACTATTCACTGCGGCCCACTTTTTAGGGTGGGCATCCCTTCTTGCGAACTTACGGGATGAATTTGCAGAGTTCCTTGACAATAGTTTTCTCGCTCGCCTTAGAATACTCATCTTGGGGACGTGTGTTCGTTCTCGGTACGGGTTTCAATAAACTTAAGTTAGAAGCTTTTTTAAGAGGTATGGAATCATCCAATTCGCTACTTTGTCGCCATTTCACTATGCATCATAACTCCCGGTTAAGCCATGCGGATTTGCCTACATGACCCAGTCATTATTTACCCCACAATCCAGTAAGTGGTAGTACTATCCTCCCCCGTCACTCCATCACATTTAAAGAAAGTACAGGAATATTAACCTGTTGTCCATCGGCTACGCCTTTCGGCCTCGTCTTAGGACCCGACTAACCCTGGGTGGACGAACCTTGCCCAGGAAACCTTCCCCAATAGGCGTCAGAGATTCTCACTCTGAATCGTTACTCATACCGGCATTCTCACTTGTAAGCGCTCCAGTAGTCTTCACAGTCTACCTTCAATGCCCTTACAACGCTCTCCTAACGCATTTCTGCCCGTAGCTTCGGTATTGTGTTTTAGTCCCGTTGAATTATCGGCACAGAGTCTCTCGACTAGTGAGCTATTACGCACTCTTTAAACGGTGGCTGCTTCTAAGCCAACATCCTAGCTGTTTAAGAAACTCCACAACCTTTCTCACTTAACACAATTTTGGGACCTTAGCTGACGATCTGGGTTGTTCCCCTCGCGTGCATCGACGTTATCACCGATGTACCGACTGCATAGTAATACATGATAGTATTCGGAGTTTGATTATAGTCAGTACGGCTAGGCGCCGCCATTCCATATTCAGTGCTCTACCCCCATCACTTAACACTACACGCTAGCCCTAAAGCTATTTCGGAGAGAACCAGCTATCTCCAAGTTCGATTGGAATTTCACCCCTACCCACAAGTCATCCGGGCACTTTTTAGCGTACTACGGTTCGGCCCTCCACTTAGTGTTACCTAAGTTTCAGCCTGCTCATGGGTAGATCACCTGGTTTCGGGTCTATATCAACATACTAAAGCGCCCTATTAAGACTCGATTTCTCTACGGCTTCGCTTTAATCCACTTAACCTCGCATGTTGACATAACTCGCCGGTCCATTCTGCAAGATGTACGCCATCACCCATTAACGGGCTCTGACTAACTGTAAGTAATTGGTTTCAGAATCTATTTCACTCCCCTCCCGGGGTTCTTTTCACCTTTCCCTCACGGTACTAGTTCACTATCGGTGTCTGGTTAGTATTTAGCCTTACCGGGTGGTCCCGGCAGATTCAGACAGGGTTTCACGTGCCCCGCCCTACTCAGGATACTACAAGAAGATTTAGCCATTTCGCTTACGGGAATTTCACCCTCTATGTTTAAGCATTCCAACTTATTCTGCTATAACTAAATTTTGTAACTTCATAATGTAGTCCTACAACCCCAACAACATGTGTTGGTTTGGGCTTTTCCCCGTTCGCTCGCCACTACTGAGGGAATCATTCTTCATTTTCTCTTCCTGCTGCTACTGAGATGTTTCAATTCACAGCGTGTCTCTTCATTCGACTATGAATTCATCGATATGATAATTGAGGATTAGCTCAATTAGGTTTCCCCATTCGGAAATCCCCGGATCGTAGCTTATTTCCAGCTAACCGAGGCTTATCGCAGGTAATCACGTCCTTCATCGACTTCCAGACCCAAGGCATCCACCAAAAACTCTTATCTTGTTTAATAGTTGTTTTGTTATATTTGTTGTATGATCTATTGTTTGTCTATAATTTTGTATTCTATAGGTTGATCTAAACTTTGAAATATTAATTAATATATCAATGTCGTTATTCAGTTTTCAAAGAACAAAATTGAGAGATTGTTCTCTCAAAACTGGATACAAATATTACTCCATAACTAGTGTACTCCGTAGAAAGGAGGTGATCCATCCCCACGTTCTCGTAGGGATACCTTGTTACGACTTCACCCCAGTCACCAGTCCTACCTTAGGCGGTCGCCTCCGAGGTTAGCAAACCGACTTTGGGTATTACCAGCTCCCATGGTGTGACGGGCGGTGTGTACAAGACCCGAGAACGTATTCACCGCAGCATAGCTGATCTGCGATTACTAGCGATTCCGACTTCATGGAGTCGAATTGCAGACTCCAATCCGAACTGAGATCGGCTTTTTGAGATTTGCTCAATGTCGCCATATTGCTTCTCTTTGTACCGACCATTGTAGCACGTGTGTGGCCCCACTCGTAAGAGGCATGATGATTTGACGTCATCCCCACCTTCCTCCCGGTTACCCAGGCAGTATCTCTAGAGTCCTCGACTTAACTCGTTAGTAACTAAAGATAGGGGTTGCGCTCGTTGCAGGACTTGACCAAACATCTCACGACACGAGCTGACGACAACCATGCACCATCTGTCATTCTGTTAACCTCCACTATATCTCTATAGCTTTGCAGAAGATGTCAAGAGTGGGTAAGGTTCTCCGTGTATCTTCAAATTAAACCACATGCTCCACCGCTTGTGCGGGTCCCCGTCAATTCCTTTAAGTTTCACTCTTGCGAGCATACTACTCAGGCGGATCATTTAATGCGTTAGCTGCGTCAGTGAGTTCCCCACCGACTAATGATCATCGTTTACAGCGTGGACTACCAGGGTATCTAATCCTGTTTGCTCCCCACGCTTTCGTCCCTCAGCGTCAGTATAGACCCAGTAAGCTGCCTTCGCCTTTGGTGTTCTTCCATATATCTACGCATTTCACCGCTTCACATGGAATTCCGCTTACCTCTATCCAACTCTAGTTTGCCAGTATCCAAAGCGAGCCGGGGTTGAGCCCCGGGATTTGACTCCAGACTTAACAAACAGCCTACGAACGCTTTACGCCCAATAATTCCGGATAACGCTTGCGACCTATGTATTACCGCGGCTGCTGGCACATAGTTAGCCATCGCTTTCTGATAAGGTACCGTCAGTTCAAAAGCATTTCCTCTTCTGAATGTTCTTCCCTTATAACAGCACTTTACAATCCGAAGACCTTCATCGTGCACGCTGTGTCGCTCCATCAAGCTTTCGCTCATTGTGGAATATTCCCTACTGCTGCCTCCCGTAGGAGTTTGGGCCGTATCTCAGTCCCAATGTGGCCGTTCAGTCTCTCGACCCGGCTAAACATCATAGTCTTGGTAGGCCATTACCCTACCAACTAACTAATGTTCCGCACCCTCATCTCTTAGTGGGGCTTTGAGGCCCCTTTCACAACGGAATCATGCGATTCCATGCGTATCCGGCATTAACTAATGTTTCCATCAGGTATTCCAATCTAAAAGGTAGATTAAGCACGTGTTACTCACCCATTCGCCGCTAGGTTTAAAAAACCCCGCTCGACATGCATGTATTAGGCACACAGCCAGCGTTCATCCTGAGCCAGGATCAAACTCTTAAAAATTGTTATCTATATTATTGAAAATAAATTGACGTTATGGTATTTGTATCCAGTTTTCAAAGAACTATCTTTTATGCTTTTATTAATAAGCACAATATCTATTATACACATTTTTTTTATTTTTTCAAAAATTATGAAAAAAATTAATAAAAAAAGAGAAATTCCCTTTTTTAATGATTTTAATTAATACTTTCAATTTTTACACGGTATTTTTTAGGAGCTTCTACTTCTAAAATTTCTCCAACTTCACGACCTAATATAGCACGAGCTAAAGGAGAACTGTTTGAGATTTTGTCATTAAATGGATCAGCATCTAATGCACCTACTATTGTTACATTATATTTTTTATTATCACTTAAGTTAAAAACATTTACAGATGAACCGATTTTTACTATATTAGAGTTTTTAGAAGTTTCATCAATTATTTCAGCATTTTCTAAAATGTGTTGAATTTCTAAAATTTCATTTTCTATAGCAGCTTGTTTATCACGGGCCGCATCATATTCAGCGTTTTCTGATAAGTCCCTTGATTTCTAGCTTCTTTAATTTCTTCTATTACTTGAGGTCTTTCAACTTCTTGTAAATGAGTCAACTTTCTTTGATATTCTTGTAAACTTTCACGAGTTAAATAAATTTTTTCTTGTGCCATATTGTTCTCCTTATTTTAAGCTATTATTTTAATTTTATCTTATTTTAGTGCTTATTAGATAAAAGTAATAATTTTTGGTGTTTGATTTTAAAAATTTCATGTTTAAAATCTACTAATGAATTGATTAAAGATAAATTTTGTTTATATTCTTTAATTGAATTTAAATAAATAATTATTAAGCCTTGTTTTTTTAGTTTTTTTACTCCGTCATTTATTTGAGTTTCTAAATGAGAAGATCTCAAATCAAAAACTGCATCATATTCTATATTATTATCTGAATAAAATAGTTCTGAAGTATTAATATCTGGAAAATCATTTTTAATTTCAGATATTTTTTGAATTTCTAAATAGTTTTTTTCTTGATAAATTTTAGCTTTAGTTAAATTAGAAAGAGAAATGGCTAAATAATCATTTCTTGAAACTACATTTACATTTTCAAAGTTGTTTAAATAAATACTATTTGCTAAAAAAGTAACAGTTAAATCATCTAAACAAAATTCATAGTATTTTTTAATTCCGTTTAAAATAACTCCATAGTTTTCATTTTCAGTTTTTAATTTAGCTATTAATTCTTTTTCGTGTTGATTATTTACTATTTCACTGTTTTGAATCTTTTTTTTATATAAAACAGTTGCAACAAAAACGATAATTGCAATTAATAAAGCAATTCCAATTGTTATACCTAAAATTAGTCTTACATGATCAGGTATTTTAGATTCTTCACCATTAAATTTAATAAAATTATTCTTCATCTTCTCCTACAAGTTTGGCTAAAATGTCTTCATTATTTTCATCTAGTGCTTCATTTTCTAATGAAAATTCATATAAGATATCAGTTAAGATATCAATTTCAGCTTCATCATCAACTTCAGAAAGTAGATTATCTTTTTCTTTTGCAAAAATAATTCCTTCTTTATTTGTTAAAGCTAAATAATGTTCTCCATTTTCAAAAAAATCAAATATTACATAAAGCTTTTCATTTGCAATTTCTACTGCTCTTTGTTCATTGATTATAAAAACTTTATTTTTAGCCATTTTGTCTCCTTAAATATTCTTCTAAAATTAATTGAGCTGCTAAAGAATCTTTTTTGGTTTTTCTTTTTTGTCTGCTAAAGCCAGCTGATATTAAAATATCTTCGGCATTAATTGTACTTTGTCTTTCATCTTGAAAAACAATAGGTATTTCTATTTCATTTGATAATCTATTTTTAAAACGTTCAACTATAAAAGTTCTTTCTGATTTAGATAAATCCATTCTTAAAGGATAACCTAAAACAATTAAATCAATTTCGTTTTTATATTCACTTTCATATAAATAGTATTTTAATTTTGCTATTACATGTTTAAAGTGATTTAATTCAAAACCAAAGTTTTCTAATGGACTTACTATAATTCTTGATTTATCAGATATAGCAAAGCCACAGCTTCTAGTTCCTAGATCTAAACAAATAGCTCTCATATTAAATTAATTTTTTAATTTCTTCAATAATTAATTCTTTATCAAGATCAGATTTAATTGAACCTTGGGCTACGATTTTATTTCCACCACCTCGTCCATTAAAGTTTTTAGCAATTAAATCAAAAAGTGCTTTTGAGTCTTGAGTTTTAGATGCAACTATTAAAAAGCAACTATTTTCGTTTTTTATTAAACCAATAACAATTGCATTAACATTTGTTTCTCTTAATTGAATAATTGCATTTTTTAAATCGTTATTTTCAAGATTAGAAATTAAATAAAATTCTTTATTATTAATAATTTCTTTTTTAAATTGAGTTATATCTACTAGTTTATTTTGATTTTCTTTTAATAATTTTTTATAATCTTCTCTTATTTGATTTTCAATTTCGTCATATTTTAATAAAGCTTGTTCTTTATCAAAACTGTTTTTTAAATCAAAACTAGGAATTGAAATTTGATATGAACTATTTAAACTTTGATTATTTTTAATTAAAGTTTCTAATAATTTAATTTTTTCATTTATTTCTTCATCTAAATATTCATTAACTAATTTAAATGAAGTAACTACTCTTAAACGATAAACACCTGTACCTTTTGAATCTACTGAAACGATTTTGAAATCTTCAATAACTGAAGTATGTGGTACGTGAGTTCCACCACATAAGTCTTTAGTTATATTTTCAAATTCAACAACTCTAACTTCATTAGCGTCATGATATTCTGATTCAGCAATAGTCATATAAGCGCCTAGTTCTTGAGCTTTTTTAATTGTAGTAACTATATAATTTCTTTTTGCATCCATTTTTATATAGTTACGCATAATTTGTTCAATGTTTTGAATTTCTTGTTTTGTTGGTCTATGATCAAGACCAAAATCAAAAGTAAAATGTTCAGGAGTAATATTAGAACCTAATTGTTCAATTATTTCATTAGGATATGTTTGTCTTAAAGCATGAAACATAATGTGAGTTGAAGAGTGGTTACGTGCATAGTTAATTCTTTTATCTTTATCAACATATGCTTTAACTAAATCTTTATTATTTATTTTGCCTTTTACAACGTGAACATGATTTCAATACTTATCTTTAAAAACATCTAAAACTTCTATTTTATTTTCATTTTGCATTAAATAACCAAAGTCATGATTTTGACCACCACTTGTTGCATAAAAAGGAGTTTTATCTAAAATAACATAGCTTATTTTATTTTCATCATCATTTTTTTCAATTGAATTTTCTTCATTTAATAAATATAAAATTTTAGATTCACTTTCTAAATATTCATATCCAATAAATTCTGAAACTTTGTCAGGAATTAAAGCTAAAGAGTTAATAACTTTTTGCATCCCGACTTCAATATTTCCTCTAGATCTCTTTTGATGTTCTTTTAAAAATTCATTAAACTCATTCATGTCTAATTTAATGCCTTTTTCAGCAAGAATTTCTGAAGTTAGTTCAACTGGAAAACCATAAGTGTCAAACATTTTAAATGCGATTTTAACATCAATATGTCCATTTTTTGCTAATTCTTGTTCTAAAAGTTTTTCACCTTCATTTATTGTTTTAGCAAATAATTCTTCTTCATTTTTAATTATTTTTGAGACATTTTCAACATCTATTTCATAAATTAATGAATCTTTAACTATTTTAACTAAAGTATATAAGAATGCTTTTTTAGTAATTCCTAGAGAAATACCTGCTCTATAAGCTCTTCTTATTAATCTTCTAATAATATATCCACGCCCAACATTTGAAGGACTAACACCATCATTAATTGCATTAACTGATGAACGAATATGATCAGCAATTATTTTAAAATATGTATTAATTTTAGTTTGAATAGGATCTTTTGTAAAATAGTTTTCAATTACATATTTTTTATCAGTTAATTTTTCAACTTCTCTTATTATTGGTAAAAATAAATCAGTATCAAAGTTTGTTGGAGCATCTTGCATAATTGAAGTAATTCTTTCTAGTCCTGCTCCAGTATCGATATTTTTTGTAGCTAATTCAGTGTAGTTATTTTCTCCATCATTATTAAATTGTGAAAATACAATATTTCAAATTTCAATAAAACGATCGTTTTCAATATCATTGATTAATAATTCAAGACCTCTTGAATCATATTTTTCTCCACGGTCATAAAATATTTCTGTATCAGGTCCACAAGGTCCTTGACCAACGTCTCAGAAGTTTGTGTCTCTTGTTCCTTTTATTAAATGACTAGCATCAATTCCATTTTCAATTCAGTAATTATATGTATCTTTATCTTCTTCAAAATAAGTAATATAAATTCTTTCTTTTGACAATTTTAAAACATTAATAACAAATTCATAACCAAATGCAATTGCTTCTTTTTTAAAATAATCACCAATAGAAAAATTACCTAACATTTCAAAAAAAGTATGATGTCTGGCTGTTACACCAACATTTTCAATATCATTAGTTCTTATTGATTTTTGTGAGTTTGTAATTCTTTTTGAAGGTGGAACTTTTTTCCCACTAAAATAATCTTTTAAAGTAGCAACTCCTGAATTAATTCATAATAAAGAAGGATCCTTTTGAGGGATTAAAGATTTTGATTCAACTACTAAATGTCCTTTAGAGCTAAAAAAATCTAATCACATTTTTCTAATTTCTTTTGATGTTAACATGTTTTTCCTTTATAAATAATTCTTTTTAATATTGTTTAAATAAATTTGATCAATAATTGCTGCTCCAACTACTTTTTCATTATCATAAATTACTACTTCTTGTCCTGGAGTTACAGCTTCAGTTAATTCATATTTAACTTTTATTTTATTATTGTCTAAAAGTTCAATTTGACATGGAATGTCTTTTTGTCTATATCTAAATTTAGCTGTTAAATTATTTTTGTCATATTGTTTAGCTATTAAATTAAAATCATTTGCAATTAATTCATCTGATAATAAATAATCTTTATGATCTTCATTAGCAACATAAATTTGTTTTTTTTCTAAATTATGACCCACTACAAAATATGGTTTTTCATAACCACCTAAATTTAAACCTTTTCTTTGACCAATTGTATAATACATAGCTCCAAAATGTTTACCTACAACTTTGTTAGTTGCAATATCTACTATATCACCTGGTTGAGCAGGAATATAATTGCTTAAAAATTGAGCAAAATTTCTTTCTCCAACAAAACAAATACCTGTTGAATCTTTTTTATTAGCAGTTATTAAATCTAGTTCTTTTGCAATTTCTCTAACTTCAGGTTTTTTTAATTTTGCTAAAGGAAAAAGAACTTTTGAAAGTTGTTCATTTGAAAGTTGAGCTAAAAAATATGATTGGTCTTTATTTTCATCTAACGCCCGAAAAAGTTCACCATCTCTTGCATCTGCATAATGACCCATTGCTATATAATCGGCTTTTAGTTCATTAAATGCATGATCAGCAAAAGCTGCAAATTTAATATATTTATTACAAAAAATATCAGGATTTGGAGTTCTACCTTTTTTATATTCATTTATTAAATATGAAAAAACATTATCTCAATATTCTTTTATAAAATCTTTTCTTTCAAGAGGAATATCTAATTTTTTTGCTACTTCTTTTGCATCTAAATAATCTTGTTCTTGGGGACAAACGTCTTGGCTTATATGTTCATTTCCTTTTATATCATTATTTAAAAAAGAATCTCAGTTTCTCATAAAAAGCCCGATGACTTCATAACCTTGTTTTTTTAATAAATAAGCTGCTACTGAAGAATCAACTCCACCGCTTAAGCCAACTACGACCCTTTTTTTCATAATAATAAACCCCTTAAATTTAAATATATTTAAATTAAATTATACTAGAAAACTCTTTGAAAATAAAAAAAAGAAGCAACGACCTATTTTCCCATTGCGGTATCGTCGGCACGGAAGAGTTTAACTGCTGAGTTCGGAATGGGATCAGGTGGAACCTCTTCGTTATGGTTGCTATGTAATTATTATACATAAAAAAATATTTTTGTTATAAAAAAAATAAAAAAAAAGAAGCAACGACCTATTTTCCCATTGCGGTATCGTCGGCACGGAAGAGTTTAACTGCTGAGTTCGGAATGGGATCAGGTGGAACCTCTTCGTTATGGTTGCTATGTAATTATTATACATAAAAAAATATTTTTGTTATAAAAAAAATAAAAAAAAGAAGCAACGACCTATTTTCCCATTGCGGTATCGTCGGCACGGAAGAGTTTAACTGCTGAGTTCGGAATGGGATCAGGTGGAACCTCTTCGTTATGGTTGCTATGTAATTATTATACACTTTTTAAAAAGTTTTTAATAAATTTTATAAATTTATTTCAAAATCATCTTTATCTAAAATTTTTAGCTCTATTTCTGCATTTAAATATTCGCTTGCTTGCTTTTTAATATACTCAAGTGCTTCTTTTAAAACACTAAAACGGTTTAAATCTAATAATTCCATAATTAAAAAAGCGTTTTTTGTATTTTCATCTATCATTGTTCTTTTACCATCTCTTCAATTTAAACAACGACAAACTGCAGCAGCATCATCTTTATAGCAAACTTCGCCTTCATAAGTATATGAAACTTCTTCATCACCTAAAGCTAAAAATTCGTCATTTCCGTTAGTTACTTCTAATTTTAAATTACCTACAAATTTATCAATATCTTCAGCACCACATGGTAAAGCAAATTTTAATGAAGCGGCATTATAAATATCAACCAATGGATTAATTGATGAAACATATTTTTCTTGCTCAACTCTTTTTAATAAAGCTTCAATAGAAGAACGTGCACCTTTTTTATTTTTAAATTTTTTATAAGCTTCTCTTCAAACTTTAACTTCTTCTATTTCTGAAAGAATTGAAGAAGTTAAATATTTTTTAGCTTCATTATTTGCCTTTTTTAATTCTTTTTTAAGTTCTTCATTATCAAAATTATTATTAATATTTTTTAATAAAATTACGCCTAATTTAGCTTCTGGAAATAAATCTCAAAATGATTTTTCAACAATAAATTTTTTCATAATATCACCTTTTATAATTATAAAAAAAATAGCAATTTAAATTGCTATTTAAAAAATTATTTGTTTTTTAAAGCTACTTTAGCTTGATCAACAATTTTAGCAAATGTGTTTGGATAATTAATTGCTAATTCAGATAACATTTTTCTGTTAATTGAAATGTTAGCAGCTTTTAAACCTTCAATTAATCTTGAGTATGTAATAGCCATTGGTCTTGCAGCTGCATTAATACGTGAGATTCATAATTTTCTAAATTCACGTTTAACTTGTTTTCTATCTCTAAAAGCGTATGTTCATGACTTAACAACAGCTTGTTTAGCAACTTTATAACCAACTGATTTGTGTCCTCAGTATCCTTTAGCTAATTTTATTCATTTTGCACGTCTTCTTCTTGTAACAATTCCACCTCTTGTACGCATCTTAATTCCTTTCTAAATAATTAATAAATTAAATTAATTCTTTGTATCTTTTGAAATCTGAGCTTGATAATGTTGATGATTTACGAGATTGACGTTTTTGTTTTGTTGATTTATTTTGAGCTAAGTGTGAACGGAAAGCATTTCCTCTTTTAACTTTTCCAGTTGCGGTTACTTTAATTCTTTTCTTTAAACCGCTTTTGGTTTTCATTTTTGGCATGTTATTCTCCTTAAGTATTTGAAGGTTCGTTATTTTTATGATTTAAAGAATCAACTTTTTTCTTATCTTTTTCTATATACATATCTAAGAAACGATCGTTAGCCAAAGTTGCTTCTTTTGAAATACGCGCTACATCTTCTAATAAAGCATAGAATTTTTTAAGAATGTCTTCACCTAATTCAATTCTTGCTCTTTCACGACCTCTAAATTTAACTGAAACCTTAACTCTACTACCTTCTAAAACGAATTCTCTAGCTTTACGAGCTTTTGTTTCAAGGTCATGATCACCAATTAATGGTGTTAGACGAATTTCACGATTAACTGTGACAGCTTGTTTTTCTTTAACGGCTTTTTGTTTTTTCTTTTTGTCATATTTGAATTTACCATAATCTAAAATTTTTGCAATAGGTTTATTGTTTTCAATTGCTATTAAAACTAAATCCATTCCAAATTCAGATGCTTTTTGTAAAGCTTCTTCTTTAGTTAGAACACCGATTTTTTCTCCATCAGGTCCTAAAACATAAACTTTTTTATATGGAATATCTTTATTTATAACGTGTTCAGATTTTGGTTTTCTTGAATTTTGATTGCCGTTATTATCGTTATTTGTAATAATAACTTCCTCCTTAATAAAATAAAAAGTGGTTAGTCCACTTCCCAAAAACTACAAAATTTTCTTTATTGTAGCAACCCAGCAAAAAATCACTAAGGTGAGAAATGAATCTACTTGTGCTATTAAAAGCATTTTTATTATACCACTTTATTTTAATTTTGCTCATTTATTATATATTTTTTCTTGTTCTTCTGTAAACTTGATTCCTTGAGATAAATTTCAATCAATACTAAATGATTTAGTAACAACAGCTAGACCTTGATTTAGATCTTCTAAAGCTATTTTTCTCATTTTTTGAACACCTTCTCAAGTTCTACCTTGGCATATTTTATCTGCTATAAATAATATTTTTGCTAGATCATCCATTTCTAAAGCCATAGATGTATGAACTTTTATTGCTTCAAGAACTTCTAAATTATCATATTTATAAAAGTCTTTTAATCAATAATAAGCTGTTGTTTGATGAAGTTTATATACTTCTAAATTTTCTTTATTATATCCATAAGGTTTTAAAAACTGATATGCTTTTTCTCTATCTCATTCTTTTGTTATATCATGCATATAACCAGCTCTATAGGCATTTTTAATTGAGTATTTATGATTTTTAGCAAGTTGCGCTGCAAATTCAGCTGTGAAACGCAAGTGTTTAAATCGATCTAGAGATAAAAAAGAACGTGCTATATCTTCAAAATAAAGTCAATTTTTACCTATATATTCTTGAACTTTTTCATCAACTAATTCAAGTTTTCCTGTTATATATTCAGTTGAAGAAAAGTTATATAAAGGATTATCTAATTTAATACAGTTATATTTTTTTAAATTAATTTTTGAATAAACATTACCTCTATTAAAAACAGTTATTTTAACTAATTTTGCAATTTCATCTATGTCTTTTCATTTATTTAATTTAGGTACATTATCTGAACCTATTAATAAATAAAGTTCAGCTTCTGGATATTTTGCTTTAAAGTATCTTACTGTATCAATAGTATATGAATTTCCTTGTCTTTTAGTTTCAAATTCTGAAACAAACATTTTGTTTTCTAAAACTAAATTAAGCATGTTGATTCTGTGTTTATTATCAACATAATCACTTGCTTTTTTAAAAGGATTTTTATTAGCTGGAACAAAATATAGTTCTTCTAAATTTAAATTTTCAATTGCAAATTTAGCAACTTCAATATGACCTTTGTGAACTGGATTGAAACTTCCACCGAATATAGCTATTTTCATTTTTTAGCCTCCAAATTTATTTTTTTAGACTGACTGCCTGGTGTTTTTCTTAAAAATCTAATGTTATGTAATTCTTGCTTTTTTTCATTTAATAAATCATTAGCATTTTTTAAAACTCTTAGACCTAATTGATTATTTATATCCGAAATAATTTTACTTGATTTATTTTCAAATTTACTTTCATTAAATAAATTAAGTTGTTTATAATTCAAAGCAACTTTTTTTAAATTTGAAAGTCTAAAACCAAGTCCATGAATTAATTCATCTTCATCTCATAAATCTAAAAAAATTTTAAAGCCTAATTTTTTTAGTTCTTCAAAATCATTTGTGTAATGATCTAATTTAAATTGTTTTGATATTCAATTTTTATTAGTTTCTCTAATTAAAACTGATATATAATTTCCTTCTTGATTTTGATCTTGAGCTCTATTTGAAACATTTAAAATAACACTATAAAGAGTATTTAAAATAAGTGTTCTATCTGAACTATTTCCAAATTCAAAAGTTGTTGAATTTCCAATTCCTTTAGTTTCTGAATTAAAAACGTGATCTTTTGTTTCTTCACCTTTTAGTCTTTTTATAAATTCATAATAATTTTTAGTTAATATTTTTCTTAAAAGTAATTCATTATCAAAATTAACTAAATCTCTATATGTTTTTATATTGGCATCTATTAGTTTTATTGAATTTTTTTTACCAATACCAAATATTTTTGAAACAGGTAAATCATAAAAGTGTTTTTCAATATCTTCTTTTTTTGTTTCTAAAATTCCAAATGGTTTAGCTTTATTTGTACTCATTTTAGCTAAAAATTTATTATAAGAAATTCCAATAGAACAAGGTAAAGAAAATTCTTTTAGTATAAAATCCTGAATTTGTTTTGCAAAAATTTTTGCTGAGATTTGTTTTTTTTCTAAAATTTCAGTTACATCAATATAACATTCATCAATTGAATAAACTTCAATTTCGATATTTAGCTCATAAGCTAATCTTTCAAAAAGTCTTTTTGAAGTTAAAGAATAAAGTTCGTAATGTGGTTCTATTATTAAAGCATCTTTAAAAATGTCTTTAACTTTATAAAAAGGATCGCCTACTTTAAAGCCTTTATTTTTTATTTCATATGACATTGCAGTTATTATTGCTCTATTTGAATTTCTTGCAATAATAATGGGTTTATTATTTAAACTTGGATTTATACCTCTTTCACAGCTAACAAAAAAAGCATCCATATCAATATGGAATATTACTTTATTCATTTTCAAGCCCTTTTTTAAAACTTCTATAAATTATTGAAGCACATTCTAAACGATTTAAATGAACTTTTACATTTTGAAAAACAGTTAATTTATTTAATAAATCTGCTTCATTTTCATTTAATTCAGTGCTTTTAATCATTTTAAAATAAGTTTCTAAAATGTTTTGAATTTGTTTTTTAGTTTTATTAATATTTTCTTTAATCATTATTTCAACTGAACTTAAAAAAATAGCACATCCGGTTGCTTCATATTCAACATTTTTTAAATAATCATTTTCAAATTCAAAATTAATTTTTATATCATCGACACAAACTAAAGAATGCTCTTTTATTGTTTTATTTGTTTCAATTATCTTATCTTTTTTATATTGAGGATTTTGATATGCTTCAAAAATAATTTTTTGTTTTTGTTCATTATTATAAAAAGCCAAGGTAATCATCTCCCATCTTTTTAAGAGTATTAATTAAAATATCAACATCTTCTTTATCATTATAAAAACTGATTGAAACTCTTATATAACTTTTATTATGTTCTGGTAATTCTTTAAATTTGTGAGCACAGAAAACACCTGATCTAACATAAATATTTTGATGTCCCAAATAAGAAGCTACGTCTTGAGAAGGGATGTTTTTTAAATTAAATAAAACAATTCTATTGCTGCTTTTTTTATCTATTTCAACATTTGATAATTCTTTAAGTTTTAAAATAAGATAGTCATAAACTTCATTTTCAAGTTCATTTATTTTTTCATAAGTTAGTTTTTTAACAAATTCAATTGCTGCATTAAATTGAAAAATACCAGCAAAGTTTTGAGTTCCAGGTTCAAAACGAATTATGCTAGGTTTAGAATCTCAATGACAAGAGCCATAAATATCTTGAACTTGACCACCACCTCATTTTTTAGGTAATAATTTATTAATTAATTCTTCTTTTATTACTAAAGCGCCAATCCCAGTAGGACCATAAATTTTATTAGCAGAAAAAGCAATTACATCGGAATTTTTTAAAGAAACTTTTTCATGAACAATAGCCTGAGCAGCGTCATTAATTAAAATTGCATTATTTTCTTTACATTTTTTATAGATTTTATCAAAATCAAAATCGACTTCAAATGTATTAGATTTTTGAGGCAATGCTACTATTTTAGTGTTTTTGTTTATATTATTTAAAACTTCCTCATTATTTTTTGTGTAAATAAATTTAATATTTTTATTTTTAAATTGTTCTAAAAAAGGAACAATATTTGAACTGTGATTATAATAACTTAAAATAATTTCACCTTCATTAATTGTTTCAGAAAGCATTGAAGCAATTAAATTTAAAGATTCAGTAGTCCCAGAGCTAAAAATTAATTCATTTTCATTTGCATCAACAAAATTAGCTATATTTTTTCTTATATTAGCCAATTGAGATGCTATAAAAATTCCTAATTTTGAATCTGCTGTTCTTGTTGAAATTGAAAATTTTTCATAAAAATCAAAACCAGCTTGTAATACTTCATAAGGTTTAAAACCTAATGCTGCATTATCAAAATAAACAATGTCTTTATTATTTATAAACATTGGAAACATTTTTTTATATTCATTCATTTTAAACCTTTCTAAAAAGTGAAATATATTCAGTATTTTTTGATTTATCTCCTAAAATTGGACTTGGTTTTAATTCAACAAATTCAAAATTATTTTCTTTAGCATATTCTTTAACTCTATTAATTAAGAATTCATGATATTGCTCATCAACATAACCACCTTTTGAAACATATTTTGAACTTGCTTCAAATTGAGGTTTAATTAAAGCCATAATATAAGTATTAGGTTCCATTATTTTATTACATACTAAAAAAACATGCTTTAAACTTATAAATGAAACATCACAACTTACAAAATCTAGCTTTTCTAAAAAATAATCTTTATTTAAATTTTTTAAATTTGTTTTTTCATATGTTACTACTTTTTCATTTATTCTCAAAGAATAATCTAATTGATTGGTTCCACAATCTACTGCATAAACTTTTTTAGCATCATTTTCTAAAAGTACTTGAACAAAACCGCCAGTAGAAGAACCTATATCTAAACAAACTTTATTTTTAATATCTAATTTAAATTCTTCAATAGCTTTTAAAAGTTTATATGCACCTCTTGAAACATAACTTTTTTTATTTTCTAAAATTTCAAAAGTTATGTCATTTTCTTCATATTTTAAAGACGGCAAAAGGATCTTTTCGCCGTTTACTATTACTTTTTGTGATCTTATTAAATATTCAATTTCTTTTTCTAATAATGTTGTTTTTTCTAATAATATTTCTTTTATAGTTTTTTTCATATTATTTATTTATTTTTTTAGCAAACATATCTAGAACTTTATTAACAAATTTATAATCATTATTTGGAACATAATTTTTAGTTATTTTAACCATTTCATTTATTACAACTAATTTATCATTATGAAGCATTTCATATTCTCCATAAATGATGATTGCTCTTGTTAAAGGAGAGATTCTTTCTCATTCTCATTCTGATGATATTAAAGATTTTGAAACTTTAATAAATCTATCATAATCTAAAGCAATTTCTTCAATTACTTTTAATTCAGAAGCTGATAAATCTTGATTTTTAAAAATTTCATTAGAATCAATTTTTTCATTAAACAATTCTGCTTGATAAATTATTGTAATAATATTGATTCTAAATTTTAAGGCTTTATATAAAAACCTAATTTTATTTTTATTTATTTCAGTTTTATTATTTTGATCCATTTTTACTCCTGAATATTTATTAATTTAATAAATTTATTATCGTTATTTTTTGTTAATTTAAATAGAACACCGTTTAATTGACATTTATTATTAGATACTTTAAAAGAAGAGTGTAAGCCATAACGCATTTTTTCATATACTTCTTGAAAATTAGAACCAATAGCGCAATCTCTAGGCCCACACATACCTGCATCAGTTGTGTAATAAGTTCCTTTTGGTAAAATGTGAGCATCATTTGTTTGAATGTGTGTGTGAGTTCCAAATAGTGCGTCAACCTTACCGTCTACATACAACCCAAAAATTGATTTTTCTGAAGTTGTTTCAGCATGAAAATCAATGATAAAATAATCTGCAACTGTTTTTAAAAAAAGCTCATCAAATTTATCAAAGAAATTAGTTGCTACTTCTTCTTTTCAAGGCGGCAATAAAGGATTAAAAGTTATTCCCATAAAAGACATAACTGCTATTTTATTTGCTTTTATTTCAAAAACACGTACACCTGAACCTGGATAATCATTTTCTGTATTTGCTGGTCTAATTAAATCATTATTATTAATTATTTCTAAAATTCCATCTTTTGCCCAAACGTGGTTTCCTAAAGTAAAAGCATCTATTCCTATTTCTTTAAGTTTTTTATAATCTTTAGGAATAAAGCCTTTTCTTCCTGAAACATTTTCAGCTTGAGCTATGACAAAATCAATATCATATTCTTTTTTTAGATTCTCTAAATTTTTAGTAACAAACTCTATGCCTGGTTTACCAAAAATATCACCTAAAAATAACACATTCAATTCGTCTTTTTTCATATTTAAAATTATAAACTAATAATTTATAAAAAAGTTAAATAACGATAAAGCATTATTTAACTTATAAAATGATATTAATTTGTTAGTTTTTCCAGTACTTTTTGTTCTATTTCTTTATATAGTTCTTGATTGGTTTGAAATAGAATTTGTAAATTCATATTGCCTTGTGCAATGTTTTCACCATTATAACTATATCAAGAACCTTTTTTAGTTAAAATTTCAAATTCTTCAGCGAAATTAATAACTTCCGAAACTTTTGAAATTCCTTTTGAAAAAATGATTTCAATTTGAGCTGTTTTATATGGTGCAGCTAATTTATTTTTAACAACTTTACATTTAATTTGATTTCCAGTTATGTCGCCATTTGTTGTTAAGTTTTGAGCTTTTCTAACTTCTAAACGAATTGAAGCATAAAATTTTAAAGCTTTACCACCTGCAGTAGTTTCGGGATTACCAAAGATAACTCCAATTTTTTCTCTAATTTGATTTATAAAAATTACTGTTGTTTTGTTTTTTGCTAATGAACCAGTTATTTTTCTTAAAGCTTTAGACATCAAACGAGCTTGTGCACCAATTGCTTGATCGCGCATATCTCCATTTAACTCAGCTTCTGGAACTAAAGCGGCCACAGAATCAACTACTATTAAATCAATTGCTCCGGTTTTAGCTAAACTATCTACTATTTCTAATGCTTGTTCACCTGAATCTGGTTGAGATAAAATTAAATTATTAATATCAACTCCTAAATTTCTTGCGTAAATAGGATCGATTGAATGCTCAGCATCAATAAAAGCAGCTATACCACCTTTTTTTTGTATTTCATAAATTGCATGTAAAGCAATTGTAGTTTTACCAGAACTTTCAGGTCCATAAATTTCAATAATTCTGCCTTCAGGTCAACCATTAATTCCTAAAATATTATCTATTGCAAGCGATCCACTTGAAAATGTTTTTGGAATAATATTTGGCTTTTCTCCTAAAATCATTATCGCTTCAGGACCGAATTTTTTTTCAATTTCTTTAAAAGTTTCTTCAATTAAAGAGTCGTTCATTAATGAACTATTTTTTGATTTATCTTTACTCATTTTTTTCTCCTGAACTTATTTTAAAAAAAGAATAATTTATTTTTAGTTATTTGAGAAAAATAGAGAAAACTACTTATTAAAAGTTAAATCAAATTTCTTAGTTGCTCAATCTTCTAAAAGAACTGATAAAGTAATATTTCTTTGATTTTCATCTTTTTGATAAATATCTTTTACTTTTATTGAATAAATTCCTTTAATATTTTTTAATTCATTTATTACTTTTTCTAATGATTCTTTTTGTTTTAATTCTATTGTAATATCACGGCTTTTCAAAGGTTCGTGTTTATAGTTTTTAAATTCAAGTTTTTTATTTTCTAATTCATCTAAAAATATTTCAGCAAATATAGCATCTGTATTTATAAAGCTAGGATGTAATTTTGCTATATATCCAATTAATTTATTATCTTTATAAATTTCTAATGATGCATTAGGATTAAAAATTTCTAAATTTGATTTTCTAATTTCTAGATCTTGATTTGTTAATGAAATAATGTCTTCTTTTATTTCATTAAAAGTTTTTTCATTTGAAACTAAACCTAAAACGTTTATTTTATCGCTTATCATTCCAATTTCAAAATATGAGCCTTTTTTAAGTTCTTGTTTTTCATTGTAATTTAAAGCAGTATATAAACTTGAAATCATTGAATGTCTTATTTGAGAGTGATCATAATTTTTAGAATCTAAAGCATTGAATGTTTCTATAAAATTAAAAGGATTAAAAACATTGTTTTCAGGTTTAATTAAAGTATAAGTTCTAATATTTAAATAACCTTTTTGTTTTAAAATATTATTAAATTTAGGTTCTAAAATTTCAGTATTTAATAATCTTGTTATTTTAGGTTGTTTTGAAGGGAAATTATCATAACCATAAAATCTAAATAGTTCTTCAACAAAATCTTGAATATTATTTAAATCATAACGATAAGTTGGAAAAGTAACTGTTGAAAGATCAGATTTAAATTTAAAATCTAATGTTTTTAAAGTCATTAAAATTTCTTGATAACGTTTGGTTGTTGTTATATTAAAACCAGCAAATTTAGTAATGTATTTATTATCAATTAAAATAGACTTTTTAGTAACTTTAGGAGCATTTATAAGTTCAGAATATTCATTTAAATATTGAGATAGAAAATTATAAGCAAGTAATATAGCACCTAAAGCAATTTCTTTATTAGCTCTTGCTGAAGCATTTGTATCTAATTTTATTTGTTTAGCATTTTTTCTAATTTCTTTAATATCAAAAGATGCTAATTCAAAAATTGCTTTTGAAGCCGTAGCTTTAAATTGATAATTTTCAAAACCAATTGTAGCTGCTAATGAAACTGAATCATTTCCATTTTTGATTACTAAATTATTATTTAATTCAACTTCTTTATTGCCTAAAATAGTTACTTTTTCAGTCACTAATTCAGTAGAAAATTCATTTGATTTTAATTCATCTTTATTATAAACATGGCAAGGAACAGCAGTGTATAATAAAACAAAATTTGTTAAATCAACTGCATTGTTAAATGTTTTAATATTATGTTTTCATAACAAAAACTCTTCAGCTAAAGATAATTTTAAATTATCATTTTTAGCTTCAATTAAACTAAATGAGTTAGTTTTTGTAAGATTGGTAATTTTAATATCAGATTCTAAATTTGGGTTTGCTTTAAAATTTGTTTTAACTGAAGTTTTAAAATAAGTAGCTAATTCTTTTGCAAAAATTAAATAACAACTTGCATCTGCTCTATTAGATAAAATTGATACATCAATCATGTAATCATTTAAATCAAAATATTCAACAGGATCTAAAGATAAATCAATTGCATCAACGTGAAATATTCCTTCAAATTTATCTTCTCTTGCACCTTCTTGTTTAATTCCTAATTCACCAAGCCCCACAAACATTCCGTGTGAAGTTATGCCTTTCATTTCTTTTGATGCAAAAACTGTTGAACCAGATATAGAACCAGGAACAAAAGCCATTACATAATCGCCTTCATGCATATTTTCTGCTGTTGTTTGAATTACTGATTTTTGATTATTTGCAAATTCAACTTCACAAACAGTTAATCTATCAGCATTTGGATTTTTATAAGCTTTTAAAACTTTACAAAATTTTACACCTTCTACATCTGCTATTTTATAGTATTCTTCAACTTCAAAACCAATTGAATTAATTGCTTTTGTAACATCTTCTATAGATTTGTTTTTTAAATTTGCTAAACGACATAATGTTTTATATGAAAAAAGCATGTTATCTCCTATCTAAATTGTTTTAAAAATCTTTGATCATTTGTATATAGTTCTCTTATGTCATCTATTCCATATTTAATCATTACAATTCTTTCAATACCTATTCCAGCAGCAATTCCGTTCATATTGTTTGTATAACCAGCTGAACGTAAAACATTTTCATCAATCATTCCAGCTCCTAAAACTTCTATTCAACGGTTTTTAAAGAATATATCCACTTCAACACTAGGTTCAGTAAATGGGAAATATGAAGGACGTAAACGAATTTCAATTTTTTCTTCAAGAACATATGAAAGCATTTCTTTTAAAGTATAAATTAATGTAGCAAAAGAGTGATTTCCAACGCTTACTAAATCAAGTTGAGTAAATTGATGTGTGTGAGTTCTATCTTCTTCATCGTTACGATAAACTCTTCCAATAGCAAATTGTGAAAATTCTTGATTTTTATGTTTTTCTAAAGCCATAGCACTTATTCCGGTGTTATGTGTTCTTAATAATAAATTTTCTTTTAAATATAAAGAATCTTGCATTTCTCTTGCTGGGTGAGATTTTGGAATATTTAATCTTTCAAAATTATATTCATCGCTAACCATTTCGCTTTCATGATATTCAAAATATCCATTAGACACTAATCAAGTTCTAAAACGATCGGCAATAATATTAATTGGATGAATTGCACCTTTTTTATCTGTAGGCCAAGCAATATCTTCAAAGTCTTTTTCTAAACGATTTTGAATTTCTATATTTAATAATTTTTCTTTTGCTTTTTCAAAAAAGTCTTCAGCTTCTTTTTAAGTGCTTGGATTTTTTTACCTATTTCAGCTTTTTTATCTTTTTCTGCAGTTTTTAATTGTGCCATTAAATCTAATAATTCAGCTGAGTTATTAAATTGATTTTTTAATAGTTTTAAATCTTCTTGGTTGTTTATTAAATTTAAATCAAATTTCATATTATTACCTTTCTTTTTTTAATTTTTTTCAATACTCTAAAACTTTTTGTTCATATATAGAATTACCAAATTTATAAAAATTAAAGTTTAAAAGTTTGTCTGGCAAGTATTGTTGAAATACATAATGGTTTTCAAAATCATGAGGATATAAATAATTAATTCCTCTGCCTAGTTTTGATGCTGATTTATAATGAGCATCTTTTAAATGATTAGGTACATCATAAATATAATTTTGATTAATTAAATCATTTACATTTTTAGCAGCTAAATAAGCTGAGTTTGATTTAGGACTTAAAGATATTAATAAAATTGCATTTGCAATTGGTAAATAACCTTCTGGCATTCCTAATCTTTCAAAAGCATTTATAGCTGTCATAACTTCAATTGCTAATTTAGAATTAGCTAATCCTACATCTTCATAAGTTGCACAAATCATTCTTCTAAATAATCCGTCAAAATCTCCTGATTTAACAATAATAAAACCTCAATATAAAGCGGCGTTTCAATCAGAACCTCTTAAAGATTTATGAAAAGCTGATAAATAATTGTAATGTTCATCACCTTTTTCATCTGAAGCAAATTGTAAACTCGGCAAAATCGTTTTAACAGTTTTTAAATCAATAGGAACTTTTTTAGATAAGTTTAAAACAAGTTCTAATAAATTAATTGCTGCTCTAAAATCACCATTAGCTTGTGTTGCTAAAAAATATGCAACTTCTTTATCTAATTCAAAATTTTGATTTTTTGCTATTTCAAGCAATTTATTTGAAATATCTTTTTCTTCAAGGCGAGATAGTTCAATAATAGTGCATCTAGAACGTAATGCAGGATTTAATTTAAAATATGGATTTTCAGTAGTTGTTGCATAAATAGTTATTAGTCCATTTTCTAAATAAGGAAGTAAAATATCTTGTTTATCTTTATTCAAACGATGAATTTCGTCAATAATAACTATTTTGTTATTTTTTATTTTGGTTACTAAATCTTCTTTTTTATCAATAGCAGCATTAAAGCAATCAAAACTAACATTTAATTCATTTGCTAAAATGTATGAAATTGTAGTTTTACCGCTTCCTGGTCTACCATAAAAAATAAAAGACCTTAAATCTTGATTTTCAATTATGCTTTCAAATAAAATCCTTTTATTATCTTCACATACAAAATCTTTTAAAGTTTCAGGTCTACTTAAAAATGCTAAATTCTTGTCCATATTTATTTAAATTATAAAGCAAAAAATTTTTAAAAATAACCTTTATTTAAATTATTTTTTTGCAATAATTTGATCGAATTCTTGTTCTCTTTCTTTTTTAAAAAAATGACTGAAGCAGTGATGGTTAAAAACCGACTAACAAAAATTCCAGCAATAAATAAAATAAAAATATTTATTAAATTTAATCTATAACTTAAATAAGATAAATAAGCTGCAATACTTATAGAAGAAACAGCAAAAATTAAATAAAAAGTTAATGATACAGCAAATAAAATTCCTAAAATCATGTTTTCTTTTTTTTGTTCATCTGTTAAGAGACTTTTATCAGTTGTTCTAGTTAATAAAATCGCGCTTGATAAAATAACTCATAATAAAAATATAAGAAAAGCAAGATTTAAAAGAGATAAAATAATTTGTCATATTGCTAGTTTTTTAATATGTTTATTCATATATACTCCTTATATAATTTTAGCAAAATAAAAAGCACAAACGTGCTTTTTATTCTTGCGAATTTTCTAGTTATTTGTTGGTTGAACTGATTCTTCTTTTTTAGCTTCAACAGCTTTTTTATTATCTCTTTTAACTGGTCCGATGTAAGGTAAAACAGCAACAAATCTAGCTCTTTTAATTGCTAAAGAAACTGCTCTTTGGTGTTTTGCACATGTACCTGTAATACGAGATGATAAAATTTTCCCTTGTAAATTAACTAGTTTTAATAGAACTTCTTCATTTTTGTAATCGATATCTTGAACTGGTTGTTTGCTTGAACAAAATTGACATGGACGTTTACGAACGAAAGCTTTTTTACGAATTACTCTTGCCATAATTTTTTCTCCTTAAAAATAATTATTCTTGTCAATCTAAATCTATGATTTCTGATGATACATCATCATTAACTGTTTCTGGTTGATTTAGATTTTGTTCTTCAGGAATTGAGAATTGTTCTTGATTATTATTGTAATTATTGTTGACATTATTGATTGTTGATGTTTTTTTACGATTTTCTGATGCTTCCCTGCTTTCTAATGAAGCTATTCTATCGACTGCTACTGAATATGAGTTTACCAATTGGTCGAATTGTCCGGGAACTTTAGAAGATTGGAATGAGCCTTCTATGGATACAAGTGATCCTTTGCTTAAATAATTATTAACGAATATAGCATCAGTTCTTCAAGCCACACATGGAATATAGTCTGTTATTTGCTCTCCGTTTGTTCCTTTATAAGCACGGTTTACTGCAACTGTGAAACGTGAATATTCAATTCCTCCAGTTTTTGTAATACCTTTATAAGGGTCTTGGGCTAAACGCCCCACAATAATAACTTTATTCATCTCTCCTCCTTTTAAATTAATTATTTATCTTCTTGAACTTTTTTTGGACTTACTTTACGTTCTTGTTTTTCTTCGCCTTGTGCTGGTTTTTGTTCTCTTTTTGGAAAGGTTTCTTTTCGCCTTTAACAAATGGTTTTCTTTGTAAAGCTTTTTTAACTTTTCTTGGTTTTAAACCTTTTTCAGAATCTAAATTAATAATTAAAGTTCTTAAAATGCTTTTATCGATATTTAGTTTTCTTGTTAATTCAGCCATTAATTCAGGTGCTGATTTTGTAGTAACTAAATAATATGAAGCTCTAGTTAATTTTTTAATTGGATAAGCTAATTCAGTTCTTTCCAATTTTTCAACTTTTGAAGATTTTTCATCTAAAACACTAAATAATAGTGATTTAAATTCTTCATCAGTTGATTTAGGGTTTACTAGAATCATAATTTCATAGTTTGACATTATTTTTCTCCTTCTGGACTTTTGGACCTAATGGTCAAGGAGTCACCCCTTGTTAACTTATACATTTAACAATTAAATTATACATTAAAATGCCTTAAATAGTATTAGAATTTTTTATAAAAAAATTAAAAAGCAACTTGTGCTTTTTAACTTCAATCAATTTCAATGTAATCAAATTTTGTTTCTTTTGATTTTTTTGATAATACTTTAAATTGGATTTTTTCTTTATAAATAAATTTAGTGTTTTTTCTTAAACTATGTCCAACTTGATTTTCAAGTCATGTTGAAAGATTTAGATTTTTGTCTTTATCTTCTAATTCGAAATCTCAATAATCTGCAAATTCTAGTTGTTTTCATAATGTTTTCATTAAAACAGTACCTTTAGCTTCACAACGTTCTAAACTTATTTCATAAATTTGTTCATCGTCATCAAACTCATCATAAATTTCACCAACAACTTCTTCTAAAATGTCTTCAATTGTAATGATTCCTATTGCTTTATCATTACTATTATTTTCAACAACAAAAGCCATTTGAGCTCTTGATTGACGCATTTTTTCTAAAGCTACTGATAAATTTGAGTTAGCTGAAATATTTGGAACTGTTTTTATGTAATTTAATATATTTCCTCTTTCTAAAAAGAAAATATCTTTTAAAAGTAAAATACCAATTAGATCTCCATCTTTTTCAACTGGAATTCTTGAATAATTAGTTTCTTTAAATTTCATTAAAGCGTCTTTTAAACTAGCTTTATGTGATAAAACTTCAACGTTTTTTAATTTAATGTAATGTTGAGAAACTTTTGTTGAATCAAGCTCTAAAACATTTTGAGCCATAACAGATTCTTTTGTTTCTAAAACACCTTCATCTTGAGCTATATCTAAAAGACTTTGTATTTCATTTTCTGTATTTGTTATATAAATTTTCTTACCTATTTTTGATATTAAATATGTTATCGGTAAAAACACTCAATAAAGAGCTTCAATAATTCAATATAGTGATTTTACTGTTCTTTCAGGGTTTGATTTTGCAATTAATTTAGGAATAATTTCAGCAAAAAATACAATTATAGGTGTCATTACTGCTGTAGAAATTAATGCTGATGTTCCTGTGTCTAATAATGCAGCTGATAAAACATATGTTAATAAAGTAGATGAAGCAATATTAACTAAATTGTTAGCTATTAAAATAGTTCCTAAGGTTCTATTAAAAAACTTGTGTTGCTTTTGAATTAATTTAGCACCAACAACTTTTTTTTCTATCATTGCTTCAATTTTTGCTTTACTCATTGAAGTGTATGCTGTTTCCATTGCAGAAAAGATAGCACTAAAAACAAGTAATAAGATTAATAAAATTGAATAAAGTGCAAATTGCCATGGCTCTGCCATTTTTTGATTTGTTACTTTTGTAGTCTCATTTAATAAACTATAACTGAGCGAGTCGTCCATTTCTAATTTTCTCCGTATTTATTTAAATATATAGTTATTATATAAAAAATATTAAAATATAAGTTAAAATAATTTTATGTTTAAATATGAAGATGTTAAATTAGTAGAATTGCCAGAAAAAATTTTGAGAGTTAAATCTCAAGATGTTTCATGGCCTTTAGTTAAAGAAGATGAATTATTAATTGAAAAAATGATTTATCATGTTGATGATAGTCAAGAAGAAAATACAAAATTCCGTCCTGCAGTTGGAGTAGCAGCTATACAATACGGAATTCCTAAAAATATTTTTTATATAATGATTAAAGATGAAAATACAAATGAATATATTTTTAAAGATGCTTTAATTAATCCTAAATTAATAGGACATTCAGATCATAAATTAGCATTGCCTGAAGGCGAGGGATGTTTAAGTGTTAATGAAAAACATCCAAATCAAGCTGGTTATGTTTTTAGATATTCAAGAGTAATTGTAAAAGCTTATTCATATTATGAAAGAAAAGAAAAAGTGTATGATGTTTCTGGTTATCCAGCAATAGTAATGCAACATGAATATGACCATTTACAAGGTAAATTATTTATTGATCATATAAATAAAAAACAACCATGAAAAATGAAAGACGATGCTTCATTATTATAAAAAAACTATTTAATTAAGCTTTATGCCTAAATTAAATAGTTTTTTATTTTTCATTTGTGAAAGTTAGTTTAATTGAATATTTTTTTTCTAAAGCAGGAACATAAAAACCATATTCATAATTTCTATTTTTAATTTTAGTTGTGTCTTTAGCCATTGAATAAAATTGAGCATCAAATTCTAAATAATAGTCTTCACCTTTTTTAACTAACGAAATTGGACTTTTGAAATTAAAAGGTAAAAAATATGCTGCTATTTGACTTTTTTTAGTGAATTTTAAATAATAATTACTTGCAGGTCCATGTTCTATTAAATATAAACCTAAATCAATATAGTTTTCATTGTTTGCTTTTATTTTTTGATTAACTAATTCAATTTTGTTTTTTAGTTGTTTAAAAGTGTTGTTTTCAGGATCTGAATCATTAAAACGACCATCAGTAACAAAAGCTAACTCTCATTGTGAATTAGCTAAATCATCAATTTTTTTATCTTTATTAAACTTCTCAATTCCTTTTTCATCTAATAATGTATGACTTTGTGTAGCTTTTAAAGTTAAATTTCTTGCAACTATTGAAGCCGCTGTTAATCTGTTTGTTAATAAAACATCAATATATACAGTATCAGGATTTAAAACATCTAAAATTACATTATGAATTTCTGCATTGTAATCTTGATTTAAAGAGAAATTATAAACTGATAAAGCTGAGTTTTTTAATGATAAATTAGTCATTAATTTTTTTGCTAAATCAAAACTAGAACCATCATATTTTGCATTTTTATTTCAGTTTAAAATATTAGCGTCAAAATTATTTGCAATTTTAGTTGTTACTGATTCCTTTCAAATATTTAAAGAACTTTTTGTTGTTTTAACTCCTAAAGCAACTCCTAAAACAGTAGCAATACCTACTGCTCCTAAAGTTAAAAATATAATATTTCTTGTCTTTTTTAATTTAACAACGTTTTTAGCTTTCTTTTTAAATTCTAATTGATCTTCAACACTAACATCTAGATTTGGATCTTCGTCTCATGGTAATTTAGCATTAGTTTTTTTATCCATTAATCATCCTCACCAACCATAACGAAATCTTTTGTAGTTTCATCATCTAATTCATTTATAACATCGTTTTTTATATCATCATGATTAAATAAATTTTTTGATGAATTACTTCTTTCGAATTCTTTAGTGTCTTTTATATAATAGTCAACATCTTCAGTTGTAGTTTTTGTAATTTTATTATCTAAAAATTTATCAAAGAAATTATTGCCTTCTCTTGTGTTTTCTGTTTCTTCTTCTAAAGAATCTGTTTCTTGTGTTTTTGTTATTTCTTCAGAATTTTCAGAATCTTCTATAACTTGTGTGTGGACTTCTTCAGTTGTATTATCATTTGAAGAATTAATTGAAACATTTTTAATTTCAGGTTTGTCGTCATCTTCTTCATCAACTAAATCATTACCTTCAAATGATTCTTTATTAATATGGGTATGATCTATGTCAGTTGAATTACTTTTAGCTTCTAAATCAAAAATTTGAGTAATTTGTTTATGATCATATTCAGATTCTTCTTCATGATCTAAATGTTCATGTCTTATATCAGATGATAAAAAGTTTTCATTTTTTTCTGCATGTTCTATTGTATTAAATTCTGCACTTGGATCTGAGTAATCTTCAATTTCATCATCATCTTGAATTTTATTGTTTTTTAAAGACTTTTCTAAATTTTCTTTTAAAACAATTTCTTGCATAGTTAATTCAAAATTATTATCTTCTTTAATTACTTCAACATCTTTTTTGTTACTTTGTTTTCTTTTGCATCTTGTAAAATCTTGTTTTTTAATTCTTCAAGAATTTTAGCTTTATAAACTGGTCAACTTATTTCAGTAACTCATTTAATTGGATATGATTTATTTTCTAAAAATTTAAAATTATCACGGTATTTGCAGAATTGCTCTGGATCTTTTAAATATTGGAAACTATCAACTAAAAATCCTTGAATTATTTTTTTGCTTTCACGATTTAAAATAACTATATCAATTGTTTTAGTACCAATTGAATAATCACTTTCAACTGCATAATCAGGATAAGCTTTTAAATAATCATTTAATAAATTAATAACTTGTATTTTAAAATCAGTATGTAGTTTATTAATGTATTCTTGAGTTAAAAGATAATCATTTTCTTCATTTAAATAATTTTTTGTTCTTCTTTATTTAAATCTAAGAATCTTAATCATTTTTTGAAAATAATCATGTCTTTTGTTGAACGTTCATTAATTTCAACATCATCTGCAAAAATTGATTTAACAACAATTATTTTTTCTCTAGCACGAGAAATAGCAACGTTTAAAGCGTTTTTTCCACCTTTACGAGCAACATATGTGTTGTATAAAGTTGTGTTTTTGTCATATGAAACAGACATAATAACAATGTCAGCTTCATCCCCTTGAATGTTTTCTATATTTTTAACTGAAATAATATTTTCATTTAATGCTTGTTCTAATTCAGGTTCTGATCCATAAATTAAGTTTAATAAATGTTCTTGTTGTTTAATATTGAATACTAATAAAATTATCTTTTTGTATTTTTTTAAGCTTTCTTTTGCTAAGCGAATAATTTCATTTGCTTCAACTTCATTTTTTGAATTATCTCAAACACCATTTACTTGAAGAACTTCAATTGCTGGATCTTTTTTAATTGTGCATTCATAATCATCGATAACATCAAGTTTAGATTCATAAAAATGTTTAGAACTAAAAGTCATTAAAGCGGCTTGTTTTGATCTATAGTTTTTATCTAATAAAATTGAATAAACACCAACTGCTTTTGCATAATCTAGTAATGATTCAATATTTCCAAAATCATTTTCATCTTCATCAAAATCATAAGAAGTAGCAAATCATTTTGTTGGTTGCATTTGTTGATCATCTCCAGCCATAACTTTTCTTTTAGCTAGATATAAAATAGGAATTCCTTTTTCAAGAAAAATTTGGCTAGATTCATCTAAAATAGCAAAATCAAATTCTTGTTTTTCTCACATTGATAAATCAAATTCTGGAGTTGTAACAATAACTGGGAATAAGATTTTAATCATGTCTTTGTGTTTATGGAAAAACTTAAATGGTTTTAAATGACCAGTTCTAATTGACATAGCAAAAGCATTATATTGCTCTCTTTGTTTTTCATCAAATGCTTCAATTTTTTGACAAACTAACTCTAAAATCATGTTAGTCAAAATCTTGCCATTATTAATATTTTGAGATTTAGCATCTAAAATTTCTTTAAAATCTTTATCAATTTGAATAATTTCTTGAAGTTCAACTGAATTAATGAATTTAATTGCATTATTTAAATCATATTTCAATAAATTTTGGTTTTGGAAAATGATTTGAGCTGATTCTTTAATATTTTTTGGATAGATTGTAAAGAAACCAGGTTTTTTATTTTTATTTAATTCATAAAGAGCCTTTTTAATATCTTGTTCAGTTTTAAAATTTGATGAAATAGCATAATTTATGCTTGGATCTAATTGTTTAACATTTTCAAAAGATGCCTCATCAATTTCACCATTGTAAACTGAAGCATAAAAATTTAAAACGTTTTCTAAGTTTTTATTGTTTTTTAATTCACTAATTTTTTCTAAATATCTTTTATCTTCTTCAGCAAAGACACTTAAAGCATTTTGTTTACCACTAGCTCTATAATGTTCAACTAATTTTATAAACTTTTCTAAGGGTTCATAAAAACTGTCAAGTCTCATGTCTCTATCATTTAAAACAAATAAACAGAAAATTCTAATTTCTTTTAATCTACTTGTTAAAACCTCTAAGGCAGCTTTTTTTTCTGAAACAACTAAAGCTGTTTTGTTTCTTGCAATAATATTTAAAATTAAATTACTTATTGTTTGAGATTTTCCGGTTCCTGGAGGACCTCAAATTATTGTATCTTGATATAGCGCTGATACAGTTGCCATATCTTGTGAAAAGTTAGTTTCTTGAATTTTAAATAATTTAAAGTTTTTATCAAAAATTACATTCTTAATTTTTTCACTATAAACTTTTTTAATAATTTCAGGATTTAATATTTCTTTAAATTCATCTTGTTTAATAATTTTAAGCATTTGGTTTCATAAATAACCAGATGAAACGTTATAAAAACCTAAAACCATACCAGGATGGAATTTAATAGCTTCGTTTGTTATATTGCTTTCATTTAAATCTAAAATTTTTGATTTTAAACTATTTGGGATTTCATAAATTGAAGTTCATTCTTTATGAATTAAATTAAATAATGCTTCAAAAGTTAAATTAGCAAAGTCAACATTATTTAAATTAAGCATGAAACCTTCTTGTTCTAAAAAGGTTATTAGTTTACTATTTATTTTAATATCAGAAGTAGATATCAAATACACAATTGAATTTTTAATTTCTAGAGTAACTTCTTTAAAAAATAAAGGAGCATAAATTGCTTTTTTTTCTGTTTTTATAGAGATGAAAAATAAACCTATATGTAAAGGTCAAATATTAGTTTCAATATTTACATCTTGGGCTTGTTTTAATAATTTTTTTCATCCAATAAATGATTTTTGAAATTCAGTTTCTAATTGGCTTATTATTTTAGCTTTACCTTTTTCAAAATCTGAAGATAAAGTTTTAAAGATTTTATCATCTACTCTTTGACTGTATTCTTTAAAAATACTTACAATTTCAGTTTTATTTTTAGCTTCTGCAACTTTTTCTCTTAAGCTAATATTATCTGATTCTATTAAAGGTAAATTGAAGTCATTTTTATAATAAATTTGTTCAAAAGTTTTCTCACCAAATTTTTGTAAGACATCAAAATATTTTTCATTGTTAATATTACTAAATAATGAAGAATCTCTTTGTTCTATATCTAGTAAATTAGCCATTATTTTTTGATACTTAACATCATATTTTTCCATATACTATAACTCCTTTTTCATTAACTCTTCTAAATATTTAGCGCAATTTCCAATTACTAAAGAAATTGAGTTTTTTTGTAAAGCTATTCCTGAAATTCCGCCTAATTTTTTAATTTCATCAACTAAAATTAAATTTCTATTTTTAAAAAATATTTTTATTATTTTTTGAGTTGCCGAAACTGATTCAATATTTTCTTTTTGTCCTAATTTTGAAAATAAATCATTTAAGCTAAAAGGTAAATTATTGTTAACTGAAAGTTCACTTGAAACTTCTCTTTTTTGATATTTATTTTTTCAATAAATTAATATAAAACCTAAAGTTATAATGCATAAAAAAACATACAAAGCTTTTTGTTTTGCTGTCATACTCTAACCCCTTTTTTAAATTAAAAATTCAATATTCCTTGTGTATATATGTATTAATAATTATAAAGATAAATAAAAAATAATGTTTTTGAAAAAAGAAAATTTTAAGAAAAGTTAAAGAAAAAAATAGCACATTAATTAATTCAATAATATTAATTAAAAATTAATAGTATTATTATTTAAAAATGTATTAAAATTAAATAAGTATTTATGAAAGGACATAAAATGACTGATAAAAAACAGATTATGATTAGTGGAATAACTGCAACAGGAAAATTAACACTAGCTAATTATATTGGAGCAATTAAAAACATGGTTAAACTTCAAGAGAAGTATGAAAATTATGTTTTTATAGCTGATTTGCATGCTTGAACTTTACCAATAGAACCTAAAGAACTTGAAAAAAATAGAAGAGATATTTTTGCTTTATTTATGGCTTGTGGAATTGATATAAATAAAACAACTTTATTTTTTCAATCAGATGTTATAGAACACGGATTAATGAATTGATTAATTTTAACTAATACAACTATTGGCGAACTATCTAGAATGACTCAATTTAAAGATAAGTCAAGCAAAATAAAAACAGCAAATGGAATGAATACAATTCCTACTGGTCTTTTAATGTATCCAACACTTATGGTAGCTGATATTTTATTATATAATGCAGATATTATTCCTGTTGGAATTGATCAAAAGCAACATGTTGAAATAACTAGAAATTTAGCTATAAGATTAAATAATAAATTTAAAACAAAATTTATAATTCCTGAACCATATATTCCTGAAGTTGGCGCTAAAATAATGTCATTAGTTGAACCAACTAAAAAAATGTCCAAATCAGATACTAATCCTAAAGCTTCTATTTATTTATTAGATGATCCAGAAGAAGCTTATAAAAAAATAATGAAGGCAGTAACAGATTCAGAAGGTAAAATTTATTTATCTGATGATAAACCTGGTATAAAAAATCTTTTAACCATTTATTCAGTTTTAAAAGAAAAAACACTTTTAGAAACAGAAGAATATTTTAAAACTAAAAATTATGGAGAACTAAAATCTGAAGTTGGTTTAGCTGTTAAAGAGTTACTAACTAAGATTCAAGAAAATTATAAAAACGCATTAAAAGACGTTGAAAAAAACAGTTTAATAGGTGCTAAAAAAGCATCACAAACAGCAAATAAAAATTTAAAAATGTTAATGAAAGGTATGGGTTTAGACAATGAACGCAAATAAATTTTTAAACCACTCATGTAGTCACTTATTAGCAGCAGCTATTTTAAAATTATACCCTGAAACAAAATTAGCAATTGGTCCTGCAATTGATGAAGGATTCTATTATGATTTTGAATTTAAAGAACCAATTTTAGAATCTGATTTACCTAAAATAGAAAAATTAATGAAAAAATTGGCTGAACAAAATTATGAAATGAGAAAAGTTGAAATTTCTCAATATTCTTTTGATAATCAACCTTATAAAAAAGAGTTATATGATGAATTTGTAAGTCAAGGAAAAGAAATTACTTTTTATCAATACTATCACCCTAAAACTGAAGAAGTTTTATTTACTGATCTTTGTGCAGGTAATCACATTCAAAATACAAAAGAAATTAAACATTTTAAACTTTTATCAGTAGCCGGCGCTTACTGAAGAGGTGATTCAAAAAATAAAATGTTAACAAGAATTTATGGAACTTGTTGAGAAAGCAAAGATGAATTAGCTAAATATCTTGAAATTCTTGAAGAAAGAAAAGAAAGAGATCATAGAAAAATCGGTAAAGAATTAAATATTTTTATGTTTAATCAACTTTCAGGTCAAGGTTTTCCTATTTGACTTGAAGATGGTATGAAAATTCATAATGCCATTCGTGATTACGTTTTAAAACTAGATAAAAAATATGGTTTTACAGAAGTTATGACACCTCATTTTGGTGAAAAGAAACTTTATGAAATAAGTGGACACTGAGATCATTATCAAGATACTATGTTTAAACCAATTGAAATGGATAATGAACTTTTAGTAGCTCGTCCTATGACATGTCCTCATCACATTATTTTATTTAACTCAACAAGAAGATCATATAAAGACTTACCTATAAGATATTCAGAACAATCAAGATTATATCGTTATGAAAAATCAGGAGCTTTAAGTGGACTTGAAAGAGTTAGAGGTATGGATTTAACAGAAGGTCATATTTTTGTAAGACCTGATCAAATTAAATCAGAGTTTAAACACTTATATCAAATGATTAAACAAGCACTACATGATTTTGATATCGAAATTGATCACGTTTCATTATCTTTAAGAGATAAAGAAGATACTGAAAAATTCTTTGATAATGATGAAATGTGAAATAGAGCAGAAAATGATTTACGTGAAGTTTTAAAAGAATTAAATATCGAATATAAAGAGTTTATTGGTGAAGCAGCATTTTATGGACCTAAAGTTGATTTTCAAGTTAGAACAGTATTAAACAGAGTTATAACTATGTCAACATTACAATTAGACTTTTTATTGCCTTCACGTTTTGAAATGAAATTTGTTGATGATAATGAACAATTTGTAACTCCAGTTTTAATTCATAGAGGTTTAATTGGAACTTATGAAAGATTTATAGCAACATTACTTGAACAAACCAAAGGTGTTTTACCATTTTGATTAAGCCCAAAACAAGTTGTTATAATTCCAGTCGCAAATGATTTTAATGATGATGCTAAAAAACTATATGACGAATTTTTAGATGCTGATTTTAATGTTTCTATTAATTTAAAAAATGATAGATTAAATAAAAAGATTAGAGAAGCTCAACTTCAAAAATCTAAATACATTATTGTTTTAGGTAGATCTGAAATAGAAAATAATACTTTAGCAGTAAGAGAATATGGTTCAGATGAAACAACAGTTTATGCTAAAGATGAATTTATTAATAAATTATTTGAATTAAAAAGAAATTTAAAATAGAAAAAAAATTAGAAATTAAAAACTAGCCGAAGCTAGTTTTTTTATTTTGTTATTAGAAAACGCCTGTTGCCCGTAAAGCGATTAAAACAATGTTTACAACGATTAATACTGATAAAACAATTAATAAAATAACAAATCATTTTTCATCACGTCTGTTGTGGTAGTGAATTGGTTGTTCAGTTGATTGTACATAAAGAGGGAATTCTTCTTTTTTCTCTTCTTCAACTGGAGCTTCTTCTACAACTTGGCATGAAGTACATTGTTTAAAACCGTATAATGTTTTTGAGTGGACTTCTGATGATTCTTTTTTGTGTTCTAAGTGATATAAAACAGTTAGTTCACCATTTTCTGGTCTTAGTTCATCAACAACAACTGTGTATTTTGAATCACTTTCAACATCAGATGCTTCAACTTCGCTAGCTTTTTTATTTTCGTGATCAGCAACGTATAGTTCAACTTTTTCAGCTTCTTCTTCTAAGTTTACTTTAGGTTTTGGTGCAGGTTTGTCAACAAGATTTTCTGATTCAATATATGAAATAGCATCTTTGTTTGCAACTTGTTTTTCTCTAACTTTCTCGATAATTAAACGAGCTTTTGTAATGTCAACTGAACCACGGTAAGCACCGTCTCTGTGGAATCAAACTCTTGTATCATTTGGAGTTTTTTCACTTACTGTAATAAAGTTTTGAACTGCATCAACGAATTCTTTAAAGTTACCTGAAACTTTTTGGTTAGCTTTTTTAAAGTTAAATGATTCTACATTTTTATCAGCGTCTAGAACTTCTGAAATGTAGTATTTTTCTAATGTTGATTTTTTAGTTTTTTCCATCATTATACCTTTCTTTTTTCTAAATTATTAATAATTTATGCTAAATTTTAACAAAAAAATATCGAGTTTTCAATAAATAGAATGTTTTTTTCAATGTGAATTCAATTTTTTTCAATATTTAATGAATGTTTAGGCAACTATTATTGTGCTCTTCTTAATTTTAAATCTTTTAAGATAAATTTTATTTCTTCTTGATTTAGAACTTCAAAAAGTTGTTTATTTTGTTCATAAATAGTGTCGCTTAAAGAATTAAGAGAACTATATAAAATATAATTTTGATTGTTTAACATTTCAATTTTTACATTATCTTTATAAATAACAATTCCATAAATTGGTAAATTAGAAGGTAAGATATCTCTAACTGCTTTTATATTCATATCTAGATTAATAGTAGGGTTTGGAATTATCATATTTTTATTTTCTTGTTTTAAAAGTCATTCACGATTTGTTCAATCTACTTCTAAAGTTCCACTTTCATAATATATTTTTTCTAAAACAAAAACAACTGATTTAGATAAGAAAATAAAATTAATATTAAATTTTTGTTTATTTTTTAAAAATACATAATCTTTAATTAATTTTGCATCTGGAATTACGTTTGTTAAATGAATTAATTCACTTTCAATTTTTTTATCATATTCAAAAATTTGCTCTTGATTTTTTTTATGTCTTCTCATCATTAATTTAATAAAAATACAAAACAGTGAAATAACAACAAAAAATAGAATTACACCAACAACCATTCCAATGATAAACTTCGTTGAAAGTTCTTTGTTTTCTACAACTTGTTTATTTGCTACATTTACAATTTCTTTCATATGTTTTTTCTCCTAATAGTTAAATAAATGATTATCTAGAGCATGTTTTGCTTTTTTATATTCTGGAAAATGTTTAATTACTAATTTATAAAAATCTTTAGAATGATTTTGATAAATAAAATGACTTAATTCATGAACTACAATACTTTTTATAATTTCGTCATTAAAATGAAGTAAATATCTAGAAACAGTTATTAAATTTTTAGATACAAAATTGCTTGCTCAAATTCTTGTTAATCTTGCTTTTGATAATTTAATTTCAAAATTGCTTTTTTCAGGCAATATTTCTTTTGCATAATATTCTGAAAATTCTTTAAATTTCTTAATTAAGATTTCACAAAAATCTTCTTCAATTTTTTTAGTAACTCTTTCAATACTAAATCTTGGATTTGCTAAATAGATTATTAAATTATTTTCTTTTATTTCATAATCACTTTTTGATTTTTCATTAATTAATTGAATTAAATATTTTTGTCCAAAAAAATAAACATAATCTTGTTTTAAATTAATTCCTAAAGCTTCTATATTATCTTGCCTTTTTTTAATTTTTAACAATTTTGGAAAAACATTTTTTAAAAAAGAATCAATATTTACTAAATTGTTATATTTTTTAGGAACTTTTAAATAAATTTGACTTTTTTTAACGCCTGCATACATATATTTATTGTTTGTTAAAATTACATTTATGTTGTAGCTTTTATCATCAAAAATATAGTTTTCAAGCAAATACGTTTTTTCCATAACTATTATTTTAACTTATTAAAAATTGTTTTTTTAAATTTAAATTTTTTATAGATAAAAAAGATTATTTAATTAAAAATTAAAAAAATGTAGTATAATAAAAACGCTAATTATTTATAGCAAGAAAGGCAAAAAAATGGCAAATATTAAATCAAAACAAAAAGCAATCTTATCTAACGAAAAAGCAAACGCTCGTAATTCTGCAATCAAATCTGCTGTTAGAACAGCAATCAAAAAAGCTAAATTAGCTGCTCAAGCTAATGACCCTAAAGCTAAAGAATTGGCTAATAAAGCACACCACGAAATTGATAAAGCAGTTTCAAAAGGTGTTTTACACAAAAACAATGGTGCAAGAAAAGCTAGCCGTTTAGATGCAAGTATTGCTAAATCAAATAATTAATCTATTATATTCAAAAACACCTTGCCTGGTGTTTTTTTATTTATTTAAAAATGAAAATAAAAAAACATGTTATTAAGTTAATTATATTAGGATAAAAAATTTAGACACAAAACGCTATATGTTGATTAACAGCATATGGCGTTTTATATTCCATATTCGATTGTGGTCTATCTAAGTTATATCAAACCACAAATTTGTTAACTATATTATACACATTTAATAAATTCATTTTACTGGTATCGTAAAAATCGAATAATTCTCTTTGAAAAATTGAAAACAAATATTCCGAAGGTCTATTAGCTAATGAATTCCCTTTTGGTGACATAGATTGTTTAATGTTGTTGGTTTTTAAAAAGTCCCTAAATTTATTATTTGCATACTCTATACCATGGTCGCTATGAAAAATTTGAGGTTTTATTTTAAATTTCTTAATGGTTTCATCTAATAATTTAATAGTTGAATCAGCGGTTCTTTCTTTTGACAATGTTCAGTTTAAAATTGAATTTGAAAATGTTTCAGTTAAAACATGTAAGTAGTATCATTGTTCTTTGACTCTTACATATTTAATATCCGCATGAATTGTTTGAGCGAAAAAAGATGATGAAAAATCTCCTTTTAAAAAGTCATCAGTTCATATTTTATCGTATTTAGCTTTTTTCGGTGGTCTTGATTTGTTTGAACGCACATATGACAAAGATTTATATTGACTTTTTTCATAATTTATTCTAAAAACATATGAAGAAACATATTTTTTTGTTGATCTTATATATTTATAATAGAGTTTGTCCCTACCTATAACTAATCCTGATTTTTCAGCTTCTGCTAAAATCCAATCAATAATTTCTTGTTTAATATATTTTTCTTTAGAATCTTTTTTTTGTTTTTTAAGATAGTTAGAGTAAATAGAAGTTCTGTTTATATCAAAGATTTCTGCTAGAATTTTCATTCTGCAGTTTTTAATATTTTTTTCGTCTTTTCTTTTCTTAACTTTCTCAATTATATCTGAATTTGTTATCCCATGCTCTTCTAATATTTCTTCTAAGACATCTTGATAAAATTGTCTTTCATATTCATTTAAGTCATTTATGCTTATTTTTCTTTTTCGACCTGATTTACCTTTTTTTGGAGCAATTCCCGTTTTAGATTTGAGTAATTCCATATCTAAATTATACAAGTTGTATCAATCTGTAATTAGCATTTTGGCATATTTAAATGGGTTTCTTTTATTCTTGTATTTTAAATAATTTTCTTTATATCTTTCTTCTCAGAAATCTTCAACAAAAGTAATCATCGCCATTTCTAAATCTTTTTCAATTAAAATTTTTATATATTTTAGTTTTTGTTCTGCTGTAAACTGTTTTCTTGACATAAAAAAACACATTCCTTTCTTTTAAATGGAATGTGTCTATAAATTTTTATCCTAGTTTAGTTATTAAGTTAATTTATATTTATTAACTTTTACATGTTTAGGTTTTATTATATTAAAAACAATAGTAAACTCACCTTTTATATTATCACCTAAAAGATTTTTAATTTCTTGAGGACTGCCTTCATAAGATGTTTCAAACATTTTAGTCATTTCTTTAATTAAATAAATTTGAACGTTGTTTTCAAAAACTACTTCAAAATCATCTAAGGTAGCTAAAAGCTTATGAGGTGAAACATAAGCTACATAAGTTCCATAACCTAACTCTTTTAGTTCATTTTGTCTAGCACCTGATTTATCTTTTAAAAATCCTAAAAAAGTGAATTTAGAAGCAAAATTAGCTTTAATTAAGGCATGAACCATTGCTGTTGGTCCACCAATTATTTCAATATCTATTTTATTTTCTTTAGCTGCTTTAATTAATTCAAAACCGGGATCTGAAATTAAAGGCATTCCTGCATCAGAAATTAAAGCGATGTTTTTATTTTCATTTATTAATTTAATAGCTTTAGGGCTAATTTGTTTTTCATTAAAATTATGATATGAAATAATTGTTTTATTATTTATTTCGTAATGTTTTAAAAGTTTTTGACTAACTCTACTATCTTCACATAAAATTACATCAACACTTTTTAAAGTATTTATAGCTCTAATAGTAATGTCTTCTAGATTTCCAATAGGAGTTCCTACTATATATAATTTAGCCATAAATTTCTCCTAATATAGTTAAAAAGTTAGTTCTATTTAGTTCAAAATTTCCATTAAAAGAAATATTTTTTAAAAATAAATCTATGCTTTCAATTACTTTTTTAAAATCTAAAGATATTTTTGAAATGTTTTTTAATTCTTTAAAATCGTAAATATTTAAATCACTTACTCCATTTTTAAATTTATATAAATCATGAAAACAAAGCTTCATAAAATTTAAATACATTTTAGCTTTTTCTTCTTCAAAATCTAAAATTAAATAGCTAAATAAATCTTTTGGATTTTTTAGAGATTCAAAAATTAAGTTTTTAATTTCATAAAGCTCTTTTTTAATTTTGTTGTTTCAAAAATGTATTCGTTTTGATATAAATCAATAAAATTATCAACATCTGCTTGTTTTAAAAGTTCTGAATCTTCAGCAAAAATATCAATATTAAAAGCTCTTGATTTAATTGTTTTTAATACATCTTTTTTATTTACACTAGTCATTAAAATAATTGTATTTTTAGGTGGTTCTTCTAAAAACTTTAATAAAGAACTTAAACTTTTTTCAGTTCCATTTTCTATGTTTTTAATTATTAATATTTTTCTTTTATTGTTTTCTAAAGGAGCTATTTCTAACTCACTTTGAATTTTAACTAAATCTTCTTTAGCAATGTTTTTATCTTCACCATTTATTAAAAAATATAATGATCCAAAATCTATATCGCCTAAAGTATAAAAATTTTCTTTATTAATTTGGTTAATAAAGAATAATAAACATTCATCAAAATCGTTGATTGTATCTGATGAAAATAAATAAACTTGATTTAATTTTTGATAATTAATTGCATTATTAATAATTTTTTATAAATATCTTTAATTTTAAGAGCCATTATAAAACTCCATGTTTTTTAAAAATATCAACTACTTTTTCATATAGTTCAACAATTGTACAATTTGCATCTATTACATAATATTTACTATCATCGTTTTGCATTACTAATTTATATGCATCACGCAATTTTTCATAATAAGCAACATCAGTGGTTTCTAAACGATCAATAATATCTCTATTTTGAGTAATTCTTTGTACAGATGTTTTAGGATCTAAATCAAAGAAAATAATAAAATCAGGTTTTGTATTATCAGTCGCTATTTCATTTAAGATCTTAACTTTTTCAAGTCCCATAGTTCCTAAAACTCCTTGATAAACATAAGAGCTTGTTCAATAACGATCTGAAATAACTATTTTGTTTTCTTTTAAAGCAGGTCATATACCTTTTTCTAAATTTAATCTTCTACTTGTTGCAAATAAAAGTGCATCGACCATATTACTAAAAGAGTTTTCATTATCTAAAATAAACTGGCGAATTTTTTCAGCTTCTTTTGAAAAAGCTGAACCTGGTTCCCTTGTGAAAATAACATCATCTCTTTTTAAACGAACAAATTCGTCTTTAAGCATAGAAATAATTGTTGATTTTCCGGAACCATCCATTCCTTCTATAACTATAAATTTACCAGTTTTTTTATCTAACATAATACCCTCTTAATTTAATTACATTTTAACTTTTTTAATAAGTGATTGTTTTAAAGTTACATTGTCAACATATTCAACACTAGCACCAATCGGTATCCCGATTGCTAGTTGATATACATTTTCAAACTTTGCTTTTTCTTTTAGCATTTTTTGTAAATAAATCATTGAAAATTGACCGTCAAATGATGAAGACAAAGCTAAAGTAATTTCTTTATATTTATTTGCTATACTTAAAAGTTTTTCAAGTGCTTTATCTTGCACTTTTTCTTTTTGTTTTTTTCAAACATCATCAATTACAAAGTATTTACCTTTATAGCTATTTAATTCTTCAAATTTGTCTACATCTACAGATTTTTCTACAACTAAAAGAATGTTTTCTCTGCTTGAATCTGAACAAAATTTACATAGTTCATCTTTTGAAACATAATTACAATTAATACATTTTTTAATATTAGTTTTATATTCTAAAATAGTTTGAACTATTTCATTAATTTCTTCAGTTTTTTTATCAATTATAAAATCAGCAATTTTTTGAATTTGTCTTTTGCTAAGACCTGGAATTTCTTTTAATTTTTTTTCTAATTTTAAATATTCTTCATTATTCATTAAAATGGAAATCCATTACCAGAGAATTTAGCACTCATTTCATCAAATGCTTCATTGACTTTATCAATAGCTTCATTTACAGCTAACATAACTAAATCTTGAATTAATTCTGGATCTTCAGGGTCAATTAAAGCTTCATTTAATTTTAAGCTTTTAATTTTTCTATGCCCATCCATCACAACAACGATACCTTGTTTTTCAACTGTGAATTCTTGTCCTTCAATTAATTTTTCTTCTTTTTCCATTTCGGCTTGCATTCTTTTTGCTTTTTTAAGCATTTCATTCATATTCATAATAAACTCCTTAGTTTCTATTTTTTCATTTTAAATATATTGCCAAATGTAGATTTAGCTCAGGCAATTTTTTCTTTTTGTTGAACTTCATAATAAGGATTTAAATCCTCAAACAATTTTGGTTTCATTGATTGTAAAGTTGCTTTATTGTTATGCCATCAGTTTTTAATGTTTTCAACTTCATTTTCTGTTACACCAAAAACATGCATATATCTATCAAATAATTTTTTAATAGCTTTTTGAAATTTAATTGTATAAGCATTTAAATTTATATCTTCAATTTTTTCTTCAAATTCTGAAGAAACAATAATGAAATTTGAATTACTAAATACAATTTTTAAATTTTGAAGCATTGCTAATTCATCTGTAAATTCTTTAGCTAACAATCTAAAAGTTAAATCAGCATATTTTATTTTATCAACTTCAGTTAAGTCTTCTTTAAATTCTTGAGTACCTTTTTTTGTTAAAATTCTAATTAAAAAACAATTTACTAAATCATTAAAATCAACATGACTTCTTTTTATATTTAAGAATTTGTTTTCTTGTTCTGAATGCTCCACATTTAAATTAGAATTTTTATTTTCAGCAGTTACTTCATTTAAATCTAAAGTAATAGTTGTTTTTGTAGCTTTAGTATTTAAGTTATCAAATGTATTGTCAAATTCAGCTGTAATAATATCATTTGCTATGTCGCTATTTTCGAATTCAGCTGTATTTTCAGATAAAATAATTTCGTCAGTTTGTTTAATTAAATCATCAATATTTACAGTTTCTAAATTTTCTTCTGCATCATCATTTGCAACTGAAGATAAACTTGGAATTCCATAACTATTTGAATCAAAATTACTTTTAGTTTCAGACTTTAATTCATTATTAATTTCTTCTTCATTTTCAAAATAAACAAAATCATTATGTTCTTCAACCTCTTGTTTATTTTCTTTTGTTTGAGTTTCTAAATCATCATTAACTAATTTATTAATATCAAATATTGGGCTTTTGACATTCTCAATTGTATTTTTATAAACTTCATTAGGTGCTTTAATTGCTGAAAGTTTAATTAAAGTAATTTCAAAAGTTTGTAAAGGCATGTCTGAATATTTAATATTTTTAATTAAATCAATAAAATTATCAACGTATTCATAAGCTTTTTCTTTTACAAGCGAAATTAAATTAATGTCTTCTATTTTAGTATTTTCTAAAACAGTTGCATCTTTTGTTTCTAAATAAAATAAATAATCTTTTAATGTTTCTACAATTTGATTTAGAAAAATATCAATGTTTGTCCCATTATAAATTAAATTTTTAAGTAAATTTAAGGCACTTTTTAATTCATGAGCATTTAATAAATTAATTAAATCAATAACATTTTTAACATCAGTTATTCCAAATATTTCTTGAACATCTTTTATTTCTATTGCTTTATTAGCTGAATAAATAGCTACTTGATCAGCAATACTTAAAGTGTCTCTAAAACTTCCATTTCCTAATTTAGTAATTAATTTAATAACTTCATCACTTGCTAAAATCTTTTCATTTTCAAAAATTCTTTTAAGTTCATTAAATAAAATATTGCAATCCATTTTCTTGAAATTGAATCTTTGAACTCTACTTAAAATTGTTAAAGGTATTTTTTGAGGATCAGTTGTTGCTAAAATAAAAATAACATGTTGAGGTGGTTCTTCTAGAGTTTTTAATAAAGCATTAAAAGCTCCTTTTGAAAGCATATGAACTTCATCAATAATATAAATTTTATAAGGACTTTGAGAAGGCAAATGTTTTATTTTTTCTCTTAATTCTCTTATATCATCAATTCCGGTATTAGATGCAGCATCAATTTCAATAATATCTAAATTTCTATCTATATTGTTAATGCAATCAAGACATGGACTTAGATCATTAAAATCACGATGAGAACAGTTTATTGTATTTGCAAAAACTTTCGCAGTTGAAGTTTTTCCATTTCCATGTGGTCCGCAAAATAAATAAGCGTGTCCTATTTTATTAGATAAAATAATATTTTTTAAAGTTTGAACAATATGATCTTGACCTTTTATTTCAGAAAACGTTTTAGGTCTATATTGACGATATAAAGTTAAATATTTATTATTTAGCATCCGTGACTCCTTAATTATTTATTTATATTTTACCAAATTATAACTATTAAATAATATAATTTAAAAATAGGAGAATCATGCAAGAAAATAATGAAAATAAATTACAGAAACTTAACGATTTAAATCAAAAAGTAATAAAAAAAGATATTTTATATTATCTTATATTAGCTTCTTTAGGTTTATTTTTTTCTATTATAACTTTAGCTTTATCTATAGTATTTAAATTAGATAAAGTTAGAATTGAAATACTATATCCTTTTATATTATTTCTAGTTTTAGTAGCTGCTGTGGCGTTTGTAAGTATTTATAAGACATTTATGCTCTTTTATTATAGAAAATACTTAAATAAAGTATTTATTAAAATAGTTTATATTCTAATAGCTTTTTTAGTTTTTATAGTTTTAGCTTATTTAATTAATACCTTTTTATTTGCAAATTTAAATCGTTATCGTTTAGATACTTTTTTAAAAAATGAAGTAGTTAAAGATATAAGTGTGATTAAAAAAATATTTTTTGCAGTCTCTATAGTTGCATTTATTAGTTTTATTTCTTTATTTACTATAGCAATTTATTTGCTTAAAAAAATTAAAAAAATGCAATTTATTAATAATTAAGAAGGTAAATATGAAACAAGAATATTCATGTGGTGCAATCGTTTTTAAAATTATTAATGACGAGTTAAATGTTTTATTAGTAGAACAAACTTTAAATCATTGAGGTTTTCCAAAAGGACACATGGAAAAAAACGAAACTAAACAGCAAACAGCAATTAGAGAAGTAAAAGAAGAAACAAATATTGATATCAAATTAATTGATGGCTTTGAAGAAATGAATACATATTCTCCATTACCTAAAACAATGAAAGACGTAACATATTTTGTTGCTTATCCAACATCTTTTGAATTAATTAAACAAGATTCAGAAATTAAAGTTGTTTCTTGATATCCAATAAAAAAAGCTCGCGACTTAATTACTTATGAATCAAACAAAGAAATTTTAGATAAAGCTTTAAACTTTTATATGGATAATCTTAAAAAAATTAAACCTTTAATAATTTAATAAAAATTAAAACCTTTAAATAGAAAAATTAAAATCTATTTAAAGGTTTTATTTTATTTAATTTTTAACTTAAAAATTATATTAAATTTTTAGCAAAATATAAATTTAATCTTAAATTAATTCTAAATTAATAAAATTTTTTAACTTTTTTGCTTTTTTTTTTTTTTTGCAAAAAGTTTTTTATAAAAAACATTGGATTTTTTAAAATAAAAATATAAATAATAAATATTGCAAAGGAAATATATGAGTAAATTAACAAAATTTATTATTTTTGCATCGCCTTTGATGTGTTTTTCAGTAACTGCAATAAGCGCATCATGTGATGTAAAAATAAAAAATAAAGATATTGAGGCTTTAGCCAATAACATTATAAATGATAATTCAAGTAACAAAAGAACAGTTGAAACTAGTGTAGTTGAAACTCAAACTGATACAAAAACTTTAGCTGACGCAGAAAGTCAAACAGAAGCTAAAACATATGCAGACGCAGAGATACAAACTGATGATGTAAATATTGTAACTTTTGATACAACCAAAAAATATAGACCGGAAAGTTTATATGAATTAAAAAGACTTGTTTCTGATGATGAAATTAATTTAGGTGATATTGATACAGCTTTAATTACTTCATTTGCTGGTTTGTTTGAAGATAGTAGAAGACAAGATTTTTCAGGTATTGAAAATTGAAATACATCTAATGTAACAAGTTTACGTGATACTTTTAAAAAAGCTTATACATTTAATAAAAATATTAATAAATGGGATGTTTCAAAAGTAACCGATTTTTCTAATACATTTAATAAAGCTTCTGCATTTAACCAACCTTTAAGTGATTGAAACGTTTCAAAAGGAACAAATTTTGAAGGAACATTTGCTGAGGCTTCTGCATTTAATCAAGATATAAATAGTTGAAATGTGTCTAATGGAACAAATTTTAAATCAATGTTTTATGCTGCAAGTGCATTTAATAAACCATTAAATAATTGAAGACTTCCTAATGCTGAGGATATTAGTTATATGTTTGCTAAGGCTAATAATTTTAATCAAGATATTAATAGTTGAGGTGTTGACAACGTTACAAATTTTGAAAGAGTTTTCAATGAAGCTAGTGCATTTAATAAACCATTAAATGATTGAAATGTAGTAAAAGGAACAACATTTTATGAAATGTTTGGAGCTGCTACTTCTTTTAATCAACCACTAAATAATTGAGACATGAGATCTGCTACAACTATATCACATATGTTTTCAGGATGTTTTGAATTTAATTCGAGTTTATCAGGTTGAGATTTAAGTAGTTGTATACACGCAAGTGGCGTGTTTCATAATGCAAGAAAGTTTAATCAAGATATAAACAATTGAAATACTTCTAATATAAAAGTTATGGGTAATATGTTTAACAGTGCAACTTCATATAATCAACCTTTAAATAACTGGGATGTAAGAAAACTTGAAAATGCACAATCAATGTTCCAAAATGCTATAGTTTTTAATCAAGATTTATCATCATGAGTGCCAAATTCATTGACTGATATTCAAAATATGTTTAGAGACGCACAAAGTTTTTCATATAATCTAAATTCTTGAGGTGTTATTTTTAACCCAACAAGACAACCTAACTCAGGTCGTTTTGCAAGTAATCGAGATATATTTGGAAGGGATACAAATGATAATGCATTTACAGGAACAAACATATATGAAGATCAAAAACCAAATTGATATTTTAAACCTTCAAGTTACAAAAGTAGACCACGAAATAATTAAAAACTATTAGCTTAAAACTAATAGTTTTTTTGTTTTCAATTAAACAATTGTATTTATTTTTGTTCTACTACTTCTTCATTATTTTCTGTTTGAGTAGCAAAATGCTTTTGTAATTCTAAATTTATTTCTTTAACTAATTCTGTTTGCTTTTCAACTAAAATTTTATCTATTTCTTCTTCAGGAAGACCCTTAGAAATTAAATGTTGTCTTTCACTATTTAATAAATAAGAAATAAATTCAGCAGCTTTATCAGAAAGTGAGTAGCCTGAATTATTTTCTTCATCTGGATTAGACATTCAATCTAACTGAATTTGGCTATTTGATGAAGGATATGCATCTACATTCATAAATAAACTTACTGTCGCATTTAAAGCAATTCAGTCTGTTAATTCTTTAAATTTCTTAGAACCTAATTGTGTATAAACTTGGTATGGATTTTTTTGTGAATATTGAACTAAGTGAGTACTTCTTCTTAATTTGTCCATTGTGTTAATATGGTTTTGTCAAGCTGAGTCAAATACTGTTAAAATTTGATTTCTTTCTGATTTTACTAAAGCAGAAATACCATATTTATCTACAATATTTTCTCTTAGTTTGTCATATTCTCTATTTAAAACTTCAATTAAATGATCCTTAATTTCTTCTGCATATAAACCTTTAAATTCTTCAACAGTAAATCTGTATTTTGAAATTTTCATGTAATTTATATTTGCATATTTAACTAATAAATCTAAATCAACTGATTTATCTTTTTTAGTAAAAGCAGGAATATAAGCAAATTGTTGTGCTGCTACTGAAATCATTTTTTTAATAATAGAACCTAAATCATCACGTTCTAAAATTAAATCTCTTTGTTCATAAATTAAATCTCTTTGTTGTCTTATAACATCATCAAAGTTTAAAACTGATTTACGGTTATCAAAGTTAAAACCTTCTATTTTCTTTTGAGCTTTTAAAAAGGCACTTTGAATTGCTTTTCCTGGAATAGGATCTTCACCATAAGCTTTAAAGATTTCTTTTCAGTGATCTTGAACTGAAAAACGTAAAATTAATTGGTCATCAATTGATAAAAAGAATTTACTATAGCCAACATCTCCTTGACGTCCTGAACGTCCTTTAAGTTGGTTATCAATTCTTCTTGATTCAGCTTTTTCAGTTCCTAAAACATATAATCCACCAAGTTTCAGAGCTTCTTTTGAAGGTTTAATATCTGTTCCTCTACCAGCCATGTTAGTTGCTATTGTAACAGCGCCTAATTCTCCTGCATGAGAAATAATATCAGCTTCAGAAGCATCTTGTTTTGCATTTAAAACAGTGTGAGGAATTCCTTCGTTTAATAAATATTCATGTAAAACTTCGGAATCTTCAACTTGTGCTGTACCAATCAAAATAGGTTGTTTTTTAGCATGAACTCTTTTAATTTCTTTAACAACTGCTTTTCATTTTGAATGCATGTCTACATAAATTTCATCTTGATCATCAATTCTAACTACAGGTTTATTAGTTGGAACTACATTAACACGCATGTTATAAATTTCAATAAATTCTTTTTCTTCTGTTTTTGCAGTACCAGTCATACCGCTAATTTTTTTAAATAATCTAAATAAGTTTTGATATGTAATAGTTGCTAAAGTTTTTGTTTCAGGTTCAATTTCAACTCTTTCTTTAGCTTGAATAGCTTGTTGTAATCCTTCAGAGTATGCACGGCCTCCCATTATACGACCTGTAAATGAGTCAACTAATTCAATTTTGTCATTTCTTACAATATATTCGACATCAAGTTTCATAACTTTATGAGCTCTTAAAGAGTTTTGAATTCTATGAACTAATTCAGAATTTTCTAAACCATAAAGGTTATCAAAATTAAAGTATTTATTTGCCTTTTCAATACCTTTATCTGTTAAGTAAACTGATTTTGTTTCTTCATCTATAAAAAAGTCATCTTGGTTTAAAGTTCTAACAAATAAATCAGCTATTGAATATAAATTACTTTCATCATTATCTCCACCTGAAATAATTAAAGGTGTTTTAGCTTCATCAATTAATATAGAATCAACCTCATCTAATAAAATATAATCTAATCCTCTTTGAACTTTTTCTTCTTTTGACATAACCATATTGTCGCGTAGGTAGTCAAAACCTAATTCAGAGTGAACAGAATAACAAACGTCACATGCGTATGCTTCTCTTTTTTGTTCAGCTGGCATTTGAGCTTTATTTATCCCAACAGTTAAACCTAAAAAATGGAATACTTGACCCATTTCCTCAGCATCCCGTTCAGCTAGATATTCATTAACTGTAGAAACTATTACACTTTGTCCGTTTAAAGAGTTTAGATATACTGGAGCTATAGAAGTTATAGTTTTACCTTCCCCAGTTTTCATTTCAGCAACAGAACCTTGATCTAAAATTAAACCACCAATCATTTGAACATCATAAGGTCTTTTACCTAAAATTCTTTTTGTTGCTTCTCTTGAAACAGCAAAAACCTCAGCTCTTATATCTTCTGGTGTTTCTCCTAATTTTAACCTTTCACGGAATTCATTAGTTTTGGCTTGTAATTCTTTGTCTGTTAAAACTGAAATAGTAGGCTCTAAACGATTTATTTCTGCTAATGTAGCCTCTGCAATTTTCATTTCGGTTGATTTGAATTTAAATAATTTCATATTAATATATTATACCAATTTTTATAAAATAAAAAGCAAGTATTAAAACTTGCTTAATTAATATTATTTAGTGTCTTCTTTTTTTTCTGCTTGTTCACGTTTTTTCTTAGCAGCTTCTACTATTTTTTGAGTTTGTTCGTCATCGAAAGCTTTGATTTTTGCTTTAATTTCTTCTAATTTTTTAAAGCCAGCTTTGTCATTGCTTTCCATTAAAGTGTTGTAAATTTTTTCGTTCATTAAGTTCATTTCAACATTTTCAAATTTTAAAATGCTTTTAACTTGTTCTAAACTTAAACCATAAGCTTCTGCTAATTTAGCACATTCAGCTTCGTAATCTTCATTTGTAATTTTGAATCCTTCAGCTTTAGCAATAGCACCTAAAACAAACATTTTTTCTAAGTTAGGTAAAGCTTGATCTTCAAAGTTTTTCATAACTTCTTCTTTTGTGTTTTTGCTAAATTCTAAATATTCTTTTTCTGAGATTTGTTGTTGTTTTAAGTTTTGTAAGAAGTTTTGGTAGTATTTGTTAGCTTCTTCTTTAACTAAAGTTTCAGAAACTTGAGTTTTTGAAGCTTTTACTAATTTTTCTGTTGCTGATTCTATAAATTTATTTTGAACTAATGAAACTTTGTTTTTATATGTTTGAATTTCTAAATATTTGTTAAAGTCTTCTAATGTTGAAATGTTAGGAATGTTTAATTGTTTGATAAATTGTTCATCTACATTTGGGTATGAAGGAGTTTTTACTGAATTAATTTTTACTTGGAAAACAGTTTTTTGACCTGCTAGATTTTTAGCATGATAGTTTTCTGGGAATGATAATTTTAGTTCTTTTTCTTCGCCAACTTTTAAACCTTTCATTTGATCTTCAAATCCTGGAATAAATTGACCTGAACCAATAACTAAGTCATATCCTTCTGCTTCTCCACCTTCAAATGGTTCATTGTTAATAAAACCTTTAAAATCAAAGTTTACTGTGTCGCCTTCTTTAATGCCTTCTGAACTTTCAACTAAAGCAACATAACTTTTAATCATTTCATGTTGTGTAGCTTCTAAATCTTCTTTTTTAAGTTCTAAAGAATCTAATTTAACAGATAGTTTTTTATAGTCTCCTAATTTAACTTCTGGGAATAAAGCGTATGTAACTTCAATTGTAGCTTTTTCATCTGTTAAATCAGCAATGTTTAATACTGGTCTTCCAATAATTTCATCATCTGCTGTAATTTCTTTAACAATGTGTTCTTCGTAAACTTTGTTAATAACTGAGTTTACAGCTTTATCATAAATATCAAATGGATTTAAAAGTTTGTCAGCCATATTTGCAGGAACATGACCTTTACGGTATCCTTTAATAACAACATTTTTTCTTAATTCAACTTTAGCTTTTTCAATAGCATTTTTTCATTCTTCGCCTTGAACTGTGTAAGAAATCTTTAATTCTGCTTTTTCTTTATTAATAGATCTTGACATTTCTTGTCTCCTTATAAATATAAAATAATATTAATTGTTTTAATTATATAAAAAAAACTGCTAAAAATTTAAAAATTATCAACTTATACTTTAGCATTTATTTTTTAAAAAACTCATATAATTTTTTAGCCTCATTTTGTAACTCATTAGCATCTTTTTGACCTAATAAAGTATCAATTACATCAATAATTATTTGATAATCATTTTGAGTTTTTTGATTGATTATTTCAAGTCAATTTTGAAATACATAAGCTGCAAAAACTTGTGATGCTGTTTTTGATTTTGCAATGTCTTTTTCAAAATGACTTAAAATTTCGTTTTGAATTCTTTTTATTTCTTTATTTTCATCAATTGCCCCTAATTTTTTAGGATTTATAATATATTCAGAAATTTTATAATCATAATCAATTTCTTTTTTTTGTAATAAATCATAAATTAGAGTTTGAAAGCCTTTATTATCAAAATCATTTCCATTAAAAAAATATTGAAATTCAGATGCATATTCTTTTAAATCTCTATTTTTTAGTTCATTATAAATTAACATAAAAACATAATCCATTTTTTTATTTTTTAAACTGTTAATTAATGAAATAGTATCTAAAGATGTTTTAACAATTAAGTTTTGTTTTTTTATTTGATATTCAATATTTCTTCTTAAAGCATCAAGCTCATTTATTTCAGCTTGTGCTATGAATTGTTTTTTAGATTCATCAATTAAATATATAGCTTTAAGTGGATCTTCATTTCTAATTTCTTGTATTTTTATAAACAAATTTTCTAATTCTTTTTCTGCATTCATATTCTAATTTTACTAATTTTTTAAATTTAAAAATAAATAATGTTTTAATTATTCATTGTTGTTTTATAATAAATATGTATTAAAAAATATTTAGTACTTTTTTTATATTTTATAAGGAGACAAGATGTCAAAAATCGTTAAAATTTTTGCTTATGAAGTTTTAGATAGTAGAGGAAATCCTACTGTTAAAGTTGAATTAACTACAGAAAAAGCTTATGCTGAAGCATTAGTTCCTTCTGGAGCTTCAACAGGTTCAAAAGAAGCTTTAGAATTAAGAGATAAAGGAAGCAAATACGAAGGTAATTGATTTGGTGGAAAAGGTGTTCAATTAGCAGTTGATAATGTTAATACACTAATTGCAAATGCGTTAGTTAATAAAGAAGTTTCAAATCAATTTGAACTAGACCAAATAATGTTAGATTTAGATGGCACAGCTACAAAATCTAAATTAGGAGCAAATGCAGTTTTAGCTGTTTCATTAGCTATTGCAAAAGCTGCTGCTAAAGAAAAAGGTGTTCAATTATATGATTATTTAGCATCTTTAGATAATCGTGATGCTTATAAATTACCAGTTCCAATGTTAAACGTTATTAACGGTGGAGAACATGCTTCAAACACAATCGATTTCCAAGAATTTATGATTATGCCTTTAGGTGCTAAAACATTTAAAGAAGCAATGCAAGTAGCTAACTTTGTATTCCATACTTTAGCAAAATTATTAAAAAAAGCAGGACACGGAACACAAGTAGGTGATGAAGGTGGATTTGCTCCAAACCTACACACTCATGAAGAAGCTTTAGACTTTTTAGTAAATGCTATTAAAGAAGCAGGATATACACCAGCTACTTCAGGTGAAAATGCTGTTGCTATTTGTTTAGATGCAGCTTCATCAGAATTATACAATGCAGAAGAAGGCAAATATATTTTCAAAAAATTCAAAAAAGCACTTGACGAAAAACGTCCTGGTTTTGAAAAATATGCAGATCATAAATACTCATTTACATCAGATGAATTTGTTGAATACTATGGTTCATTAATTGCTAAATATCCAATTATTTCTATTGAAGATTCTCATGATGAAAATGACTGAGAAGGCTTTGTTAAAATGAATCAAAAATATGGATCACATGTTCAATTAGTTGGTGATGACTTAGTTGTAACAAATCCTAAATACATTGAAATGGCAATTGATAAAAAAGCTATTAATGCTACATTAATTAAAATTAACCAAATCGGTTCATTATCTGAAACTATTAAAGCAATTAAAATGTCACAAGAAGCAGGCTTTGTACCAGTTATATCACACCGTTCAGGTGAAACTGAAGATACATTTATTTCTGATTTAGCAGTTGCATTTAACACAGGTGAAATTAAAACTGGTTCACTTTCAAGAACTGATAGAGTTGCAAAATACAATAGATTATTAAGAATTGAAATTGAATTAGGTGACAAAGCTAAATACGAAGGTCGTAAAAGTTTTATTAATTTAAAATAAAAAAATAAGAAGTTAAATAAATTTTCTAATTAAATAGTTAATTTACTTTGACTTCTTTTTTTATATTCATTTTTAATAAATTAAAAACAAGAGAAGAAAACTATATTAGGATAAAAAATTTAGACACAAAACGCTATATGTTGATTAACAGCATATGGCGTTTTATATTCCATATTCGATTGTGGTCTATCTAAGTTATATCAAACCACAAATTTGTTAACTATATTATACACATTTAATAAATTCATTTTACTGGTATCGTAAAAATCGAATAATTCTCTTTGAAAAATTGAAAACAAATATTCCGAAGGTCTATTAGCTAATGAATTCCCTTTTGGTGACATAGATTGTTTAATGTTGTTGGTTTTTAAAAAGTCCCTAAATTTATTATTTGCATACTCTATACCATGGTCGCTATGAAAAATTTGAGGTTTTATTTTAAATTTCTTAATGGTTTCATCTAATAATTTAATAGTTGAATCAGCGGTTCTTTCTTTTGACAATGTTCAGTTTAAAATTGAATTTGAAAATGTTTCAGTTAAAACATGTAAGTAGTATCATTGTTCTTTGACTCTTACATATTTAATATCCGCATGAATTGTTTGAGCGAAAAAAGATGATGAAAAATCTCCTTTTAAAAAGTCATCAGTTCATATTTTATCGTATTTAGCTTCTTTCGGTGGTCTTGATTTGTTTGAACGCACATATGACAAAGATTTATATTGACTTTTTTCATAATTTATTCTAAAAACATATGAAGAAACATATTTTTTTGTTGATCTTATATATTTATAATAGAGTTTGTCCCTACCTATAACTAATCCTGATTTTTCAGCTTCTGCTAAAATCCAATCAATAATTTCTTGTTTAATATATTTTTCTTTAGAATCTTTTTTTTGTTTTTTAAGATAGTTAGAGTAAATAGAAGTTCTGTTTATATCAAAGATTTCTGCTAGAATTTTCATTCTGCAGTTTTTAATATTTTTTTCGTCTTTTCTTTTCTTAACTTTCTCAATTATATCTGAATTTTTTATCCCATGCTCTTCTAATATTTCTTCTAAGACATCTTGATAAAATTGTCTTTCATATTCATTTAAGTCATTTATGCTTATTTTTCTTTTTCGACCTGATTTACCTTTTTTTGGAGCAATTCCCGTTTTAGATTTGAGTAATTCCATATCTAAATTATACAAGTTGTATCAATCTGTAATTAGCATTTTGGCATATTTAAATGGGTTTCTTTTATTCTTGTATTTTAAATAATTTTCTTTATATCTTTTTTCTCAGAAATCTTCAACAAAAGTAATCATCGCCATTTCTAAATCTTTTTCAATTAAAATTTTTATATATTTTAGTTTTTGTTCTGCTGTAAACTGTTTTCTTGACATAAAAAAACACATTCCTTTCTTTTAAATGGAATGTGTCTATAAATTTTTATCCTAGTTTACAAGAGAAGAAAACTCTCTTGTTTTTTTCTATTAATCGATTTTAACTTTAACAGATGCTCCCATTGAGCTTGAAACAGTAATGTTTAAAACATATGTTCCTTTAACTGTTTGAGGTTTTAATCTTTTAACTGTTTGGATAATTGTATCAGCGTTTTCAGCTAAAACATTTGAAGCCATTGATTTTTTACCAAATGCAGCGTGGATAATTCCACCTTTGTCAGCACGGTAATTTGCTTTACCTTTTTTAAGTTCTTCAACAGCTTTTGCTGGGTTAGTTGTAACTGTTCCTGTTTTAGGGTTAGGCATTAAACCTTTAGGTCCTAATTTTTTACCATATTTACCTAAAACTAACATCATTTTAGGATCTGCTACTATTACATCAAATTCATATTTATCTTGGTTTAAGATTTCAGGCAATTCTGAAGATGAGTAAACAAAGTCAGCTCCAGCTTCTAATGAAGCTTTTTGTGCAGCAACTTCATCAGTTGCAACTAAAACTCTAACGTTTTTACCAGTTCCATGAGGTAACACAACAGCACCACGTAATTGTTGATCAGCTTTTCTTGTGTCTAGGTTTAATTTAATAGCGATGTCCATTGATTCATCAAATTTAGCAAATGAAGCTTTTTTAGCTAATTCGATTGCTTCTAATAATGAATAAACATCTTTTTTATTAACTAGATTTTTAACGTTTTTAACGTTTTTTGATAATTTCTTAGCCATTAGTTATTACCACCTTTCAATCATTCATCATAACCTTCAATGGTAATTCCCATGTTTCTAGCTGTTCCAGCAACTTGTTTAATTGCTGAATCGATTTTGTTTGTGTTTAAGTCTGGTAATTTGTATTCAGCGATTTCTTTAACTTGTTCTAAAGTAACTGAACCAATTTTTTCTTTGTTAGGTTTACTGCTTCCTTTTTTAACTTTAGCAGCATCGATTAATTTGTATGCAGTTGGTGAAGTAAATAATTTGAAATCAAATGATTTGTCTTCATAAACTGTAATAAGAACAGGCACAGGTTCTGAGCCACGATCTCTTGTTTGGTCATTAAATGCTTTTGTAAATTCAGGCATGTTAATACCAACACCAGCTAATGCAGGACCTGGTTTAGCTTGGCCAGCTGCAAACTGTAATTTAGCTTGTTTAATAATTTTTTTAGCCATTTTAATATCCTTTCGATAATTGTGGTGCAAATGAATTTTATTTCAAATTCTCCCACTTGCAAAGAGGCAATTATTATTGCATAGCAATTATAACATAAAAATATTTAAAAATATAAAGATAATTAAAAAACCAAAAGACTAACTTTTGGTTTTGAAATTAAATCATTAAATTTTTTAAAATTTATTAACTTGATTTAATAATTCTTCTTCATATTCAGCTAATATTTCATCGGCTGTTTTTAAACTTAAAGGTTCAACTTTAACTCCATCTACTAACATTGTGTTAATTTTTTTAGCACCTAGAAAGTTTCAAACACCTTCTAAATAATTAACATGACTTGAAAACGGATATCAGCCAAGTGGAGCTCCTTGAGTTGCTATTATTTGAATATCTAAATGGTTTAATAAACCAATTGAACTTCCTTTTTTAGCATATTTATAACTAAATGTTTTATTAGCTACACAAACTCTATCAAAAAAAGCTTTTAAAACTGCGGGAACATTAAAATTTAACATTGGAGCATTTAAAATTACTTTGTCATGTGTTTTTAATAGTTCAATATATTTATCAGAAACCCCATCACTAAAATATGTAGCTATGTTTTCAGATGAAATTATTTGTTTTATATCATCTTGTTTATTTAAATCTATTTTTGTTATTTCATCTTGTGGATTTTTTTGAGCATATAAATTAATAAATTCATTTAATAAAGTAGTTGATATTGATTTATCAGCTACTATGGGTGAAGTATATAATACTAAAACTTTTGCCATAATATTCTCCTTATGTTTTAATTATAGTATTTTATTAAATATTCTTGACATTTAATAAAAAATAAGAATCTAAGGTAATAAATTACTAATTTTGCATTTTGCTTGGGAACAGTGTGAGTTGGGGGAAAAAGGTTTTTTTGAAGGAAACGGTGCAGACAAAAAAGTTTTAGAAAATGAAATAAGAGTAAATTTAGTAAATTATATGGACGTTTATAAAAGAATAGAAATTCATAATAATATTAAAAATTTAATAATAGTTACAGCTTCTAAACAAGAATTAGACAAATATGATTTAAAAAGAGGAGATGTCTTAATTACACCTTCTTCAGAAACTGCAGAAGATATTGCAAGGGTATCAACTATTGATGAAAATCTTGAAAATACAATATATTCTTATCATTTGGTTAGATATAGACCATTTGAAAAAAGTTTTTATACAGGATTTCTAAATTATTTATTAGAGACCTCAGACGTAAGAAAACAATTCATCCTGATGGCTCAAGGAGTTCAAAGATTTGTTATTAAAAATTCTGATTTTCAAAAGACTTTAATAAAAACACCAAGTATTGATGAACAAAGAAACATTTATTTACTTCTAAATAACATCGACTCTCTTATCACCCTTCATCAGCGTAAGCAAAGGAAAGAGAAAAAAGGTTATGAAAACAAAAAAATTATTTTACAAATACTACCAAGATTGAATAAAAACATATAAAGAAAATGCAGTTAGAAAAGTAACTTTACAAAAATACGAGTTGTCTTTAAAATGAATACAAAAATTAGCACCAAAATTAAAGGTAAATGAAATTAATAGGAATGTTTATCAAAAATTATTAAATGATTTTGCAGAATTACACGAGAGGCAAACTACTATGGATTTTCATCATCAAATAAAAGGATCATTGTTAGACGCAGTTGATGAAGGATATATATTAAAAGACCCCACAAGAAAAGTAATTATAAAAGGAAAAATGCCTAAAAATAAGAAAAATAAATACTTAAATCAGTTCCAATTACATACTTTACTAAAAACATTAAAACTAGAAGATGAAATAAATGTCGATTGACTTATTTTATTAATAGCTAAAACAGGATTAAGATTTTCTGAAACTATTGCCTTAACACCTGAAGATTTTGACTTTGCACATCAAACATTAAATATTAATAAAACTTGAGACTATAAAGATTCAAAAAGTTTTCAACCAACTAAAAATAAATCTTCAAATAGAAAAATACAAATAGACTGATCAATTGTATCTCAATTTTCTACATTAATAAAAAATAGGCCCGCTAACAAACCTATTTTTTTTGATAAAAATATTTATAATTCTACAGTAAATGACACTCTTAAAAGAAGATGTAAACAAGCTAATTTACCAGTTATTACAATTCATGGACTAAGACACACACACGCTTCAATTTTACTTTTTGCTGGCGTATCAATTGCAAGTGTTGCAAAAAGATTGGGACATTCTAATATGACAACAACTCAAAAAGTTTATTTACATATAATACAAGAATTAGAAAATCAAGACGTTGATGTGATTATGAGATCATTATCAGGTTTAATTTAGTGATTTTTTGCTTACGCTGATGAAGGGTGATAAGGTTGTCAATGTTGTCTAAGAATGAAGCAATTTTTTGCTGTTCATTATTTATTGGTGCAAATATGTTAAATTTTTCTAAAATACTTTTACTTAAATTACCTATAGCGCCATTGCCACCTAAGACGTTTGTTTTTAAAAAATCAGAGAAAGCAAAAGTAGATAAAGCATGATTAATAAATAAGCTTGAATTGGATCTTATTAAAAGCATAAATCCTCCTGCTACTGCAGAATTATTCTTAATATTAGTTATTATTGCATGTTTTCCAACTAAATTAGGAGAACCATTAGCCGCTGTAACTAATATATCTTTATTATTTGCAAAAACAACATTTACAAATTCTTTTTTAATACGAATGTCATTTTCAAAAACAATAAATCTTCCTTCATCTATATTAGAGGATCTTAAAATTCTAATTCCTTTATTTGATAAATTATTTGGAGAAAAAGTTAATCCCCTATAAATTTTGCTAATATCCCCCAGCTCACACTGTTCCCAAGCTTCAGTAAAATTTTTAAATCTTAAGGCTGGTTTTAATGATTTTTTAGTCATTTTTACCTTCTTTTAAGATTTTTTTTAATTCTTCAAGACCTTTTAGATCAAATTCATCACCTTCTAATTCATCTAATAAAGAACAAATAGCGTTTTCAGTACTACTAATTTCTTTTTCTAAATCACCAAGAGTATTTTCATATTTTTTATTTAAAATTTCAAGTTTTAAAATTAAATCATCCATCAAAATATTTGGTAATTCATGAATACCACTAATTAAAGGCTTAATTCATTTTTCAAATAGAAGTTCTCTTGTTTGTTCATCTGAAAGGTTTTCTATTGTTTTTTTAGCTAATAATTCTAGATTATCAATTTCTTGTTTTAATTCTCTTTTAAGATTTTTTTCTTCTTCTATTAATTTTGAAGCTTTTAACATTTTTGCTTCAAAACTTTCATTGTCAATTTCTGAAAATTTTAACCCTTTTATAAATTTAGCAAGTTCATCTTTTACAAACTCATCATTATTTTCGTTAAATAAAGATGAATTAGCTTCTAATTCTTCAGAATCCAATTCTTGGATTATTTCTTCTAATGCAGGCCCAATTTCTTCTAAACGGGACTTCATATTTTCAACAGCATTGTTTTTAGCTTTTAAAATAGTAGTTTTAATTAAATCAAATGGCAATATGTGACCTAATCAACCTTCTTGAACTTCTGTTTCTTTTCCATTCTTTTTCTTTAATACTAAATTAGGATCTACTTTTTTAATAGATTCAAAGCCTTCTGTTTGTATAACTTCTAAATCATTAGAAATAGAAGTCCAAGCATCATCTAACAATTGATAAGCTTTATATTGATCTATTAAATTTATATTTTTAAAAACTTTAAATAATTCTTTTGAAATTTGATCTTTTAGTTTTGAAACATTTAAATTCATTAAATTATTAATTAATTCATTTTTTAAATAATTATCAAAATCACCAAATTTGGCAATGTAATCTTTTATAAATAAATTAACACTATCGTTTTTTCTAACTATATTTTCAATATCATTTGTTTTGAAAGCTGAATAATTTGAATTTTTTACATTAAATAAATCATTTTTTAAAGAAGGAAGAGAATCTCAAAAATTATTTAATTCATTTATTTCATAGTTTGGAACTCCGCCAAACATTGAAGCATATATGTCATACCCAATTTCTTTTTCGCTTGAATCAACATATCTTGAAATATTCAAGTTATATCCATTTTCTCTAATTTCTTCTTTTGAAACAACTTTTGCATATTTAGATACATTTTTTCTAGAAATAACTGTATCAACAATTCTTTTAATATCTGAAGCTTGTAATTTATTATTTTTCCCAGCTTTAATAAATCCTTTTGAGGCATCAATTATTAAAACGTCATTGTTTTCTCTTTTTTGTTTTAAAATCATTATAATCGTTGGAATTCCAGTTCCAAAAAAGATATTTGAAGGTAAGCCAATTATAGTATCAATATGGTTTTGTTCTATTAAGTTTTTTCTTATTTTTTCTTCTTCATTACCTCTAAATAAAACTCCGTGTGGTAAAACAATAGCCATTATTCCATCAGGCTTAATATGATATAAATCGTGTAATAAGAAAGCATAATCAGCTTTTGATTTTGGCGCTAAACCAAATCTTTCATATCTTGGATCATTTTCTTTATTTGTTGGATCTCAAGGTTGTGAATAAGGAGGATTAGAAACAACAGCATCTAAATATAATCTATTGCCATTTTTATCAAATTCAGGTCAGTCTTCTTCTAGAGTGTCAGCGTTTCTTACTTCTATATTATTACCAAGAATTCCTCTCATAACTAAATTCATACGTGTTAAGTTATAGGTATTATCTTTTAATTCTTGAGCATAATATTTTATTTTATTTTTGTCTTCAATATATTTTGAAATTGACTGCCCAATATTAATTAATAAAGAACCAGAACCAGAAGTAGGGTCATAAATTGTAATTTCTTGTCTATTTTGTAAATGATGGGCAATAATTTCAGACATTAAAACTGAAACTTCATGAGGTGTATAGAATTCACCAGCTTTTTTTCCTGCATTAGCAGCAAACATAGAAATTAAATACTCATAAATAAAACCAAGAACATCATAATCTTGTTTCCCATCCATCGGAATATCTTTAATAAGTTCTAATAAATCTAAAACAGCTTTAGTTTGACTATTTGAATTATCTCCTAATTTAGATAAGCCTTGTTGAAGAGTATCAAAAATCTTGTCAAACACATTTTTGTGAATCTTACCTATTAATCTAGTAAAAGAAGAAAGGGCATCTCTAACAAAAGATATATCAAAATCTCTACCTGAATTTAGTCATGTAGATAGTAAATGTTTATAAGGAATATAATAACCTAAATCTCTTTGTAGGTATTTTGCAATATTATAAAGTTCTTTTTCTTCATTGCTAAAATTTTCGACAGTTTCTTCTGAAATTAGTTCCGGGTTATATTCAATTATTTTTAAATCTTTAAATTCTTCTCTACTTCAGTGATTTTTTAAAAGATACTCTTCTTGTTTTTCACATAAAAATTTGTAAAAAATAAACCCTAAAATATAGTCTTTATATTCGTCAGCCTCTATTTTAGAACGCATGCTATTTGCTGATGATCATATTTTTGAAGCCAATTGTTGTTTATTCATATTCTATTTCCTCCATAATTAATTCAATTCCATTTTGTTTACACAATTCAATAATTTTCTTTTTAATTTTGGTTGTTGGTTCATGTCTTCCAGCTTCTCATCTATTTATAGAAGCAAATGAAACATTTAATAAACTAGCAAGTTCTTCTTGAGTTAAAACTAACTTGTTTCTTAACGTTTTAATTAACCTTTTATAGTTATAATTCATACTTATCCTTTATAACAATATTATAGCATTTTTAAGACATAAATATGTAAGTTTTTTATTATATTTATGTTTTTTCTTTGTTTTTTTAAAATAAAATATTATTGAAAATCGATAGCTTACAGTTTTATTATAATATTTTTTTAAAGCAAAATTAGATAAAATTAATAATTTTATTAGCCTTAAATTTCACAGCAATTTTTGATATTTTTCTATCAAAAATTGCTCTCAAATTTGTCTATAAGAGCAAAAAAAATAGCCATTTAAAGTCAAATGGCTAAATCACTATTTCGGTTTTTTAAAAACATAATTAACTAAAAAATTACTAATGGTTTCTGCTCTTTTTTAATACTTGAATAATTAGTAAAATTTTTGTCTATATTTTTATTTCCTTTTTGAGTATTAATGTCAACATATTCAACTGACAAATTTCCAATTTTATCTAGAATTTGTTTTTTAAATACATTATAGTTTTCATTAGTTTTAAAAGATTTAGGAAAATCATTTCCATCTTTTAAAACTAATTTATTATCTTCATATTTATAGTATTTAAAGTTTTTATCATCTTTATCTGGGTTTTGAGGTAATATATGATCTAAATTAACTTTTTTAGCTTTTAAACGCTCAAAAGCTAAATCAAAAGAAATCATTGTATTTTTTGTATCTTTTAAATGTTCTTCACATAAAGTTAGTAAAATACATGTTAAATGTTTATTTTCATATGCTATATAACTTTCAATTTTTTCTTTTATTTGCTCAGCTTTTATATTTTTTATACTTCATTCTTTTTTAATAGCTTCAATAATTCATTGTTTGTCTATTTTTTGTTTTTTTATAGCATTAGAAATTAAGAAATTTAAAAATTCTGAGCTTTCTTTTTCATTATTATTCAAAATGAAGTTATAAACTAAAACAAATCTCATTATTTCAGAAATAATAGTTGTAGCATCTTCTATTTTTAATTTTTTATTAAGTCATTCACTTATTAAAAAATAAATGAATATATCTAATGCAGGAAATGAAAAAGTTTTTGATAAAGAAAAATAATAATTAAATTCTGATTTATTAGCTTTTTTATAAACTTCATTTTCGTTTATAAAAAAGGCAAAATCATTACTTCTCTTTTCTAATTCTTTTAAAAATAATTTAATTTTTGTTTCTAAGTTTCAATTGTTTTTTTCATCTTTACTTAAAGCTCATTTGTTTAAATAAATTTTTTCAAGATTTTGTTTTGTGATATTTTCATTTATATTTTTAAAATCAATTGAGGTTTTTAAAAAATATTCAATAAATTTTAAAACTTGATTATTTACTTTAGAAGTTATATTGTTTCAGCTTAAAGCTTCGCCATATAAATCGGAATCTTTACTTGCTAAAAATAAATAGCCTTTAATTAATTCGACTTCTGATAGATTTTCATTTTTATAATTTAAATTATCATAAATTTGTATTTTATTAATTTTTTCTTCAAAAATATTAGAACTAAAAAAGACTTTGTTTAAAAAATAGTCACTAAAGTTAGAAAGCTCTTTACTAGATTTAGGAAATTTTTGATCTATAAAATCAAAAATTTGTTTAAATGGTTCTAAAAGTTTAGAATCTAATGGATTTAAATTTTTAATTTCAAATTCATTTAAAAAAGATTCTTTATCAAATTCTTCTTTTGTTAAATTAACAAAAGTTTCAACAGCAAAATATTTTAAAACTTCTTCTTCAAATTCAAGTATTTTTCTTTTTTGCTGAAAAATAGTTTTTAAAATAGGAAAGTTTTTTAACTTTTCAGAACTTAATCTATTTTCTAATATTCTTAAAATAAAGCAAACTGTAATTATTCTTTGAAATCCATCAATAATTTCAAAACCTACATTTGAAGCTTCTAAATTCTTTTTATTTATTAATTTTAAAAGAGTAATATTACCTAATCAATAACTATCTTTTTGGCTAACAAAAGCATCATAAATATCATTTAAAAATGTATTTAAAGTTTCTTTAGATCAACAATAGTTTCTTTTATAATATAAAACTCTTAAATGTTCTTTAAAGATTTCAGAAACAAAAATATTTTTTAATTCTAGCATTTTTCTTTCTTGCATAAGCTTCCTTTTCTTTTCTATTTTTATTTTACTAAAAAGTTATTTAAAAGCAAAAAAAAGTAAATAAAAAACCCGTACGGGTTGGCGCTAATTTAAGGTTTTTTACCTTAGTATAACAATGGTGCGGATGAAGGGAATCGGACCCTCGTATTCAGATTGGCAACCTGATGTTCTACCATTGAACTACATCCGCAAATGGTGCAAGTGATGGGAATCGAACCCACGTATTCAGCTTGGAAGGCTGATGTTCTACCATTAAACTACACTCGCAGTTATGTAATTATTATACAATAAAATTTTTAAATTAATTAATTTTTACAATTTTTATTAGATTTTTAAAAAATACATTAAATCTTTTATAAAAAGTTAATAAAAGTTGTTTTTTGCAAAATAAAACACTAAAATTAAATTTTTTTTAAATATTGTGCTAATAATATAAGCATTAAAAGGAGTAAATTATGAAACTAACAAAAAAATTTTTTTTATTAACATTAACTTCTGCTACATTAGCTTTACCAATTGTAGCTGCTAGTTGTGAAACAAAAGATGTATTAAAAACAATTAATGATTTAGCTAATTCATCAGATAATTCAAATGGCGATTCTACTAGTGTAGAAAAAATTAATTCAGGTTCTGCAAATAGTACAGGAAATGAAAATACTTCAAATGAAAGCGCACCTTCAACTAGTTCAGATCAAAATTCAGGTTCTACAAGTTCATCAAATCAAGCAAACCCAGAATCTAATAATTCTTCAGAATCTAAAGCACCCGCTAATGAGGAAACTAATAAACAACAAGCTAATTCAGGTTCACAAAATAGTACTGAGCATACAAATGCAACGCCAGAACATGGTACAGCAACTTCAAAACCAGTAAATAGACCAGCCGAACATACAAATATACCAAGCCCGGCACCTAGTCATTCAACCCAATCTCAACCACAACCTCATTTAACCCCAGCTCAACCTCAAAATCATCCAGTGCCAACACAACCACAAAGTCAACCTAAACCATTTTTATATGATGGAACATCTTTACTTTTAAATAAAATAGATGCTGGTTCTGAATCAGAAAATGCTTATCAAAGTGAAGTAACAAGAGTAAGAGAAAGATATGCTGAAGAATTGAAAAAAATTAAAGATAAATATAAATTAACTGAAGCTGAATTAAGCAAAGTAGTTTTAGCCAGAGCTGCTGCAATTAAAGCAAATAGAGGAGCTTATTATTATTTAGACCCTAAAGACGATTCTTTAAAAAATGAAGTCAAAGCTCCTAAAATAGAAACTGAAATTTTAGACTCAATGATGAACGCTTATGATTTGGTTCTTAATAAACATTTCTTTAATTTAACTGATGGCGAAATGGAAACAAATTTTAATACATTTATTGGCTATTTAAAAACTGCTAGTCCTACTCTTAAAACATTTTTAGAAAAACAAGGATCAAATCAAACACTTTCAGATTTAAAAGACAAATACAAAAAAGCTTATAAAGACTTTTTAAAAATGATTTTAGTAAAATCACCCGAATTAAAATCTTTACATGATATATTAAATGCAAATGTAACAAAATTAGCCAAAGAAGTTAACCTTGATGATTTATTTTCAACATCATATGAAAATAAAAATGCTTATAATGATGCAATGATAGCGCTTATTGAAAAAGTAAACATTTATTCAAAAGGTGTAAAAGCATATGTTGCAAGAGATTCACAAAACTTAAATGAATTTAAATATTTTGCTGATCAAAGTTATAATTTAATTTCAGCAGATTTAAAACAAAAATTTCCAAACTCAACCTCTTTTGATCAACTAAAAAATCCTAATTTATCAAAAGAAACTTCAATGCTTGAAGCAATAAAAAATAAAAATTATTTAGCAAACACAAATCTAGAAGCTTACAAACCTTTATTAGACGCAACAAAAGGTTTATTAAGCAATTATGAAGAACAAATTAGAACTCATGATGCTTCTAAAACTGTAAAGCTTGAACCAATTTATACAAAATATATAACAAAAGGTTTAAAAACAAATAAACTTAATGATACTGAATTTACAGCAATAAATTATTATATTTTAGTTAAACTTTTAGACTCTTTATTAAAAATAAATTAAAGCCAGGTTTAAAACCTGACTTTTTTAATACAAAATAAAATACTATAAAAAAAAGAATAAAAAAAAATGGCGATCGTGGCAGGATTCGAACCTGCGACCACATGCTTAGAAGGCACGTACTCTATCCCCTGAGCTACACGACCACACATAATTATTTTAGCACAATAAAAAATAATTTAACAAAATAATTAATTTTTATTTTCGATTATTATTTTGGCTACATTTTTAGGAATTACCTTAATTAATTCAGAATAATCAGCATTATTTATTGCTTCATAACTTTTAAAATGATCTAATAATTTTTCAATACTTTTTTTACCTATTCCTTTAAGTTTTAATAAAGGATTATTTAGCATTGTCTTTAAATGTTTGCTGTGATATCTTGATTTTACAAACTTATCAACTTCAGTTTGTAATCTAGCTAAAAAATCAAAAACATCACGTTCATCTATTTTAATTTCAATGTTTTTTTCATTTATTAATGATCTTGTTTCATGTTTTTCATTTTTAATAAGTCCAAAAACCGGAATATCTAAATTAAGTATTTTTTGTGCTTTTTTAATTTCGTTTATTTGCAAAATATTACCATCAGCAAAAATCACATCAATGTCTTTAAATTCTCTTAAATAATTTAAAGCACTTTGATAAATATAATTTATATCGCCATTTTTATTAAAATCATTATCTAAATTATAATAACGATACATTTTTTTAAATGCTTGACCTTCTTTATAAGCAATTGCTCCACCTATGATTTGATTAGTTCCTTTTAAAAATGAATTATCAAACATAACTATTAAGTTTGTATTTGTTTTTAAATACAAACTTAATTTATTTTGTGCTTCATAATTTCTTGATTTATCTAAATTAAATTTAGCTATTTTATTTTCTAAATTATTTAAAACATTATTATTTGCTTTATTTAATAAATCAATATATAAACTTGATTCATTAAATACTATATTGCTTTTTAAATCTAAATCATAATCTTTAAATTCTTTATTTAAAATAATTTCATCAACTAAATCATTATTTAAATAAAATTCATTTAAAAACTCGTTTATAAAATCTTGTTTTGATAATTTTATTTCAAAAACATAATCGCTTTGTGAAACTAAAGCGCCAAAGCGATATGACATAATACATATAACCATTAAATTATCTTTTTCTAAAAAAGAAAAAACATCAATTGATTTAGTTAATTTAATAAAAATATTTTGATCTTGTTGGTTGTAATTTAATAACTCTAAAATATCATTATAAAACTTTGAATATTCAAATCTTAAATCATTATTAGCTTCTTCAATTTTCTTTTCTAATTCTTTTTTAAAACTAAGACCGAATTTCATTATTTCTTTAGCTTTATTAAATGCTTCAAAAGCAAACTCTTTTGTTTGCTTTTGAATAATTAAACCATCTTTTGCTAAAAGCAAATGATGTAAATAAGTTAATAAAGGTTTAAAGTTTTTATTATTAGGTAAAGGACCATAATAGATTGCATTTTTTTGTTTTTTATAATTATTTTTAATTTCAATTTTTAATTCATTATTAACTAATTTAACTCTTATATATGGAAAAGTATTTTGAGAAGGAAACAAAACATTATAAAAAGGACGATATTTAGCAATAAGCTGTCTTTCTAAAATAAAAGCTTCTCTATCACTATCTAAAACGATAGTATCAAAAGATGCTATTTTTTCTAGCATCTTAGGTGTTTTATAAGAGTTCAGCATATTTTTATCAAAATATTGAGCCATTCTTTTAGCTAATGATTTAGCTTTACCAATATATATAATTTGATTATTTTTATCTTTTCATAAATAAACGCCAGGTTTATCTGAAACGTTTTTTATTGCTTCTTTATTTATCATTTTTAGGTTTACCTTCAAAAAAGCCTTGTAATAAAATATTATAACGTTTAAAAGGATCTATATTAAAATCACGTACAGCATATTGAAAAGCACGATCTTCAGCTCAACCTACTAAATCTTCTTTTAGTTCAGGTTTTTGAGTCATTTGTAAACAATAATCAGGTTTTTTTGTTTTTATAAATGGAATATCAAAATTGTCATAATGACTTTTAAAATTAATTGATGGATTAAAATCTTTAATTAAGTTATGAAACGTTCTATAATAAAACAAACTATTTAAATTGTTTTTTCTTCCAAATTGACATACTACTGCATAATATTCATTTTTTTCAGCTAAGCTAAACATTGCGCAAGGTTCATGAATAATTTGTTTTGATTTATGATCTTCTATTATCATTGAAAAATATGGATGAGTTATATTTTGCATGCTGTCATGTTCTTCTTTTGTAATTTTATATAAAAATAAAAAATCTGAAATAGGAAAATGACTTGTTGCTTTTTCAATTTCAATAAAAGCTTTTAAATTTTCTTCAGTTGCTGAAGGATTTTAGAAAAAGGCATATCTTCTGGTGCTAAAAAAACACGACCAACTTCTAATTTAGTATATACATAAACATTCTCAACAATTTCATTTGTTTCTTCATTTAAAACATTAACAAAAAAACGTTGATATTCAGGGAATAACTCTCATCTATCTACTAAAAATAGCTCTTCTTTTGTTATTTCAAAAACTGTTCCTTTAACTTGAGATGCTTTATCTTTTTTTAATAAAAAATATAATGTATCGTCTACACATTTAGCATATCCATTTAAAGAAGCTTTAAATTTTTTTGTATTTTCATTAAATAAATTTTTATAAAATAATTCATCTTGTATTGTTCCATAACTAAACAATAATATTTTGTTTTCTTCTTTTACCATATTAATATTATAATTGTTTTTATTTTTGTTGTATAATAATTATGCCACGGGAATGATAACCTTGTAATCTGGTCAGGATAGAAATATAGCAGCCACGTCGAGAAGTATTGTGTTCTGTGGTCTTTTTTTTATTATCTTAATAACTAGTAAATTTAGTTGCTTTTATATATAATTAAAATAGGAGAAAAAATGTATTATTCAAAATCTTTAATTCCTTTAAATCAAGATGATTTTAAAGGTTATATATTATTTAAAACAATTGAGTTTACTGTTTATATAAAACTTTCAGAAAAACCTATTTTAAATTCACAGTTAATATTAAATCAAATTACAAATCCAAGTCAATATGATTTAGAAACTTTTAAAAATTTATATGGTGATCTAAAAGAAATATTTATAATTCCAAATACCTTAACTTTTTCTTTAGAAACTATAAATATTTGAGATGATAGAAATCCAGATAATAATTTTGTAAATAGCAATGTTTTAAAAGAAGCTTTAAATAATTTAGTTTTATTTTTAAATCGCAAATCCGAAGACATTGTTTTTATTTTGATAGCTGAAATGGAAAATGCACCAAAAGGCTTTCAGTTATTTGTTCAACCATATTATATTTTTGCAAATCCAAGTTTTGTTGATAAAGAAATCACTGAGATGACTAAAGATATTGAAATGGCCCCAAAAGATTTAATTATAGTTGAAGCATATGAAAACTACAGCAAGCTTTTACCTAAAGCTAATCAAATCTTTTTAGATAGACAAAATCCTATAGCTGAATATCTAAGTTCTAAAATGGCTGTAATGGTTGAATCAGCACTTGAAAAAATTGAACAAAAAACCGTTTTAAATTAAAAGTAAAGAGTTTAATCTCTTTACTTTTTTTATTCTTTATTTGGAATTTCAGGTTCTGAAAATAAAATAGAATTTAAATCTTCAACTGGTTTTTTATCTTCTATTTTTGCTTTTTCTTTTTTGACTTTTATTTCACTTGTAATTGTTTGAGTTGGGCTTATACTTACATTATTATTTTTATTTTCGTTATTATCGCTATTTTTTTCTTCAAAAAGAGCTTCTTCTTTTTCCATATTCATTATGTCTATTAAATCTTGTTTTTGTTCAGCTGTTAAATCAAGATTATAGTTTATATATTTTTGCATTTGCTTTTCTTTAGTTAGTTTTCTAAAAATGAATTTGCTGTCTTCTAAAACATATGGAGTTCAAAAATAGTAGTGAATATGAGGATAGAAAATACGATCCATTTCGATCGAAATTAAACATAATTTATTTTTTCTAATATATTTTTTAAATAATTTATATCTTCAATTAATAAGTCTTTTTTTACTCATATTCATCTTCTTTTTTATTACTATAAAATTAAAACATATTTTTTAATTTACTTTAAATAAAAATAATTATTTTTATTATTTAACCTAGTTAATTCTCAAATTTGCAAAAAAGTGTGTATTTTTTTTTTTTTTCAAAATAAAAAGCCACATCTTGCGATGTAACTTGTTTTAATTAAACTAAACGGTTGTAGTATTCAACGATTAAAGCTTCGTTTATTTCGTGTGCAAATTCATTTCTTTCAGGAACTCTTGTAAATGTTAATTTAAAGTTTTCTTTTGTTAATCATGGAGAAACAGTCATAACTTCCATTGCAGCTTTCATTTCAGCATTATTTTGAAGTGAAGCTTTCATTTCAATAACTGATCCAGGTTTAATTAACATTGAAGGAATGTTTGCTTTGTGACCGTCAACTGTGAAGTGACCGTGGTTTACGAATTGTCTTGCTTGAGCTCTTGTTCTTGCTCAACCAGCTCTGAATACTAAGTTGTCTAATCTTGATTCAACCATTTGTAATAAGTTAACCCCAGTAACACCGTGTTTTTTAGATGCTGCTAAGAATAGGGTTTTGAATTGACGTTCATTTAAACCGTACATGTATCTAACTTTTTGTTTTTCGTACATGTGTAATTGGTAATCTGATGGTTTAGCTCTTTTAGCACCGTGTTGTCCAGGTGCTGTTGTACGTTTTTTACCTTTAGAAAATTCTTTGTTATTTTCTAATAAAGAAGTTCCATATCTTCTTGATCTTTTAAACATTGAGCCTGTAAATCTTGACATAATATTTCCTTTCTAAAAAGCAAAGGAAAATAATTCTTTTTAAAGTTTTTTATTCTAATGATTTCAGAATACAGCTTACCTACTATCAAATTTATAACAAAATAAAAAACAATTTAAAAATATTATTTTGCTGTTCCAATGCATATACTATTTTACACTAAAAAAGTTAAAAACTTTTATAAAGTTTATAAATAAACTAAAAGTTTTTTTAAAAGTATAAAAAAATAGGTTATAAACCTATTTCTTTAAAAATCATGGAATGTCATAATTATGTGGATCTTTTATATTTAGATTATATAAAATTGAAGCAAATGAATTTGTGTTTTTTAATGAAAGTGGGTCTTCATTTTGATTATTTATTCCCATAAAGTTGTGACCTTTTGAAGCATAATTTCAAGAGTTTAAAACTTTTAAAGGAGTTCCTGAGTTAACTACAGTATTCAATCCTTCTTCACCAAAAACACCACTTCCTGAGTTACCTTGATTAAAGAATGCAGGAACATATCCATTTTGATAATCTAATCTAATTCCAGCTGAAGAAATTTTAGCTCTATTTATAATATATCCTGCTTGTTTTGCAAAAGGAAAACCGTTATTTCCGCCATGATATGCATAAGGTATATTATCAATATCATTTACTTTATCACCAACATAATTTAAATTGAAATCTGTAATATTTTTTCAATTTTCAAATCATAAAGCGGTTTCATATCGTCCATCGCTTTTAGCTTGTTTAATTATGTCTTTAATGTCAACTTCAATAATAGTTAAATCTGTTCTAACAGGATTTAAACCTTGATTATTTAATTGATCTTTTCCAGTTCAAACAACTTTTGGATATACACCAACAGTATATAAACCACCTCAATAACTATGACCCGCATTTATATTGTTGCTAAAGTATTTACCATAACGAGTTAAATATCTTCAAGCAACTTGATGACTGTTTTCTTTTAATGCTTTAATATTTTCATATTTTTCAACGTGGTTATTAGTTAATAAAAAGAATTTTGTATTATCTTCAGAATTTGAAGCTTTTCCAATTACAGTAGCTGAACCATAATTATAAGCCATTGTTCTTTCTCTTAAGTTTTTAAATAATGGAGTATTATTTTGATCAAAGTTTAAATATTCATTACTTAATAAATAACCTTCGTGGAATTTATATGAAACATTTTGATTTGGTGAATATTCAGTTCATAATTTTGAATAATCATTACTGAATAAAATTGGCATATTTTCTTGAGTATAGCTTAGTTTTTTATAATCAAATTTATTAGTTTCAAAACCAAAATCTTCTTTTTGTTTATTGTTTTCGTATCTAATAGTTATTTTAGCAGCTGCTTTTCTTAATAAAAATGCTTTATCAGATTTAAATTCTCCGCCTCTTGGACCAGTTAAATCTAAGGATCTAATAACTTCATCTTCAGGGTGTGAAATAAAAATTTTATATTCAACTTTTTCTGGTTTTAAACTAAAGACAATTCCTTCGCCATTTAATTCTGCTTTTAAAATTAATTTAATTGCTGGAGCATTTTTTCTTGTCAAACCATTAACATAATCTAAAGCATTAGTTGAAAATTCTTTAGTAATAGCGTGATTTTGCAATTCTTTTACATTAAAAGTGAATTTAAAAGGATCCCCAAAACGTAAGAAACGTCTTTCATCTTGGAATAATACATTACCAAATAAACTCATATCTAACTCAGCTGATGTATTTGTTGAATCTAATAGTGTTTTTTCAATATATTTACGTTTTAAAGTTCATGAAGCAGTATTTGTTGTTTCATCATAGCTTCAATATAAATCTTTATAATAAGCTTCAATTTCTCTTTGTCTTTTTACTGAGCTGCTTGAATATATTTCATGCAATGCATTGTTTTTTCATGTTAAATTATTTTCGCTTGCTGTTTCAGTAGAACTTGAAGCTTTTAAACCCTCAATTAAATATCATCTATTACCTAGAATTGCAGGTCCATTATTTGCTGGCTGATATTTCAATCTAATGTATGCTTTGCCTTGTCTTGCGTCTTTTATTTTAACATCAGCTATTTTTATAGTGTTTAAGTTTAAAGTAAAGTTATTATATTCAATTTCTTGAGGATTTGACTTGCCAGTTTCTTTATATTTAATATTTGCAGATTGTAACAAACTTTGTCCTATTTGACTTTTTAAATTTTCAGCAGTTATTTGGCTAAGGCTAACTAAATTTAAGTTTTCAAAAGTTATATTATTTAAAATAACTTCTGGATATAAATTATTTTTATAGTCATTTTGTAGATTATCTAAGGTTATATCTTTATTCAATAAGTATCTTTTATTGACATCATTTTTATCAATAAAACCTAATTTAAATGTCATTGTTTTAGCGTTTTTGTTATTCTTACCTTTTGAAGCTCTAACATCAATAAAGTAAATAAAATACTTATTTGATAATTCATTTAAATTAGTTTGATTTGTTAAATCTCCATTATACTTGATTTCATCAGTTGAAATTGTAATTGTAGAATTTTGAACAACTGTATTTTTTGGCGTCGCCTCTTTTGAATCTGGTAAATTATCAAATTTACTTGCATTTTCTGCATCTTTATTTTCATCTTCACTTCTAGCGACTTGTCCTTTAAAACCAATTAAATAATTTAATTTAGTATAGGCTTTTTGTTGAACAATATCTTCAGGATCTACTAAAGCATAGCCTAGTTTTTGATTTTTAGAATTAATGTATGCTTTTGTTCTTCTATATGTAAAGTTCGTTGAGTTAATATTTTGAATTTTCGTAATATCGCTAGAATCTATATTTTGATATCCATTTCCAGTAAAATCTTGAGAACTAAATACGCTATTATTTCTTGGGTTAATATCTTCGAACATTAAAGGCTTAAAGTATTTTAAATGAACTTTTCTCATAGAATCTTCTGTTAAACCTCTTGGTATTTCTACTTCTTGTCCATTATGTTTATATCAAAGAACTAAATCTACTGCCCCATTTTTTGTATCTACATTTTTAACAGATTTTATGTAAACTTGATATTGACCAAAAGAAGGAAATGTATACAATCTTTCAAGATCGCTCTTTACTCTAGCAGCGTCTCATGCTACTAATTGAGAATGAGTTTCAAGTTTATTTTTTACTTCTTCTTTTTCTAAAACATGATCGCTATATTTTTTATTTGCTTCGTCAACAGTTTTAAATTCAGTATATCCTAATAATCTTAAAATTCTTTTTTCATCTTCTCTATTTGTAGCAGTAGCGGCATCTCCTAAATTTTTAACTTGTAAATATGCGTTTTTAGTAGTACCATCCTTATTAATTTTAAATTTAATAATGTTTTCGTTAGTATCAACATCTATTAATAAATCATCTGAATATGGGATTAGTTGTTCTTCAGTAATATTTTTTGTTATATTGGAAATTATACTTTTAAATCCTGCTATTCTTTCTTGTTCATTTAACTGATATTGGCTTTCACTCGATAGACGTCTAGCTGTAGGATTAACTACAAACTTGCTAATGCCAGTTGCATATAGAGTCATTTGTTGTGCAAAATAATTATCTAAACGAAATCCAAACTTAGTAGGATTAGTGTAATACTCTGTTGTTTTAAAATCATCTTTAAAATCTAATCTTACAGCCACATCACTATTTGCAATAAAATGTAATTTAGGCATAGGAACATCAACTGTTTTTAAAATGCCGTTATTAAATAAATAATCAACTTTTAATTTTGTTGCAGTTCCATCTTTTACTAAAAATCCATCTTTATGAATTTGATATTTAAAATATCCATTTATATAATCATTATTTTTTGATACATAATCATTAAATAAAGAATAGTCATTTGCTTGATCATAAGATAAAGTATTTAAATAATCATAATCAACTGTAAATAGATTTTCAATTGAAACTGAGTCAAGCGCATTTAATAAAGCATTAACATCTTTTGTAAATGTTAATTCTTTTTTAACTGTTGTACTAAAACTTGGATTATCTAAAGCTCTAACAGTATATGAAACTTTTAATTTTTGAGGTTCATGAATATCTACTGAATATGAAGTTCTTGTAACTTCTGTTCCTCTAGGTTTTATTAAAGAAGTATATAAATCAAAATTATTATCTGTAAATGACAAAGGAGTTAATTTATTTGTTAAGCCATATCTTTCTAAATTATCATTTAATTTTAAAGTTAGTTCTTGATTTACTCTAGTGCTAAATGCTGCTAAATCTCTTTCATGTGGAGCTATTATATAAGTTTGCTCAAATTGATTTAAAGCATTTTGTTTTTGAGTTAATACATCATTAAATAAACTTAAAGTTTGATTAGAATATAGAATTTTATTTAAATCATAAAAGTTATTTAAAATCTCATCTAATTTTTGTTGTTTATCTGAATCTAATTTTTTAGCTTGTAGGCTTTTAATTTTTTCAGTTATAGCTTGTAATTTAGTTTTTAAATTATTAATATCTAAAGTAGCTTGATCAGCTAAAGCTAAAGAGTTTATATTTGCTAAAACAGTTTGTTTTAAGGCTCCTAAATTTCTTAAATAACTATCTAATGAATCAATTAAAGAACTTAAAGCATCTATTTTTTTAGTTAATTCTGGATCTCTTTCACTATGTCTTGGACTAAATGCTGAAAGATTATTTTTAATTTGATCTAATTTTGAAATAAGTGTATCAGGTTCATTATTTAAAGAAAAATCAAGTTTATTATCAGAAGTAAATAAAGTAGATAATAAAGCTTTTAAATCATTTTTATTAGCTTCATTAATTAAAGCGTCATTTTTTTCATTATATAAATTTAAAACTTTATGAACTTTATTTTTTAAAGTACTTAATTTTTGTGCATAAGCATTAATTGCATCTTGAGTTTTTAAAGTTGTTTTTTTAGCATCAAATAAAATTTTATTTATAAATATATCATCTTCAAAAGAGTTTAAAATACTGTCAAAATTGCTAAAGTCTAAATTAGGATTTAATGATTCTTGATTAAATAAATTGAAAATAGATTTATATTCATCTAATTTAGTTCTTATTTCATCTATATTATCTAAATTTCAATCTTTAATTTTTTCATCATCTAAAAATCTTGCTTTTAAATCATTGTATTTGTTTTTAATAGCTAAACTAAAGCTATTAAAATCTTTACCTTGAAAAAGCATCATATATAGTTCTTTAAAAGTTAAAAATTCTTTAACTATTAATAAATAATCATTATATTTGTTAGCTAAAGCTTGAAGTGAAGTTAAAACATTTTCAGCATTAGGATCAGCATAAGAATTTAAGGTTCTAACAAATAAGCCTTTTAAATTGTTCTTAAATGCTTCATTTATTTTTTGATTTATTGGTAAAGAGATTTGATCAAAAATTTGACTTTTTAAACTATTAAAAGCATCTTCAGTATTTTTTGAAGCTTTTGCAAGTTCTATTTTTAAATCATCTATTGCTTTGTTTAATTTACTTAAAGAATCAAAAATAAAATCAAAAGCTGATTGATCTGAAATATGTTGATTGTTTACTATTGCATCAATATTTAATTTATTATCAGCAAATTTTGCATTATAATCAGCAATGATTGAATCAATATTCTTTTTAAGTGGAGATGAAGCTATTTCACTATCTGAACTAATTGAAAGTAAAGAATTATGACTTTCTTTTATTTTTTTAGCTAATAAATAGGTTGTTTTAATATTAATTATTTTCTTTTCAGCATCAGCATTTGAAGTAGAAGAATTTAAGTAATTATCAACTAATGAATTTGAAAATAAAGCAGTTATTTCAGGATAAGTATCTTCTGCTTTAAATTCTTCAATAGCTGAAAAAGAAGAACCTAAATTTACTTTTTTAAGTTCGGGTTTTGGTTGGTTTTTATTGCAAGCTAGAGTTAAAAAACCAGTAGCTGTCATTAAAAATAATGTAGATGATTTTAATAATAATTTTTTAGACTTTTTCATATAGACTCCTTATATTTTTAAAAATTATATTAAAAAAAATAACTATTGTATATTAAATCTTAAAGATTTAATACTATTTTTCAATAGTTATTTTTCAAATTGATTTATTTTTTCATTAAGAGTAAAATCTCTTGAAAAGTTTTTTAAAAAATATTTAAAATAGTGTTTAAATGTTCTAAATAAATTACCTTGTGTTTCAAAACTTTCTTGACATATTATTATTACTTTTTGAAGATCATAGCTATATTTTATTACTAAATTTTCATTTTCTTGAAAGTAATATTTAGCTATATATTGTTCTTTTTCACTTTGATAATTTTCAAGATTTTCAAGCGCACTAAAAGGTAAAGCGGCAATATCTTTTTGAGCTGATAATTTAGTTAAAAAGTTACTTAAATTATCTAATGTGCAATCAAAAGAAGCATAATTAATTAAGTTTTTTGTATAAACTGAAATGTTTTGTTCATACAATCTATTAAAGTCCATTGATTGAGTTTGATAGTAATTAAACATATCAATTATTTTTATTAAGTTTGAAAATAAATCAAAGTCAGCAAACTTTTCTTCATAAAAACTTATATTAAAGTTTTCATCATAATATAAATAATTGTTTAAATTACTTAAATCTAAATTTTCATAAAATTCATTTTTATATAATAAATTGAATTTTGTTGAAATATTATATATAGCCTCTTTTTTAGTTGCTAGTGTTCCTATAACACTATTTAATTTTTTATTTTCATAATTAATTGAAGAAATATGATTTGAAAATAAAATGTATAATAAAATCAAGTCATTTATATCTATTAATTTATATGTAATATTAAAGCGATTTTTTTTAAGTTTATAGTAAATAAAAAATCTCTTAGAATCAAATGAAAATTTAACAAAATAATTGATTTTTGCTAATTTTTTAGTAAAAATCAATGAAAAAGTGATTTTTTCAGGCTTATCTTCTTTTATTTTTTTATTGAAAATTTGATATTCAATATCACTTCTTCCAATGATTTTTTTAATAAAACTCATGTTGTATTGTGAAGATACAAAGCCTATTGAAAGTTGTTTATTTGCCTTTTTTAAAAAAGTATTTTCTAAACAATCATCAGTATATTCATTTATTAATTTTTCAAAATCTATTTTGTCATTATCATTTTGAAATTCTTTTATATCCCCATAGTTTAAATTTTCTAAATTATTTAAAACATTTTTTATAAATTCGTTTTCTATATTTTTTCCTTTTGAATTAAAAATATTTAAAGCAAAAATGCCTTCAAATGAATATTGATTTAAATAAATAGCTAAATCAAAGTTTTTAATTTTTTTAACAGTGTAAATTAAAAAAGATTCATTAACTGCTTCATATTCTGAATAATTAATAACTTTTATATCATTAGCTGCTAAAACGTTTTCAATTATTTTTATTGCTTTTAATAAAAATGGATGGCTTTTATCTGTTGCTATTAGAATAGTTTTATAATTTTTTAAAAATGCTTCTTTAGCAATTGCCTGGCTTAAAAAAAGGACACTAAGTTCATTAAATGAGTGATTATCAAAAGCAATAGGGGCTAAAAATTTATTATTTATGTAATTAAAAGATTGCATAAATTTTTTTATTTCTAAGCTTTCTAGATTTTTTAAATAACTTAGTTTTTTAGCATCTAAATGATAATATCTTTTATAATCTTCAAAATCAAGCATTATATACCTCTTTTTATTGTGTTAATAAATGTTTCAAAATCTATTGGGTTTCCTAAATCAATACCTCTTTTTAAAGTTTGAATAGATAACAATAAACCTCTTCTAAATCTTTCACTTTCAAAATCTACTGGTTCTAAGAATTTCACATTTTGTGAATCAAATAAGTTTTTAATATTTTTTAAAGTTACATTTTCTTGTGAATTTTCTATTATAGAATCAAAATTATCAGAAGGGTAATAATAACCTAAAGATAGATTTAAATATTCTACAGGTGTTAAAAAATATTGTTTATTATTAATTGTATATTTAGAAAAGTTATCTTTATTATACATTCATTTAACAAAATCTAATAAAGCTTGGTTTTCTTTTGTTGATTTTTTTATTCCAATTAAGTTAAGACCTTGTAAAAAATAAGATCCATTTTCTTTGCTATTTGCATTTTTAATAGGTGCATTTAAGAAAAGAAAATCGTCTAAATTAGGCAGCCTTCTTTTAATTGTGTCATATATTCTATTAGACACAAGTGAAAAAAACTTAGAGTTTATTTCACTTGTGTTTTCATTTCCAAAGGCTATATTTAATTCTTTATCTTCAAACATCGTTTTATATAAAAAGTAAATTTTTTTCAGTTCGTTTTGTCTATCTGGATTTTCTAAAATATTTCTTATATCTAATGTTTGTGAAGAATTATATTTTAAAAAATAATGATTATAATCTTGATTTGCATCATTAAACATAATTGAATAAGTTGTGTTAACAACTGACTGTGAATATAGATAATCTACATTTCCTTTTTCAGTTGAAGCGTGAATTACCGAAGTAAAACGGAACAAGTTTTCATAGCTATTTAAGTCAAGATCTTCAAAAAGATTTTTATTATCTAAAATTAAAGTTTTATTAAAATTAAATTTAAGTTTTCAAAGTTCAAGATCTTCAACTTTTGTCAATGTTTTTAGATTTGTAAAGTAATCTTTTGCAAGTTTAAAAATTGGAACACGTTCCAAGTTTAAACTGATACCATTTTTAGTTGCATATTTTTCAAGCTCTAAAAGAAAGTAGCCTAATAAAGGTTTATTTATAACTAACGCTTCAGAACTTATGGCTAATGGTAAATTGGTTATTTTATCTGAATTAAAACGATTATATTGTTTTAAAAAATCAGATGATAATGAAGATAATGTTAAAGCTGAAGAAAAATCTAAAGCTTTATTTTGTGAAGCTGCGTAATATGCTAGGCTAGGATAATGAATTACTAAGTTAGGTAAATCTTTATTTTTAGCTTCAATGCCCAATGTAATATGATTATATAATTCTCTACGACTTTGTGCAGGAATAAGTTCAATTTTAGTTTTTTTGTTTTCACGGTTAAATTTATCAATAACCGTCGAAACTCTTTTAAATGTAGAAGAGTTTACTGCATATGGTATTTGAAATTTAAGCAATACTTTTTTATTGAAAATTTCACATGATGTAAATACAAAAGGAATAAAACCAAACATAAACAATGCTGCCAAAGCTGCTTTTTTAAGTTTAAATTTATGTTCTACCATATGTTAAAATTATATCAAAAAATTTCCTGCCTAAAGGCAAGAAATTTTCACTAACACAGAATATATTAAATGTTTTATAGTCCACCGATTCTGTGGATTTGAATAGGCACATTTATTAGCCCGAATAAACACAATGCTACGAATACTATACCAATGATAATTGCTAAGAAAATGAATATTAAGCCTATAGATCTAAGAATCATTTTCTTTTTTTGTTGTTTACGTAGTTTTATAACTGAAATTGATAAATTGTGATCCATATTCTATCCTTTTGTTGCATTTCCATTTCTTGAAATAGCATTCATAATTCTTTTTCTTAATACAAAGTAAATAATGAACATAGGTAGAATTGCTAGAATTGTACCAGCCATACGTATAGAACCGTAAACTCTAGGTACTTCTTCATTTAAATCTTTGCCTGTGTCAAATACTCACAAGTTCATTGGTTTTCATACTTCTTTAGCAGAACCAGACATCAATAATGCTGGTCATGTATATGAGTTTCATGAAGCAAAAGCAGTTAGAATTGCAACTGTTCATGTTGTTGAACTTACCATTGGTAAAGCAATTTTAACAAAATATTTAAATCCATTTGCTCCATCTAACATTGATGATTCTTTAACTGAATTTGGAATTGCTTCAAATGCATTTTTATACATATATGCAAAGAAAATTGAAGCGGTGAATGGTGCTATTAAAGCAAATCATAACCATTCTTTTTGTTGTCATCCCATACGAACAACAACGATATATTGACCTACCAATAAAGCAATTTCTGGAAGGATCATTAATGATAAGAAGAAAGCAAAGAATCCAGCTTTTCCTTTTCAATTATTTAATGATAAAGCGTAACCTAATGTTAAAGAGAAAAATAATCTGACTAGAATTGATAATGAGGTTACACCAATTGTAAATACTACAGATTGTAGATATCCACTAACTAAGGCAGCTCTATAGTTATCAAAGTGAAATACTGTAGGATCAGTTGCAGTAGCTCTTGGGAATAATACAGCAGGAGTGTTTGAAGCTAAAATAGTTAGCTCACGGTTTGTTAATGATTGACTAATCATGAAATAGAATGGAAAAATAATTATTAATGCGAAAAATACTAAAACAAATATTTTAAATGCTCAACCAGCTAATTTTGCAGCCGCACTTGTTGAAGAGTATGGCTTGCTCATTACTTCTTGCTTAGCTTTTAAAAACTGTTGTTCCTTTCAATGTCGCGCTTTCAATTTTTCTAAAGACACGTCTTTCTCCTAAATTATTTGATAGTTTAAATGTTAAGAATACTAATCTTCTTAAACCAAATGAAATGATTAGTCCGATTAAGAATAGAACAATAGATGCCGCTGCTGCACGACCATATTGTGCTGAAACTGTTCAGTGGTAAACATAAAGCATTAATGAAGCCCCGTTAAATGTAATTGCATTTTGAGAACTGTTATCAAACAATGCTAATGGGAAAGTTTTAATTCCACCGATAATACCCATTGTGAATAAGAATGAGATTGTTTTATTAATTGATGGTAATGTAATTTTGAAAAATTGTTTTGTACTTGAAGCACCATCAATTGAGGCTGATTTGTATAAGTCTGGGTTTACTGATAACATGGCTGTTGTTAAGATAAGAATTTGGAAAGCTAAACTTCCTCAAATACCTCTAACTAAAATAACCATGAAAGGTGCAAATTGATTATTAGAACTGTCTAAAAATTGGATAGGCTTTTGAATTAAATTTAGTTTTTGTAATATTATGTTAATCAAACCACCATCTGATTTAAAGATGTAGGCAAATGCTAGAGAAACAGCAATACCTGATGTTACATATGGTAAGAAAAACACAGTTTGTCAAAAGCTTCTAGCTCAGGTTTTAATAACTTGAGAAATAGCAGCTGATATTAAAAGAGAAATCATTAAACTAATAGGCAATGATAATATTGAGTATAGTAATGATGTTCTAACAGCTACATCAAATACAGCTTTGTTTGTTGAAAAAATAAACTTAAAGTTTCCTAATCCAATTGCTGTGTCAGCAGTCGTAAAACCAACTTGTGTTTTAAGTGCTGTAATAATTACTATTATAAATGGGAAAATTGTAAATAAACCCATTGTAATTAAAGAAGGCAACATAAGCATAAAAGGTTTTCAGAAAGGTACCTTTGTGTTTAAAACGCTTAATGCTAAACCAGGATTTTTAACCCTGTATTTTTTTCAAAAATAAGTACGCATTTTTTATACATGTTCCTTAGTATTTACATCAAATAAGTGGAACAATGACTCATGTTTAATATTTAATTTAACAAGTTCGCCAACTTCATAACGGTCTTTAGCACCTAAAAATACGTTAGCAATTTTGTCTAATTTTTCAATATAAATTTGAGCTTGAATTTCTTTTCCAAGATATTCAACAACTTTAATTTTGCCTTCAATTACACCATTTTGATCTTCTATTAAGTTTTCTCCTCTAAATCCTAAATCAATTCTTGATTTTGCATAGTTAGCAGGAGCTTTAGCAACTTTTTTGCCTTCGTATAAAACGTTTCCAGATTTGACATCTGTTTCAACGATTGTCATTTCAGGCATACCTAAGAATCTGGCAACAAATTCATTTTTAGGTTTTAAATATAATTCCATTGGTGAACCAATTTGTTGAACTTGAGCAGTTGACATACATACAATCTTGTCACTAATTGACATAGCTTCTTCTTGATCGTGAGTAACGAAAACTGTTGTGATACCTAATTCTTGTTGAATTGAACGTATTCATTTTCTTGTTGAAATACGTAATTTAGCATCTAAGTTAGATAAAGGTTCATCTAATAATAGAATTTTAGGTTTTTTAACAATAGCACGTGCAATAGCAACACGTTGTTGTTGACCACCTGATAATTGAGTTGGACGTTTTGCTAAGTTTTTAGTAATGTCAACTCTTTTTGCTACTTCTAGAACATCTTTAACTTTAGCTTCTTCTACTGTTAAAACATCTTTTGATAATATTTCAACTTCTTTTTGTAGTTCTTCAGGTAATAAAGCGATACTTCCAGAAATATTATTATCAAAGCTTTTAATTTTAATTCCTAATTTTTCTAAAACAGGACCTAAAGCTTGATAAACAGCTTCTTTATATTCTAATTCTGTAGATTTTGAAACTGCTATATATCTTTGTTTAATTTCTTGAATTTTTTCTTTTAATTCTGATTGTTTTTGAACTAATTTTTTGTCATCTAATTCTTTTTTAGCTAATTTAATAGCAAGTTTATTATTTTGTTTTGCTTCTTTATTTATCATTTTTAGGTTTACCTTCAAAAAAGCCTTGTAATAAAATATTATAACGTTTAAAAGGATCTATATTAAAATCACGTACAGCATATTGAAAAGCACGATCTTCAGCTCAACCTACTAAATCTTCTTTTAGCTCAGGTTTTTGAGTCATTTGTAAACAATAATCAGGTTTTTTTGTTTTTATAAATGGAATATCAAAATTGTCATAATGACTTTTAAAATTAATTGATGGATTAAAATCTTTAATTAAGTTATGAAACGTTCTATAATAAAACAAACTATTTAAATTGTTTTTTCTTCCAAATTGACATACTACTGCATAATATTCATTTTTTTCAGCTAAGCTAAACATTGCGCAAGGTTCATGAATAATTTGTTTTGATTTATGATCTTCTATTATCATTGAAAAATATGGATGAGTTATATTTTGCATGCTGTCATGTTCTTCTTTTGTAATTTTATATAAAAATAAAAAATCTGAAATAGGAAAATGACTTGTTGCTTTTTCAATTTCAATAAAAGCTTTTAAATTTTCTTCAGTTGCTGAAGGATTTTTAGAAAAAGGCATATCTTCTGGTGCTAAAAAAACACGACCAACTTCTAATTTAGTATATACATAAACATTCTCAACAATTTCATTTGTTTCTTCATTTAAAACATTAACAAAAAAACGTTGATATTCAGGGAATAACTCTCATCTATCTACTAAAAATAGCTCTTCTTTTGTTATTTCAAAAACTGTTCCTTTAACTTGAGATGCTTTATCTTTTTTTAATAAAAAATATAATGTATCGTCTACACATTTAGCATATCCATTTAAAGAAGCTTTAAATTTTTTTGTATTTTCATTAAATAAATTTTTATAAAATAATTCATCTTGTATTGTTCCATAACTAAACAATAATATTTTGTTTTCTTCTTTTACCATATTAATATTATAATTGTTTTTATTTTTGTTGTATAATAATTATGCCACGGGAATGATAACCTTGTAATCTGGTCAGGATAGAAATATAGCAGCCACGTCGAGAAGTATTGTGTTCTGTGGTCTTTTTTTTATTATCTTAATAACTAGTAAATTTAGTTGCTTTTATATATAATTAAAATAGGAGAAAAAATGTATTATTCAAAATCTTTAATTCCTTTAAATCAAGATGATTTTAAAGGTTATATATTATTTAAAACAATTGAGTTTACTGTTTATATAAAACTTTCAGAAAAACCTATTTTAAATTCACAGTTAATATTAAATCAAATTACAAATCCAAGTCAATATGATTTAGAAACTTTTAAAAATTTATATGGTGATCTAAAAGAAATATTTATAATTCCAAATACCTTAACTTTTTCTTTAGAAACTATAAATATTTGAGATGATAGAAATCCAGATAATAATTTTGTAAATAGCAATGTTTTAAAAGAAGCTTTAAATAATTTAGTTTTATTTTTAAATCGCAAATCCGAAGACATTGTTTTTATTTTGATAGCTGAAATGGAAAATGCACCAAAAGGCTTTCAGTTATTTGTTCAACCATATTATATTTTTGCAAATCCAAGTTTTGTTGATAAAGAAATCACTGAGATGACTAAAGATATTGAAATGGCCCCAAAAGATTTAATTATAGTTGAAGCATATGAAAACTACAGCAAGCTTTTACCTAAAGCTAATCAAATCTTTTTAGATAGACAAAATCCTATAGCTGAATATCTAAGTTCTAAAATGGCTGTAATGGTTGAATCAGCACTTGAAAAAATTGAACAAAAAACCGTTTTAAATTAAAAGTAAAGAGTTTAATCTCTTTACTTTTTTTATTCTTTATTTGGAATTTCAGGTTCTGAAAATAAAATAGAATTTAAATCTTCAACTGGTTTTTTATCTTCTATTTTTGCTTTTTCTTTTTTGACTTTTATTTCACTTGTAATTGTTTGAGTTGGGCTTATACTTACATTATTATTTTTATTTTCGTTATTATCGCTATTTTTTTCTTCAAAAGAGCTTCTTCTTTTTCCATATTCATTATGTCTATTAAATCTTGTTTTTGTTCAGCTGTTAAATCAAGATTATAGTTTATATATTTTTGCATTTGCTTTTCTTTAGTTAGTTTTCTAAAAATGAATTTGCTGTCTTCTAAAACATATGGAGTTCAAAAATAGTAGTGAATATGAGGATAGAAAATACGATCCATTTCGATCGAAATTAAACATAATTTATTTTTTCTAATATATTTTTTAAATAATTTATATCTTCAATTAATAAGTCTTTTTTTACTCATATTCATCTTCTTTTTTATTACTATAAAATTAAAACATATTTTTTAATTTACTTTAAATAAAATAATTATTTTTATTATTTAACCTAGTTAATTCTCAAATTTGCAAAAAAGTGTGTATTTTTTTTTTTTTTCAAAATAAAAAGCCACATCTTGCGATGTAACTTGTTTTAATTAAACTAAACGGTTGTAGTATTCAACGATTAAAGCTTCGTTTATTTCGTGTGCAAATTCATTTCTTTCAGGAACTCTTGTAAATGTTAATTTAAAGTTTTCTTTTGTTAATCATGGAGAAACAGTCATAACTTCCATTGCAGCTTTCATTTCAGCATTATTTTGAAGTGAAGCTTTCATTTCAATAACTGATCCAGGTTTAATTAACATTGAAGGAATGTTTACTTTGTGACCGTCAACTGTGAAGTGACCGTGGTTTACGAATTGTCTTGCTTGAGCTCTTGTTCTTGCTCAACCAGCTCTGAATACTAAGTTGTCTAATCTTGATTCAACCATTTGTAATAAGTTAACCCCAGTAACACCGTGTTTTTTAGATGCTGCTAAGAATAGGGTTTTGAATTGACGTTCATTTAAACCGTACATGTATCTAACTTTTTGTTTTTCGTACATGTGTAATTGGTAATCTGATGGTTTAGCTCTTTTAGCACCGTGTTGTCCAGGTGCTGTTGTACGTTTTTTACCTTTAGAAAATTCTTTGTTATTTTCTAATAAAGAAGTTCCATATCTTCTTGATCTTTTAAACATTGAGCCTGTAAATCTTGACATAATATTTCCTTTCTAAAAAGCAAAGGAAAATAATTCTTTTTAAAGTTTTTTATTCTAATGATTTCAGAATACAGCTTACCTACTATCAAATTTATAACAAAATAAAAAACAATTTAAAAATATTATTTTGCTGTTCCAATGCATATACTATTTTACACTAAAAAAGTTAAAAACTTTTATAAAGTTTATAAATAAACTAAAAGTTTTTTTAAAAGTATAAAAAAATAGGTTATAAACCTATTTCTTTAAAAATCATGGAATGTCATAATTATGTGGATCTTTTATATTTAGATTATATAAAATTGAAGCAAATGAATTGTGTTTTTTTAATGAAAGTGGGTCTTCATTTTGATTATTTATTCCCATAAAGTTGTGACTTTTGAAGCATAATTTCAAGAGTTTAAAACTTTTAAAGGAGTTCCTGAGTTAACTACAGTATTCAATCCTTCTTCACCAAAAACACCACTTCCTGAGTTACCTTGATTAAAGAATGCAGGAACATATCCATTTTGATAATCTAATCTAATTCCAGCTGAAGAAATTTTAGCTCTATTATAATATATCCTGCTTGTTTTGCAAAGGAAAACCGTTATTTCCGCCATGATATGCATAAGGTATATTATCAATATCATTTACTTTATCACCAACATAATTTAAATTGAAATCTGTAATATTTTTTCAATTTTCAAATCATAAAGCGGTTTCATATCGTCCATCGCTTTTAGCTTGTTTAATTATGTCTTTAATGTCAACTTCAATAATAGTTAAATCTGTTCTAACAGGATTTAAACCTTGATTATTTAATTGATCTTTTCCAGTTCAAACAACTTTTGGATATACACCAACAGTATATAAACCACCTCAATAACTATGACCCGCATTTATATTGTTGCTAAAGTATTTACCATAACGAGTTAATATCTTCAAGCAACTTGATGACTGTTTTCTTTTAATGCTTGAATATTTTCATATTTTTCAACGTGGTTATTAGTTAATAAAAAGAATTTTGTATTATCTTCAGAATTTGAAGCTTTTCCAATTACAGTAGCTGAACCATAATTATAAGCCATTGTTCTTTCTCTTAAGTTTTTAAATAATGGAGTATTATTTTGATCAAAGTTTAAATATTCATTACTTAATAAATAACCTTCGTGGAATTTATATGAAACATTTTGATTTGGTGAATATTCAGTTCATAATTTTGAATAATCATTACTGAATAAAATTGGCATATTTCTTGAGTATAGCTTAGTTTTTTATAATCAAATTTATTAGTTTCAAAACCAAAATCTTCTTTTTGTTTATTGTTTTCGTATCTAATAGTTATTTTAGCAGCTGCTTTTCTTAATAAAAATGCTTTATCAGATTTAAATTCTCCGCCTCTTGGACCAGTTAAATCTAAGGATCTAATAACTTCATCTTCAGGGTGTGAAATAAAATTTTATATTCAACTTTTTCTGGTTTTAAACTAAAGACAATTCCTTCGCCATTTAATTCTGCTTTTAAAATTAATTTAATTCCTGGAGCATTTTTTCTTGTCAAACCATTAACATAATCTAAAGCATTAGTTGAAAATTCTTTAGTAATAGCGTGATTTTGCAATTCTTTTACATTAAAAGTGAATTTAAAAGGATCCCCAAAACGTAAGAAACGTCTTTCATCTTGGAATAATACATTACCAAATAAACTCATATCTAACTCAGCTGATGTATTGTTGAATCTAATAGTGTTTTTTCAATATATTTACGTTTTAAAGTTCATGAAGCAGATTTGTTGTTTCATCATAGCTTCAATATAAATCTTTATAATAAGCTTCAATTTCTCTTTGTCTTTTTACTGAGCTGCTTGAATATATTTCATGCAATGCATTGTTTTTTCATGTTAAATTATTTTCGCTTGCTGTTTCAGTAGAACTTGAAGCTTTTAAACCCTCAATTAAATATCATCTATTACCTAGAATTGCAGGTCCATTATTTGCTGGCTGATATTTCAATCTAATGTATGCTTTGCCTTGTCTTGCGTCTTTTATTTAACATCAGCTATTTTTATAGTGTTTAAGTTTAAAGTAAAGTTATTATATTCAATTTCTTGAGGATTTGACTTGCCAGTTTCTTTATATTTAATATTTGCAGATTGTAACAAACTTTGTCCTATTTGACTTTTTAAATTTTCAGCAGTTATTTGGCTAAGGCTAACTAAATTTAAGTTTTCAAAAGTTATATTATTTAAAATAACTTCTGGATATAAATTATTTTTATAGTCATTTTGTAGATTATCTAAGGTTATATCTTTATTCAATAAGTATCTTTTATTGACATCATTTTTATCAATAAAACCTAATTTAAATGTCATTGTTTTAGCGTTTTTGTTATTCTTACCTTTTGAAGCTCTAACATCAATAAAGTAAATAAAATACTTATTTGATAATTCATTTAAATTAGTTTGATTTGTTAAATCTCCATTATGCTTGATTTCATCAGTTGAAATTGTAATTGTAGAATTTTGAACAACTGTATTTTTTGGCGTCGCCTCTTTTGAATCTGGTAAATTATCAAATTTACTTGCATTTTCTGCATCTTTATTTCATCTTCACTTCTAGCGACTTGTCCTTTAAAACCAATTAAATAATTTAATTTAGTATAGGCTTTTTGTTGAACAATATCTTCAGGATCTACTAAAGCATAGCCTAGTTTTTGATTTTAGAATTAATGTATGCTTTTGTTCTTCTATATGTAAAGTTCGTTGAGTTAATATTTTGAATTTTCGTAATATCGCTAGAATCTATATTTTGATATCCATTTCCAGTAAAATCTTGAGAACTAAATACGCTATTATTTCTTGGGTTAATATCTTCGAACATTAAAGGCTTAAAGTATTTTAAATGAACTTTTCTCATAGAATCTTCTGTTAAACCTCTTGGTATTTCTACTTCTTGTCCATTATGTTTATATCAAAGAACTAAATCTACTGCCCCATTTTTTGTATCTACATTTTTAACAGATTTTATGTAAACTTGATATTGACCAAAAGAAGGAAATGTATACAATCTTTCAAGATCGCTCTTTACTCTAGCAGCGTCTCATGCTACTAATTGAGAATGAGTTTCAAGTTTATTTTTTACTTCTACTTTTTCTAAAACATGATCGCTATATTTTTTATTTGCTTCGTCAACAGTTTTAAATTCAGTATATCCTAATAATCTTAAAATTCTTTTTTCATCTTCTCTATTTGTAGCAGTAGCGGCATCTCCTAAATTTTTAACTTGTAAATATGCGTTTTTAGTAGTACCATCCTTATTAATTTTAAATTTAATAATGTTTTCGTTAGTATCAACATCTATTAATAAATCATCTGAATATGGGATTAGTTGTTCTTCAGTAATATTTTTTGTTATATTGGAAATTATACTTTTAAATCCTGCTATTCTTTCTTGTTCATTTAACTGATATTGGCTTTCACTCGATAGACGTCTAGCTGTAGGATTAACTACAAACTTGCTAATGCCAGTTGCATATAGAGTCATTTGTTGTGCAAAATAATTATCTAAACGAAATCCAAACTTAGTAGGATTAGTGTAATACTCTGTTGTTTTAAAATCATCTTTAAAATCTAATCTTACAGCCACATCACTATTTGCAATAAAATGTAATTTAGGCATAGGAACATCAACTGTTTTTAAAATGCCGTTATTAAATAAATAATCAACTTTTAATTTTGTTGCAGTTCCATCTTTTACTAAAAATCCATCTTTATGAATTTGATATTTAAAATATCCATTTATATAATCATTATTTTTTGATACATAATCATTAAATAAAGAATAGTCATTTGCTTGATCATAAGATAAAGTATTTAAATAATCATAATCAACTGTAAATAGATTTTCAATTGAAACTGAGTCAAGCGCATTTAATAAAGCATTAACATCTTTTGTAAATGTTAATTCTTTTTAACTGTTGTACTAAAACTTGGATTATCTAAAGCTCTAACAGTATATGAAACTTTTAATTTTTGAGGTTCATGAATATCTACTGAATATGAAGTTCTTGTAACTTCTGTTCCTCTAGGTTTTATTAAAGAAGTATATAAATCAAAATTATTATCTGTAAATGACAAAGGAGTTAATTTATTTGTTAAGCCATATCTTTCTAAATTATCATTTAATTTTAAAGTTAGTTCTTGATTTACTCTAGTGCTAAATGCTGCTAATCTCTTTCATGTGGAGCTATTATATAAGTTTGCTCAAATTGATTTAAAGCATTTTGTTTTTGAGTTAATACATCATTAAATAAACTTAAAGTTTGATTAGAATATAGAATTTTATTTAAATCATAAAAGTTATTAAAATCTCATCTAATTTTTGTTGTTTTACTGAATCTAATTTTTAGCTTGTAGGCTTTTAATTTTTTCAGTTATAGCTTGTAATTTAGTTTTAATTATTAATATCTAAAGTAGCTTGATCAGCTAAAGCTAAAGAGTTTATATTGCTAAAACAGTTTGTTTTAAGGCTCCTAAATTTCTTAAATAAACTATCTAATGAATCAATTAAAGAACTTAAAGCATCTATTTTTTTAGTTAATTCTGGATCTCTTTCACTATGTCTTGGACTAAATGCTGAAAGATTATTTTTAATTTGATCTAATTTTGAAATAAGTGTATCAGGTTCATTATTTAAAGAAAAATCAAGTTTATTATCAGAAGTAAATAAAGTAGATAATAAAGCTTTTAAATCATTTTTATTAGCTTCATTAATTAAAGCGTCATTTTTTTCATTATATAAATTTAAAACTTTATGAACTTTATTTTTTAAAGTACTTAATTTTTGTGCATAAGCATTAATTGCATCTTGAGTTTTTAAAGTTGTTTTTTTAGCATCAAATAAAATTTTATTTATAATATATCATCTTCAAAAGAGTTTAAAATACTGTCAAAATTGCTAAAGTCTAAATTAGGATTTTATGATTCTTGATTAAATAAATTGAAA